>QCLK01000001.1:0-342500 GCA_003214615.1 Pelagibacteraceae bacterium AG-414-E02
GATAAAACATGAACGAAATCAGGCTTAATATAATCAAGTAAACGTTGATAATGAGTAATAACTAAAAAAGATTTTTTACCATTTCTTGAAGAATTAACCCCCTTAGCAATTATCTTTAGTGCATCAATATCTAATCCTGAATCAGTTTCATCTAAAATTGAGAAATTTGGATCTAAAATTTTCATTTGTAAAATCTCATTTTTCTTCTTTTCGCCTCCAGAAAATCCAACATTTAATTGTCTAGATAAAATCTTTTCGTCAATTCCTAGTTCCGTAGATTTTGCCTTTACTAATTTTAAAAAAGATATTGAATCTAGCTCTTTTTCTCCATTTGCTTTACGTACTGAATTTAATGATGTTTTTAAAAAGTTGTTTGTATTTACCCCCGGTATTTCTAGAGGATATTGAAATGCTAAAAAAATTCCTTTTTGAGCTCTTTCTTCAACAGCAACCTCTTTTAGGTCTTCTCCTTGAAATTTAAGTTCTCCTGAAATTTCATAACCTTTTTTACCTGATAAAATATTTGCTAAGGTGCTTTTTCCTGAACCATTAGGACCCATTATTGCGTGAACTTCCCCAGGATTAATAATTAAATTTAACCCTTTAAGGATTTCTTTATTATTTATTGATGCTTTTAAATCTTTAATTTCCAACATTTTGAACTTTCCTTATCATTATTTCAATCATCTGGTAAAAGCCAGTTTTTCTATTCATTGTTAATAATTCATCCATCTTAATTTTTTTAAAATGTTCTACGGTAATTTTTTTTGCTTCATTCATCGGAGAGGAATTAAAAATATCCAATAGTATGTATGCATAACCACCGGCTACCATAGCATTACTCCACGCTTTGAATTTGTTATTTTCCATATCAACAAATAAATCAAACTGACAGCGATCTACTTTGTTTTCGCCGGTACACTTCACTTTGCTTAAAGGATCTTCTTGTAACTTTTCTCCTAGTGAAATTAACCATCGATAAACTTCTAAACTATCAATTGCCTGAAGTGATTCAATATTTCTCCTATATTCATCAAGTTTTTTATCGATAATCATTTTTCTTTTTTAAATAAAGAATCAGGATTTTTCATAGTTTTTATTTCCATACAGTTACCATTTGTATCTTCAATAAACATCGTTTCCTGTTCTTTTTCCTCTCCTTTAAATCTTATATACGGTGGGTCTATAAATTTTATTTTTTTTTGAATTAGTCTTTCTTTTAAATTTTTAAACGTTGTAGCATCTAAATGTACGCCAAAATGTGGAACTGATACATTGCCCATATCAACATTATGACGTTCGCCATTATTCTTTTTCTTTGGATCAGTTGCGTGTAAAGTTAGTTCATTACCCCAAAAGTTAATGTCTGCCCATGCATCAGGATATTTAAACTCGGCTTTACCCCTGCTGCAACCTAATACATCACAATAAAATTTTAATGCTATATCTAAGTTTCCTGCTGGTATTGCTAAATGAAATCTATTTGTCATTACCCAACACTACCTTCTAAACTTATTCCAACTAATTTTTGAGCTTCAACAGCAAATTCCATTGGCAATTGCTGTAATACTTCCTTGCAAAAACCATTGACTATTAAACCTACGGCTTCTTCTTGGTTAAGACCTCTTTGGTTACAGTAATATAATTGTTCTTCATTTATTTTTGAAGTAGTTGCTTCATGTTCTACTACTGACGAACAATTTTTATTTTTAATATAAGGAACTGTGTGAGCTCCACATTTGTTTCCCATCAACAATGAGTCGCATTGTGTATAGTTTCTAGAATTAGTCGCCTTTTTATTAATATCGACCAAACCTCTATAAGTATTGTCTGCGTAACCAGCGGAAATTCCTTTTGATATAATTTTGCTCTTTGTATTTTTTCCTATGTGTATCATTTTAGTACCTGTATCTGCTTTTTGATGATTATTAGTAATTGCTATAGAATAAAACTCACCTACAGAATTATCACCTTGTAAAATACAACTAGGATATTTCCAGGTAATTGCTGATCCGGTTTCTACTTGTGTCCAAGAAATTTTAGAATTTTTTCCTCTACAAGCACCTCTCTTAGTAACAAAATTATAAATCCCGCCTTTACCATTTTCGTCTCCAGGATACCAATTTTGGACTGTAGAATATTTTATTTCAGCATCATCTAAAGCTACTAATTCCACATTTGCAGCATGAAGTTGGTTTTCATCACGCATTGGTGCTGTACAACCTTCAAGGTAACTTACGTAGCTTCCTTTATCAGCAATAATTAATGTTCTTTCAAATTGGCCAGTTTCTGATGCATTTATTCTAAAATAAGTTGAAAGCTCCATTGGACATCTAATACCTTCGGGGATGTAAACAAAAGAACCATCAGTAAAAACAGCTGAGTTTAATGTAGCAAAATAATGATCAGTAATAGGAATTACAGAACCAAGATATTTTTTTACTAAATCTGGATGTTTTTGAATTGCTTCAGATATTGGGCAAAAAATAATTCCTTTTTCAGTTAATTTATCTTTGAAAGTTGTAGCAACTGAAACCGAGTCAAAAACTGCATCAACTGCTACACCACTAAGTTTTTCTTGTTCTTTAAGAGGAATGCCTAACTTAGCATATGTCTCCAATAGCTTTGGGTCTACTTCATTAAGACTTTTAGGTTTATTCTTTGCACTTTTTGGGGCAGAGTAATAGTATAAATCTTGATAATTAATTTTTGGATACTTAGGTTTTTGCCAATTTGGTTCTTTCATATTTTTAAGTCTGTTAAATGCTTTAAGTCTCCAATCCAACATCCATTTAGGTTCTTTTTTAATTTTAGATATAAATTTTATAACTTCTTCATTTAAACCTTTTGGTGCTCTTACACTTTCAATATCAGTAGTAAAGCCATACTTGTATTCTTTAACTTTTTCTATTTCTTGCTGTTTCATAAATTTAATTCTTTTTGTTTATCTTTGTTTGCTCTGTAAGTTATGTCTCTTAAAGTATTTTTTTCAAAAAAACTATTTATATGATTCTCAAGATCATCCCATAAGTCATGAGTGATGCATTTTATTGATTTTCCATTACATCCTCTTTTGGATTCTTTTTTACATTTAACAGTCTTTATTTTTTCATCAACAGCGTTAATTATACTGGACAGCTTAATTTCTTCAGGAGCCTTGCTTAGTGTATATCCCCCATTAGGTCCTCGTGAACTAAGAACTAGATTATTTTTTTTTAATCTTAAAAAGAGCTGTTCTAAAAAAGAAATTGAAATTCCTTGCCTTAATGATATTTCTGTTAAATTTGTGGGTGTTTTAGCATTGTTATTTGCCAAATCAGCCATGGCCATAACTGCATATCTTCCTTTACTAGTTAATTTCATATCAAATAAGTCCTATTTTATTAACTTTATTTATTTAATCCTACTAAAATAGTCAAGTATAGAAATAATTAAAATAACCACACTCTAATCATGGTATAAAACTAATCATTTTTTTGAAAATAGTTATCATTATTAGTAAATTATGAAAAACGAGAGCAAAGAAATTTTTATCCCCGGTCCTAGCGGGAGGATACAGGCACAATATTTTAAAAATAAGCAGCAAGGGGCTCCTGTTGCACTGGTGCTTCAACCACATCCGCAATATGGAGGAACAATGAATAACAGAATTGTTTTTGAGACTTATAATTGTTTTTTCAAAAATGGATTTTCTGTGATTAGAATAAATTTTAGGGGCGTAGAAAAAAGTGATGGAATATTTGATAATGGCCAAGGCGAGCTTTCTGATGCTGCCGCAGCTCTAGACTGGATAGAAAGAGAAAATCCAGGGTATAGCCAGTGTTGGGTTTCTGGTTTTTCTTTTGGCTCATTAATTTGTATGCAATTAATTATGCGAAGACCAGAGGTAAATAAATTTATAGCAATTTCACCACAGCCAAATGTTTATGATTTTACTTTTCTTGCTCCCTGTCCGATATCCGGATTAATGGTATATGGAAAAAATGATGAATTAGTATCAGAAGAAAGTATATTAAGTTTGAAAAAAAAATTTAGTATTCAAAAAAATATTGATGTAAAATTTGATTGTATTGATAAAGCTAATCACTTTTACAAAGGTAAAGAAAAAGAATTAGCTTCTATTATAGAAAGCTACATAAAGAGCAAAATATCTGTTGCTTAATTTTTAAAAATCAAACCGCCAGTGCACGGTTTACTTACTCCAGTGGTTTCAGGAAAAGAGATAGGCTTTCCAAGATAAGATCTAATAGCAAGATAAGCAAAAGCTTGGGACTCTATAAAGTCACCATCAACTTTATATTCATCAATTAATTTCATATAAGGATTTTCTTTTTTTAATTTTTCGAATAAAAAATTGTTTTTTCTTCCTCCGCCACATAGAATTATTTCCTTTCTGTGAAGATTTAATTTTTTAAGGGATGAGATTATTATTTGAGCAGTAAATTCTGTTAATGTAGCAGCCCCATCTTCTAAGGACAAATCTTTAACAAATGAATAATTAAAATATTTTGTATCAAATGATTGTATTGGACCTTTTGTCAAAATATTTTCTTTCTCGTAAAAATTTTCTAAAAGCTTGTTTAGTATAACCTTATTTATTTTTCCTGATTTAGCTATTGTTCCATTCTTATCATAATTTTTTTTTGACTTTTCTCTTAACCATCGATCAATCAAACACATGCCGGGACCAATATCAGTTCCTGACATATCATTATTGTTTAAGATGATAGTTAAATTTACTATCCCCCCTATATTTAAAAACGCAACTTCTTTGATTTTAAATTTTATTTTAAATAATTTATGAAATATTGGAGTTAGTGGAGCACCATGCCCTCCATTCTTCAAATCGTTTTGTCTAAAACTACAAATAATTGTTTTATTTGTAAGTTTTGAAAGAAGTTTTCCATCTCCTAATTGTTTTGAAATTTTTTCTTTAGCATTATGAAAAATAGTTTGCCCATGAAATCCAACAAAATTAATATTTAATTTGGATTTCTTTACGATCTTATTAACAACGTCTGCATGAAATCTTGTAATTTCTTTTTCAAGAGGTTGTATTTTTTTCGTTAATTTTACTAAATCTTTTGAATTATTTATTTCTTCTTTAACTCCATGAATTTTTTCATAAATACTTTGGTTATACTTAAAATATTTGTCTAAAATTACTTCATATTTGATATCGCCATCTGATTGAATAATCGAAGCATCAACACCATCAGCGGATGTGCCACTCATTAGGCCTAAACTATTATAGAATTTGCTCATAAATTATATTTAATTTAAAAGGAATCTTGTATATTACAACTTTAAAGAAGCTGAAAAATTCATGCAAGATACATTTCTAACAGAATTTAAAAAAAGAGGTTATTTTAATCAATGTACTGATCAGACGTCTTTGAGCGATTTAATGTCAAAATCTAAAATCAAGGCCTACATTGGCTTTGATTGCACAGCTCCAAGTCTACACGTTGGTAGTTTAATGCAAATAATGTGTCTTCGCCTACTTCAAAAATATGGTCATCAACCAATAGTTCTTCTTGGCGGAGGAACAACACTTATAGGCGATCCTTCAGGAAAAGAAGAAACTAGAAAGATTCTTGATAAAAATGAAGTTAATAGAAATATTAAAAGTATTGAAAATATATTTAAGATATTTTTAAAATCGAAAAACCCAAAAACCAAACCAATTTTTGTAAACAATTATTCATGGTTAGGCAAACTAAACTATATTAATTTTTTAAGAGAAATTGGAAAACATTTTACTATAAATAAAATGCTCACTTTCGACAGTGTTAAATTAAGATTGGAAAGAGAACAATCTCTTAGTTACATGGAATTTAACTATATGATGCTTCAAGCTTATGATTTTTACGAACTTAATAAAAAACATAAGTGTGTTTTGCAAATAGGAGGATCTGACCAATGGGGAAACATAGTTAATGGAACTGACCTAATAAAAAGAAAGGATGGTAAACAATCTTATGGTTTAACTACTCCATTAATAACAATGTCGTCTGGTGCTAAAATGGGAAAAACTGAAAAAGGAGCTATTTGGCTGAATAAAAAAATGTTTTCACCATACAGCTACTGGCAATTCTGGAGAAATACTGATGATAAAGATGTGATTAACTTTTTAAAATTTTTTACAGATTTAGATGTTGAAAAAATAGATAGTTTAAAAAACGATAGCCAAGACATAAACAAACTCAAAATTTTACTTGCTAACGAGGCTACAGCAATGCTCCACGGATCTAAGGCCGCAAAAGATTCTGAATTAACAGCTCTAAAAACTTTTGGAGATAAATCCATTGGTAAAAATCTACCTGTTGTAAAAATAAAAAAAAATATAATAACTAATGGCATTAATATATTAGATTTGGTTCTTCATACTAACTTGGCTAATTCTAAAAGTGAAATTAGACGTATGATTAAAAATAATGGTTTAAAAATTAATAACGAAACAGTAACTGATGAATTAAAAATAATTAATCAAAGCGACTTCGATTCTGAAAATAATATGAAAGTTTCTCATGGAAAAAAGCAGCATGTAATTATAAAAATTATTTAGCTTTTTCCTTATTATTTTTTTTCATTTTTTCAATAGCCCGTACGATAAATCTCGGAGTAATTGTTTTAATTGGATTAACAGTAGTTTTTATATCCTTTGGTGGCCCCTTCATTTTAAAGCTTACTCCGACCACACCTTCTCCTGTTTTTTTTCCCACTAAAATATCTCCAACAATCGGTATTGAAGCAATTATTGCATTAAGCTTAGTAGCTGGTACTAATGTTCCTCTTAAACTAACTACTTTACCTTTATCTACATATCCTTCTAATAAAATTGATACCGCAGGCCCTATGGCTAATGCATCTTCAATATTTAATACATTGCCTTCTGAATTTGATTTCATTTCAAATGAATCAAAACGTATACCTTCACCACTAAGAGTATCTGCTATACCTTGTAAAGATGCTAAAGTTAAAAGCTTTGCCAAAGCAGGAACTTTTGAAACTTTAAAATCTGTAATTGTTAACTTTGAATTTGATATATTTTTTGAAATAATTGATTCATATTCCAGCTTTCCACCTTCAAATCCTTTCACAAAATCAAAGTTTTTTATAAAAGGTCGAGCACGATCTGATATTACTTGGAGAGTTTTTTTATCTTTATCTACTTGATAAATAGACATTTCAATTATTTCATTTTTTGAAAAATTTCCTTTCAAACTTAACTTTTCATACGATCCATTATTAATGAAAGCAATCATAGCAAAATTAGAAACATCATCATTTGTTCCTGTTAAGGTTTTTTCAAAATTTACACTAATATGGCTCTTAAAATTTTTGCCAAAGGTTTTTCTGGCATCTTTTTTATAAAGAGATTTTAGAAGATATTGTGCATCAAAAACTTCACCATTAATAATAATTTTTTTAGATTTTGATGCAGAAAAATCATTATTTTTAACTCCATCAGAAAAAGTTTTAACATTAATATTTTTAAAATCAATTATTTCAAAATTTTTATTTAAAATTAACTTGGCTAATTTAATTTTAGTATTACCCTCTAAAAGTTCTAAATTTTTTATATTGTAATTTTTATTTAAATTGAAATTTATATCAAAAAGCAGTTGAGATTTTTTTCCACTATTTTTTTTATAATTCAATCTTGAAATATTAACTTCAGAATTAGTTAAATCTAACAAACCATTAATTGCAAAATTTTTTTTCTTATAATCATACTTTTCATTAATTTTAAAATTATCAAATTTTTCTCTTATTTTTATTAAACCTCTTAATTCGGCAGTTTGGTTGGATTTAGATTTGGTTAGTTTTACAATAATATCTTTAGCTACTAACTTTGGATCGTAATTTGCTAGATATCTCCTTATTATTTTTTTTTCTTTGGTTTGAAGTTCGAGTGAAGAAATTTTACCTTCTGTTTTATATGATAAATCTTTTATTTTTAATCTCTTGCTTAAATAAAAATTGATATTTGTTTTCAAATCTACTTTAGTATCAATATCTTTAAATTCAAACTTATTTAGATCAAAAAGAGATAACATTTTTTTAACTTCAAAAGTATTAAGCTTTCCTTTTGTATGTAATAAACTTTTTATCTTTGTTTTATCTTTTTCACGTTTTAGATTAATTATAGTCCCTGCCAACTCTAAATCTAACAACGAACCTTTCGTTATTTTAATAGCAAAGCCTCCTTCTTCTACTCCTTGGCCATGTTGTATTTCTGTTGTAAAATTTTTGATTGCAAAATCTTTTGTCAAAATAATAGAGGCATCAGAAACTTTACCTGAAAATCCATAGTCTTCTCCAATATCACCATTTGGATCAAATGGTATATTGAATTCTCCTTCCAAATTTCCTTTTGCGAACACTTTTTTAAGCTGTTTATTTATAATTCTAGGAAGAAAAATATTGGTGATTTTAGCCAAATCTTTAATGTCATTTCTTACAAAAGCAACTTCAGCTTTTTTTAATAAAAAATCAGAACTAAAAAAAGATTTTAGTGATAAGTATAAATCTAGTTTTGATAAATCGATTGTATTGTTTTTTATTAAAATTTTTGGACTTTGTAGCTTAACAACAAGATTAAATTTTTTTGGATTAATATGAATTTTTGTCTCCTGAAAATTTAGTTTTACATGTCTGTTTACTTCATTTGCTTTTCCTTTAATTAAATTATCGAATTTGTCTGTTTTTATTCCAAAAAAACTTAAATAAAGTATTAAAATAATAGCACTAATTACTATTAAAAAAAAAAATCTTATTAAAAATTTACCCATTATTTTATTTATAGATTCTTTTCTTTTGTTTTATAAAGTGTGGCTTCTAAAAAACCATCAATATCTCCATCTAGCACACTTTCGGGATCGGTATTTTCTAAATTATTCCTTAAATCTTTAACTAATTGGTAAGGTTGCAAAACATAAGACCTTATTTGATGACCCCAGCCAATATCAGTTTTTGATTTAGCTAAATTTTCTGATGCTTCCTCTTTTTTTTGCATTTCATATTTATATAAACGAGCTTTTAACATGTTAAAGCATGTTTCTTTATTTTTGTGTTGAGATCTTTCATTTTGACATTGTACAACAATGTTAGTTGGTAAATGTGTTATTCTAACAGCACTGTCTGTGGTGTTTACATGCTGACCTCCTGCGCCACTAGATCTATATGTATCTACTCTAATATCTTTTTCTTGAATATCTATTTTAATACTATCGTCTACTACTGGATAAATCCAAACACTAGCAAAGCTAGTGTGTCTTCGTGCGCCCGAATCGAAAGGCGATATTCTTACTAATCTATGAACACCAGATTCTGACTTTAACCATCCGTACATATAAGATCCTTTTATTTTAAGTGTGCTAGATTTTATTCCAGCTTCATCGCCTTTATGTTCGCTGATTATTTCTATACTTCCTCTTTTTTTTTCTGCCCACTTAGAATACATTCTTCTTAACATTTGAGCCCAGTCCTGACTTTCTGTACCTCCGGCACCAGCATGTATTTCTAAATAGGTATCCAAATGATCGTTTTCACCTGACAGGAAACAAGAAACCTCAGTTTTTTTAATTTGATTTTGAAGTTGTATAATTTTTTTATCACAATCTTTTATAACCAAAGCATCATTTTCTTTTAACGCGAGGTGTAAAAGCTCCTCTAAATTATCTAACTCATTCACAACTAAATTGTAATTACTATAAATATCTTCTAGAAATTTTTTTTCTTTAACAATTTTTTGGGCTGATAATCTATCTTTCCAAAAATTTTTTTCACTTATTTTTTTATCGAGCTGTAATATTTTTTTGTTGGCATCTTTTTTTTCAAAGATACCTCCTGACATTTTCAACTGTTTTCTTTACTTTTGCGATCTTACCCTTACTATCATCCATACTAATAAAATTTTAGAACCATTTTTTGTTTTTTAGAATCATCAATTCCTAATCTATCCTTATTAGACAATTTTTCAAGGTTAGTAAAAAAAATATCTTTTGATTTAAAGGACTCGTATATTACACTTTTAGTGTTGTTATCAGGAGGAAGTCCAGTTTCAACATCAATCATGACTAGATTTATATCTTTTGGAACTTTAAAAGGACGTGCATCTTTTTTTTTAATAACATTTTTAACAAACTTTTTAAAAACTGGTAAAGCAGCTTTGGCACCAGTTTCATATTTTCCTAGACTTTCTGGTTCATCAAAACCAACATACACACCTATCACTAATTTTGATGTAAAACCCAAAAACCAAGCATCCATATTTTTATTAGTGGTTCCTGTTTTCCCTGCTAGATTTAAATTTAAATTTCTTAATTTTCTACCTGTGCCTCTTTTAATTACTCCTTCCATCATTGAGGTAACTTGATAAGCAGTCTCTGGAGAAATAATTTGTTCCTTATTATCTTGAATAGTAGGTATTTCTTCTCGCAAATAAGATATTTCTGCACAACCTAGGCATTTTCTTTTATCAGAATTAAAAATAGTTTTTCCTCTTCTATTTTGAATTCTATCAATAAAAATTGGGGTAATTTTTTTACCTCCATTAACAAAAGTGCAATAAGCACTTGTTAGCTTAATTAAGGTTGTTTCTGCAGAGCCCAGTGATACGGACAAAAGTTCTGGCACATCCTTGTATATCCCAAAATTATTCGTGTATTTTGTTATTTGATCAAAGCCAACTTGTTGCGCTATACGCACCGTCATTAAATTTCTAGATTTTTCTATACCTGTTCTTAAAGTTGAAGGTCCATAAAACTTTTTTCCATAATTTTCAGGCTTCCAAGTTTTTAATCCCTCTCCTTGGTCTATAACGAAAGGCGCATCTAACACTAAAGTTGATGGTGTAAAACCATTTTCTAATGCTGCAGCATAAACAAAAGGTTTAAAGGCTGATCCTGGTTGTCTTTTAGCTTGTGTCGCTCTATTAAATTCACTTAACTTGAAACTAAATCCACCAGCCATAGCAAGGACTCTTCCGGTGTATGGATCCATTACGACTATTGATCCATTAATTTTAGGCAGTTGTTTTAATGACCATTTTTTATTTTTTATTTTTTTAACATAAATTATATCATTCAACTTTAAAAAATCGTCAAAACTTTTTTTTCTTGTCCAGCTAGCATATTGGAAATCTACAAATCCTATTTCTTTGTCTTCAGTTTGAATTTTTATTGATAGTTTATTTATTTTTATTACTTTTGCTAATTTCCAATTTAGACTTTTATCAATTTTTAATTCTTTTATTTTTTTTATCCAATCTTTTTCTTTTAAATTTGTGACTGTACCTCTCCATCCATGTCTTCTATCATATTCTTCCAATCCGTCTCTAAGAGCATTTATCGCTTCTATTTGATAATTTGTATTCAACGGAGTTCTTATTGAAAGTCCCCCTTTATACAAGTCATCATATCCGTATCTCTCATTAATTATTCTTCTTACTTCTTCGGAATAAAAATTTGCTTCTTCTAATAATTTAATTTTTCTTTTTTTTAATTTTATCTTACTTTTAATTAATTTTTCATATTCTGCTTTATCTATATAAGAGTTTTCATATAAATTTTTTAACACTATATTTCTTCTAGCTGTTGCTTTCTTTTTTGATTTATAAGGATTATACTTACTCGGAGCTTTGGGTAGACCTGCTAAAAGAGCAGATTCATTATAGTTTAATTCACCAACGGCCTTATCAAAATATTCCAAACTAGCAGCTGCTACGCCATAAGTCCCCTCACCCAAATATATCTGGTTAAGATATAATTCCATGATTCGTTCCTTTGAATAAGCTCTTTCAATTCTAAAAGCTAAAATAGCTTCTTTTATTTTTCTTTTAATTGAAACTTCATTAGTTAAAAGGAAATTTTTAGCCACCTGTTGAGTTATTGTTGAAGCTCCTTCTAATCGTTTATCAGAAAAAATGTTCTTTAAATTCTTTATTATAGCTCTTGTTACACTTTTTGCATCTACACCCGGATGTGAAAAAAAATTTTTATCCTCAGCGGATAAAAAAGAAAATACTACTTTCTTAGGTATAGAATCGTATGGAATAAATAATCTTTTTTGTATGGCATATTCTGCTATTAACTGCCCATCTCCTGAGTGTACTCTGCTTGAGACGGGCGGCTTATAATTAGCCAATATCTTGTAATCTGGTAAATCTGAAGAAAAGTACCATAAAGTTGAAAATACGAAAATTATTCCCAACACAAAAACAGCGATTATCAATCTCGCGAATCTTCTAAAAAAACCTAGCACATATTCAAAGGAATAATCTAATTTTGGCCTTCTTAAGGCATTTTTTAATTTAATTGAAATTTAGTAGGGAAAATTACATATATTTCTTTGTAAATATAAGGTATAGTTGAATAATAGTTGTTTACAAAATTTAAAAATATGAACAATCAAAAAGTTACATACAGGAAAAAATATTCATGGAAAAAAATTTATATGTGGATGCATCGCATCCAGAAGAAACTAGGGTTGTACTTAAATCAAATAATCGTATTGAAGAATACGAGTACGAGAACAAAAATAAACCTAATTTAAAAAATAATATTTATCTAGGAAAAATAAGTAGGATAGAACCTTCTTTGCAGGCTGCCTTTGTGAATTATGGTAGAGATAGGCATGGGTTTTTAGCTTTTAACGATATTCAATCAGATTACTATCAAATTCCACACGATGATTTAGATAGACTTAAAAAGGAAGAGGAAAATTTAAGACAAGAACTTAAAGAAAAAAGTAACAATATTGAAGAACCCAATACATCTCCAGATCAATCACAAAGTTCTAATAACACAAACGAATCTGTAGATGTAAGTGATAAGCCTAAAAATGAAAATTCTTCGATTGGAAGAAAAAGTAATTTTAATGATTTAAAAAAAAGGTATGGAATAAGAAGATATAAAATACAAGAGGTAATTAAGCCAGATCAAATAGTATTAGTGCAAATTTTAAAAGAAGAAAGAGGACAAAAAGGTGCTGCTCTAACTACTTTTATATCTTTGGCAGGAAAATATAGTGTTTTAATGCCAAACACTTCTAAAGGTGGAGGTATTTCTAGAAAAATAATGAATTCTGATGACAGAAGAAAGATTAGAAATATGCTCCAAGAAATAGAAATTCCTCAAAATATGGGACTGATTGTAAGAACCGCAGGATTAAACAAAACAAAAAATGAACTTAACAATGATATAGTAAATACAATTAGTGTTTGGGAAGAAATTAAAGATAAAGCAGTAAAATCAATAGCTCCATCTTTGGTTCACGAAGAGGGTGACATTATCAAAAGAGTTTTGAGAGATATGAATGATAGCGAAACTAAAACTATAATTATCGATGGAAATGAAGGATATCAAAGAGCAAAAAATTTTATGAAACTGTTAATGCCTGAAAGTTTAAATAAAATAAAAAAATACAGAGGTAAAATACCTCTTTTTCATGATACTGGAATAGAAAAAGATTTAAATAAAATATTTGAACCTGTTGTTAAGTTAGAATCGGGCGGATATATAGTAATTAATCCTACTGAAGCTTTAGTATCTATTGATGTAAACTCTGGTCAGTCAATCAAAGAAGTAAATATTGAAAAAACTGCTCTAAAAACCAATCTTGAAGCTACCGACGAAATAGCAAGACAAATTAAAATTAGAGATTTATCTGGACTGCTTGTTATAGATTTTATTGATATGTTAAATTTTCATAATAGAAGAATGGTCGAAAGAACTTTAAAGGAAAAACTAAAGGAAGATAGAGCTAGAATCCAGTTTGGAGTAATAAGCAATTTTGGTCTTTTAGAAATGACAAGACAAAGATTAAGGGAAAGTTCTATTAAATGGAAAATGACACTATCTTTAGACTCTTTTGCTCTAAAAATAATAAAAAAATCTGAAGAATTGGCTTTCTCTAATAAAGCTAAAATAATAAATATTAATATTCCTGAGAAGGTTAAAATTTATATTGAAGAAAATTTAAAAAAGGAAATAAATCATTTCAAAAAAAAATATAAATTTGACTTTAATTTAATTTCTGACAAAAATTTAATAATTCCTGAGTATAAAATAGAACTACTAAATAAAAATAAAAAAACTATAATGAAAGTTGAAAATATTGAACGTACTGAAAGTAATATTCAAAAGAAAAATCACATTAGAAAAAATTTTAGAAATAAAAAATTTAATAAACGAGGTAAGTTCAAAAAAAAATTTAATTATCACTCAAAAATAAAAAGAGACAACTATCATGGCAAAAAATCTGTTAATTATTAATATATTAAAAAAATTATATTAAGTTTTTTTCTGGGGATGAGGCGCTACCGTAATTTCTTTTATTCATTCTGCCTGCTATAAATGCTTTTCTTCCTGCCAAAACTGCATGTTTCATTGATTCCGCCATTAATATTGGCTTTTTTGCTTCTGCTATAGCTGTATTAATTAAAACGCCATCACATCCCAACTCCATTGCAATTGTAGCGTCAGACGCTGTACCGACTCCAGCATCTACAATTACTGGAACTGACGACTGTTCTTTAATAATTTTAATGTTTGTTTTATTTTGTATCCCAAGTCCAGAACCTATAGGAGCACCCAAAGGCATAATTGCGCAAGCACCTACGTCTTCCAATTTTTTTGTCATGATTGGATCGTCAGTGCAGTAAACCATAACTTCAAAACCTTCTTTAACTAAAATTTCTGTCGATTTAATTGTTTCTATCATGTTTGGGTATAATGTTTTTTTATCCCCTAAAACTTCTAATTTTACTAATCTCCATCCTCCCATTTCTCTAGCCAACCTCAATGTTCTTAGAGCTTCTTCTGAAGAATAGCAGCCAGCTGTATTTGGAAGATATGTAATTGATTTAGGATCTATATAATCCATTAATAAAGGTTGGTCTTTATCTAAAATATTTACTCTTCTAACAGCTACTGTAACTAGATCTGCACCTGATGCTACCACTGCTTTTGCTGTTTCTTCAAAATTTTTGTATTTTCCAGTTCCAACTATCAATCTTGATTTAAAATTTTTGTTAGCTATTGTAAAAACATCTTCCATAAATTTACCCGCCACCGATAAAATGAACAATCTCAACTTTGTCATCTTTATTTAAAATTAAATTTGTATATTTATTTTTTTCAATAATTTCCCCATTTACTTCTATGGCTACTTTATTTTTATGTATTTTAAGCTTATTTAGTAGTTGAATTAAATTAGTCCCATCATGTATTTCGTAAGGATTTCCATTTAATTGTATTTTTGCCACATTTAAGTTATTCATTTAAATTATTTTAACTTATTTAAATGACAAAAAAAATACTAATAATAAATGGCCCTAATTTAAATCTTCTTGGAGAACGGGAGGAGACTAAATATGGAAAAGTTACACTTGAAGAACTTAAAAAGAATTGCGAATCTCATGCAAAATCAATTGGTGTTAAAATTGCATTTGATCAATCAAATATTGAAGGTGAAATAGTAACGATGATACAAAAGGCAAAAGGTGAGTTTGATGGAATAATTATAAATGCAGCGGGTTATACACATACCTCCGTTGCTATATTGGATGCGCTTCTTGCTGTTAAATTGCCTGCAATAGAGGTTCACATTACAAATATATATAATCGTGAGGAATTTAGGAAAAAATCTTTAATCAGCAAAGCCGCTAAAGGAATTATTTGTGGATTTGGTGTAAAAGGATATATTATGGCATTAGACTCTATGAAAGAAATTCTTACTAAATGAAAATAAACAAAAAAATTATTGAAGAATTAGTGGATTATCTAAAAGAATTTAATCTTAGCGAAATTGAATATGCTGAGGGTTCTACTAAAGTTAAAGTTTCAAGATCAATTAATAGCGCTAGCGTTATATCTTCAGAAATAAAAAAGAATCCTCTTGTTAAAAAAAATGAAACAAGTGTAACTTCTCCAATAGTAGGAACGGCATATTTAGCACCAGAACCTGGTGGAAAAAAATTTGTTGAAGTTGGGCAAAAAGTTAAAAAAGGTCAAACTATTATGATTGTTGAAGCAATGAAAACAATGAATCATGTGCCTTCAACCCAAGATGGAACAGTTAGTGAAATTTTAGTTAAGGATGGTGAGCCAGTTGAATTTGGTCAACCACTTATTTCTGTTAAATAATGTTTAAAAAAATTTTAGTTGCAAATCGTGGGGAAATAGCGGTTCGAATTATCAGAGCCTGTAAAGAATTAGATATTCCTACTGTGGCTATACATTCTGATGTGGATTCGGAATCAATGCACGTTCGTTTAGCTGATGAAAGTATTTGTATAGGTTCTCATAAACCTCAAAATAGCTATCTCAATGTAGGTGCGATTATGTCGGCAGCAGATGTTACTGGAGCTGATGCTATCCATCCTGGATATGGATTTTTATCGGAAAATTATCGCTTCGCAGAAATTGTTACTAAAAATAAAATAAAATTTATTGGGCCCAGTGCAGAGATAATGAAAAAAATGGGAGATAAAATTGAAGCAAAAAAAACAGCAAAAAAATTTGGTCTTCCTATCATCGAAGGTTCTGAGGGAAATATTAAATCTTTAGAAGAGGCTAAAAAAATTTCGTCAAATATTGGATATCCAGTTTTGATCAAAGCTACAGCAGGTGGTGGTGGAAAAGGAATGAAACTTGTTAATAGTGAACAAGAACTTGATGTTGCTCTTTCTTTAGCGAAGCAAGAAGCAAAAAAATATTTTTTGAATGAAGATGTGTATATTGAAAAATATTTTGAAAAACCTAGACATATAGAAGTGCAAATTTTATCAGATAAAAAAACAACCATACATATGGGAGAAAGGGACTGCACTGTACAAAGAAAACATCAAAAACTTATTGAAGAATCTCCAAGTCCAGTACTAAACGAAAAAACTAGACAAGCTTTGTTAGATAAAACTGTAGCAATGGTAAGTAAGCTTAATTATGAAGGTGCAGGAACTGTTGAATTTATCTATGACAAAGGAAAATTTTTTTTTCTAGAAATGAATACGAGAATTCAAGTAGAACATCCAGTCTCTGAAATTAGAGGTGGTATAGATATTGTTAAAGAACAAATAAAAATTGCTTCTAAAGGAAAAACATCTTTAAAACAGTCTGATATAACTTTTCGTGGTCACGTTATTGAATGTAGAATAAATGCTGAAGATCCAAGCAAAAACTTTCAACCAAGTCCTGGTATTATATCTGTATGTCATCAACCTTCTGGTTTCAGAACGAGAGTGGATGGTGCAATTTTTCAAGGTTGTAAAATCACCCCTTATTACGATAGTTTAATTTGCAAACTTATTTGCCAAGGAAGAGACCGAGAGGAAGCGATACAAAGAATTCAAAGGTCTTTAAGCGAATTTGTAATAGAGGGAATTTCTACTACTATTGATTTACATAAAAAAATACTTAGTCATAAAAAATTTATAAGTTCTGACTTTGATGTTAATTGGCTGGTTAAAGAATCTTTTTATTAGATATTTTCACAACTAGTAATCCATAAATCATAAACAGGATGGTCTAACGATTGTAAGGTAGGACTTGAGGCAAAAGTCCAACCATTAAATAAAAAAACTTGATTATTATCTTTTGCAGATAAATCTTTTACTTGTAAATAAGCAACTGTATCAGAAATATCTGCTCCCTCGGACATTTGGCATTTTAATGCTTTAATTTCTAACGCACCAAAAAATTTTTTCTCCCCAACTGCTAATCTGAAATCTGATGTTTTGGCAGTTATTTTATCTAAAGCTTTTAAGTTTACATAAATTTTATCGTTTTTAATTGACGTAGAAGCATCATAAAGATTTTCATTATCGCTCGTAGTATTATTTTTTTCTTCAGCTTTCTCCAGCTCATCTTTATCTTCTTCAAACGTAGGGGACAAATCTTCTAGATTAATTAAAGGGACAGATTTAATACTATCATCCCCATAAAGAGAGATGGTGCTTTGAGAATACAAAATAATACAGAAAATAAATATTTTAAGGTTTCCAAGTCTCATAACTTTTTATTTCTTTTTTAGATTGAGATGATAACGATCCCGGTGGTTTATAAGCTCTCTTAGTTCCTGTTAAATTTTCTTCATATTTTTTTTGCCAATTAAATTTACTTGGGTTTTCAATAGGTTTATTATTTTTGTGAGAATGAATCCATAAATGCCATTCTGGAGGAATTTTTGTAGATTCAACCGTATCCTTATAGATAACCCATCTTTTTCCTGAAGAACTGGAATAATATTTGTTGCCGAATTCATCGCTTCCAACCAATTTACCATTAAATAATGTATAAATAAAAGTTCCAAAAGTTTGTCGGTTCCACCAAGTAAATATCTGTTTAAAAAAAATTTTCATAGTTTTTTGATTCGTTTTATATTTTATAATAATTTTTATTTAAGTTTATAAATCCACACAATTAGAAATTGTAAATAATTTATTAGACTTAAACCATATTTAGTATATATCATACAAATGCATACAATTTCAAAAAATAATCAAATTTTGGAGAACAGATTCTATGACTAAGTACTTGGTTGAGACCTTTTATACGTGTTCATTTAAAATAGTTCATAAACTTGAAGAACTAAATGAAAAAAAACTTTCTGAGCTACAACATCGAAAGGATGGAAAAATTGAGATAATTGATGTTAAGTTAAATAACAGAAAAACTAAGACAATAAACAACAAAGATAAAACGGATCACTCTTCAGATAAGTCCTCAATAGATAATTTTCAAGAAATTCCGTCTATAGTTAGCGAAACAATTAGTAATCCGGATAGGTTAAAAAATTTAGAAGATAAAAATAATATAAATATACAGAGATCTATAAAAATAAATAATAATAGATCAAAAATGCCAGATAGAAGAAAAGGATATATACAAAAAGTTACTATTGGCGATCATAAAATTTACCTTCATACAGGAGAGTATGATGATGGAAAAGTTGGTGAAATTTTTATTGATATGAATAAAGAAGGAGAACTTGTAAAAGCCTTAATGAATAACTTCGCCATAGCTATATCATTAGGTCTACAATACGGTGTGCCTTTAGATGAATTTGTTGATGCATTCATTGAAACTAAGTTTGAACCCTCAGGCGAAATTAAAGGAAATGACAGAATATTAAATGCTTCTTCTATTTTAGACTACATCTTTAGAGAGCTAGCTATATCATATTTAGGTAGGGAAGATTTAGCTCACACTCCATCTATTAGCAAATCTTCAGGTAGCAACTTTATAAGCGGTGATGAAGAAGATACATTCTTAAAATTAGTAAAAGATATAACAAGCAAAGGCTTTGTAAGAAGTAATTACAAAGACAAGCTTATTGATTTAAGTGATGTTAGAATCAATTTAAAAAGTAAGAAGTAAATATTATTTTTTTTTATCTAAAACTTTAATATTTAATTCTTTGAGTTGGTTGTCACTTGCTTTAGAAGGTGCCCCCATTAGTAAATCCTGAGCGTTTTGATTCATAGGAAATAGCGTAACTTCTCTAATATTGCTTTCCCCAGCTAGTAACATAACAATTCTATCTATCCCTGGAGCCATACCACCATGCGGAGGAGCTCCGTATGAAAGTGCCTTTATCATACCTTCAAATTTTTTATTAACTTCCTCTTTAGAATAACCTACTTTCATGAAGACTTTATACATTAACTCAGGTAAATGATTTCTTATTGCTCCTGAAGACAATTCGTATCCATTACAAACCAAATCATATTGATAAGCAAGTATAGATAGAGGATCAGTTTTATCAAAGTCTTTAAAATTAACCTGGGGCATGGAAAAAGGATTATGACTAAAATCAATTTTTTTCTCCTTCTCATCATATTGATACATGGGATAGTCTGTTATCCAACAAAATTCAAATTTTTTACTATCTATAAGATTAAGTTCTTTACCTAATTTTTGTCGAGCAATGCCAGAGATTCTTTCCGCATCTTTTACCTTATCTGCCGAGAAAAAAACTGAATCTTTTTCCGTTAACTTACAAATTTTTACCAACTCATTAATAGCTATTTCGGAAAAAAACTTTGCGATAGGCCCTTTGCCCATTAATTTTCCGTCTTTTTTTTCTAGTATAATATAACCTAGTCCTTTTGCTCCTTCCTCTTTTGCCCAATCATTATATTTATCAAAAAAACTCCTTTGTTTAGTAGAAGTATTAGGAGCAGGTATAGCTCTAACAACTCCACCTTGTTTGATCAATTTTTTAAAAATATCTAGTTTAACGTCATCTCTTTCCATAATTTTAGTAACATCAAATATTTCAATTGGATTTCTTAAATCAGGCTTATCTGTTCCATATTTTAGCATTGAATTTTTGTAAGTAATTCTTTTAAACGGAGTTTTAGAAATAATTTTTCCTTTTCCAAATTCTGTAAAAAGTTTAAAAAAAATAGGTTCTACTGCTTTAAATATATCATCCTGCTCAACAAAAGACATTTCTATATCTAATTGATAATGTTCTCCGGGACTTCTGTCTGCGCGCCCATCTTCATCTCTAAAACATGGAGCTATCTGAAAATATTTATCAAATCCTGAAATCATAACCATTTGTTTAAATTGTTGCGGGGCTTGTGGTAACGCATAAAATTTTCCAGGATGCATTCTACTTGGAACCAAAAAATCTCGTGCTCCTTCAGGACTAGAAGCTGTTAATATTGGAGTTTGAAATTCCAAAAAACCTTCTTGCATCATTTTATTTCTTATAAAAGAAATTACCTTAGATCTTAAAACAATATTTTTGTGCATTTCTTGTCTGCGTAAATCCAGAAATCTATATTTCAATCTTGTTTCTTCTGGATAATCTTGTTCACCAAAAACCGGCATGGGTAAATCTTTAGATTCGGATAAAATTTGTAATAATGAAATTTTTACTTCTATCTCGCCTGTGGGCAAACTTTTATTTACTGTATCAGAAGATCTATTAACAACTTCGCCAGTCACACAAACAACTGACTCTGGTCTTATTTTTTCTACTGTTTTAAAAAAATCATTACTGTTTTCTATTACACATTGAGTTAAACCAAAATGATCCCTCAAATCAAAAAAAAGAAGATTGCCATGATCTCTCTTTCTATGAATCCAGCCAGATAGTTTAACTGTTTTACCAGAATTTTTCTTAGTTAGTTCTGAACACGTATGAGTTCTATATTTATGCAAAGTGATTCCTTGTTAAAAAATTATATCATTTTTAGGACTTCTTTAATTAATTTTAAAGTAATTGGATTACCCTTTTTTAAAGAATATTTGTCTAAAATTGAAATAAACTTGGATATTTTTTCATAAGACCTGTCAATTCTTTTTATAATGTAGTCAATTTGTTTTTTTTCAACATTAATTTGCTTATCTGAGAAATTTTTAGCAAGTATAACACTCATTAAATCGTCATTTGGAAGTTTTAAACCTATACTTATACAGCTATCAACTCTAGATTTTAAATCAGGTAATTTAAATTTGTAGGCACTTATAGGTTTTATTGAAGTTGTTAAAAGATATTTATTATCTTGTAAAGCTAAGTTCCACAAAGAAAAAAGTAAATTTTCTGAAATCTTTTCGTCTAAATTTTCAATTAACAATGCCTCTTTTGTTTTATACTCAAAAAAAATTTTATCACTTAGCTCATGTGACTGAACTTCTAATGTTGATGTTTTATTTTTCAGAATTGAAGCTATATGTGTTTTTCCAGATCCTGTAGGTCCAAATATATTTGCTATTCTCTTTAACCACTTTGGCCAGCTATTTACAAAATCATAAGCCTCTTGATTGCTCGAAGAAACAAAATAATCTTCGCTTAAATATACTTTCTTTGAAGGAAATTTTAAAATTAACTGGTCAGTCATTTGCAAGTAATTCCCAATGACTTTGATTATTATTTAACCCATAACCAAACTTAAAAAGTTCCGAACT
Organism: Pelagibacteraceae bacterium AG-414-E02; assembly: GCA_003214615.1. Lineage (GTDB taxonomy): Bacteria > Pseudomonadota > Alphaproteobacteria > Pelagibacterales > Pelagibacteraceae > AG-414-E02. The sequence continues at coordinate 21,930 of QCLK01000001.1, forward strand.
TAACCTTTTTGGATTTCCATAGTAATAAATTTTAAAAAAAGAATTATCTATATTAAATTTTTCAAGTGCGTAGTTATCAATTATTTTTATTTTTTTTAAAACATTTTTTAATTTATCTAGATCTTGAATATTTGAATGCTTGAATTTTACAGTAATTGATAATGGCATTAAAAGATTTAAATAATTCATTTCTTTCCATATGTCTGTAATCTTTATTTTTAAATCTTTCAAAATAAAACTTAATTTATCCTCGTTCTTTATATTATTAATCTCATAAGTAATATTTTGGCTAATTTTATTATTATCAAAATTTAGTTTAATATGAGTTTTTAGTTTTTTATTTTTGTAATACATAAATAAAAAAACATAATTTTCGCTATTATACCTATTAACAATCCCGGTAACATTTAGTTCTTCAATTTTGTTTCTCATCTCTTGTATTTTTGATAAATCATCTAAATCTTCTAAGGGTAATATAAAATCAATAAGTTCATTTTTAATCTCAATTTCTTGCCACTTGTTATAAAAAAAATTTTCGCTAAAACTTTGCACTTCATCGTTTACAAAAAGAACCGGGTAAAAAATTGCAGGGATCTCTCTTGGTTGAGAAAAGGAAATATTTTTATTTGCTAAAAAATTTTTTATTTTTCTTTCATTGTAAAATATTTTAAAAGTTGCTTCGTGTTTACCTTTTACATACTTCTCTTCAATAATTTGAAAACTATTAATTAAATCTTTTATTTTGTTCAACTTTATATTTTTAATTTTATCTAAATCGCTTGATACTAGAATTTTAGACATAAGTATTTCAAATGATTCTGTAAACGCTTTGTTAATATATTTATTTCTAGAATAATTTATATCAACTTTCCCCTCAACTTTAACTTTATCCACTACAAAAATATTTTCTTCTGAAAAACTTTTTGAGTATGGAACGATCAATAATATAGTTGCTGCTGAAATAATAAATATATATTGTCTTAAAGTGTTTAATAAAAAATTTAGCATCTATAACAATTCCTCATGAAAAAAACCTATAATACTTATAAAAAAAGCGGTGTTAATATGGCATCCGCTGATAAGTTAGTAGATTACATATCTAAAATATCAAGAAAAACTTACAAAAAATATAAAGAAAAAAAATCTTTTAAAAATATAGGTAGTTTTGGATCTATATACGATATCTCACAGTTAAAAATGAAAAATCCTATTATTGTATCTTCAACTGATGGTGTTGGAACAAAAATTGAGATAGCAAATCAAATAAAAAAATATGACACAATAGGCATAGATCTGGTTGCCATGTGTGTGAACGACTTAATTGTTCAAGGGGCTAAACCTATCTTTTTTTTAGATTATATAGCAATTAACAAACTGAAAATAAAAAAAGTTAAAAAAATCTTAGACGGCATAGTTTATGGATGTAGGTTAGCGGGATGTGCTTTGGTTGGCGGGGAGACTGCTGAAATGCCGGGGACCTATGAAAAAAATAAATTTGATTTAGCAGGATTTGCAGTTGGTTTGGTTGAAAAAGAGAATTTACTTACTAAAAATAAAGTAAAATTTAACGATGTAGTTTTGGCTGTACCATCATCTGGTTTGCATTCTAATGGATTTTCACTTGTCAGATATTTGTTAAAAAATAAAAATTTGTCTTTATCAAAAAAAATTAAAAGAGAGTTAATTAAGCCAACAAAAATTTATGTAAGTGAATTAAATAAAATTAACGAAAAAAAATTAATTAATGGCTGTGCTAATATTACAGGAGGAGGATTATTAAACAATTTATCTAGAATTGTTCCTAACAATTTATGCTTAAATATTAACTTATCAAAAATCAAAATTAAACCCATTTTTAAATGGATAAAAAATAAAAATATTAGTGATCCTGAAATGTTAAAAACTTTTAATTGTGGAGTTGGCTTTTGTATAATCGCAAATAAAAAAAAAATTAATGAAATTAAGAAAATTTTTTCCAAAGATTATAAACCCTATGAAATTGGCTTAGTATCAAAAAGTAGAACAAAAATTAAAACTTTCGGAAAATTAAAATGGTAAATAAAATAAAAACATGTATTTTTATTTCTGGTGATGGATCGAATCTTGAATCTATAATTAAAAATTCAAGAGAATATAATTTTCCAATTAAAATTGAATTAATCATATCAAACAATCCTAATGCAAAAGGTATTATATTTGCGAAGAAATATAATATTCCATTCAAATTTTTTTCATCACAAAATCAAAATAATTTTGAGAGAAATTGTCTGTTTGAAATTAAAAAAAAGAAAATTAAATTTTTGTGCTTAGCCGGTTTTATGAAAATTTTGTCACAAAATTTTATAAAAACTTTTAGATACAAAATTGTTAATATTCATCCTTCTTTACTACCTAAATATAAAGGACTAAATACACATAAAAGAGTTTTGAAGGACAAAGAAAAGTACTCTGGATGCACCGTCCATTTTGTTAATTCTAAATTAGATTCTGGCAAGATAATTTTGCAAAAAAAAGTTTTAATATACAAAAATGAAACGGAAAAATCTTTGAAACAAAGAATTTTAAAACAAGAACATAAACTTTATCCCCAATCGATAATTTCGATATTCAAATAATTGTTTATTTGAAGAAAAAATCTATTTCTTTTTTTCCATTTTCAACACTATCAGATCCATGAACAGAATTTTTATCTATTGATAAACCGTACATTTTTCTCAGTGTACCTTCCTCTGCTTTTTTGGGGTCAGTTGCTCCCATTAATTTCCTGTTATTTAATACAGCATTTTCTCCTTCTAAAACCATTACAATAATAGGACCGGACGACAAATAATTGCATAAATCATTATAGAATGGTTTGGTTTGATGCACTTTATAAAATTCCGAAGCTTCTTCTTTAGAAATTTTTACTTTTTTACTTTTTAAAATTTTTAGATTATTTTTTTCAAAAAAAGACTTTATCTTATTATCTAAATTACGCTCTACCGCATCTGGTTTAATGATTGATAAAGTTTGCTCAATCATAGGACTATTCGTAGTACTCTCTTATAAGATTATTTAATAATCTTACCCCAAAACCTGTAGCTCCCCCTGGATTTAAATTTGCAGCTTTTTTTGAAAAAGCCATTCCAGCAATATCTAAATGTGCCCAGGGAGTTTTGTTTAATATAAATCTTTGTAAAAACTGTGCGGCAGTAATAGATCCTGCGCCTCCGGCATAATTAATATTTTGAACATCAGCTATATTAGAATCCATGAGTTTATCATAATTCTTATGAAGTGGTAATCTCCATACTTTTTCATTTACATTTTCACTTGCTTTGAAAATATTTTTTGATAATTCGTCATTATTAGAAAATAAACCCGCATACTCTTCCCCTAAACTAACAATAATTGCTCCGGTTAATGTAGCTAAATCTATAATAAATTTTGGTTTATATTTTTTTTCTGCAAAACTAAGTGCATCAGCTAAAACAAGTCTTCCTTCAGCATCAGTATTGAGAACTTCAATAGTTTTACCTGAATAAGATTTGACAATATCTCCCGGTCTTTGAGCATTACTTCCCGGCATATTTTCAACTAATCCCACTACTCCAACTGCATTTACTTTTGCTTTTCTTAAAGCAAGAGATTTTAAAAGACCTACAACAACTGCTGACCCCGCCATATCATATTTCATTTCCTCCATAAATCTCGCTGGTTTCAAAGAAATACCTCCCGTATCAAAACAAACTCCTTTACCAACGAAAGTCAGAGGATCTTTTAATGAATTTTTTTTTCCATTCCATTCGAGTGTAACTAAATATGTTTCATTGGCACTACCTTGACCTACCCCAAGCAATGCATTTAAACCCAATTTTTTTAATTCTTTTTCATTATAAGATTTAATTTTAAGTCCGAGTTTTGATAATTTATGTATCTGTTGTGCATAAACTTTAGGATTTAAAACATTTGGCGGTTCTGAAACTAAATCTCTAGTTAAAAATACCCCTTCTTGTATTGAGTTGTAATATTTATATTTTTTTTCTATTTCCTTTTTATATTTTGTTATAATTTTATAGCTAATTTTTTGATTAATTTTTTCTTTATTTAGAGTTTTATATTTATTGAATGTATAGCTTTTTAAATTAAAACCAAAAATAAATTGTGAAAAAAAACTTACTAAACTGTTCCCATCCAAATTTAAACTGTCTGGATAGAAATCTATTTTTTTTATATCTTTAAATTTTTTGATATATGAAAAAAAGTTTCCACCATTTTCTTGTGGCCAATAGCCAGAAAATTTATTTTTTACTTTGATTATAAAACATTTTTGCTTATTCGAAATTTCGAAAAAATTTATATCCTGTTCCTCTTTTTTTAATTTTTCTTCTTTTAAAAAAGAATTGATTTTTTGAATCGTGCTGTCTGGTATTGCAACTTTCCTATCTTTAAACTCCCGTTTTTCTGTCACAAATACGACTAAAGCCTCACTATCTGGACTCAAACTGCTTGTAAAACTTAACATTTTTCCTTTCTTTAACGTATAAATTGAATTCTATTCAAAGTTGATTTATTAACTATATATAACCATTATTTACTATGAATAATAGAGTTTACAAATATTTTTTTCATGAATTTTTACGCTATTTTGTGCTTGTCCTTTTTGCGGCTACTGCAATTATTTGGACTATTCAAGCAGTAAACTTTCTAGATTTAGTAACAGAAGATGGGCATGCATTTCGTGTCTATCTCTATTATTCTTTTTTACTTTTGCCAAAAGTAATAACAAAACTAATTCCTTTCACTTTTCTAATAGCTTCAATAATAACTATCATAAAGTTGGAAAAAGATAATGAATTAATTGTGTTATGGACATCTGGTCTAAATAAAATTCACATAGTTTATCTAATATTTCGTATTTCTTTAATTATCACTCTAATACAAGTTTTGCTTTCATGCTTTGTTACCCCAGAAACTTTAAAATATTCTAGGTCTATAATAAAAAATTCCCAATTTCAATTTGCATCTTCACTTTTGAAAGAAAAACAATTTAACGACACAGTTGAAGGTCTTACAATTTTTGTAAACCAAAAAAATGTTGATGGGACATTATCAAATATTTTTATTAAAGACCAGGGACAAACTTTAACCAATATTTCTTCTCCTAATCTTAGTTCAACAATTTTTGCAAAATCTGGTTATATGTCTGGAGATGAACAAAGTTTAATTCTACATAATGGTAGTATCCAAAAAGCTTCGAAGGACAGTAAAGTAAATATTATTAAATTTGAAAAAACTATAATAAATCTTTCAGGTCTAACAACTAAAACAATTACAGAACCCAAAATACAAGAAACATCTACTGTTCAAGTATTAAGATGTTTAAAGGAAAAAAATATGCGCATGCAAAACTGTAATTTAACTTCTGATTATCAAAAAGATTTGCGTATTGAAATTAATAAAAGATTTGGAATGCCTATTTATATTCCTTTAATTTCCTTAATTATATGTTTTTTACTCTCAACCAGAAAAGATAAAAAAATTTCTCCATATAGAAAATATATTTATTTTACTGTTTGTTTTATAGTGCTTACAGCTTCAGAAATAACCGTTAGATATTCCGGAAATTCTTTTAATAATAATCTTTTATACTATTTAATCCCAATTGTACTGTTACCTATAACTTATTTTTTTTTAGTAAGAACTTTTAAATATGAAAATTTAAATTAATAATTATGATTAAATCATTTGTAATAATTAAATACTTGACCAAAGAATTTTTAAAAGTAGTTTTAAATATAACTTTTATTTTTGTTTGTTTAGGTTTTATCGTTAATTTATTTGAAGAAATAAATTTTTTCAAAGATTATCAAGTTGGAATTCAAGTTCCTATTTACATGTCGATGCTATTTGTTCCAAATTTAGTTTATAATATATTTCCTTTTATAATTTTATTATCTGGAATTTGGTTTTTTTTAAAAATAAAAAAAACTGATGAAATCATAGCTTTAAAAGCTTCTGGAATATCAAACTTATCAATAATAAATGTTCCTAGCATGTTAGCTGTTATTTTGGGTATCGTTCTAGTTACTTCTATTAGTCCGCTAACTTCTGTTATGATAAAAAAATATGAATCTATAAAAAGTTCTTATGAGAAAGAAAAAGAATCCTTAGCTTCTGTAACTGTAAACGGAATATGGATAAAGGAAAAAACTTCAGAAAGTAATTATATAATACAATCCTCTAAGTACGACAATTTTTATTTAATGGATATCTCAATTTATCAATTTGATAATGATTATAATTTTATTAAAAGAATTGAAGCAAAAAAAGCAAATATTAGCACCTCCACATGGAAGCTTAATAATGTCAACATAACCGATAAAGATGGAAATGTGCTTAGCAACGGTGATGATGCTTTTTATTACAAAAGCTTATACGATATCAATAAAATTAAAAGTTTATATTCAAATCTTGATACTGTCTCTTTTTGGAGTATTAAAAAAGAAATCAAACTTTTGGAGGAAAGAGGTTATTCTACAAAAGAGATGGAAGCAAAAATGCATCAATCTTTTGCATTTCCATTTTTTCTTCTAAGTATGGTTTTGTTAAGTGGTTTTTTTACATTAGGAACAAAGTTTAAAGAGAGTAATTGGACCTATGTATTTATTGCTATAATTACCAGTGTAATAATATTCTATTTCAATGACTTTTCATCTGCTTTAAGCAAAACAGATAAATTATCTGTTGAAGTTTCAGTTTGGATGCCAATTGTTATTATTTTTATCTTTAGTGCAGTAGGAATGTTACATGCTAATCAAAAATAAAATATTTCAAATAGCTGTTTTGCTATTAAGCCTATTATTAATGAATAATAGCCTTCAGGCTGAAGAGTTTAATATTGAGGCAAAGGAAATTTCTGTAGATAAAAAAAATAATATTGTTACTGGCAAAGGTTCGGTTGTGGTTACTGACCAAGATGGCATAACAGTTAAAGCTGATAAAATAATTTATGAAAGATCAAAAGAATTTCTAACTGCCGAAGGCTCTGTTGAAGTTTTTGATGCTGATAACAATCTTCTTACTACTGATAAAGCTACCTATGACAAAACAAATGAAATAATTAATACATTCCAAAATTCAAAGGCAAATTTAAAAGGCGGTTATGAGCTTGTAACTGATTTTATTGCTTATGAAACTATAAATAAAATTATAAGTTCAGATAAATATTCTGTACTTACAGATATAGAAGGTAACATTGTTAAATTAGATATGTTTCAATATCAAATAAGCAAAAATTTATTTTCTTCTGTAGGAAACATTAGGGTAATTGATAAAGATAAAAATAGATATTTTTTTAAAGAATTTCATGTAGATACCAAAAAAAAAGAAATGATAGGTTCTGATGTAAGTGTTTTACTAGATAAAAAAACTTTTGGTCTTAGTGAAGAAAACGATCCTAGATTTGTATCAAATGATATATATCTCACAAAAAATAAATCTACTATGTCGAAAGGTGTTTTTACTGTTTGTAAAAATAGAGGAGAAGATAAGTGTCCTCCATGGTCTTTAAAAGCAAAAAAAATCAGCCATGATAAAACAAAAAAAACTATTTACTACGATCATGCAGTGCTAAAATTTTATGAAGTTCCTATATTTTATTTCCCTAAATTTTTTCATCCAGATCCAACGGTTAAAAGACAATCTGGTTTTTTAGCACCCTTTTTCACAGATTCAACATCTATTGGAACAGGATTTGGATTACCTTATTTTTGGGCAATCAGCCATGACAGAGATCTAACTTTCACAACTAAAACTTATTCAAATGAAAACATATTATTTTTAAACGAATATAGACAAGCTTTCCGAAATGGATTTTTAACATTAGACACAAGTTATACCGAAGGTTACCAAAGTATTTCTTCAACTAAAACTAAAGGTTCTAGAAATCATATTTTTGCTAATTTAGATTTAGAGCTTAGTAATGAAAAAGATTATGACAGCAGCCTTTCTGTCGAAGTCCAAAGAACTTCTAATGACACATATTTTAGAATACATGATGTAAATACTTCATTAGTGGACTCCTCGAATACAAATTTATCAAATAAAATTGCTTATAATTATAGTAAAAAAAATATGTTTTTAAATATTTCAAGCACCATGTATGAAGATTTGAGAAAATCAAGTGACAGATATGAATTTTTTTTACCAAATATTCTTTATGGAAATACTTTTTTTACTGAGAAATTTGGTACATTCAATTTTCAATCAAATGCATTTTATAAAAATTATGATGCAGATAAACATACTACTTTGTTAACTAACGAAGTTATTTGGTCACCAAAAAACTGGATAACTAGTAACGGTCTCGTAAACTCTTTGGAAGGTATGGTAAAAAATAGAAACTATGAGGCAAAAAATACTAAGAATGAGTATAAAACTGAAGGTACTATAAATGAGTTAAGTGGAGTAGTGAGTTTTAAGAGTTCTTTACCAATGAAAAAAAAGGGAATTAATTTTTCTAAAATTGTTTCACCAAACTTTATGTTAAGGTACGCTCCAGGGCACATGAGGGATTTAAGCGGAGATGATGTTAATCTAAATTATGCAAATCTTTATTCGATGAACAAAACTTCTGAAATAGAAGATGGTTTAAGTGCTATTCTGGGACTTGATTTTAAGATTAATGAGAAAGATGAAAATGGTAATGACAAAGAAAAAATGTCCTTCTCAATAGGTCAGGTTTTCAACAGAAAACAAAATGAGGATATACCTTCCAAAAGTTCCCTTGATCAAAAAACATCAGATGTTGTGGGAGAATTTAATTATAATTTTTCAAAAATAGGAAATATTGCTTATAAATTCTCTTTAGATCATAACCTAAATGATCTTAACTATAACGAAGTTTCCTCTAATTTTAATTTAGGTAAAGTTGAATTTAATATAGATTATTTGGAACAAAGAAATCACGTTGGTACAGAGCATTCTCTGGGAACAGGAGTTGCGGTTAATTTTAATGATCATAATAAATTATCATATTCAACCAAAAAAAATTATAAAACAGATAGCACAGAGCTTTATGACATAAGTTACCAGTATCAAATTGACTGCTTAACCGCTGGCTTAGTGTTTAGAAGAGAGTTTTATAAAGATAGTGATGTTGAAGAAAAGGATACGTTAATGTTTAAAATTACTTTTGTTCCTTTCGGTGGAGCAAAAACACCTTCTATTATTAAACCGTGATATATATTAATAAAATACTCTATTTTTTTATAGCATTTATTTTTTTTTCTGTATCAGCATATGGAGAAATAAAGGATTCATTGTTTGCTACAATTGGAGATAAGGCTATAACAAACTCTGATATAGTAAATGAAATTAAAGTAATCTTAATTTTAAGTGACAAACCTTATACTGAAGATAAAAGAGATGAATTACAGTCAATTGCGGTAGGTGAAGTTATTAAAAGAAATATCAAGAAAATTGAAATTGAAAAATATACAGCTTTATCATTCAGTAAATTTGCCCTTGAAAATGAATTAGAAAATTTAGCAAAAAATATTAATATTGATATCGATACACTTAAAAGACGTTTTGCTACACATGGGGTTAGTTATCTAGAACTTGCTGAAAGCATAAAAACTGAACTGTTATGGAACAATCTAATATATGAATTATATAAAGATAGATTAATTGTTAATTTAGATGAGATCGATGAACAATTGAGTGCGTACGAAGATAAAGAAGCAATTAATGAGTATCTGATTTCCGAGATTATTGTAAAACCAGTTGCTAGTTCTGAAGTAGATTCTGAGGTAAAAAAGATAAAAGATAAAATAAATAATGAAGGTTTCGAAAAAGTTGCTATGGATTTAAGCATTTCTGAAACCGCTATTAATGGTGGAGATTTAGGATGGGTTAATGAAAATCTAATGACTAGTAATTTTAAATCTACAGTAGTTAATACATCTATAGGAGAAATTTCAAATCCAATTATTTTACCTGAAGGTATATTATTTTTTAAAGTTAGAGATAAAAGAAAAATAGAAAAAAAAATAGATTTAAAAAAAGCAAAAAAGCAGTTAGTTAACGCTGAAAAGCAAAAAATACTTAATATGTACTCATTGTCTCATTATGATACGCTGAAACGTTCAATTTCAATAAATTATTATTAATGATTAAACCTATAGCAATAATTGCAGGAGAGCCTAACAGCATATCTTCAGAAATAATTTTTAAAAGTTGGAGTTTAAGAAAACTATATACGCATAAACCATTCATGGTAATAGGAAGTGTTAAGCTGCTTAATTTACAAAAAAAAAAACTAAATTTTAAAATAAAAATTAAGGAAATTAATAATAGTTTTAGTTTGAAAAATTTAAAAAATAATGAGCTTCCAGTATATAATGTTGATTATGAACAAAAAAAACCTTTTCAAAAAATTTCAAAAAAATCAAATAAATATATATTAAAATCATTTAATATTGGTTTGAATTTAATTAAAAACAAAAAAGTCTGCGGATTAATAAACTGCCCGGTTAGTAAAGAAACATTATTCACAAATAAAAACCAGGGCGTTACTGAGTTTCTGTCAAAAAAAATTGGTATTAAAGGAAATGAAGTAATGTTAATTTATAATAAAAAATTATCTGTTTCCCCAATAACAACTCATATACCAGTAAAACAAATAAGCAGTAAAATTAATAAAAAAATATTAATAAAAAAAGTTAAAACTATAAATAATTTTTATAAAGATAATTTTAATAAAAAACCTAAAATTTCTGTTTTAGGATTAAATCCCCATAATTTTTCAAGATTGAATAAAGCAGAAGAAGAAAAAATTATATCACCTGCTATAAAAAATATTAAAAAAATGAAGATAAAAGTAGCTGGACCAATCTCGCCCGATACTGCTTTTGTTTTTAATACTAAAGATAAACCTGACGTTATAGTTGGAATGTACCATGATCAGGTGTTAACGCCTTTTAAAACTTTATTTAAATATGATGCTATAAATATTACCCTTGGTCTACCGTTTATAAGAATATCACCAGATCATGGTGTAGCAAAAAATATCGTGGGCCATAATATTGCTAGCCCAAAAAGTTTAATTGAATCAATCAAGTTTTTTAATTTAATAAAATAATAATGAATTTTATTAAATATGCCAAAAAAAGTTTAGGTCAAAATTTTTTAATTGATCAAAATATAATTAATAAAATAGTTAAAATTGCTGATATAAAAAATAAAACAATTATGGAAATTGGATCAGGTAACGGAAATTTGACAAAAAAAATTATGGAAATGAATCCTAAAAAATTATATGCAATTGAAAAAGATAAAAATTTATCTCTAATTCTTAAAAATAAATTTAAAAATTATAAAAATATTAAAATAATTAACGATGACATATTAAATATAATTAAAAATAAAAATATAGATAAAAATATAATCGTAATTGGTAATCTTCCATATAATATCTCTACACAAATATTGGCTTACCTTATGCTTATTAAAAAATGGCCCCCTTGGTATAAAATGTTAATATTAATGTTCCAGAAAGAAGTTGCTGACAGAATTACAGCACAAGAAAATACTAAAGAATATGGAAGATTAGCAATTTTATGTAATTGGAAAATGAAAATAACAAAGCATTTTGACGTTTCCAAAAATTGCTTTTTTCCTAAACCAAAAATTAAATCTAGTGTTTTATCTTTTACTCCAAAGGAAAATACTAAGTTTCAAATTAAAAATCCGAAAAATCTTGAAAAAGTAACTAGAATATTATTTTCAAATAGAAGAAAAATTATCAACAAAAACTTTTTGAAATTGTTTGAAAATAATGTTTCGGTTGCAGAGGAACTAAATATAAACTTAAAACAAAGACCAGGCGAATTAAGTAAAGAAACGTTTTATAATATTGCTATGAAATACGAAAATTTATTTAGTTAATTCTTTAACTTTTTTTTCTATTTCACTAAAATCTTGATTTTTTTTAATTCCTTTTTTTTCAGAAGAAATTATATCTAATATTTTTTCATAACATAAATTTAAATCATCGTTTACTACAATGTAGTTATATTCGTTCCAATGTGAAATTTCTTCATTAAATTTATTCATTCTTTTCTTAATTATTTTTTCTTGTCCCTCATGACGATTTAGTAATCTACTTTTCAAAGCTTCGATATTGGGTGGAAGTATGAAGAAAGTAACTAACAATATATCTTTTACACTTTTTAGCTGTTGAGTCCCTTGCCAATCTATATCGAATAATACATCTTTTCCTTCAGATATAAATTTTAACACGGGTTCCTTTTGTGTTCCGTAATAATTATCAAATATTCTGGAATGTTCTAAAAAACTTTTACTTTTAATTAATGAGTTAAATTTTTCTTCATTAACAAAATAATAATCTTTTCCATCTATTTCATTTGGCCTAGGTGTTCTAGTCGTATGTGATATTGATATTTTGAAATTTGAATTATTGTTTGCTATTTTTTTTGTTAATGTTGTCTTTCCTGCTCCTGATGGGGAAGATAGGACAAACATCATACCATTTTTTTTTCTTAACATATCTAGAATTTTTTGGCTGATGTTATTGAGTCTCTAAAACAAATTTAATTTGACTTGCTTTCAATAAATTTAATGGCATCACCTACGGTTAGAATTTTTTCAGCTTCGCCATCAGAAATTTCAGCTCCAAATTCTTCTTCAAAAGCCATAACTAGTTCTACAGTATCTAAACTATCGGCACCTAAATCGTCAATAAAGTTTGCTTCATCAGTAACTTTTGCTTCATCTACACCTAGATGATCTACTACCATTTTTTTCACTTTGCTTGAAATATCTTCTGTCATATGTAATTCCTTAATTTGATTTATTAATCCTTAATAAATTATTAATGATTTTTGTCAAGACATATACATGCCCCCGTTAACATGTAATGTTTCTCCCGTTACATATGAGGCTTGATCGGAAGACAAAAAGGCAACGCAATTGGACACGTCCTCCCCTGTTCCAAGTTTTCCCATAGGTATCCTTGATGTTAAATATAATTTAACTTTTTCTGCTATATTTAGTGTCATATCTGAAGTTATAAAACCAGGGGACACACAATTAATTGTGATATTTTTTTTGGCATATTCGGTTGCTAAACTTTTTGACATTGCAATAATCCCTGCTTTAGATGCCGCATAATTTGACTGACCTAAATTTCCGGTATGACCCACAATAGATGTGATATTGACAACTCTTCCAAATTTATTTTTTAACATTTTTTTTATTGCATATTTGGATAGTAAAAATGTAGAGGTTAAATTGACATCAATTACTTTTTTCCATTCTTCCTCTTTCATTCTTAACGATAAATTGTCAACATTTTTTCCTGCATTGTTAATTAAAATATCTAGACCTCCCAATTCCAACGCAACGTCATCTAAAAATTCCTCAATTCTTGAGTGTTCAGAAATATCAAATTTTTTTACTTTAACATTTGGAAAATTTTTTTTTATTTGATCTAATTTTTCGGATTTAGTTCCGGTTCCAAGAACATTTCCTCCTAGTGAAACAAACTTTTTAACAAGCTCATTTCCGATACCACCACTTGCCCCGGTTATCAAAATATTTTTATTTTTAAAACTAATCATTTATTTATATCATCTAAAGAACTAATATTTTTAATATTTACTGTTTTATTTATTTTTTTTACTAAACCTGAAAGCACTTTACCAGGGCCAATTTCTATAAAATTAGTGACTTTTTCATTTATCATGTAGTTTACACTTTCCCTCCACCTAACTTTTGATGTTATTTGATCAACCAATAATAATTTTATGTTATTTATATCATCTTCTGCCTTAGCTGTAACATTGCTTATTATGCTGGGTTTCGGTTTTATAAAGTCAGTATTTTGAATTTTTTCTTTCATTGATATTGAGGCTTTTTCCATTAATGAACAGTGAAAAGGTGCGCTTACTGGTAAAATAATTCCTCTTTTTTTTTTCTTTTTTAAATTCTCGCTAAAAATTCTAATAGATTCTTTTTTTCCACTAACTACTACCTGTTCATTACTGTTATCATTTGCAACTTCGCAAATTTCTGATTTGGGTAATAAATCTATTTCTTTTTCAACTTCATCCAATTGCATTCCTAAAACAGCAACCATTGCGCCTTCTCCCGTAGGCACAGCATCTTGCATAGCCTTACCTCTTTCATAAAGCAAAAAAGCTGCTCTCTCCAAAGTTAATGAGCCAGCACAAACTAAAGCAGTGTACTCGCCCAAGGAATGTCCCGCAAAAAATTTAGCCCCATTTAAATCTAAATTAAATTTTTCATTTAATACTTTAAATATAGAAACCCCTAGAGTCATGATTGCAGGTTGGGTATTTTGCGTTAATTTTAGTTCAGATTCTGATCCTTCTAATATAATTTTTGATAACGCAAAACCTAATGTATTATCAACGGTGTCAAAAATTTTTTTCACCAAATCAAATTTTTGGTAAAAATCTGACCCCATTCCAACATACTGCGAACCTTGTCCTGGAAATAAAATTGCTTTCATTAAAAATAAGTAACAATATAATTGAATTTTAGCAGTTGTATATTTAAAACTTTAATAGTATAAAACCCCAGCCTCTGCAAAGAAATGCGGATTATTCGAGAAATACGAATTAACCAAGGGAAGTATAAATGAACTGCTACGAGCATACACTGATTATAAAAGGCGATATATCAGAAACAGATATTAAAAAACTTTTTGAAAAATACAGTAATATTATAAGTCAAAATTCAGGTAAAATATTGAAAACAGAAGAATGGGGATTAAGACCTCTTAGTTATAATATTGATAATTACAAAAAAGGTTTTTATTTCCATATAAAATTGGAAGGATCCGGCAAAACAATTGAAGAGCTTGAAAAAAATGAAAGTATTGATAAAGCCGCTCTAAGATTTTTAACTGTAAGAGTAAAAAAACATGATCTTGAAACAAACTTTTTTGAAAAAAAGGAACAAAGTTAATGTTTAAAAAAAGAGGAAATAAAAAAAAAGGAGGCTACTCAAAATCCTCAAATTCTAGATTAAGTTTATTTCAAAAACCAGGGGTAAAGTTTTTTAAAGCCTGCCCTTTGTCTGGAAAAGATGCTCCAAAAATTGATTACAAAAATACCAAATTGTTAAGAAAATATATTTCTGAAACTGGAAAAATCTTACCTTCAAGAATTACCTCGGTATCTCAAAGAAAACAAAAGGAGCTTTCTAAGGCTATAAAAAGAGCAAGAGTATTAGCCTTGCTGTAATATAAAATGGAAGTAATACTATTAGAAAATATTAAAAATCTTGGTCAAATAGGTGACAAAGTTGATGTTAAAAGAGGATATGGTCGTAATTTTTTGATAAAATATGGAAAAGCATTAATAGCTTCAAAAACAAACATAGATCTAGTTAATAAAAAAAAAGACGAACTAAATCAAAAAAATCTTGAACTTAAAAAAAGTGCTAAAAAAATATTTGATATTTTAAATAATACAAAATACAGGTTTTCAAAAAGAGCCAAAGAAAATGGTGAATTATATGGTTCAATAAAGCCTATGGAAATTTGTCAAAACATAAGTGATACAAAAAAAACTGATATTAAGCCGTCACAAATAGATTTAATCCAAAAAATTAAGAAAACAGGAACTTATGAAGCAAAAGTTAATTTGCATGCAGAAGTTCAAGCTAAGATTCATATTGAGGTTGTGGAAGAAGAGAAGGCTAAAAACTAATATTATTTTTCCACAGGCGTTTACAAAAATGTATAACTTTGATGTTTTTTTAAATATTTTTTTAGTATTAAATATCTAAAAATAATAATGACACAACCTTTTAAAGTAGTACAAAACTCACAGAAACAGCTACCTAGTAATATTGAGGCTGAACAAGCTGTTATAGGTTCAATTTTAGTTTCAAATGATATTTTCGATGAAGTGTCTCTCGTAATAGATTCTCAAAAATTTTTTGATCCAATACATGTAAAAATTTTTGAAACTATTGAAAAATTAATAAACAAAGGTCTTTTGGCTAATCCAATAACATTAAAAAATTATTTTGAAAATAACGAAGGTTTAAAAGAATTGGGAGGGCAAGAATATTTAATTAAAATTACTAAGTTTTCTACTTCTGGAAAGCAGGTTATTGATTACGCCAATATCGTGCATGAAATGCATGTTCGTAGAGAATTAATCAAAATTTCAGAATCTCTTATGAATGAATCTTCCAGCTCTTCTGAGATAACTTTATCTGGGGAAGATATTATTCAAAACACAGAAAAGTCTTTATTTGATTTAGCGGAGAGAGGACATTTTAATAAATCATTTTTAAAATTTGAAAATGCATTAAAACAAACAATTGAAATGGCAAAAAATGCTTATCAAAATGATGAGGGTATAGTTGGTGTCCCAACTGGACTAACTGATCTGGATTCGAGATTAGGAGGTTTGCATAAACAGGACTTGATTATTATTGCCGGAAGACCTTCTATGGGAAAAACAGCCCTTGCTACAAATATTGCTTTTCATGCTGCAAAAAATATTGAAAAAAAAGGTACAAAATCAACTGTTGCCTTTTTTTCGTTAGAAATGTCCTCTGAGCAACTATCAACTAGGATACTCTCTGAACAATCAAGGATAAGATCAAATGATATTAGAAGAGGTAAAGTATCTGAAAAAGAATTTGAACAATTTATTGAAACTTCAAAAAATATAGTTGATCTACCTTTATATATAGATGAAACACCCGCTATCTCTATATCTGCCATAAGTAACCGAGCCAGAAGAATTAAAAGACTTTTCGGACTAGAATTAATTGTAGTTGACTATATTCAGTTAATGAAAAGTACCATGAGAAAAGATTTTAATAGGGTTCAAGAAATTTCTGAAATAACACAAGGGTTAAAGGCGCTGGCAAAAGAACTTGATGTTCCTGTGCTTGCTTTATCACAACTTTCTCGTGCTGTTGAGCAACGAGATAACAAAAAGCCACAGTTAGCAGACTTGCGAGAATCTGGGTCTATTGAACAGGACGCCGATGTAGTAATGTTTGTCTACAGGGAAGCTTATTATCTTGAAAATAAAGAGCCTACACTAGGGTCAATTGAACATGCCGAATGGCAACAAAAAATGAACGAAATATCAAGTTTGGCGGAAATAATGATTGGTAAACAAAGGCATGGACCAACGGGGAACATTAAAGTCGAATTCGAAGCAATGTATACTAAATTTAAAAATTTAGAAAATAAATAACTTTATACATTTCGATGTTTGAAAAAATATACAAAAATTCAGTAATTGAAAAACCAAAATTAGTTCTATTAATTCTAGCTATTTTATTATTAAGTTTTGGTTATTTTGCTAAAAATTTCCAGCTAGACGCTTCTTCTGATACATTGCTGCTAGAAAATGATCCTGATTTAAAATATCTAAGAGAAGTAAATAAAAAATACGGATCCAAAGATTTTTTAGTTTTAACTTATACCCCGCAGGATAGTCTTTTATCTTCTAATACAATTGAAAATCTAACTAATCTTAAAAATAACTTAAAAAATCTAGACTGGGTAGATAATGTAATTACTATATTAGACGTTCCTTTGCTGAAAAATAACGATGATCCTTTAGCAGACAGAATTAAAAATTTTAAAACCTTATCTAGTGAAGATGCTAACAAAGAAAGAGGTTTTGATGAAATTATTAATAGTCCAATTTATAAAGAATTTGTGATTAGTAATGATGGTAAAACTAGTGGAATATTAGTTTATATTAAGGCAGATAAAAGATTATCTGAGTTAATTGTTAAAAAGAACAATTATTTAGATAAAAGGGATAAAGGACAATTAGACTCCCAAGATAAAAAAGATTACAAAAAATTTCTTAAAGAATACGATAAATACAAAAAATTATACAACCAAAAAAATCATCAAAATATAAATGAGATAAGAGCAGTTATAAAAAAATATAAAAATACAGCAAAGATTCATTTAGGAGGAATTCCTATGATTGCGGATGATATGATGACTTATATTAAAAGTGATATAATAGTGTTTGGCGCTGGAGTATTTCTTTTCATTGTTGCTACGCTTTGGTTTGTTTTTAGAAGCTTGCTTTGGGTATTTATTCCGTTATTAAGTTGTTTTTTCTCAGTTCTAATTATGATCGGTTTATTAGGACTAGTTGGTTGGAAAGTTACTGTTATATCTTCAAATTTCATAGCCCTAATGCTTATTTTAACAATGGCAATGAACATTCATATGAGTGTTCGATATTTACAGTTTAAAAAAGAAAATCAAAATATTTCAAATACCGAAGCTTTGCTGTGGACATCAAGTAAAATGTTTTGGCCAATACTTTATACGGTACTTACAACAATATGTGCTTTTCTATCACTTATATTTAGTGAAATAAAACCTATTATAGATTTTGGGTGGATGATGACCGTTGGTCTATTAGTTTCTTTAACAATAACTTTTACTTTGCTTCCGGCAGCTTTAAATATTTTGAGCAAAGGAAATCAAAATATGAAAGAACAAAAAAAATCAAAAATAACATCGTTCTTAAGTCAAATTGCTCAGAAAAAAACTAAAACTATTTTTGGTACAGCTTTCATTGTAATTATTTTAAGTATTGTTGGTATTGCAAAACTAGAAGTAGAAAATAGTTTCATTAATTACTTTGACAGTGAAACTGAAATTTATAAAGGTATGAAATTAATTGACAGCAAATTAGGGGGAACAACGCCTCTAGACGTAATAGTCAAATTTCCAAGTAAGGAAAAAGCAGAAAATAGCGAAGATGATTTTGACAGCTGGGATGATGAAGAAAAAGATGATGCTAAATATTGGTTCACTAGAAATAAAATAGACAAAATTACTCAAGTTCATGACTATCTTGACGGTTTAGAAGCGGTAGGCAAAGTTATTTCTTTTGCTTCAATGGTTAGAGTCGCTGAAGATTTAAATGATGGGAAAAAATTGCAAGGATTAGAAATGGGTGTTTTATATACAAAAATACCAGACTCTATTAAAAAAGAAATAATTGATCCTTATATATCTATAAAAAATGATGAAGCTAGAATTAGCTTGAGGGTATTAGATTCTAAAGAAGACCTTAGAAGGAATGAGTTAATAAAAAAAATTAATTATGATTTAGAAAATGAGTTAGGTTTAAGTCGAGACGAATTTAAATTGGCTGGTGTACTTATTCTTTTTAATAATCTTTTGCAGAGCTTGTTTAAATCACAAATATTAACATTGGGTGTTGTTATGGCAGGTATAACTTTAATGTTTTTAATCTTGTTTAGAAATATAACTTTATCGCTGATTGGGGTAGTGCCAAATTTTATGGCTGCTTTTTTAATTTTAGGAATAATCGGTCTATTAGGAATACCTTTGGACATGATGACAATAACTATTGCCGCAATCACAATAGGTATCGCAGTAGATAATAGCATTCATTATATTTATAGATTTAAAGAAGAGTTTAAAAGCATTAAAGACTACAACAAAACTCTTGAAAAATGCCATAGCACAGTAGGGGTAGCAATATTAAATACATCTATAACAATTGTTTTTGGTTTTTCTATTTTAATACTTTCTAATTTTATACCCACAATTTATTTTGGGGTTTTTACTGGAATAGCAATGCTTTTAGCTATGATTTCAGTTTTAACTCTCTTACCAAAACTTATTCTAATAGTAAAACCTTTTGGCAATGTCTGAGATAATAGAATTTATTCAAAATAATATTTCTGCATTTGATCTTACCGTTTTCCTAATTACTGTTTATTCTATGGCGCAGTGTGCTGCGAAGGGATTTATGATGAGTCTACTTTCTTTTTCGAAGTGGTTGCTCGCTCTAGTAATAACGATAATTTTGGTGCCAAAATTGAATCCTTGGATTCAGAATTATATAGAATCAAAGTTTGTTACTGATATAGGTTTAGGGATTTTTATATATATAATTTCGCTCTTTGTAATAATTAATATAGGCAAAGCCATTAATAAGGCTGTTACTTACACAGGTTTAGGCTCTGTAGATAAAAGTTTTGGACTAGTTTTTGGAATTTTTAAGGGCTATATAATTTGCGTGTGTGTTTTTTCTCTACTTAATTGGTTTTATCCACACAATAATTGGCCAATTGAAACCAGAGATACTTATTCTTTTGGAATAATATATAAAGGAAGTGAGTTTTTGGTTGATGAATTTCCGAATAGCAAAGATTACTACGATCAAACCGAAGAAAAATTAGAAAAAATTTAATGGCTCGATTAAATGAAGAATGCGGTATTTTTGGAATTTCTAATAACAAAGATGCAGCATCACTCACTGCGCTAGGCTTACATGCTTTACAACACAGAGGGCAAGAAGGATGTGGTATCGTTACACTTGATGGAAAAAAATTTTACTCTGAAAGAAGGCTTGGTTTAGTTGGTGATAATTTTACTAAAGGAAATATTTTAAAAAAATTACCAGGTGATTATGCAATTGGCCACAATCGGTACTCAACTACTGGAAACAATTTAATAAAAAATATCCAACCTTTTTTTGCTGATCTTCATGATGGTGGAATTAGTATTGCCCATAATGGAAATTTGAGTAACTCACGACATCTGAGAAACGAATTGGTAAAAAATGGTTCTATTTTTCAAACAACTTCCGATACTGAAACAATAGTTCAATTAATTGCAAAATCAAAAAGAACAAAAATTGTTGACAAAATAATTGATACTCTTTTCAAAATTCAAGGTGGATACGCATTAACAATTTTGATAGATAAAAAACTTATTGGAATTAGAGATCCTTATGGAATACGACCTTTGGTAATAGGCAAACTTAATAAATCATATATTTTTGCATCAGAAACTTGTGCCCTTGATATAATTGGGGCCAAATTTATTAGAGAAGTTAGAAATGGTGAGATAGTTATTATTAATGAAGATAGACTTGAATCGATAAATCCTTTTCCTAAAGTTAAAGAACGTCCATGTATCTTTGAGTATATATATTTTTCAAGACCCGATAGTTTAATAAATAATACTAGTGTTTATCAGTATAGAAAAAAGCTTGGTGCTGAATTAGCAAAAGAATCTAATATTGATGCTGATTTGATTATTCCTGTCCCAGACTCCGGTGTCCCTGCAGCAATTGGATATGCTGAACAAATAAAAAGAAACGTGGAATTAGGTATCATTAGAAATCATTATGTTGGAAGAACTTTTATAGAGCCGACTCAGCAAATAAGAAGTCTTGGTGTTAAACTAAAACATAGTATTAATAAACCTTTGGTTAAAAATAAATCCTTAATTTTAATTGATGATTCTTTAGTTAGAGGAACAACTTCGGGAAAAATTATAAAAATGCTTTATGAATCTGGGGCAAAAGAAATTCATTTGAGAATTGCTTCTCCCCCAATAAAATTTCCAGATTATTACGGAGTAGATACTCCTAGTAAAAATGAATTATTAGCATCAAGACTAGATCTTGAAGGTATGAAAAAATTCATAAACGTCGATTCATTGTATTTTTTATCGATTGAAGGTCTTTACAAATCTATGGGTTACGAAAAAAGAAATTCATCTTATCCTCAATTTACAGATCACTGCTTTACTGGAGATTATCCAATTAAACCTATCGATGCCACAAGTAAAGATTTTGAAAAAAACCATCTTTCTTTCATGTCATCAAAATCTTTAACATGATAAGTTATATTATTTAAAACCTAGAATTCGAGAATTTTTTGTTAAAAGATACAATGATCCATTGGTTATAATCGGATTTGCAGTAATTGATTCTCCTATTTTTTTAAAACCTTCCACTTTTCCCGTAGATGCAGAACATATAATTAAAAAACCATTTTGTGTTGTAACATAAATTTTTCCAGAACCCATAATGACACCGCTTATTTCAGTTTTTTGTTTTCTTTTTTTTAATATTTTTAATATATTTGTTGACCAAATAGTTTCTCCTGAGGTCTTTTCTAAATTTATAAAAAAACCATCATTTGAAACTAAAAAAATATTATTACCATCAATTATAGGTGTAATTTTTGACAATATATTTTTTTTCCAATTAAGAGTTCCATTAACAAAATTAAATGAAAATATTGATGATGATGCAAAAAAGATAATTGAATCATCACTTATTACAATATCTGAAGAATTAAGAAAATCTGTATCATGGGCAAAAGTAGTAGCTGTTGCATTAAGCGACCAATAGATCCTTCCATTATTTGCATCTATCTTCATTAGATCTCCAGCTGAACTAAGCGTTATTAAATCTCCTTTTTCTGAAATTGCTAAAGCTAAAAAATTTTGTAATTTTATGAAAGAAGATATCGAACGAATATCCCATATTTTTGATCCATCTGTAGCATCTAAACAAATAACTTTGTTATCTTGATTTACTACAAAAATTTTATTATCAAAAACTTTTAAATTAGATTTAAGTGGGACACCTTGATTTTTTATCCAAATAATTTCACCACTTACAAGTTTAATAGCGTAAATGAACCCAATATTATCAGAAACATAAATTATCTCTTTATCTATAAATAAAGATAAATTTTTGTATATTTTTTTATACAATTTTTTATAAATATTTCTCTTCCATTTAATTTTACCTTTTTGATTCATATTAAAAATATTACCGACATCATCTGAGATTATAATACTATCATTAGCAACAAGTGGGGATATCGTGGAATTTTTAATTT
The DNA here is from genome assembly GCA_003214615.1 of Pelagibacteraceae bacterium AG-414-E02. Lineage (GTDB taxonomy): Bacteria > Pseudomonadota > Alphaproteobacteria > Pelagibacterales > Pelagibacteraceae > AG-414-E02. The sequence goes on from QCLK01000001.1 coordinate 44,649, forward strand.
TAAATTTATTTTTTCCGACCTTTTTCTTAAGAAAATTACTATCAACTCCTGATAAATATATGTGCCCAGTAAAATTTTGAAGATTTTGCCCGGACATTCTCCAAGACACATTTTTCTTTGGCTTGCTTAAAGAAACATTTTTTGTAGCTTGTATTTCTTTTTGAAGAGGTACCGTTTCTGAAGAATAGATAGTAATTAAGTCCTTTTTTTGATCTTCTAATATTTTAAGTGCTCTTCTTTTTTCCTCTTCTCTTCCTGACCAAATTCCTGTTTTATTGTCAAAAGAACAATTTACAATCAGACAAAATATTAAAAAAAAAGTTAATTTTTTTATTTTATTATTCATTTGTTAACTCTAATCGTATCTGAGTTCTATTATAAAACTCATTATGTAAATTTTTAATTTTTAAAATTTCAGAATAAAATTCTCTTGCTTTAATATTTTCTTTTTTTGAAACATAATAATCCCCTAGTAACAATAAAGCATGATGTTTCCATAAAGATTCGCTATTAGTCAATGGTTTTAAAGATTTTAATAGTTTGTTCTCACTAACAAAAGTAGATTCTAGCAATGCCTTTTTAAAAATTATTAAATCACTAATTTCTTTTTCAAATTTACAATTTTCTAAAATGTGATTAAAAAGATTTGATAGTTCCTTTTGATCTTCTAATAAATTTTCGTTTAATATTAAAAACAGAGATAATGTTGAGTAAGTACTATCATTTTCAAAAATGATTTCTTTTAAAAGCTTTGTAGCTTGAGTCTTTTCTCCAATAGCTATATATACTCTTGCATTAATATAATTTTCGGACAAAGCTGTTCTTTTATTTTTTTTAACTTCTAAATAAATGCTTAAAGAAATCAAAAGCACAATGAAAGAAAACAATACGGAAAATATTTTTATTTTATTTCTTTCATAAAATTGCTTAATTTTTGATTTCTTTGTTACATCTTGTCCTGATTCAAATAAATTTTCACTCATTTTTATAATATATTAAAATTTATAAGCATGTTTGGCTGTGGGAAATCTTTTTAATTTAACATCCTTATGATAATTTTTAACACTTTTTTCTATAATTTTTCTTATATTAGAATATTGTTTAACAAACTTTGGGTGAAGATTGCTCATGCCCAATATGTCATCTGTAACGAGTATCTGTCCATCGCAATATTTGGAAGCTCCAATTCCTATGGTTGGGACAGAAACCTGATTGGTAATTTTTTTTGCCAAACTTTCCAAAACACATTCTATTACTATTGCAAATACCCCTGAATTTGCTAGAGACAAAGCATCTTCTAAAATTTGTTTTTTTTGAACAGAACTTTTTCCTTTTATCTTATACTTTTTTGCTGTTTGTGGTAGTAAACCAATGTGTCCCATTACCGGTATACCTTTCTTCACCAGGTGCTTAACTATATTAATTATTTTTTTTCCTCCTTCTAATTTTACAGCATCACAATTTGTTAACTTGATCACTTTGTGAGCATTTTTGTATGCTAATTTTTTATTAGAATATGTTTTGTAAGGCATATCAAAAACTACCAAACTTCTTTTGGAAATTTTTTTAACAGCTTTAGCGTGAAGTATCATAGTATCTATTTTTACCTCTCTGGTTGTTTTCATTCCATATAAAGCCATGCCAAGTGAATCTCCTACTAAAATAATATCACAATATTTATCTATAATTTCAGCAACACTTTTTGAATATGCTGTCAAACAACATATAGGTTCTTTTCCCTTTTTCTTTAAAATTTTTTTAATTTTTATTATTTTCATTCTCTGGAATAAGTCTGCTAAACTTTTCTTTTATTTCAGATTTTTTTGAGCAAAAAGTCTTACAAATTAATTCGAATTTTTCTATTAATTCCTTGGCGGAATTATAGTCAGATTGTTTTATTTTATGAAGTATTAACAAGTATAGAGCTTCATCGTTATTTGGGTTTAATAATATAACGTTGTTTAATTTCATTTCTTCTTGGTCGGCATCATTATTTTTTGCAAAAATTTTGGCTAAATATAAATAAGATCTTTCATTTTTTGGATTAAATACTATGTCTTTTTGAAAAAAAATTTTTGACTTTTCATATTTTTCCTTTTCAAATAGCTCTTTACCTTCATCAAAAAAATTAGAATTTTTCGCATAAACATTTGAAAAAACAAATAAGCAAAAAACAAATATTTTAAATATAAAAATCATTTTAATCATAATTGATTCCTTTTTTAAACGAATTACACTAAGTATCATATATTTAATAAACCTTTGCAAAAAAAATAAATTTCTTTTGAACTGCTTTTGCTAGCTAATGGTTTATATTTTATGACTTTATTAAAATACTTTTTAGCTTTTTCGTGCACTTCTTCAAATACAGATCCCATAAAGACCTTTGTTAAAAAAACACCATCTCTTTTTAAAATTTTTTTAGATAAGTCCATTGAATTTAAGCAAAGCTCACCAGTTCTGTAAACATCGAGATCTTTATTCCCAGTAGTATTTGCCGCCATATCAGAAATTATAACGTCAACTTTTTTATTAAAATATTTATATATTTTCTCACAAAATTCTTTATCGTTCATATCCCCTCTTATAAAGGTAACTTTGTTCAATTTTTCCATATTTTTTATATCGGTAGCTAATATTTCACCTTTGGTTATTAATTTTGCTGCCACTTGCGACCATCCTCCAGGGCAAGATCCTAAATCTAATAGACAAGTATCTTTTTTTATAAATTTAAATTTATCATTCATTTCAATTAATTTATATGCTGCTCTTGATCTATAACCTTGTATTTTAGATTGATTAAAATAAAAATCTCTTTTACGTTCACTTAACCAATTTTTTGAGATTTTATTTTTGCTCAATTGACTATAAAGCGTTATAAAATATCTTCTGTATCTTCATCATAATTAGATACTGATGCTTGTTTATTTAATTTCCTATAATGAAAAAAACTTATTGGAATTAAAATAACATAAATCAAACCACTGAAGAATAATGTTTCAAATGTATAAAAAATTATAAGACTCAAATATATTCCTATCCCAAGTAGTAAAAAAATAGCTAAATGCCTTGGAATTAAAATTCTTTTTAGTGAATATGTGGGTAGTTTACTTACCATTAAAAATGATACGGCCAAAATTGTTGAAGAACTTATAATTGCATTATTTTCAAATTGGACTATACCGCTTAAATCCAATATGAGCGGAAGTAGCACCAATCCTGCTGCAGCCGGAGATGGCACTCCTTCGAAAAAATTTATTTTCCAAGATTCGTTTTCTTCAATAGTTGTTAAGTTAAACCTTGCTAAACGTAGAGCGCAGCAAACAGAATAAATTAAAACAAACATCCATCCAAATTTCCCCATTTCATTCAAAGTCCAAAAATAAATTATAAATCCTGGAGCAACACCAAAACTAACTACGTCTGTCAGAGAATCTAATTCTTTTCCTACTTTTGAAGTTCCTTTTATCAATCTTGCTACTCGACCGTCTAAAGTATCAAGTATAGCGGCAAAACCTACTGCAATTACTGCCATACTATAATTTAAATCTAATGCAAACTTTATTGAACTTAGTCCTAGGCAGACACCAAGAATAGTCAATGCGTTTGGTAAAAGATGTTTTGGGTTTTTCTTTGTAATTAATTTAAATTCTTTTTTATTTTCAATCATATTCTATTTTTTTGCAATTATAGTTTCACCAGAAATTGTTTTTTGCCCCTGACGAACCATAATTTGGTAATTTTCAAAATATAAATCAACTCTACTACCAAATCTAATCATTCCAAATCTGTTTCCCTGTTTAATTTCATCGCTTTCTTTAACATTGCAAACAATTCTTCTTGCGATTAATCCAGCTATTTGAACTATAGCCAATTCATCACCTTTAGAATTTGTCATTTTTATGTAGTTTCTTTCGTTTTCTTCACTTGATTTATCCAGAGATGCATTTAGAAATTTTCCAGTTTTATAAAATATTTTATCAATTTTTCCTGTAGATGGAATTCTATTAACGTGACAATTAAATGCATTCATAAAAATACTTACTCTTGTATATTTTTTTTTTTCTAAGCTTAGTTCATTTGGTCCATTTATTTCCAAAATTTGAGACACAACTCCATCTGCTGGACTAAGTAAATAATTTTCATCTTTTATTGGAAATCTTTCTGGGTCTCTAAAAAAATAATATACCCATATAGTTATAATAAAACTTATTAACCCTAAAAAACTAGAAATTAACAAAAGAATAAAAGTCGCAACAACTGCTATCCCTAAAAACCTGTAACCTTCCTCATGTAATTTTGGAAATAAATCACTAATCATATTTATATGTTTAATAATAGTAAGCTAATATGTATATTAAGTAATAAAATTCAATTGATATAATTTTAAATATTTGATGTCAAAAATTAAAGTAAAAAACCCAGTAGTTGAGCTAGACGGGGATGAAATGACCCGAATAATATGGAGTTTTATCAAAGAAAAACTAATTCTACCTTATCTTGATATAGACATTAAGTATTTTGATTTAGGCATAAAAAATCGTGACAAAACATCTGATCAAGTGACAATTGATAGTGCAAATGCCATAAAAAAAATTGGTGTTGGCATCAAATGTGCAACAATAACTCCGGACGAAAATAGAGTAAAAGAATTTAAATTAAAAAAAATGTGGAGGTCTCCAAATGGAACGATTAGGAACATTTTAGGAGGAACAGTTTTTAGAGAACCTATAATCTGTAAAAATATACCAAAGCTGGTTCCTAGTTGGACAAACCCAATTGTAATTGGAAGACATGCATTTGGTGACCAATACAGAGCTACAGACTTCAAAGTTCCTGGGAAGGGTAAATTAGAAATTAAATGGATATCTGAAGATAAAAAAGAAAAAAAAGAATTTGAAGTTTTTAATTTCACAGGACCTGGAGTTGCGCTGTCTATGTATAATTTAGATCATTCAATAAAAGACTTTGCCAGAGCATGTATGAATTATGGTTTAAATAGAAAATGGCCTGTTTATCTTTCTACAAAAAATACAATTTTAAAAAATTATGATGGTAGATTTAAAGATTTGTTTCAAGAAGTTTATGAAAAGGAATTTGAAAAAAAATTCAAAGAAAGAAATATAACCTACGAACACAGACTTATTGACGATATGGTTGCTTGTGCAATTAAATGGAATGGAAACTATATTTGGGCTTGTAAAAACTATGATGGAGATGTTCAGTCAGATACGATCGCACAAGGGTTTGGTTCATTAGGCCTTATGACAAGCGTTCTAATGTCACCTGATGGTAAAACGATAGAATCAGAGGCTGCACATGGTACAGTTACAAGACATTATAGATTGCACCAACAAGGTAAGGAAACTTCAACAAATCCTATAGCTTCTATTTTTGCATGGGCGAGAGGTTTATATCATAGAGGAAAATTGGATGGCAACGAAGATTTAAAAAAATTCGTAAAAATTTTAGAAAAAGTTTGTATACAGACAGTTGAAAATGGTTCTATGACTAAAGATCTAGCTTTACTAATTAGTAAAAACCAAAAATTTCTAACTACAAATCAATTTTTGGAAGCAATAAATAGTAATTTAAAAAAATCTTTAAATTAAATAATTACATGTTTCCGTAACGCGGACCACCACCACCTTCTGGAACTACCCACGTGATATTTTGTGATGGTTCTTTAATATCGCACGTTTTGCAATGAATACAATTTTGCGAATTAATAACAAATTTTTCATTTTGAATTTCATAAACCCCCACGGGGCAATATCTTTGAGCAGGTTCATCATATTCTTTCAAAGTATAACTGATGGGCAAATTAAAATCTTTTAATTTGAGATGAACTGGTTGATTTTCTGTATGATTTGTTCCTGTTAAATAAACTGAACTTGTTTTGTCAAAAGTAATTTTTCCATCAGGTTTTGGGTAGTTTATTTTTTTCATTTTATTTGATGGTTTTAAAGCTTCATGATCCGCATGCCTATGTTTTAAAGTTAAAGGCAGCTTTCCTCTAAATAATATTTGATCTAAACCTGTAAAAATTATGCCTAAAATCAAACCCCAACTAAAACTTGGTTTAACATTTCTTGCTGCGTGCAGTTCTTTGTATATCCAGCTTTTTTTAAATTTTTCTTCATATATTGATAAGTCTTTTTTATTTTTTATATGTTCGATAATAGTTTCGGCAGCAATAATTCCACTTTTCATCGCAGTATGTGAACCTTTAATCTTGGGCATGTTTAGGGTGCCAGCATCACAACCAATTAATAACCCACCTGGCATAAACATCTTAGGTAAACTTTGAATACCTCCTTCAATTAAAGCTCTAGCCCCAAAAGCTATTCTTTTTCCTCCATCTAGCATTTTTCTAATGTCTTTATGAGTTTTAAATTTTTGAAACTCATCGAAAGGTGACAAATGAGGATTTTGGTAATCAAGTCCAATAACATAACCAATATAAATTTGTTTTTTTTCTGCATGATAAACAAAACTTCCTCCATAGGTTTTATTATCAAGTGGCCAGCCGGCTGTATGCATAACCAAACCTTCTTGATGTTGTTGATCATTCACTTCCCAAATTTCTTTGAATCCAATGCCGTACTGTTGGGGATTCTTTCCAGCATCAAGATTATATTTTTTAATTAATCGTTTTCCTAAATGACCTCTACAACCTTCAGCAAAAACGCTAACTTTTGCATGAAGCTCCATACCTTCTTGATATCCTTCTTTTTTATTTCCGTCTTTATCTAGTCCCATATCTAATGTAGCAACACCCTTTATAGATCCATCTTCATTATATAAAATTTCGCTGGCTGGAAATCCTGGAAATATTTCAACTCCTAATTTTTCTGCTTTTTCTGCTAACCATCTACAAAGATTTGCTAAACTAATAATGTAATTATTATGATTTTTTTGAACAGAAGGTAAAAGCCAAGTAGGCCAACTTAAAGATTTATTTTTTCCTAAAAATAGAAATTTTTCTTTTAAAACCTTGATTTTAATAGGAGCATCTTCTTTCTTCCAATTAGGTATTAGTTCATCTAAAGCTCTAGTTTCAAAAACATTTCCACTTAAAATATGAGCCCCAACTTCAGATCCTTTTTCTAATACGCAAACATTTAAATTGGAATCCAATTGTTTTAGTCTAATTGCGGTAGACAGTCCTGCGGGACCAGCGCCAACAATAACTACATCGTATTCCATCGCTTCTCTAGGCATATGGCAACTATATCAAAATTTTTATTTTTGGATAGTATTGAGTTTATTAAGTTCTTCTAAGAACTGTGGCAATGCTTCAAATAAGTCTGCTTCTAAACCATAGTCAGCAATACTAAAAATTGGAGCTTCTCCATCCTTATTTATCGCAACTATGATTTTACTTTCTTTCATTCCAGCCAAATGTTGAATGGCTCCAGAAATACCAACAGCAATATATAAATCTGGAACAACAACTTTACCGGTTTGACCTACTTGGTGATCATTACTTATATAACCTGCATCGACTGCTGCGCGTGATGCACCAACTGCTGCATTTAATTTATCTGCAATAGCATTAATTAATTTAAAATTTTCTCCACTTTTCATACCTCTGCCCCCAGAGATAACAACTCTAGCTGTTCCTAGCTCAGGTCTTTCTGATTTAGTTTCTTCTCTTTTAATAAATTTTGAAACACTTGGAATATTTACTGAATCAATTTTTTCGATTGTCGCAGTTCCTCCAGAAGTAGGAGCTGGATCAAATGATGTTGGTCTTATCGTAACACATTTTGTTTTGTCATTGCTCTTAACTGTTGCAAATGCATTTCCAGCATAAATAGGTCTAACAAAATTATCTGGTCCATTAACCTTAATTATATCGCTAACTTGAGAAATATCTAATAAAGCCGCAACTCTTGGCATAAAATTTTTTCCAAATGTATTTGCTGACGCTATCAAATGAGTATATTTACCGGCTAGTTTTACAACTAGTGGGGTTAAATTTTCCGCTAAATAATTTTCATAATTAGGTGAATCAGATTGTAAAACTTTTTTTACTAATGGCACAGCGGCTATTTCTTTACAAACATTTTCACATTTGTTGCCAGCAACTAAAACATGTATATCTGAATCAATTTTGGAAGCTGCATTAATTGTGTTTAAAGAAAAAGTTTTTAAAACTGAATTGTCATGTTCTGCAATTACTAAAATAGACATTAGATTACTTTGGCCTCATTTTTAAGTTTACTTACAAGCTCAGCTACACTCGATACTTTAATTCCACCTTTCCTTTTAGGCGGTTCTTCTACCTTCAATTGTTGAATTCTATTTGAAATATCAACACCCAAATCTTTTGCGATCAATTGCTCAATTGGCTTTTTCTTTGCTTTCATTATGTTAGGAAGTGAAGCATAACGTGGCTCGTTAAGTCTTAAATCACAAGTAACAATAGCGGGAAGATTTATCTCAATCGTTTCTAGACCTTCGTCAACTTCTCTGGTTACTTGTATGATCTTATCTTTTAATTCTATTTTTGAAGCAAAAGTTCCCTGCGACCAACCCAATAAAGCTGACAACATTTGACCTGTTTGATTGCAATCATCATCTATAGCTTGTTTTCCCATAAAAACAATATCAGGTTTCTCTTTTTCAATAACTTTTTTTAAAATTTTAGCTACTCCCAAGGGTTCAATGTAACTATCTGCTTTAATATGTATACCTCTGTCCGCTCCCACAGCTAAAGCTTTTCTGACAGTTTCTTGCGCTTTTTCTTCTCCCACAGTAATAGCAACAACTTCTTTAGCCTTACCTGACTCCTTAAGTTTTACCGCTTCCTCGATAGCATTATCGTCTGGTGGATTGGTTGACATTTTAACATTATCTGTATGAACACCCGTACCGTCTTCCTTAACTCGAATTTGTACGTTGTAATCAATAACTCTTTTAACTGCTACCAAAATTTTCATTTAAGCTCTTAACAATTTATTTTCTGGATCATATGGACTTTCTTCCAGAATTGTAGCGTCGTGCATTTTTCCTAAAATATCAATTTTTAATTTTTGGCCTGTTGTCGCAAGTTCGGGCTTAACCATACCTAAAGCTATTGATTTATTTAATCTAAAACCAAAATCGCCACCCGTAGCTCTTCCAACAACCTTGTTATTTTGATAAATCGGGTTATTTCCCAATACATCAGCATCAGTTACATTATGTAATTCAAGTGTTACTAATTTATTTGCAAAACCTTTTTCTCTCCATTTATTTAATGCTTCTAAGCCAATAAAGTTCCCTTTGTTTGGGTGAATAAATCTGTCTAATCCAGACTCATAAGGAGAATATTCAATAGATAATTCTGTTCCTACTAATTTATATGACTTTTCAACCCTTAAACTGTTCATGGCTCTTATCCCATAAGGTTTCAAACCTAAGTCTTTTCCAGCTTCCATTAACTTATCAAATATATGATTTTGATATTCCATAGGATGATGAAGTTCCCATCCTAATTCACCTACGAAATTTACTCTCATTGCGTTAACCGGGGCATTTCCTACATTAACTTGTTTGGAGCTCAACCATTTAAAATTTTCATTTGAAAAGTCATCTTTCGAAACTCTTTTCATTAATTCTCTTGCCTTAGGCCCAGAAACAACAAGTACACCAATACTATTTGTTAAATTTTCAAACTGAACCGACCCATCTTTGGGCATCCATTTAAGAATCCAATCGTGATCTAATCTTTGAAAAGCGCCCGCAGATACTAAATAAAAACTGTCTTCTGCTTCTCTCATAATGGTAAATTCTGAATGAACACCACCTTTTGTATTTAGTGCGTGACATAAATTTATCCTGCCAACTTTTTTAGGAAGTTTATTTGCTACTAAATAATCTAAAAATGACTCCGCCTTAGGACCTTTAATTCTACATTTGGCGAATGCTGTCATATCTAAAAGGCCAACATTTTCTTTAACGTTTTTACATTCCTTTTGTATTGCCTTAAACCATTTTGATCTTCTGAAAGACCAATCATCTTTTTGTTCCATTCCGTCTGTAGCAAAAAAATTCGCTCTCTCCCAACCAAATTTTTGTCCGAATACCGCTCCTAAATTTTTTAATCTATCGTAACACGGTGCAGTTCTTAGCGGTCTAGCAGCTGATCTTTCTTCATCAGGATAATGAATAATAAATACATTTCGATAAGCTTCTTCGTTTTTTTCTTTTAAATATGATTTGGTAGCATAATCGCCATATCTTCTAGGTTCAACGCCAAGCATATCAATTGTAGGTTCTCCATCCACAATCCACTCGGCTAATTGCCAACCTGCCCCACCCGCAGCTGTAATTCCAAAACTGTGTCCTTCGTTAATCCAAAAATTTTTTAGACCCCAAGCAGGACCAACAACTGGATTGCCATCGGGAGTATAACAAATTGCTCCATTGTAAACTTTTTTAACACCTACTTCTTTAAAGGCCGGCACTCTATGATATGCGCTTTCAATATGAGGTAAAAGTCTATCTAAATCTTCTTGAAATAATTCATATTCTGAGTCTTTTGATGGTCCATCTACGTAACAACAAGGAGCGCCATCTTCATAAGGTCCTAATATTAATCCTCCCGCTTCTTCTCTCATGTACCAACGACCATCACTGTCTCTAAGTACTCCCATTTCTGGCAAACCTTCTTTTTTTCTTTTTTGTATTTCAGGATGAGGTTCGGTTACTATGTATTGGTGCTCAACTGGTATTACTGGAATATTTAACCCAACCATTTGACCAGTTTGCCTTGCAAAATTTCCTGAACAAGAAACAACATGTTCGCATTCAATTGTACCTTTATCAGTTTCAACCACCCATCCATTCTTTGTTTGTTTAATTCCTATCACTGTTGTGTTTCTGTAAATTTCTGCACCTCTATTTCTTGCGCCGGTTGCTAGTGCTTGTGTTAAATCTGCTGGCTGAATATATCCATCCTCAGGATGTTGGATGGCGCCTACTAATCCTTCGATATTGATTAATGGCCAAATTTCTTTTACTTGTTCTGGTTTTAAAAATTTTACATCAACTCCAATTGTTTGAGCTACTCCTGCATATTGATGATATTCATCCATTCTATCTTTTGTACTTGCTAACCTAATGTTTGACACAACGCTAAATCCAACATTTTTCCCTGTTTCCTTTTCTAAAGTTTTATAAAGATCTACTGCATACTTATGAAGTTGTCCTACAGAATAACTCATATTGAAAAGTGGTAATAAACCTGCGGCATGCCAGGTTGAGCCTGATGTAAGTTCTTTTCTCTCAATTAAAACTACATCGGACCATCCTTTTTTAGCAAGATGATAAAGCATACTTACTCCAACTACGCCTCCACCAACTACGACAACTTTAGCTTTTGATTTCATAAATAAATAAGGTAAATTTCTAAATATAACCATATGATAGGTCAAGTTAGATTTAAATGATTAAAAAAATTATACTTTTATTGGCAATTGTGGGTCCTTTTGGTCTCTATTTTTTCTATTCTTGGCTGAGAAAACTAGAAAAGAAAAAAGTTCCAATTGTAAAATTGTCCATTATTAGTCTAATTTTACTTGCATTGGCTTTAGGTTTTTTAAGATTTTATGGGGGTTTTGATCCTAATACCAAATATTCACCTGCCAAGTACGAAAATGGAAAATTAAAACCAGCCGAAAACAAATAATGAAAATACTATTTAGATTAATATTTTTCTTTTTTATTTTCACGAATATTTCTAATGCAGACTTAATTAAACCGAACGCAAAATTTAAACCTTTCGATGTGCTTATGATTCAATTAAATTCTCTGAAAAATAATAATAATCCTTACAAAGATGCTGGTATTGAACAAACTTGGGAATTTGCTCATCCAGTTAACAAATCATCAACTGGTCCCTTAGAAAGATTTAAACAAATGATTTATAGTGATAGTTACAAAATATTAATTAGCCATGAAAATAATAAGACAATAACTTTAAAAAAAACACCAGATAAATTTGTATATAAAGTTTATGTTTTATCTAAAAACAAAAAAAAATACTATTATATTTGGCAAATAGAAAAAGTGACAGCGGAAGGTAAACTTAAAAATTGTTGGATGACAACTGGAGTATCAGATCCAATATTTTTAGGTGAAACAATATGAATGATGATTTAGATGATATTTGCGAAGAATGTAAAAAAAAAGATGAAAGCGTCTCTCAAAATTTAATTAAGCATGGATATAAAGTTTGTAATTCTTGTTATATATCTAAAACAATCTTTCCAGTTTAGGTAGGACCAAAAATTCTCAGAATCATTATTAAAACAATGGCTTGAACTAAAAATCCAATCACAACTACTCCGATTGCCCTCCAAGTACTTTCATAGTCTAGAGCTTGTCTTACGGCGATCACCATTGCAACCAACATCCATATTCCAGCTCCAATAAAAGTTATGCTCATCAAATCTGGAGTAAATCCAAATACTCTAATTAGTCCAGGAGCACTTGAAAAACCAATTGTTCTTAACAATTGACCATGATCAGCTGTAGTGTTTGGTTCAGGAAAAATTTTTGCTCCAATAATATAAATTAGATACGCCCATATGTACCAACTAACTAACGAAAGTATAGGTGCTATTAAAAAATTAGATGCGCCCAAAGATATTGCTCCTACTCCAGCAGCTAGGCTTGACAAAACAACTACAAGAGCGGCTTGAAAAGTTGCATTTTTATCGGCTTCTACTTCTTCATATAAACTTACATCTAGTTTGCAAGCTCTTATAATTCTGTTTACAAACACTGAATTCATTTTTTCTCTATATCATATTATTGCCATGAAGATATATGAAATAAAAGCATGCTAAAAACTTTTATAAATTCTTTCGTATTATTTTTTATAACTATAGACACCATAGGGAATTTACCATTCTTTCTAAGTCTGACTGAGGATGCGAAATTCAAAAAAAGAACTCAGATAGCTATAAAAAGTACAATAATAGCTTTCTTTATCTTAATTGGTTTTGCTTATATAGGAAGATATTTGCTAGAAGCTTTAGGCGTAACCCTAGATTCTTTAAAAATTGCAGGAGGAATTATCCTTATGTTTATAGCAATTGATATTCTTTTTGAAAAAAGAAAAATAAGAAGAGAAAAAAAAGTTGAAGAAGCGCTAGATGAAAAAAGTTATGATGAAATCGTAGTCTTTCCGATAGCTATCCCTTTTATTGCTGGTCCGGCCACATTAGCCACTATAATTCTTCTAATAGGAAACTATGCAAGTTTACCTGAATTTCATATAACAGTTATTTTGGCTTTAGTTGCAGCTTTAATTGTAAGTCTATTATTAATGATAGGTGGAAGTTATATTGTAAAATTTTTGCCTAAACAATTTTTGCACACTACTGCTAGAGTAATGGCTTTCATACTTGCTGCTCTTGCAACACAATTTATTATAGACGGTATTAAAGCTAGCTTTAATATTTAACTATTTATTCAGAGTTGCCAACACTTCAGCTTCACGAGTATTTGCATTGAACGACTGAGTAAAAGGTATAGGAACAACTACCGCATCAACTGGTTTCTTGGAATATTTCTTCGGCAAATGAACCTTGTATTTTTTACCAAAATTTCCAATTGGAAATCCTTTAGCGCTTCTATGTCCTTCGTACGGAACATATCCCATTGCAATATTTTTTTTCTTTTCTGGGTGATACCAAGGTGATGTTATATAACCTATTGGTTTTCCTCCTTTTGCATCTGAAATCAGCCAAAAGTCTGGAGCATACTCTTCTATTGGTTTTCCGCCTAGTTCTAAACCTACGAGTTGGAGTTTGTAAGGTTTTTTTCCTTGTTGAATTTCTTCTTTCATTTTTTCTAAAGCTTCTTTTCCCACATAGTCTGTTTTTTTATTCCACTCACCTTTACCAGACAAAGAAACTTGATAACCTAAGTTGCACTGAAAAGGATTGTGTTCATTATCCATATCTTGACCCCAAGACAAAATTCCTGCTTGGATTCTTCTGTGATGTGCAGGAGCAATAACCATTAACTTATGTTTTTTTCCAGCTTTTAGAACAGCATTCCACATATCCTCTGCGTATAACGTGGCATCACGTAGATAAATTTCATACCCTGCTTCACCAGAAAATCCTGATTGAGAAATCACACAGCTCCTGCCACCTACTTTAGCTTCTGCCAAACCATAAAAAGGCATGTTATCTAAATCAACTTGATCTCCGATTAAATCATTCAGTAATGCTTTTGATTTAGGACCTTGTATTTGTACTGGGCATGCATCTATTTCGTCTATTTCTACGTTAAATTTTTTATCAGCATTAACTCCTTGTAAATACATTCCGATATCAGAGTCGGACAAACTAAACCAAAACTCATCATCAGCTACTCTTAATAAAACTGGATCGTTTAATACGCCACCTTTATTATTACAAAGAATAACGTAACGACCTCTCATTGTTGAAATTTTAGTTGCATCACGTGTTATCACATAATCTGTAAATTTTTCAGCATCTGGTCCTTTCACACGAATTTGTCTCTCAACAGCTACATTCCACATTGTTACATGATTTTTAATTGCTGCATATTCAACCATAGCACCACCTTTTTCAGGTTTCACGTAACCTCTTGGATGGTAAACACGATTATAAACTGTAGCTCGCCAGCATCCGGCTTTCATTGATAAATGCCAGTAAGGTGATTTTCTTACTCTTGTTGAAATTAACAATTCTACTTTTGTTGGTCCGCTTTGCCTTAAATTGTAAGGTACATATCGATCAGACTGATCAACAGATGTGGCGTGTCTAACTTTATCGTAATTAACTTTTTCAGGTTTGAATGAAACTGATTTTATTTTTTTAGTTTTTTTCTTTTTAGGCATAATTATTCTCCGTTAACCATTTGTTAGTTTCTTTAAGTCCGCCAAAAGTATAAATATGAAAATTTTTAGTAGAATTTTTTAGTTTTTCTATTATATCATTTGGATCTCTAGGTTTTAATAAATCTACAGCTTTAGTTACATTAGATTTAAGAAAATCAATTGAATTTTTTGCCCCAACAATATTCGCAAACTTTAATAGACTACTTATTTTTAGGGGACCAGTAATTCCAACATGAACTGGTAAAGTTTGTTTAGAAATAAATTTAACTATTGGCTCAGCATTTAATAACCACTGGGTAACTATATAATCTGCATAAGGTTTCTTATCTATCATAGCTTTTTCTAAATCCGAGTCGGATATATCAGGGGACCCATCCGGATGTCCAGCAATTCCTATCCTCCACCCCTCAAATAATCCTGTCTCTAACAACTGCAGTGAACAATGAAAATCTCCAATGGGTTGCGCGCTACCCCCAATTACGAGAGCTTGTTTAACTCCACCATCTTTGCATCTACCAACAAAATCTTTTAATTCAGCTAGGTTTTTTATAGAACGCGCTGGAAAATGAGGCACTGGATTAAATCCAGATTTGGCTAGTTCTATAGCCTTGTTTGCTACCTCTCTATAATCGTTACCGGGTAATAAGGTTATATAAACATCTTTTACTTTGGGCAAAACTGCTAGGTCAGTCTTCATGGTAATTTCTATTGAGAAATTCATAATCCACGGGATATACCAGCGGACCCCCTGGAATGTCCAGAGATTTTGCTTCGAATCTATTGCCTATTTATAGGGAAATGCTAGGATTTTCTATGACCAAGCTTAACGGCCAAACAAATATTTACGATATAGTAAAAAAAGAAAAGTTAGATGTTGTAAATAAACCTATTTCTGAAGCACACGGTCTTCCAAACGAATGCTACAATAATATTGAATATACTAAAATAGAAAGAAAAAAACTTTTCGAAGATAAATGGGTTGTTGTAGGAGTTGCTAGCTCAATACCTAAACCAGGAGATGCAAAACCTTTTGATTTATTAGGAATTCCCTTAATTTTATTAAGAAATAAAAAAAATCAAGTTAAAGTTTACCATAATGTTTGTAGTCATAGAGGATATAAAATTTTACAAAAAAAGTGCTATATAAAAAATGTAATAAGATGTCCCTACCACTCCTGGTCTTATAATTTAGATGGTGAACTTGTTGCAACTCCTCACCTAGGAGGAATGGATAAACACGAATCAAAGGATTTTGACAAATCTTTAAGCGGTCTTAAAGAAGTTCGCTCCTTCATTTGGTTAGATATGATTATTGTAAATATTTCCAATAATGAAGTACCGTTTGAGAA
Source organism: Pelagibacteraceae bacterium AG-414-E02 (assembly GCA_003214615.1). Taxonomy (GTDB): domain Bacteria; phylum Pseudomonadota; class Alphaproteobacteria; order Pelagibacterales; family Pelagibacteraceae; genus AG-414-E02. Next base: position 60,870 of record QCLK01000001.1, read on the forward strand.
ATATATTAAACCATTAAAAGATCGATGGTCTAAGTTTTGGCCAGAAAAAGATCAAAAACTAATTAAACATTCAAATGATTTAGGTTATTTTAAATTAAAAGCAAAGTGTAATTGGAAGTTTGCTATTGAAAATTATTGCGAAAGCTATCATTTACCTTGGGTTCATCCAGGTTTAAATAGTTATTCTAAAATTAGTGATCATTATCATATACAAGGTTTGCCAAATAGATTCGCTGGCCAAGGAACTGTTGTTTATAATCCTAGATTAAAAGGTAAAAATAAATTTCCATGTTTTCCTAATTGGCCAAAAAATAAAATAAATATAGCCGAATATGTTGCTCTTTTTCCTAATGTAATGATGGGCGTGCATAAAGACCACTATTACGCATATTGGTTAGAACCAGTAAATCATCAACTTACCATAGAACATATGGAAATTTATTATGTGGGTAATGAAGCAGCAAATTCAAAAAAATTTAAGAACTTAAGAAAGCAAAATTTAAAACTTTGGTATAATGTTCAATACGAGGATGTTCATATTATAGAAGGCATGCAAGAAGGTAGAAACTCACCTTCTTATAATGGTGGAAACTTTTCACCAGTTATGGACAATCCTACTCATCATTTTCATAAATGGGTAGCAACAAATATAGTGTAATGAAATTTAAAAGAAAAATAATTCCTGATTCTAATTATTCTCCTGGTATCATAACTAAAAAAAGGTTGTATGAAGAAGAAATTGATTTTGATAAATTAAGATTATATCGACTAGACAGAATAAAAAATGAGTTGTCAAAAAAAGACATTGGTGCATGCATTTTATTTGATCCTGTAAATATTCGATATGCTTTGGATTCAGTAAATATGAGTATATTTACTATGCATAATTTACATCGGTATTGTTTTATTCCAGTAAATGGGCCGATAATTCTTTTTGAATTTTTTAATTGTGAACATCTGTCAAAGCACCTGAAATTAATTGACGAGATAAGACCGGGAATATCATGGGATTATTTTGCTCATGGAGATCAAGTTGAAAAGCAAATTAAAAAATGGACTGATGAAGTTCAAAATTTAATGAATCAAAATTGTGGAAAAAATAAAAGATTAGCTATTGATGTATGTAATGGACCTGGTGTTTTAGCACTTAACAAAATTGGATTAAAAATTATTGATGCAAAAGAAATATTTGAACAAGCAAGAGTTATCAAATCTAAAGAAGAAGTTCAATGTATGAAGGCTTCTCTTGAAGTTTGCGAAAAAGGAGTTCGGTTGATGAGAAATGAATTAAAAGCTGGCATTACAGAAGATGAACTTTGGTCTCTATTTCATAAAACAAATATTGAAAATGGAGGTGAGTGGATTGAATGTAGAATGTTAACTTCAGGACAAAGAACAAATCCGTGGATGCAGGAAAGCAGTAATAAAGTTATTCAACAAGGAGAAATAGTTTCTTTCGATACAGACATGGTCGGTCTTTACGGATACTGCGCTGACATCTCAAGAACTTTTGTTGTGGGTCATAAATTTAGTTCTGAACAAAAAAAATTATATAAAATGGCTACTGATCAAATAAATCATAATTCAGAATTAATTAAACCTGGTTTATCATTTAAAGAGTTTGTGCAAAAATCTTGGAAACTTCCAGAACCTTATTATGGCAATCGTTATTCCTGTATGTTGCATGGAATCGGTTTGTGTGATGAGTGGCCAATGATTAAATATCCTACTGACGGCGGCCAACAAAGTGGGCGGTTTGAAAAAAATATGACTGTAACAGTTGAATCATACATAGGAGAAGTTGGTGGTAAAGAAGGAGTAAAATTAGAACAACAATATATGATTGGGGAAAATGGACTTGAGCTGATGTCCCATCATCCTCTAGAGGATTTATAATTAGAATGAATAATAGATTAGAAACCATAGTAGATCTTAAAAAATATCCAATCCAGGATTTAGATTCTCCTTTAATAAAAAAATTAATAAAAAAATGTAAAAGTGATTTAGACCAATTTAGTTGTGCTACTATTCCTAATTTTATTTTACCCAAATCATTAAAAATAATGAATACAGAGTTAGAAAAACAACTTGATGAAGTTTATATGTCAAAGCAAAGTATAAACGCATATTTATATTCAAAAGACGATCCTTCATTACCAAAAGATCATCCAAAAAGAATATTTATGGATCGTTATAATGGATATTTGAACTCAGATGTTTTTCCGAAAAATTCGGAAATGAAATTTCTTTATGAACAAGATGAACTTTTAAATTTTGTGTCAGCTTGCCTTGGAATATCACCGATTTACCGATGGGCCGATCCTTTAGCTTGTCATGCTTATAATGTTATGAAACCAGACGGTATTCTTCCTTGGCATTTTGATAGCTGCGAATTTACCTTAAGTTTCATGATACAAAAACCTGACAAAGGTGGAATATTTGAGTACTGCCCTAACATACGTGAACCTGGAAATGAAAAATTAGCAGAAGTTAAAAAAGTACTTGATGGAGATCGTAAAAGAGTTCGTCAATTAAAATTAGAACCGGGTGATCTTCAAATATTTAAAGGACGTTTTACTCTTCATCGAGTCACAAAAATAGAAGGAAATCGTTCTAGATACCTTTGTATACCAGCTTACGTGCTTGATCCTTGGAGAGTAAATACTCCAGAGCATTCTAAAGCTATATATGGGAAAATACTTCCAATTCACATTGAAAGAAATAAGCCTAGATCTGATGGCTTGGCGGATTAAATGATTAAAAAAGTATCAATTATAGGTACTGGGGTTATTGGTACCGGTTGGATTATTAGATGTTTAGCCCATAATAAAAAAGTTATCGCGTTTGATAAAGAAATTAAATTAAAAAAAAAATTAATAGTTGAGATAAAACGTGCGTGGCCTTTTATAAAAAAATTATTTAATAAAAAAAAACTTAATCTTAAAAATTTTAAATATGTCTCTACAATTGAAGAAGCTGTAAAAACCGCTGATTTTATTCAAGAATGTGCAACAGAAAATTATAATCTAAAAACAAAATTAATGAAAAATATTGGAAAATTTGCAAAACCAAATGCAATTATTTCCTCTAGTTCATCTGGATTATTACCTACAAAAATTTACTCGAAATGTAAAAATCCTTCTAGAACAATGATCGGCCATCCTTTCAATCCTGTATATTTGTGTCCAGGTGTTGAAATAGTGCCTGGGAAAAAAACAAATAAATTTTTTCTAAATAAAGCAAAAAAATTTTATAAATCAATATCGATGAATCCAATCATGGTTAAAAAAGAATTGCCTGGCTACTTATCAGATAGATTGCAGGAAGCTTTATGGAGAGAAGCGTTACATATTATTAATGAAGGCTATGCAACAACAGAAGATTTGGACAGAGCCATAGAGGACGGTCCAGGAATGAGATATTCTTTAATGGGTACTTTTCTTACTTTCCACCTTGCGGGCGGAAAAACTGGAATGAAACATATGTTAAAACAATTTGGCCCAGCGTTAAAATTACCCTGGACAAAATTAAAAGCACCTAAACTTACAAAAAAATTATCTGACAGAATTATAAAAGGAACAAAACAACAATCAAAAGGTAAGTCAGTAGCTTCTCTATCAAATATAAGAGATGAATATCTTGTAAACCTATTAAAAATGAGAAAAAAATACGAAAGCAAAATAAGAAAATAAATGAATAAAATAGAGATTCTTACCTGTCATTGTAAAAAAGTTGAAATAGAGCTCAACTTAGAAAATGGAGTTGAGGAGTTAGTAAGATGTAATTGTTCTTTATGTAAAAGACGCGGCTATATAATGGCTAAAATTAAATTAGAAAATTTAAAAGTAAAAAGAGGACTAGATCAATTATCAGTTTATAAATTTGGAAAAAAACAACCTGTAGAACACTTTTTTTGTAGAAATTGTGGTATTTATACTCATCATAGATCTTACACTAATCCAAAAAACTACGAATATAATGTCGCCTGTATCGATAATATCGATTCTTTTGAATATAAGAATATTCCAGTTTTTGATGGAGAAAAATTATAAAATTTATGAGTATTTTAATAAAAAAGAAGAATTTGAAGTAAGTAAATGATTGAAAAAAATTTAATTCCAACCACCAACTGTTTTTACTTCTAAAAACTCTATAAGGCCTTCAGTTCCAGCTTCTCGACCAATGCCAGAATGTTTATATCCTCCAAAAGGAGAAGCAACAGCTATACCCACTCCATTAACATCAACCATTCCAGATCTAAGTTTTCTTGCAACTCTTTGAACTTTTTCTTTATCTTGTGTTTGAATATAATTTGTCAAACCGTAAGGCGTATCATTTGCTATTGAAATAGCTTCTTCTTCATTTTCAAAGGGAATTATAGATAGCACTGGTCCAAAAATTTCAGTTCTCGCTATCTCCATTTGATTGTTAACATCAGCAAAAACAGTTGGTTTTACATAATAACCCTTTTCTAAACCTTTAGGTTTACCAGTTCCCCCCGCAACTAATTTTGCCCCTTCATCTATTCCTTTTTGAATTAAAGTTTGAATCTTATTAAATTGCACTTCAGAAACTACTGGTCCAATATGATCGCCATCTTTTTGCGGAGAATCTACCTTCGTATCATTTGCTAATTTTTTTACTTTTTCTACAGTTTCATTATAAATTGATTTTTCAACAAGCATTCTAGTGGGAGCATTACAAGATTGTCCTGAATTTCTAAAGCATCTTAAAACGCCTCTTGCTACTGCTTCTGAATCGGCATCTTTAAAAATTATATTCGCACCTTTCCCACCTAATTCTAAGCTTATTCTTTTAAAATCTTTTGCAGCATTTTGAGAAATTAATGCCCCAGCTCTTGTTGATCCAGTGAAAGAAATCATATCTATATCAGGATGACTAGTCAAAGCATCACCCGTAATAGCCCCATCTCCATTCACTAAATTAAAAACTCCTGAAGGAAATTTTGCCTCGTCAATCATTTCAGCAAGTAACATTGATGACAAAGGTGCTATCTCGGAAGGTTTTAAAACTACTGTGCATGCAGATGCTAAAGCAGGAATTACTTTTAGATTAACTTGATTGATTGGCCAATTCCAAGGTGTAATCAAAGCACAAACACCTTTTGGTTCATACAATAATTTTTGATTATTTTTTTCTTCTCCTAAATCTTTTTCAAATTTAAAATCTTTTAATATATTTTTAAACGATTTAATGTGGCTAGCTCCTGTAGCGGCTTGCATTTCTGTTGAGAATTTCATGGGAGCTCCCATCTCAAGAGTAATGAGCTTTGCCATTTCAGCCCATCTTTTTTTATAAATAACATATAATTTTTCCAATAATTCCAATCTCTCTTCTTTTTTTGAGAAAGCCCAAGTACTAAAAGCTTTTTTTGCAGCAGTAACTGCCTTGTCTATATCTTTTTTTCCTCCAAGAGATATTTCTGCACAAGGTTTCTCATTTGAAGGATCTATTACTTTATAGTTCCTTGGTTCTGCTGGAGAAACCCATTTTCCATTAATATAAAAATTCTTTTTATCTAGCATTTTTTCTTACTTTTTAAATCCACGATGTTTTTGTATTCTACGACCATATTCTTGAGCAACTCTATCAAAAATAATTGCTAATGCCACTATTGCTAAGCCATTAAACAACCCTAAAGCAAGATACTGGTTTAAAACAGCCCTTAAAATTGGCACACCTAGACCTTTTACTCCTATCATTGAAGCAATAACAACCATTGCCAATGCCATCATAATTGTTTGGTTTACCCCGGCAAAAACGGTTGGAAGTGCAAGCGGAATTTGTACTGTTTTTAATTTTTGAAATGTTGTCGCTCCATAAGCTGTGCTTGCTTCTAAAGTTTCTTTATCAACTTCCCTTATTCCAAGATTTGTTAATCTTATTATTGGTGGAACTGCATATATACAAATAGCTATTAATCCTGGAACTTTTCCGATGCCAAGTAACATCAGAATTGGAATTAAATATACGAAACTTGGAATTGTTTGCATCATATCCAAAATAGGTAGTATTGCTCTTTCCACCCTATCTGAGCGAGACATCATTACGCCCACAGGTATTCCTGCAGTCATACATATAATTACACATACAGTTATAATAGCTACTGTTGCCATAGTATCTTTCCACATACCAAAGTAGCCGATAAGGAAGAAAGCTATTGCAGCTCCAAGCACAAGTTTCCAATTTTTTGAACCTAGCCAAGCTAACCCGCAAATAATACCTATTACTATTGGCCAAGGAGAATTGATTAACAGTTTTTCCAACCAAACCAAAAAATATAATAATGGGTCAAAAAAGGCCTCTATACCATCTCCATACGTTCTAGAAAAATCTCTAAAAGCAAAATCAATCCCTTTTCTCACTTCCATGAGAGTTGTACGATCCATTACAGGAAATTTAGTAAGAAATTCCATTTTATCTCAAAAAATTAACGAGCCTATTATAAATAGGCTCGTTAAATAAATTATATTTTAAAGACCAGCTTTGATTTTTTTCTTAGCACCACCAGATACCCATTTACCCCAGACATCTTCGTGCTTCTTTAAAAACTCAATTGCTGCATCCGAACCTTTTGCTTGGTTATCAGCCATGTACACAAGCATTCCATTCATTACTTCACCTGGAAAGACACGTTTCTTAACATATTTTAAAGCGTCTTTTCCGCCAGTTTCTGCAAAGTTTACTGTAACGATAGAATTAACTTCTGATTTTGTCCATGCAGTAGGCTTAGGATTTGCACAATCTTGCTCGGGAAGAGTTATACAATTATCCCAATTATCTCTACCTGCAAAAGGCACTCCAAAATCAACTGGTTGCAAATTGTATTTTCCAACGATTGAAGTTGGGTTCCAGTAGTAACCGAACCAAGTGTTTCCTGAATCGGCGGCTTTAGCTATAGAACCATCTAAACCTGCAGCAGAACCTGGGTCAACTAACACCCATCCTTTTTTCTCCATTTCAAAAGCTTTAAAAAGGTTTGCATTAGCTAACTGACATCCCCATCCTGCAGGACATCCTACAAATGCTCCTTTTGAAGGATCTTCTTTATATGGAAATAAATCTGGTCTTTCCAAGATTTGAAGAGCAGTCATTCCTTTTAACTCTGGATGTTTTTTTATTGATCCAGGAGTTAACCACCAGCCTTCACCAAGACCAGTTATCGGTGCTTTGTTAGCAATGATTAATCTTTTTTCTGCAACAGCTTTTTTCAAAGGTGTATAAACAGCATTCGCCCATTGCTCTGGGTTCATGTCTGGCGAACCTTTGTCATTCATTGATGTAAAAGTTGGCATAGTAGCACCTGGCACCAATTCAACTTCGCAACCATAACCTTTTTCTAGAATGATTTTATCAACATTGGCCATCAACTCAGCTGATGCCCAGTTTTGTTCAGCTATAACAAGTTTCCCACAAGCTGCATTTGCATTAAAACTAAATGCAAAAAAACCTAACACAGCTAATGAAGAAATTATTAACTTTTTCAATTTATTCATTTTTTCTCCCATTAATTTTTAATTCGTAACATTCAAGCATAAAAGAAAAAGAAATGTAACCGTTAAGAACAACTTCTGATTGAAAAAATGTAAAAAATTGATTTAAATTTAAAATAAAATTTAAATTCTCATTTTTTCACCGTTTGAATCATACAAGGCCCTATCGGTTACATGAGCTGAATAAAGCTTACCATTGATTTCAACATCTAAGATTGTTTCATGTTTTGATAATTCTACAGGTACATAACCTAATGCCATACTTTTTTTAACATGATGAGCATAGCCTCCTGAAGTAATATAACCTACGCATTTATTATCTTTTAAAATAGCCTCATCATTTGTAACATCAATATCTTTGGTGTCTATTATCATAGTAACAAGTTTCTTTTTAACTCCCCGTTTTTTTTCACTTAAACTGGCTTCTTTTCCAATAAAATCTTTGTTCCAATTAATAAATTGATCTAATCCTGACTCAGCTGCTGTAAAGTCATGTCTAAAATCAAGTGTCCAGGCTCCCCAATTTTTTTCTAATCTCAATGCCATCAAAGCTCTTGTGCCATAAAATTTTAAGGATAAATCTTTTCCGTGTAGTTCAATTTCTTCAAATAATTTTAATTGAAATTGAGGGGCTACATAAATTTCATAACCAAGCTCTCCAGAAAAGGATATACGATTTAATATTGCTGGCACTCCACCAACAAAAGTTGTTCTAGTATCTCTGAATTTAAACATTTTATCAGAAACATCATCTCTGCAAATTTTGGATAATAATTTTCTTGAGTTTGGTCCTGAAATAGCGATGCCATGAAAATCATCTGATCTATTTTTATAATTTACATCACTTTTTGGTAAAAATTTTTCAAACCATCTTCTATGCATTTCTTGTGCAGCTCCCGACCCAAAAACCATAAATTTCTCTTCATTTAAACAGGCAACTGTCAGATCTCCATAAAGCTTGCCCTTGGGGGTTAACATTGGTGTAAGAATGATCCTTCCAGGTTTAGGTATTGTTCCAGCTAAAATATAGTTAAGAAATTTTCTTGCTCCTTTTCCTGTAATCTCGTGTTTAGCAAAATTTGCTATTTCGATAGCCCCAACAGAATTTCTCACAGCTTTAACTTCTTCTGCGACATAATCATGACTTCTAGATCTTTTAAAAGTAGGCTCCTCATGTGCGTCCTTTGCGTCTTTTGCAAACCAAAGTGCTGTTTCTAAACCAAATGAATCTCCCATTACTGCGCCTTTTGCGATAAGGCGGTCATATAATGAAGTTGTTTTCTGTTTTCTGCCTTTTGGCAGTGTCTCGTTTGGAAAAGTCATAATAAATCTTCTTTCATAATTTTCTGAAGATTTTATAGTTCCATAATTTGGTGATGCATAATTTCCAAAACGAGCTACGTCCATTGCCCAAACATCTATTGAAGGTTCACCATCAATTATCCATTCTGCAATACATTTTCCTACGCCTCCACCTTGACAAAAACCAGCCATCACTCCAACAGCAACCCAGTAATTTTTTACACCAGGGACTGGACCAATTAGTGGGCTTCCATCTGGACCAAAAGTAAACGGCCCATTAACAATATTTTTTATTCCTGCTTTTTCCAATGCTGGTATTCTTTTAAATCCTATTGCTAATCTATCCTGAATATTTTCTAATTTAGGTTCTAAGAGTTCGTGTCCAAAATTCATGGGGGTTCCTTTTACTTTCCAAGGAGTAGATTTTTGTTCATAAGTTCCAAGCAACATTCCATTTGCTTCTTGCCGAAAATAAATATTTCCTTCAAAATCTGTTCCTATAGGTAATCTTTTCTCTTTTCCCATTGCTTCAATTTCTGGAATTGTTTCAGTAATTAGATAATGATGTTCCATCGGTTGGACTGGTAAATTTATTCCAGCTAATTTACCAACTTCTCTAGCCCAAAGACCACCAGCATTAATTACTATTTCTGCATTTATGTTTCCCTTGTCTGTGACCACATCCCATGATCCATCAGGTTTTTGTTTAGTGTCCGTTACAACTGTGTTGGTATAATATTTTCCTCCATAAACTTTTGCTGCCTTTGCAAAAGCATATGTTACGCCTGATGGGTCAACCTCTCCATCAATAGGATCCCACAAAGCTAAAAGATATTTTTTAGGATCTATTAATGGATGTTTCTTTTTAACTTCTTCAAGAGAAATAAATTCTTGGTCAAGACCCATATATCTAGCCTTTGATCTTTCTCTCTTTAAGTAATCAGCCCAAACTTCGTTGGAAGCTAAATAAAATCCTCCACTTGGTTTAAAACCAGTTGAGTGTCCAGATTCCTTTTCTATTTCTTTATAAAGGCCTATTGTATATGCCATCATTCTTGAGATGTTTGGATCTGAAGAAATTACATGTACATTTCCTGCTGCATGCCAAGATGACCCGGAAGTTAATTCTTTTCTTTCAAGTAATATGCAATCTTTTAATCCAAACTTAGATAAATGATACAGTATTGAGCAACCGACTACTCCTCCACCTACTACAACTACCTTGGCGTGTTTTTCCATTAATATAAATTATAATGTTTTTGCTGCGTCGGTGTTATGTTTTTTTAAAGTTTTGTCTGTGCCATGCGCATAGTGCTTTGACATATCTGGATAGTATTTATATGAAATAGGTTTTCTACCCAAGGCAACTGCCATTTCACGTACATGATGAGGTTCTGCTCCACAACAAATTCCAATAAAATTTATTTTTTTCTCTGCACATTCTTTCGCAAATTCAGCCATTTCATATCTGTTACAATATAAATTATCTAATGCGACCGGAAAAGCATTGCCGCCTGGTATACAATCACAACCTTCATCAATTTGATTTAAAAACCCAGGGTTTTTCTCCGTTGTTCTATATGGAACCGGTAAAGCAGCCACATGACATGAAACGCTTTTTCTGATTTCAGGTAAAAGTTTCATTGTCATTTTTGGTCCTCTAAAACAATTTAATCCAACAACATCCGCACCGTTATCTTCTAAAATTTTACAAGCTTCACCTGGAGAAGTTCCTTCTCTTGTTTTACCATCTCGTCTAAATGCATAATTGCAAACTGCAATTAATTTAGCTTCTTTTATAACTTTAAGTGCTATTTTTAATTCTTCTACCCAAGTGATTGTTTCGGCAATTATAAAATCAACGCCAGCTTCTTTTGCCCAACCAACTTGTTCTTCAAACATTTTTTGGCACACAACGTTGCTTTTTTTATCTTTTGGATCATAGAGGTTTGTATTTGCAACATTTCCTGCAACCATTAAATCTAAATCTTTAAATTCATTTCTTGCATCCTTTGCAATCTTTAGAGCATTTTTTTGAAGCGGCTCAAGAAGTTTTTCTTTTCCAATTATTCTTAATTTTTCTCTATGTCCATAATAAGTAAATGCTTGAACAACATCACTTCCTGCTCTTATAAATTCCCTATGTAATTGAGAAACTACTTCCGGATGTTCTAAAACTACTTCAGGAACAAAAGCACCAGCTTGCAAATACCCTCTTCTTTCCATTGCAAAAAGATATCCCTCTGCGCAAAGCACAGGTCCTTTATTAAGTCTTTCAATTAAATTTTCCCCCATTGCATAAGCTAACCACATTTTAAGTATTTTGAAAATACAATTGTTTAGCTAACAAATTGTTGTTAAATTTATTTATGGCGCAAAAAGACGTTGGAAATAAAATACCTATTTATAAATTAAAAACTACAGATGAAGTCATGAAATATTATGACGAATGGGGTATTAAAAATAAGTATGACCAAGATATGATTGATTGGGATTATACTGGGCCCAAAGAAACTGTAGCTACATTTATAAAATATGCCAAAGATAAAAATATTAAAATATTAGATGCAGGTTGTGGAACTGGGCTTGTTGGAATTGAATTAAAGAAACACAATTATTTAAGTATTGACGGAATGGATTTATCAAAAAAATTGTTAGATTTAATTCCACAAGGATACTATCAAAATCTTGATCAAGTAGATTTAAATAAACCAATAAAAGTGAAAAATAATACGTATGATGCAATAATGTGTGTTGGAACTTTTACCTTTGGTCATGTCAAACCACATGCCTTAGATGAATTTGTAAGAATATCCAAAAAAAAAAGTTTGATCTGTTTTACAATTAATGAAGGTATATATGAAGAGTATGGTTTTGATAAAAAAATTGAAGAATTAAAAAAAAATAAATCTTGGGATGTTAAAGAATTTTTTAAATCAGACTATATTGCTAGTAAAGATGTTAATGCCTGGCTTTGCTTAGCAGAAGTTATCAAATAAATTTTAAACACCTACATAACCAAATTCTAAAGCCGCATCGGTAATATGATGATAAAACGATTCACCAAAACTCCGTAATGTTAACAGGTTAAATGTATCTGGATCTTTATCGACAAAATCAATTACGATATTAATGCCGTGAAAAACGGTTCCAGCGCAATTGTTATTTCCAAGTTCATTAAAATTAAGTGGACATCCTTTTTTTAATAAGTCTTTGGCTTGAAATCCTTTAATTTGTATTATTGCTCTTGAGTGAGAAATATCTGTGATAGCAAAGTTATCACTATTGCATTTTTCTTTGACTGTTTTGATAATTCTTTCTTTCCTAGAAATAACTAACCAGGTGTTTGGTGCACTCCAAAGAATCCTCGTTTCTTTATTTGATGAAACTTTTGGACTTTGCAAAGGAAAATCTAGTCCATCAATTTGGATACTATTTAAATTAATTTTTGACCTTTTGTACTGAACTACTTGAACAATTGTTAAATCTTTTACTTCTGAAATTTTAAGTAAATCATTTTCATTTTTCTTGTGATGATCTCCAAAAAGACCCTTTTTATGAACAGTTTCTAAAGGCGAGATAGCTGTCATGATCTAACTCTTTCTCCTTTTGGATCTACATAATGCGAGGATACTATTTCTACTTCGATGTTTTTATTTTTAAGTGGTGAAAGAGCAAAAAGTTTTTCTCCAATTTTTTTCTTACCATCTTTAAGAATCGCTAAAGAAAAAGGATTATTATATTCTACGCTCCAACATGATGCAGAAATATGTCCTAGTTTTGGATTTGGTAAGGTAGCATTACTATCCTTAACTAAATAAGATCCCTCTGGTATCATTGTTTTTTTATCTAAAGGAACAACACCAACAATTTTTTCTCTATTAGGGTTTAAAAATGCTTCTCTATTTAATGATCTTTTTCCAATAAAGTCCTTTTTCTTGCTTAACATCCCCTCAAGAGAAAGGTCTGAGGAAATAACTCTTCCATCTATTTCTGATCCCGCTACGTGTCCCATTTCTATTCTTAAAGTTGAAAGTGCTTCAGTCCCATAAGGTTCTAGGTTCATTTCTTTTCCAAGTTCTATTATTTTTTCCCACATAAAAATTCCATAGCCAGACTCAACATTTATTTCATAGGCCAATTCTCCTGAAAAAGAAATTCTGAAAATTCTTGCTGGAACACCAAACAAGCTACCTTCTTTATATCCCATGAATGGTAAGCTTTCATTTGAAACATCAATTTCTGGAAAAAGTTTGCTTAATAAATTTCTTGAATTTGGTCCAGCTAATGCAACTCCAGCCCATTGTTCAGTTGTTGACAAGACATTAACATCTAATTCTGGCCAAACCACTTGTAAATAATATTCTAAATGAGCTAAAACATTTACGGCTTGAGCGGTTGTGGTTGTCATATGAAAATGATTTTCTGAAATTCGAGTCGTTGTACCATCGTCAAAAACAATTCCGTCTTCTCGAAGCATTACCCCATACCTTGCTTTTCCGACCGGTAATTTCATCCAAGCATTTGTGTAAACTCTATTTAAAAATTCAGCAGTGTCTGGACCTTTAATATCTATTTTTCCCAGTGATGTGACATCGCAGATTCCAACGTTATTTCTTACATTGGTTGCTTCTCTTTTTGATGCTTCAAATAAAGTTTCTTTCCCTTGTTTATAATAACGAGGCCTTAACCACAAACCAGCGTCAACAAAAACTGCATTATTTTTTTCATGCCATAGGTGCATTGGTGATTTTCTAGTAGGACGGTAATATTTTCCTACTTCTCTCCCTACAATTGCTCCTATTGTTACTGGTGTATAAGGTGGTCTAAAAGTAGTGTGACCTACTTCTGGAACTATTTTATCTTCAATATTTGAAACTAGTTGCAAACCATTTAAATTACTTGTTTTCCCTTGGTCTGTGGCCATTCCAAGTGTTGTATATCTTTTAACATGCTCAATAGATCTAAAACCTTCTCTTACTGCTAATTCTACATCAGAGACAGCAACGTCATTTTGAAAATCCACAAATCTTTTATAATTTTTATTTTTTGGAAGCGGCATGCACCAAAATTTTTCGTGTGACCCATATTTTTTTTCGTTAGAAGTGGGTGTTGTACTTTTTGAATTTTTTCCTGTTATTTTATTTGATAATTCATAACCTTTATTAAATCCTTCATCTAAAGATTGTTTTAAAGAAAATATTCCATTCGCAGATCCTACAGTAGTTTCATTTTGACGTGACTGGCTTGGTATAAATGCATCAGTTTTTTCATCAAACTTTAATTTATTTCCTGATTGTGAGGAAAGATGCACTGTTGGAGTCCAGTTTCCCGAAACACATATACAGTCACATGAAACATTCTCTAAACTTTCATAACTAGATTTATTACTATTTAATTTTCCTATTGTTGCAGAGCTAACTCTTAAATAACCTTTTGTATTAATAACTCCATGGGAAAATTTAATGTTAATATTTAAATTTTTTGCTTCTTTAATTGCTGAACTTTCAGAATTTGCCCTTACATCAATAACAAGTGGGTCGATCCCATTCTTTTTAAATTCTATAGCAGTGTCATAAGCGCTGTCATTATTAGTAAAAATGATTGGTTTTTTGCCTACAAGAACACCGTATACTTTCATGTACTCTTTAGCTGCGGATGCTAACATAATGCCTGGTCGATCATTATTACCAAACACTAATGGTCTTTCTATAGATCCTGTTGAAATAATAACTTCTTTGGCTCTTATATACCAAAGTTTTTGTCGCGGTGTGAATTTATGTGGGTCTTTAATATGATCTTTTGTTCTTTCGTTCATCACCAACATATTATGATCATAGTAACCAAAAACTTGTGATCTATTTTTTACAATTACGTTAGGCATAGACTTAAGTTGGGTAATTGTATCATCTGCCCAATCTTTTCCTTTCTTATTTCCAATAGTGACTTCATCTGTAAGTAAACTTCCTCCGAACCGTGATTTATCCTCTGCTAAAATAACTCTTGCTCCGTTTTTTGCAGCAGCTAATGCGCTTGCTAATCCAGAAGGTCCAGAACCAGCAACTAAAAGATCACAATGTTCAAATATATGCTCATATCTATCTGGATCCGGTTTTAGAGGGGCAACGCCTAGACCAGCTGCTCTTCTAATAATAGGTTCATAAATTTTATACCAAAAATTTTTTGGCCACATAAATGTCTTGTAGTAAAAACCTGCTGGAAAGAATTTATTTAACAAATTATTTATTGCTCCAAAGTCAAAAGAGACTGAAGGCCAACAATTTTGGCTTGTTGCTTCTAGTCCTTCTACTAATTCAACTAATGTGGCAACAGCATTAGGTTCTGTTTTAGCTCCTTTATATAATTGAACTTGAGCATTAGGTTCGTCTACACCAGCTCCAATAAATCCTCGAGGTCTATGATATTTAAAGCTTCGTCCTACTAGATGAATTCCATTAGCAAGTAATGCTGATGCTAAAGTATCTCCTTCGTAACCAAAATATTTTTTCCCATTAAACTTAAATGAAATTTTTTTATTTCTATTAATGTAGCCAGCTTTATCTATTCTAAAATTTTGATCCATTTAAAAACTATAATTCCTCATTTATCTTAGCAGTTTTAAAAATTTCGTGTGTTGCTGTATTTCTTAAAACTTTAAACCACTGTCTACATCCAGCTACGTGATGCCATAGCTCTGAATGTTTTCCTCTTGGATTTGATCTAAAATAAACAAAATCATCCCAATCTTTGTCAGAAATTTCTTTTTCCAGTTGTGGTCTTTTTAAACTGGCATCCCCTCCATAAGAAAACTCATTCTGAGATCTTTTCCCGCAATAAGGACATTTAATTTCTAACATTCACTATCCTATCCAAGTTTTTGTCCCAACACCTTTTTCGTCAATAAGGTGTCCCGTATTAAATCTATTTAATCTATATTTTGAATTTAGCTCGTGAACCTGATCTTTTGCTATTGTATAAGCAAAAGTCCATCCTGATACTGGAGTTGCTTTAAATCCTCCATAGCACCAACCACAATTTAAATAAACACCATCAATATGAGTTTTATCAATAATTGGGGAACCATCCATTGACATATCCATAATACCACCCCAAGTTCTTAACATTTTTAATCTACTTAAATTTGGAAACATGGCTACTCCTTCTGACAAAACATGTTGAAGCGTGGGTAGATTTCCTCTTTGAGCGTAACTATTGTAACCATCTAAATCTCCTCCCATTACCATTTCACCTTTATCTGATTGACTGCAGTAAAAATGGCCCGCTCCAAATGTAACCACATGATCAAGAAAAGGCTTTACAGGTTCTGAAACGCAAGCTTGAAGTACATGCGACTCGATTGGCAATTTCATGTTTAATTTTTCAGCTAACAATGATGTGTTGCCAGCTACACACAAACCTACTTTTTTAGCTTTGATATTTCCTATTGATGTTTGAACTCCTTTAACTTTTCCATTTTCAATATCAAAACCTGTTACTTCACAGTGTTGAATAATATCAACTCCCATGGAATCTGCTTGTCTAGCATAACCCCACGCCACAGCATCGTGCCTTGCAGTTCCTCCTCTTGGCTGCATTAAACCACCAAAAATTGGAAATCTTGCTGATGAAGAAAAGTCAGCAAACGGAATCATTTTTTTTAATTCATTTCTATTAAGCATAACTGCGTCAATTCCATTTAATCTCATAGAATTTCCTCTACGAGAGTATGTATTTAGTTGCGCGTCAGAATGTGCGAGATTGATAATTCCTCTAGGTGAATACATGACATTATAATTTAATTCTTGAGATAAGTTTTCCCAAAGTTTCATTCCATATTCATAAAAAAGGCCATTAGCGTCCCACATATAATTAGATCTTAATATCGTTGTGTTTCTTCCAACATTGCCTCCTCCAATCCATCCTTTTTCTAATATGGCAACATTGTTAATTTTATGTTCTTTGGCTAAATAGTATGCAGTAGCAAGTCCATGACCTCCTCCACCAATAATTATTACATCGTATTCTTTTTTGGGTGTAGGATCTTTCCAAGCTACTTCCCAATTTTGGTGATTGCTAAAGGCATTTTTTATTAAACTAAATATAGAATACTTTTGCATTGTTATAAGCTTATATGACCACACAAAATTTTACTATTTGTAAAAGATACTTCAAATAATGTATACATAGTGCTCTTTTTTATATATAGGAGTGCCGATGGGCCAGGTAAAATCTGATATAGAAATAGCAAGAGCAGCCAGAATGGAACCTATTGATAAAGTTCTGGAAAAAATTAACGTTCCTAATGATCCTTTTTCTTTTAGTAACATGGGTCGTCATATAGCAAAGTTAAACATTGAATATATCGATAAATTAAAAGAAAAAAAAAGCAACTTAATTTTAGTCACAGCTATAACTCCTACTCCCGCAGGTGAAGGAAAGACAACAACTTCTGTTGGACTTTGTGATGGCTTAAATAAAATTGGTAAAAAATCAATAGTTTGTTTAAGAGAACCAAGTCTTGGTCCTTCTTTTGGAATGAAGGGTGGAGCCGCTGGAGGTGGTTATGCTCAAGTTGTCCCTATGGAACAGATTAATCTACATTTTACTGGAGACTTTCATGCGATAACTTCTGCTCATAATTTACTATCAGCTTTAATTGACAATCATATTTACTGGGGAAATAAATTAAATATAGATCCGGAAAATATTGTATGGAAACGTGTTTTAGATTTAAATGATAGAGCATTAAGATCAGTTAAAATTAATCTTGGAAAATTAAAAAATAACATACCAAGAGACGATGGTTTTGATATTACAGTTGCATCAGAAGTAATGGCCATCTTTTGCTTATCAAATAATCTTGAAGATTTAGAAAATAAAATAGGAAATATTACAATTGCTTATACAAAAGATAAAAAACCCATTTATGCAAAAGATTTGAAAGCTCAAGGTCCTATGACAGTATTATTAAAAGAGGCAATTAGACCAAATGTAACTCAAACGTTAGAAAACAACCCTGCTATAATTCATGGTGGTCCATTTGCTAATATTGCCCATGGATGTAATTCAATAATTGCAACCAGGACAGCCCTAAAACTGTCAGAATATGTTGTGACTGAAGCAGGTTTCGGAGCTGACCTGGGCGCAGAAAAATTTTTAGATATAAAATGCAGAAAAGCAGATATTCAACCAAACTGTGTTGTTATAGTAGCAACTATAAGAGCTTTAAAAATGCATGGTGGAGTTGAGAAAGAAGATTTAAAAAAAGAAAATTTAGATGCTCTTAAAAAAGGTCTTCCAAACTTAGAAAAACATATTAAAAACGTAAAAAAATTTGGTTTAGAGTTGGTTGTAGCAATTAATCATTTTATTACGGATACAAATAAAGAAGTTAAATTAATTGAAGAGCATTGCTCAAAACTTGGAGTAAAAGTAAGTCTCTGCACCCATTGGTCTGAAGGTGGTAAGGGTACAGAAGACTTAGCAAAAAATGTCGTTAAAGCTTGTGAGAAAAATAACAAAGCTAATTTTAAATATTTGTATGAAGATGAAACTCCAATTTTAAAAAAAGTTGAAACTATTGCAAAAGAAATTTATGGAGCAAGCGGGATAGAGTTTGATGACAAGATTAAAGAACAAGTAAATGTAATTGATAAATCTGGATTTGGTAAATTTCCTGTGTGTATAGCAAAAACACAATATAGTTTTTCTACCGATCCAAAATCAAAAGGCGCTCCATCGGGTCATACCTTACCTATTAGAGAGATCAGATTATCAAGTGGAGCTGGATTCGTTGTTGTGATCTGCGGTTCGATCATGACTATGCCTGGACTTCCAAGAGTTCCTGCTGCAGATTCAATTAAACTAAATAAAAAAGGTGATATAGAAGGATTGTTTTAATTTTTTAGATAATTAAGCCAGTTTTTTAATTCAATCGTTCTCAAATCATCACTTAAATCTAATTTAGCTTTTTCTATAGAACTAACATGCTGATTAATTTCGGCTTGGTTTTTAAAAACATTTTTTTCTAGCAAACCCTTTGATCTATGTTTTATTAATTTAATCATATAATCGTAAGGAATTTCTGGGTGATATTGTAAGCCCCATATTTCTGATTTTCCTACGCAAAAATGGAGTGCTTGAAATTTATTTATTTTATCACTCGCTAATAAAATTGAATCTTTTGGTGGTATTTCCACCTCATCATAATTAAAGGCTGGTGTAGTAAATTTTTTTGGTTTGTTTGAATATACTTTATGTTTTTTTCCTGCTTCTGTTAGTTCTATATCGTGTGCAATACCAATATGAGGTCCACCGGGTGATACTCTACATTTGCCACCAGCAGCCATAACAGTTACTTGCAAACCCCAACAAGCCCCAAATATTTTTTTTCCATGCTTGAAGCATGTTTGAGCAAATTCTATATGTTTTTTCACTTCTTTTATATCTTCATTTAAACGTAAAGTACTTCCAGTTAAAACTACACCATCATATTTTTTTAAAGATGTAATAATTTTTGAAATAGAACTATCGTCTATTGGTTCAACAATATCTATTTCGCTATTTGGTTCTATTTTTTGAAGATGTTTTTTAAAATTTTGTGATTGAGGCACACAACCAGCGTTACCAAAGTTTATATTTTCTTGTTTTGTATTGCCTTCAACAATTAATAGCTTTAATTTATTCATATGAAATTTTTGGTTTTACAACATATTAATATCGAACATCCAGGTATCTTCCTTAAATTTATGAAGGAAGACAATATTAAAATAGATACTGTAGAATTAGATGAAAATGAAAAAATACCAAATCTAGATACATATGATGCCATGATTGTAATGGGAGGCCCAATGGATACCTGGCAAGAAGAAACTTATCCATGGTTAAAACCTGAAAAAGAGGCAATTAATAAGTTTGTTTGTGTAAATAAAAAACCTTATTTAGGTTTATGTCTTGGAGCCCAGCTTCTTAGTGAAGCTGTAGGAGGTAAAGTTAGAAAGATGAAAACTCCCGAAATTGGTGTTTTAAAAGTTTCTGTAACTGATGACAGTTCTTTATTTAAAGGCCTAGATAAAAATTTAAAAGTTTTACAATGGCATTCCTATGAAGCACACGATTTGCCAGCCAAAACAAATTTATTAGCAAGTTCTGCTGAATGCAAAGTTCAAGCTTTTTCTTTAGATAAAGCATTTGGATTGCAGTTTCATGTTGAACAAACTAATAAAACTGTTCCTGAATGGGCTTGTGTACCGGAATATAAGTCAGCTTTAGAAAAAACTTTAGGAAAAAATGCTCTTGAAAAATTTAAAAGCGATGTAGAACAAAATTTAAATTTATTTAACGGTAGCGCCAAAACAATTTATGAAAATTTCAAAAAATTAATTTAAAATAATTTTCCTTTAACACTATGCTCATACATCGAGATCATATCATCCAAAGCAAGTTTTTTTGGATTGCCAGGTGTACACGAATCTTCTAAGGCCATTGGAGACATTTTTTCAATATCTTTATCATTTATTTTTGCAGATTCTGAAATTGTATGTGGAATTTTAATTTGTTCTTTTAATTCTACAACCCAATCAACAAATGAATTAAATGAGGCTTCTTTTAAACCTAGATACTCACTAAGTTTTGCAATTTTGTTTTCTATGGTTGATCTATTAAAAGTAAGTACATATGGCATAAAAATTCCATTGGAAAGGCCGTGATGTACGTTAAATAGAGAGTTAACTGGATGACTTAATGAATGTATTGCCCCTAAGCCTTTTTGAAAAGCCGTAGCTCCCATACTTGATGAAGTTATCATATGTCCTCTTGCTTCTAAATTTTCTCCCTCACTAACAGCAACCACTAACCATTTTTTTATAAGTGACATGCCTTCTAAGGCTATGCCGTCTGCCATTGGGTGATAACCAGGTGCACAATAAGCTTCTAAATTATGAGCAAAAGCATCCATTCCAGTTGCCGCAGTTAAAAATGCTGGCATACCTAAAGTAAGCTTAGGATCAAGAATAGTCAATGTAGGTAACATTCTCGGATGAAAAACAATTTTTTTAACTTTTGTTTCATCGTTAATTATTGCTGCTGCTCTTGACGTTTCTGAGCCTGTGCCAGCTGTGGTAGGAATCGCTATAAAAGGTTTTAAATTATCTGGATTACTAATTTTATTTTTTGCCATAGATTCAGAAAAATTGTTTTCATTCCAAAAAGATCCTCCTTCTGTAAAATCCCAAAGTGGTTTATCAAGCGCTGCCTGTAATATGATTGATTTACCAACATCTAAACTACTGCCTCCTCCAAAAGCAATAACCCCGTCATGATTACCATTTTTAAATACTTCAACTCCTTTTTTTACTTGGCTTCCCAACGGGTTGCCTTTTAAGTCTGAAAAAATAGCTGTAGGTAATTTAGCTCTTTTATTTATTTCAAGAGTCTCTTCCACCATTTTTGCTTTTGCTAGATCTTTATCTGTAACGAATAATGGGTTTTTTATACCTAATACTTTACAGGCTTTCGGTAAATCTTTGATCCTTCCATTTCCAAACCAAACTGTATTAGGATAGCCCCAATTAAAATCGGACATTATAAAATACTACTTCAATTTTTTCTATTTTGTTAGTAAAATAAATTTATAAATTTATTTAGAGGTGGAGAAAATTCAATGACAAAAGTAGCAATAATTGGAACGGGACCGTGTGGTCTTTCGATGTTAAGATCCTTTGAACAAGCAGAAAAAAAAGGAGAAAAAATACCTCAAATAGTTTGTTTTGAAAAACAAGAAGATTGGGGAGGATTGTGGAACTACAATTGGAGAACTGGATCCGATCAATATGGAGATCCTGTTCCTAACAGCATGTATAGATATCTATGGTCAAATGGTCCTAAAGAATGTTTAGAATTTGCCGATTATTCGTTTGATGAACATTTTGGAAAACCAATTCCATCATTTCCGCCGAGAGAAGTTTTGTATGATTATATAATTGGTAGGGTAAAAAAAGGGAATCTTAAAAACAAAGTAAGATTTAACACTACAGTTATGGCTGTAACTTATAATGGAAAAAATTTTGAAGTAACTTCACATGATAAAAAAAATGATAAATTTTCTAAAGATGCTTTTGATTATATAGTTGTATCTACAGGACATTTTTCTGTTCCATTTATTCCAGAATATCCAGGAATGAAATCTTTTCCAGGAAGAATATTACATTCGCATGATTTTAGAGATGCAGAAGAATTCAGAGGTAAAAATGTTATTGTTTTAGGAAGCAGTTATTCAGCCGAAGATGTAGCTCTTCAATGTAATAAATATGGAGCAAAAAGCGTGACTATAGGTTATAGAAATAACCCAATGGGTTTTAAATGGCCTAACGGAATGAAAGAAGTCCATTATTTAGACAGGCTAGAAGGAAATAAAGCAATCTTTAAAGATGGTCACAAACAAGAAGCCGATGCAATAATTTTATGTTCAGGTTATCTTCATCATTTCCCTTTTTTATCTGAAGACCTTAAACTAAAAACTAGAAACAGATTATATCCACCAAAATTGTATAAAGGTGTGGTTTGGGAAAATAATCATAAATTGTTGTACCTAGGTATGCAGGATCAATTTCATACCTTTAACATGTTTGATTGTCAGGCTTGGTATGCAAGAGATGTGATAATGGGCAAGATTAAAATTCCAAATAATTCAGAAATCAAAAAAAGATATAAATAAGTGGGTTGCTATGGAAGAAAAATTAGAAAATCCTGAACAAATGATAGACTTTCAAACTGAATATACTAAAGAACTTCATGGGTTGTCTGATTATCCTAAAATTGATTTTGAATTAATTAGAAAACATTTTAAAGAATGGGAACATCATAAAGTAGAGGATATTATGACTTATAGGAATAAATCTTTTTCATCCCCGGTTACTGGATCTGTTGCACCAATTCATCATACACCATGGGCGTCCGCAATGGATGATTCTTCAAAAACTTTTTTAAATCAATCAAAAAAATAAGGTATCAAAAAAACTACACAGCCGGCAAAAAAGAAAAGACTTCCAAACATAGCCCAAAAATTTCCAAGGCTAGACATAATAAAACCAATTGCAGAGATCAAAAATAAAACCCATCCAGCAATATTTATAATTTTAGTATTCATTTACTAATCAATTTGTAATTTTAATCTATGCCAAGATGTTTTTTTCTTTTTTGTACCCAAGTTCTAATTAAATTATCAAATATCAGAGCTATGAAAGCGACACAAATACCAAGTATTAATCCTTTGCCTCCTCCTGCTTTATCAGATAAAGCTTTTAGAATATATTGTCCTAAATCTTCTGTTCCAATAAATGCACCGATTATTACCATAAACAGAGCAAATACTATTGTTTGGTTTACGCCAAGCATCATGTGAGGAAATGCTATTGGAAATTCTATATTTATTAATCTTTGAAATTTCGTTACACCAGACATTGAGGCTGCGTCATGCAACCCTGCTGGAACACTTCTCAATCCCTCAATAGTGTACCTTGTAGCAGGTATAGTTGCGTAAACAATTACCGCAATTAATACTGATGTATCTGTTACTCCAAAAAGCATCATTACTGGAATTAAATATACAAAAGAAGGAAATGTTTGAAAAATATCACAAACTGCCAACATAAATTTTGTGGTATATTTATTTTGTTGACATAAAGTTCCAACAGTTAATCCAATTGTACAAGATGCAATAACTCCAAAAGTTGCCATGTATGTTGTGACTAAAGCTCTATCCCACCATGGACTTAACGCTATAAATAATACTAATCCAGCTGTTACCAAAGCTGAACGAATTCCACCAATTATATAACCGGCCCCAACAACTAATACCACAGTAGCAACTGCTGGCATTCTTAGATACAAGGCTCTCATTGGTTGAAGAACTTCTGTTATTAACCAAGTATTAAATATTTTTAAAGTTTGAAAGAAAGTATCCCAAATCCAATCAACACCTTTGTTCCAAAAAGCTGCTGTTGATATTCCTTTATTGTGAGGTACCTCGTATAAATAATTATAACCATCTTTAAGATAAAAAGAGCCAACGTACGAAAGTATAATTCCAATCAATACTGCAACAGCGAAAAACAATGTATTTTTATAACGTTGAAAAAACGTCAGGTTGCCAAAATAATCTTCTTGTTTATTTGCCCAAGCCAAAGACATTTTATCTAACAAGATTGCAATCATGCTAATACACAAACCAGCTTCTAATGCTAATCCAATATTCAATTGATTTAAGGCTAACAATAAATTCCATCCTAATCCTTTAGCACCTATAAAAGCTGCAATAACCGCCATGGAGAAACACACCATTATGACCTGGTTCACTCCAATTAAAATGTCTCTTCGTGCAGTTGGAATTAATACTTTGGTCATTAATTGCCAATTATTACATCCGCTCATTTTGCCAGCTTCAATAACTTCAGGAGATACTGCTCTAAGCCCTAACAAAGTTAATAAGATCATTGGTGGAATAGCAACAACCATTGTTATAATAACTGCAGCATGATCTCCAATACCAAACAGAACCATTGCAGGAACTAGAACAGCATATTGAGGCATCGTCTGCATAGTTAGAAGTATTGGATATAATGCTTTTTCAACTCGTTTACTCTTGTAAGCCATAACACCTAAGGTCAAACCAAATATAAAAGAAAGTGGTGCCGCTACTAATATAAAAGAAAGTGTTTGCATTGAAGGTTTCCATTGACCAAATACGGAAATATAAACCATGACTAAACCAGCAAATATAGCTAGACCCTTACCACTCAGTTTGTAACCTAATATTACCGCACCCGCTGCAACGATTGTCCAAGGTAAACCTGGCATTTCTGCCCATGGATTTTTATCTATCCAATCCCAACTGGTAAATGCAACAACTGTCTTAACACCGCCTAATAAAATTTCTCTAATCAATTCAATAAGAAATGTCATAAGTGCAGTTATATTTCTTGTTATTTGTAGTACTAAAGGTCGAGTTTTGTATTCTTGAAGATCTTCATTCCAAAACTCCATTGGCATCCATTCATTCAATAAGAAAAACAAAGAGTCATTTACCCAAATAGGTAACCATCCAAGTAAAGGAGGTAGTCTCCACAAGACATCAAATGCATAATATCTTACTTCTTTGCCAAATAGTGTATAAGTACTTTGGTTGGGGTCTTTAATGAATTCCGCTTGAACTCTTATAAATTTGTAGGTTTCAGGAACATCAATTGCAAAGCATAAAGCAAAAAATACAATTAACAAAAAGAACCATTGAAATAATTTTGGATATTTTTTTAATAATTCCATAATTTAACTGTTATTTTTTCTTCCACCAAAAACAGTATGAATTATTTTTGAGGGATGAACCGTTCCAACAATTTTATTATTTACGTCAGTTACAGCTACCGATTTTTCTTGAGTTAAAATCTTTTCAGCAACATTTTCAATTATCTCGTCTTTTAAAACTTTTAAATCACTTAAATTTTCAATATTTGGTTTTTCCATTACATCTTCTATTTTTAAAACTTTTTCTCTAGGCACTTCTTCAGTAAATTTTTTTACATATTCTGTTGCTGGATTTAAAACAATTTTAGCTGGTGTATCTAACTGCTCAATTATTCCATCTTTCATAATTGCGATACGATCAGCAAGCTTAAGCGCTTCATCAAAATCATGCGTAATAAACATAATTGTTTTTTTTAATTTTTCTTGAAGTCTTAAAAATTCATCTTGCATTTCTTTTCTAATCAATGGATCTAGTGCAGAAAAAGGTTCATCTAGAAACCAAATGTCAGGTTCAACAGCTAATGAACGGGCAATACCTACTCTTTGTTGTTGTCCACCAGAAAGTTCTCTTGGAAAATAGTTCTCTCTTCCTTCAAGACCAACGAGTTTAACCATGTCTACAGCTTTACTAATACTATCTTCAGTTTTAATGCCTTTAATTTGAAGTGGAAAAGCAATATTTTCCAAAACTGTTTTATGCGGAAGTAAAGCAAAACTTTGAAAAACCATTCCCATTTTATTTCTTCTAAGTTCAATTAGTTCTTTGTTTTTTAATGAGAGTAAATCTTGACCTTCTATATAAATTTTTCCATCTGTAGCGTCTGTTAATCTAGAAATACATCTTAATAATGTAGATTTTCCTGAACCTGATAATCCCATTACAACTAACATTTCTCCTTTTGAAACTTCAAAAGAAGCATTGTTCACACCTACAATGCATCCCATTTTCTGGAATGTTTTAGCATCCACATTTCCATTTGCTTCTTGGAGCATCTTTTTGGCATTTGCACCAAAAATTTTATATACAGAATCACACTTAATTACTGCACCAGCCATAATCTTTTAACAAGTTATACGAAATTTAGTAAAAATAAAATCCATATAATTATTGTTTTTCCTCCCTAAAAATTTTTAATAAAATAAACTCTTGTATCAATTCCGGTATTAAAAAAACTTAAAACCTCTCCACTAACAGTAATTGTTTCATTTACTCCAACATTACTTCCAGTTACAGTAAAACCAGCAAAGCATTTATTTTTCTCTTCGTCCCACTTAACAAATGTTTCTTTAATATCATTACCGTTAATAGTATATATGTGTTTAGCTCTAAAATTTATTAAATTAGCGCCCATAACAGAA
Source organism: Pelagibacteraceae bacterium AG-414-E02 (assembly GCA_003214615.1). Classification (GTDB taxonomy): domain Bacteria; phylum Pseudomonadota; class Alphaproteobacteria; order Pelagibacterales; family Pelagibacteraceae; genus AG-414-E02. The sequence continues at coordinate 87,344 of QCLK01000001.1, forward strand.
CGCTGGGATACAATTTTTGTTGCCTTGCAAACTACTTTGTGTTGTTCTTCGGACAATTTATGGCCTTTAGTTCCTTCATAGGGTACTAAAATACCTGATGGAAGGCTTGAAATCAGTTTGCTTAGTTTTTTTTCTTGTGCAATTCTTTCCTCTTCTAATTTCATTTTTCTAACTAATTCATCACCTCCACCCCAAAAAATATTTAAAATAGCAAAAGATAAAATTACGATAAATGTTATAGTAACAAGACCACCAAATTGTCTAACTGGTTCGGGCAACTCCCTTAATTTATTTAAATATTTATCTTGTAGCATTATTTTAATTATTCTTGTAATTCACCGTTTTTCCAAATTCCTGTTTTTTGTGTTCCATCAGACCAAGTAAACGTTCCTTTGCCATTCATGAAACCATTTGCCCATTCTCCTTCATAAGTTGCACCATTTGGAAAAGTTAGAGTTCCTTGTCCGCTCCACTCACTATTTTTAAATTCTCCTTTATAAATATACCCATTGGGCCAAATTTCAGTTCCTTGACCATTTTTTTTTGTACCAACCCAATTCCCTTCATAAGTTGTTTTGTCTGTATAAGTCCATTTACCAAAACCATCTACACAATTTCCTTCACAACCCGTCTTTCGAGCTAATGCTGAGGTCGTAATTAAAAAACCTAAAATTATATAAAAGATATATTTTTTCATTGGTCCATTTTACACAAAATTATATAAAAAAAAATCTCTCCCGGTATTATACCGGGAGAGACTATCAAAAGCTTAAGTTGTACCAAGACTTACTTAGTCCACTTTTTCCAAACTTTTTTGTTGTCTTTTAGCCATTTTTTAGCTGCATCTTCGTGAGTCATTCCGTCAAGGTCAACTAACGATGCCATTGCACCAATTTGACCTGTTGAAAATGAAAGCTTTTTGAACATAGCCGCAGCTTTTGGATGAGTTTTTGGAAAGTCTGCATTTACAGCCTTTTTCAAATAACCATCTGGTGAACCGCATTTTCCGTCTCCACCATCTTCTGGTCTACATCCAGCAGTGTAAGGAGGGAAGTCTATAAATGTAAAACCAGCACCATCTGTAAAGTTTGGTGTCCAGTTGAATATTATAGTTCCTCTTCCTTCTTTTTTAGCTGCTTTAAGTTCTGCCCAAAGTGCATCTGCACTTCCAGCAAATTTAACTGTCCAAAGATCTCCTAGGCCTAAAGCTTCGATTCTTTGAGGAATCAAATCTCCGTGCCAAGTTTGCGGACCTTCTAACATTCGTCCTTTTCCACCTGAGTCAGGTGTTACAAAGTTCTTAGCACAATCTTTGTTTTTTAAAGCATTCCAATCTGGAAGACCTGGGCATAATTTAGCAACCCAGTTTGGATATCCCATATCTTCAAGAGTTCTCGCTTCGTGATCTCCCCAATCAAGCAAACCACCTTTATCAAGCGCTGTAGTAAATGATTTACCAAAAGCAGATTCCCAAACTTCGTGCGATATAGTTACATCGCCAATACGAATTGACTCGTAAACAGCCTGAGTATCAGCTGGGACATATTCTACATTGTTTCCCATTTCTTTAAAAATTCCACCAATCACGTAAGCCATTACTACTTGGCTTGACCAATTGTGTGTTGGGATTACAATAGGTTTCTTACTATCCGCTGAAAGAGCAATTCCTGTAAAACTAAGAAAAGAAATTACTATTGCAGATAAAAGAGATATTAGTTTTCTCATATTTTCCCCCATTAAATAATATTAATATTATTAAGCAAAATTGTATGGTTTGGGTCATGATGAGTCAATGTAGATTGCGTGTAAATTGGGTATTGATATAGTGTTGTTATATATGGACAAAGTTTTAACAAGCATGGATATCAAAGATCCTGGACTTAGATCATTACCACCAGGAGTTGAAAGATATTTAGTAAAAGGTGGAGGACTTTCTCTAGTCACTTTAGATCCTGATGATAAAATTGAAATAACAGACACAGAAGGAAGACAAAAATGTGAAATAATTGTTTTTAATAAAGATGGAAGACCTGACTGCAGTTTGTTGGGTCTAAAAGAAAAAAATGATCCAAAAAATATAAAAAAGATTTTATCTGATAAAAATGAAAGTGCTTTTCAAGCGGTAAGCGCCTTGAAGAAAAGAAATTTAGATGTTGGAAAAGCAAAAGCATCAATTTTATTTAGTGACGATTCCGAGGCAGGAGAAAAAGTAAATTTAGTGTCTAAAGACAAATGTACCTGTATATTTTCTGCTCCCGGCAGTGCTATGAAAATAAATGAGCAAAACCCACCAACGGATTTGCTTTTGATGATTAAACGTTCAAAACCAAATAAATATAAAAATAAAGCTAATATTCCTGAACCTCTTGTAGATCCATTGAATGAAGTATTAATTGAACACAGCACAGCTATCGAATACCAAGTTAAAAAAGGAGATTACATTCAAATTATAAATCCGTTTGGAAGACAGTGTTCAGATTTTTTAGCTTTTGATACAGCAAAATTAGAAAAAGGAATTGAGCGAGGATTAGATCCATTAACAACAAGAACATTTATGGGAGCCCTTTATCCTGCTCCTGGTTTGTTTTCAAAATTTTTTGATATGGACCAAGACCCAATGATTGAAGTGGTAAGAGATACGGTTGGAAGACACGACACTTTTAACTTAGCATGTACCTCAAAATATTATGAAGATGCTGGGTATTTTGGCCATGCAAACTGCTCTGATAATTTAAATAACGCCTTAGAAAAATATGAAATTGAAAAAAGAAAGGGATGGCCTGCTATAAATCTTTTTTTTAATACCGTTGCTAATGCACAAAATGCTGTGATTGGCGGAGAGTCTTGGGCTAGACCTGGAGACTATGTATTATTACGTGCTTTAAAAGACTTAACTTGTGGGACTACTGCATGCCCAAGTGATATTGATGATTGTAATGGGTGGGATCCATCTGATATTTTTGTTAGAGTTTACGATAAGAAAAAAGAATTTTCAAAAGCGGTAGCATTTAGAATGAAAACAGATTCGGAACCAAAATTGACTAAGGAAACTGGATTTCACAAAAAAACTTCCAAACTTACTAGAAATTTTATTGATTATAATGGTTATTGGTTAGCAAATAACTATACAAATTATGGAACTATTAAGGAATATACTGCATGCAGGGAAAAAGCAATTGCCATTGACTTATCTCCACTAAGAAAATTTGAAATAGTTGGACCAGATTCTGAAAGCTTAATGCAATATGCTATGACAAGAAACGTTAAAAAACTTGCAATCGGTCAAGTTAGTTATGGAGCTATGTGCTACGAACACGGAGGTATGGTAGATGATGGTACTGTATTCCGTCTTGGCAAAGATATGTTTAGATGGATTGGAGGTCAAGAATATGGTGGTGAGTGGTTAAGAGAATTAGCTAAGAAAAAAAATTACAAAGCTTGGGTAAAATCTTCAACAGATCAAATTCATAATATTTCTGTTCAAGGACCAAATAGCAGAAAAATTCTAGAAAAATTTGTTTGGACTCCACCTGCGCAGCCAACAATAACTGAACTTCAATGGTTTAGATTTACTATAGGAAGAATTGGAGATCATTTAGGAACTCCATTAATGGTGTCTAGAACTGGATATACTGGTGAACTAGGATTTGAAGTTTGGTGCCATCCAAAAGATGCGCCTGAGGTTTGGGATAAAGTTTGGGATTCTGGAAAAGATCTAGGTATAACCCCGATGGGTCTTGAAGGTTTAGACATGGTAAGAATCGAAGCTGGATTAATCTTTGGTGGTTTTGAATTTAGTGACCAAACTGATCCGTTTGAAGCAGGCATTGGCTTTTCAGTCGCTCTAAAAACTAAAGAAGATGACTTTGTTGGAAAAGATGCTCTAATAAAAAGAAAAAATTCTCCTCAAAAAAAACTAGTTGGTTTAGAGCTTGTGGGTAAAGAACAAGCAATAAATGGAGATGGAGTACACGTGGGAAGAGCTACTGTTGGTACAATAACAAGCGGAATGATATCTCCTGTGCTAAATAAGAACATTGCACTTTGTAGAATGGATGTTAAATACTCTGATATAGGAACTGAGGTAGAAGTGGGAAAAATAGATGGGCATCAAAAAAGAATTCAGGCAAAAGTGGTAAGATTTCCTTTTTATGATCCAGAAAAAACAAAAGTAAAATCATAATATGGCATTTCCAAAAAAAGCAAGATTTGTAGTAATTGGTGCAGGGATACACGGTTTGAGCACTGCTTGGCATTTAGCTGAAAAAATTAAAAAAAAAAATGGAAATGGATCAAATAATGAAATTGTTGTTCTTGATAAAAGTGGAATAGCTTCAGGTGCTAGTGGAGTTGCTTGTGGAGTTGTTAGAAATAATTATTTTCAACCAGCAATGAGAGAACTAATGATGCACAGTGTTAAAATATGGGAAAGTGATCCAAAAAATTTTAGTTACCATCCTGTTGGTTATATGCAAATAAGTCCAGAAAGCATGCATAAAGATGTTGCTAGTATTTATGATCAGCAAAAAGCGATTGGTTATGAATCAGAATTTATTGAAGGAAAAGAAGATTCTATGAAATATATGAAAAATATGTTTCATGATTGGCAAGCAAAAGGAATTACTTCTGTGCTGCATGAAAAAAGAGGTGGATATGCAAATAATACAGCATCTATTTATGGATTGGCTAATAAAGCAGAAAGTTTTGGTGTAAGAATTATAACTGGTGCTGAAGTTACAGGCTTCAAAAAAGGAAGTAATAGTCAAGCAGTAACTGGCGTGGTGACTTCAAAAGGAACTATTGATTGCGAACAAGTAATTGTTGGTGCTGGCCCGTGGGTAAAAAGATTTTGGGATATGTTAGAACTTCCAAAAAAAATTTCTATTAAAGATGAAAAAGGTAAATTACATAAAGATTATCCAATGTGGATATACTGGATGTTAACAGAAGGTGTTTTGGGTGTTGACCCTAATATGCAAAAAACTGATGATGGTAAAATGCCGCCAGTAATTCACGTTGATAGTGATGCTCACTTATTTTCTGATGTAGATGGTTCTTTAATAACTGATAAAATGTGGGGAATATATTATAAACCAGATTTTAATTTTAAAGGAGTTCAGGGAGGGTCTGCTCCTTATAAAATAATGAGACCCGTAGATGATGTAAAAGTAGATCCTTATGGACCAGCTTCTCCAGAGTTTCAAACAACACCGGAGTTTGCACATATGTGGTGCTCTGCTTTGGCACATTGTCAAAAAAGATTTAAAGGAAAGATAAAAACTTACCACAAAGGGCCGTCAGGAGGACTTGGTTGTTTCACACCAGATTCTTTTCCTATTTTTGATAAATTTTGTGAAAACGTCTATATAATCGCTGATTCTAATCATGGTTATAAAATGATTGGGGTTGGAGATTTAGTTTCAAATGAAATTTTAGGTAAAGAAAGTTCTCTTCTTAAACCATTCAGATTCAATCGATACGAGAAAGGTGAATTGCATCCTGTATCTAGTAGTCCTTTTCCATGGAGCTAAATCTAGACGGGTATTTGTTTTTCAGCTAACATATTTTTAATTTTAGAATAATTAATTAAAAAAATTTAACGTTAATGACTGAAAGAATTAAATATTTGTTAGAAGAAAGCAAGCTACCTAAAACTTGGTATAATATTTCAGCTGATCTTCCAAAACCATTGTCTCCACCATTACATCCTGGAACACATAAACCTGTAGGTCCTGATGATTTAGCTCCATTATTTCCAATGGCATTAATTGGACAAGAAGTATCTCAGGAAAGAGAAATTGAGATTCCTGAGCCAGTAAGAGAAATATATAAACAGTGGAGACCATCACCTTTATATAGAGCAAAAAAACTTGAAAAAAATTTAGATACACCAGCAAAAATTTATTACAAATATGAGGGCGTGAGTCCAACTGGAAGTCACAAACCAAACACGGCTGTTGCCCAAGCATTTTATAATAAGGAAGAAGGTACGAAAAAAATCACAACAGAAACAGGAGCTGGTCAATGGGGAAGCTCACTTGCTTTTGCTTGTTCTATTTTTAAAATGGAATTAGACGTATATATGGTAAGAGCTAGTTTTGATCAAAAACCGTATAGAAAAATGATAATGCAAACATATGGAGCTAGATGTGTTGCAAGTCCTTCAAATGAAACTAATACTGGAAAAGCAATATTAAAAAAGAATCCTAATAATACAGGTAGTCTTGGTATCGCTATTTCAGAAGCTGTTGAAATGGCTGCACAGAACAAAAATACTAAATACTCTTTAGGAAGTGTTTTAAATCATGTGTTAATGCATCAAACTATAGTCGGCAATGAAGCATTGATACAAATGGAAATGACTGGAGATTACCCTGACATACTTATTGGTTGTACAGGTGGAGGAAGTAATTTTTCTGGTTTGGTATTTCCATTTCTAGGAAAAAAATTTCGTGATAAAAAAGATATAAAAGTTATAGCTTGTGAACCAAAATCTTGCCCTTCTTTAACAAAAGGAAAATATACTTATGATTTTGGGGATACAGGAAATCTTACCCCTTTAGTTAAAATGCATACTTTAGGTTCATCTTTTATGCCTCCCGCAACACATTCTGGAGGTTTGAGATATCATGGTATGGCACCAATGGTTAGCCATTTAAAAGAAATAGGTGCACTAGAAGCAAAAGCTTATGGACAAAAAGAATGTTTTGCGGCTGGTGTAAAATTTGCCAATGTGGAAGGTATTGTTCCTGCGCCTGAAGCCACGCATGCTGTTAAGGGCGCAATTGATGCTGCTTTAGAATGCAAAAAAAATGGTAAATCAAAAACTATTCTCTTTAATCTATGTGGTCATGGACATTTTGATATGCAAGCTTATGGTGATTATTTTGATAACAAACTTGAAGAAGACGTTTATCACGAGGCTGAAGTAAATAAAGCCTTGCAGTCCTTGCCTAAGATTGCATAGTAAAATTTTTATTTTATTATGCATTTTATAAATCCATTTAAAGGTTTAAGGCCGGCAGAGAATAAAGCATCCTCTGTAACCATTCCAAGTACAGATCAATTATCCAAAGAAGTAATTGCTAACCATAAAAAAAATAACCCTTGGAGTTATTTGAATATTTTTAATCCTGATTCCGAAAATTCAAAATCACAAAATGAGATAAATGCTCAAGCAAAAAAACAGTTTGAATTAATGAAAAATCAATCAGTACTAACAAAAGATAATATTAATTCTTTCTACGTTTATAAAATTTCAACAAAAAATCATTCTCAAATTGGAATAATTGGTACAGCAAAATTGTCTGCTTATGATAATCTACATATTCGTGGACATGAGGAAATTTATTTTGAAAGATCTCAAAAAAGATTTGATCAAATAAATAATTTAAATGCACAAATTGGACCTATTTACGTAATTCATCCCGATAACAAAACTTTAAATGAATTGATAGAAAAACAAACAAGCTCTAAACCGGTATATTCTTTTAATGCTTTAGATGAATGCAAACATGAGCTCTGGGTTGTAAGCGAACAAAATACTGTTCTTAAAATAAGTGAAATATTTAACAAAATAAACCGAATTTATATTGCTGATGGTCACCATAGAATTGAAGCTTTGTCAAAATTAGCTGAGTTTAGGAAACATCAAAATCCAAACCACACAGGACAAGAACCTTACAATTATTTTATGGTAGCAATATTTCCAAAAAGCCAAGCGCGTATACTCGATTACAATAGATTAGTTAAGGATTTATACGGCTATTCAACTAAAAATTTTATAAAAGAAGTAAAAAAAAAATTTTTAATAAAAAAACATGATTCTGCATATAAACCAAATAAACCTAAATCATTTGGAATGTTTTTAGAAAAAAATTGGTATTCAATCGAGTTAAAAAATAAACCAGAAGAAAATTTATTCCACATTATTAATCTAGATATAAATTTATTACATTATTATTTGTTAGAGCCAATTTTGGGTATAGGCGATGCAAGATATGACAATAGGATTGATTTTATTGCAGGTTACCATGGATTAGAATCGATTGAGGAAAAAGTAAATTCAGGTGAAGCCAGCGTAGGTTTTTCTTTATTTGCAACTCAAATGGAAGATGTTATAAGCTTCGCAGATAAAAAATTAACTATGCCACCAAAATCGACTTGGTTTGATCCAAAACCCTTAGATGGTTTAGTGGCATATGATTTTGAATAATTATGACATCAGCCAAACCATCAAACAAACCGGCAAATTCAAATTTTTCCAGTGGCCCTTGCGCAAAAAGACCAGGTTGGAACATTAACTTATTAAAAGATTCCCCTGTTGGGAGATCACATAGATCAAAAGAATGTAAAAATAAACTTAAGGAAGCGATAGATAAATCTAAAAAAGTTTTAAGATTACCAAATTCTTATTCTTTAGCCATAATGGCTGGATCAAACACTGGTGCTTTGGAATCTGCAATGTGGTCTCTTTTGGGATGTAAAGGTGTTGATGTCTTGGCTTGGGAAAATTTTGGAAAAGATTGGGTAATAGACGTGTTAGAACAATTAAAAATTAAAAATGTTAATGCTCACAAAGCTGATTATGGCAACATCCCTGATTTGAAAAAAGTAAATTTTGATAATGATGTAGTTTTTACTTGGAACGGAACAACATCAGGTGTGCGTGTCCCAAACGCTGAGTGGATACCAGATAACAGAGAAGGTTTAACAATTTGCGATGCAACTTCAGGCATTTTTTCTATGGATATAGATTTTAATAAGCTTGATGTAATTACTTGGTCGTGGCAAAAAGTACTAGGAGGTGAAGCCGCCCATGGAATGTTGGCTCTCTCACCTCGTGCAATAAGGAGACTGGAAACACATACTCCAAGCTGGCCAATTCCTAAATTATTCAGATTAGCAAATAAAAAAAAATTGGTTAAAGGTATATTTGAAGGATCTACTATAAATACACCTTCAATGATTTGTGTAGAAGATGTGATAGATTCATTGAATTGGGTAGAATCGGTTGGAGGAACACCAGAATTAATAAAAATTTCAAATAAAAATCTTAAAATTGTTGAAGACTGGGTAAATAATAGCAATTGGGTAAAATTTATGAATGATGATAAAAAAACAAGATCCTCAACAAGTATTACCTTAGTAATAAAGGATGAATGGTTTAAAAAATTTAATGAAGATGAGCAAAAAGATTTTATTAAGAAAATCGTTTCAAAACTTGATAGTGAGGGTGTGGCTAAAGATATTAATGGATACCCCAAAGCTCCGCCTAGTTTAAGATTGTGGGGAGGAGCAACAGTCCAAAACAATGACATGAAAGCATTATTGCCTTGGATTGACTGGGCCTATGACTCGGTAAAAAATAATGCCTAAAGTTTTAATTTCAGATTCAATGAGTAAAGTTGCTCAAAAAATATTTGAAGAAAATAAGATTTCTGTAGACGTAAAGATTGGATTACCTGAAGAGGAAATTATAAAGATAATTTCTGAATATGATGGAATGGTTGTTAGATCAGCCACAAAAGTAACAAAAAATATAATTTTAGCCGCCAAAAAATTAAAAGTTATAGGTAGAGCTGGAGCAGGAGTAGATAATATTGATGTGCCAACTGCAAAAGAAAATAATATGATTGTTATGAATACACCAGGTGGAAATGCAAACGCAACAGCTGAACATACGTTTGCATTAATAATGTCTTTATTAAGAAAAGTTCCTTTCGCAAATGAAACCACTCATAAAGGAAAGTGGGAGAAAAAAAATATTAAAGGAACAGAACTTTCAAAAAAAACTCTTGGTATAGTTGGTTTTGGAAATGTAGGAGTTAGATTAAGCAACTTAGTCAAAGGTTTTGATATGAACATTTTGGTTAACTCCAAATCATTAGAATCAAGAAAAAAAGATTATCCTCATGTTAAAAATGTCAGTTTTGAAAAATTAATTAGTAATAGTGATATTATTAGTTTTCACTGCAAAGCTGCTAAGGATGGAAAACCTTTGATAACAAAGGAACATTATAAAAAAATGAAAGCTACAACATACATAATCAATGCTGCTCGAGGTAACATTGTTGACGAAAAGGATTTAAATGACGCTTTAAATGAAAGTTTAATAGCTGGTGCAGCAATAGATGTTTATGCAAAAGAACCTGCTAAAGAAAATATTTTATTTAACAACCCTAAAGTAATATTAACTCCTCATATAGCCGCATCAACCGCTGAAGCTTCGATAGTGGTAGCTGAAATGATAGCTAATCAAATTTCTGATTTTTTATTAAAAGGAAATAAAATTAATACAGTATAATTTATTCTAAATTATCCGATTTAGATTCAATCCACGCGCGAAAGTTAAATTATAATTATTATTATTTAACGCTCTATTTCATTCCAGCTAAATCTAGACGGGTATTTGTTTTTCAGCTAACATCTTTACAAGTTAGAAGTTCAAAACATAAATCTTTGAGGGAGGATTAGTTTTATGACAGATCTAGAAAAACACGTTAACCAGCCAGGACGTGATAAATTAGTTAAAAAAGTTAGAGAAAAAATTAACGAATTAGGAATTACATACATTTATTACCAATTTATATCAGTAACAGGACGTGTTGTTGGTAAAGGAATTCCAGCAGACCATTGGGAAAGAACTGCAGAAAAAGGTTTTCAATTAGTTTATGGATCTACTGCCAACTTATTTGTAGACAGACACAAAAATTATATCGGTTACGGTCCTGAAGCTATGGAACTTGTTGGTATACCTGATCCTGAAACTTTCTGTCAATTACCTTGGGATAAAAGAATTGGAAGAGTTTTTGTTACATGTTTTAGAAACAGAGAAGAAAGGCAAAATCCAGGCGGACATTTAACCTCTGATTGCCGAGGAAATCTCAGAATATTTATGGATGAATTTGAGAAAAAACATGGATTAGAATTGAGAGTTGGAACTGAACCTGAAATGATGTGGTTAACAAAAAATCCTGACGGAACCCCTACTGGATCAGGTTTTTCTAAACCATACTGTTATCACATTGATCAATTTGAATCATTGAGACCTGTGTTTATGAAAGTAATTGAGTACGCTTCAGCCATGGGTTTAGATATGATTCAAGGTGACCATGAAGATGCTCCGGGACAATTAGAATTAAACTGGACATACGATAATGTTTTAAGAAACGCTGATAGACTTTCTACTTACAGGCAAATTTGTGCGCAAGTTGCTAGAGAACATAATTTAATAGCATGCTTTATGACAAAACCTTTTATGGGTGTATCTGCTAGTGGTTGCCATACAAACATGTCTTTATGGAAAGGTGGAAAAGTTGTAATAAACAAATTAGGTAATAAAAAATTACCTGGAGTAGAAGAAGTGTTTGGTTATGTACAGGGAGGCACAAATACTTTCATGCCTGATACTAAAGATATGCAACTACCAGGTAAAATTGGTTTACAGTCCATTGCTGGAATAATGGAACACTTGCCTGCTTTAACTGCTTTAGGATCTTCAACAGTTAATTCTTACAGAAGACTTTGGGATCAAGGTTTCTGGGCTCCAGTTTATGCTGATTGGGGGTATCAGAACAGAACTTGTGGTTTAAGAGTATCAGCTCCTGGAAGATTTGAGTATAGATCAGTTGACTCTATGCATAATCCATATCTTTTAGGTGCAGCTTTATTAAAAGCGTGTGATCACGGTATTTCAAAAAAACTAACACCATCTAAGCCTGAATCTAGAAGTATGTATGAAGCTAAGAAAGCAGGTAAAGATGTCAAAAAACTTCCATTAAGTTTAGGAGAGGCTTTAGACAGATTAGCAGAAGATGAGGTTATTAAATCAGCGATGCCAGATGAAATGTATAAAGTGTTTCATTGGTATAAAAATGATGAATGGGAAAAATTCTTAGGTGCTACTACTCAATGGGATCTTGATACCTACTTGGATTGCTTGCCATAGTCTTAAAGGAAATTTATGTGTGGAATAGCAGGATTAATTCATAAAGGAAAAACTGTAAATATCGGTAAAGAATTGCAAGATATGTTACAGGCTCTTAAACATAGAGGCCCGGATTCAACTGGATTCGCTTTATATGGCCAAGGTAATAATCAAGGTGATTATATAATGCGTTTTAAGGTTGGAGAAAATGTTGCTGAGGGAAGTTCTGCAGTTAATGAAGATAAATCAGTTTATGACGAAAGAAGAAAACAAGTTGATAAACACATCAGAGATCTTGGTGGAAGTATAGTCAACGATGCACAGTTAACACCATATTCATTTAGATATTGTATCAAATATGACAAGGACCTAATGGAATTTTCTAAAAAAATTGAAAGCGTAAAAATGACAGAAATTCTATCTCTTGGAAAAAGTTTGGAGTTAGTTAAAGATATTGGTGATGCTAGCGTTGTATCTAAACAATATGGATTAGATAAAATAAAAGGTACTCATGCAATTGGACATTCAAGAATGGCTACGGAATCCGGTGTTGACATACGTTCAGCTCATCCATTTTGGGGTTATCCATTTAGTGATGTATCAGTAGTTCACAATGGACAGTTAACAAATTATTGGAACAACAGAAGGGCGCTCGAAAATAAAGGAATGAGATTTATGTCAGAGTGTGACTCAGAGCTTATTGCAGTTTACTTAGCTCAAAAAATGAGAAGCGGAGCATCATTAGAAGATGGTATGCAAGATTCTTTAAAAGAACTAGATGGAGTTTTTACTTATTTAGTAGCGACAAAAGATTCCTTGGGTATGGCAAAAGATACAATGGCGGCAAAGCCTATGGTTTTGTATGAATCTGATGACTTGGTAGCATTAGGATCAGAAGAAATAGCTATTAGAACTTTGTTACCACAAGAAATAGATACCTATGATCCTTACGATGGAGAGGTAAAAGTATGGCAAATTTAAAAAATTCTAAATCTAAATCTATGGGATTACATAAAGAAGTTCTTACAGGAAGAACACAGCAAGTATTTTTTAATCCTGAGGAAGCAGAAAACTTTTTTTATTATGGTGCTCACGACGTTAACTTTAACAAAAGAACAGAAATTGATGCCTTGGATTTAACAGCTGCACAACTTAATGACAAATTACATTCTCTAATGAAAGAAGGTTACGGTTCAGTTGTTGTCAAAAATCCTCAAGGTAAACATAGCTTAGGTGTCGGTATTTTAAATAAATTAAATTTAATTTTTGAAGGTTCGCTTGGATATTTTGGAGTTGGCTCTATTGATGGTCCAGTAGTAAGAATAACAGGAAGAGTTGGTTGGTCTTGTGCTGAAAATATGATGGCAGGAAAAGTAGTTATTGAAAAAAATGCTGGATCTTGTTTTGGTGCCGCAATCCGTGGTGGTGATTTAATTTGTAAAGGTAGTGTTGGAGCAAGAACAGGAATTGACATGAAAGGTGGAACTATCATTGTTGGGGGAGATGCTGGAGCGTTTACAGGTTTCATGATGCAAAGAGGAAGAATAATTGTATTAGGAGATGCTGGTATTAACTTAGGTGATTCCATGTACGATGGTACAATTTTTATTGGTGGAAAGATTAAATCTTTTGGAAGTGATGCTATAAAAGCTAAAGTTACTTCAGAGGATATTTCTTGGTTAAAAAGAAAATTAAAAGTTGCAGAAATAGGATCTAATTTTGATTTTAGTAAAATGACTAAAGTAGTAGCTGGTAAAAAACTTTGGAATTATGATGCGTTAGAACCATCAGAAAAAAAAGGAGCAATTTAAAATGGCTAAAAAGAAAAAAACTAATGGTAGTCTTAAAGTTACTAAAGGCAGAAATAAAAGTTTATTAGGACAGAACTCAATTTTTACACCTGAAGTTATTGATGACATACATATAAAAGCACAGCTAGGTCGTTACAGAATGCGTGGTATGGCTCTAATGAGAAAAATACCAACTTTTGACGATCTGGTATTTTTACCGGGTACTCTGACAAGATTTGTTATCGAAGGTTATAGAGAAAAATGTGAAACAAAAACAATTATTGGTCCGCGTTGCAAAAATCCAATTGAATTAGATATTCCTGTTTACATAACGGGAATGAGTTTTGGTGCACTTTCTTATGAAGCTAAAACTGCGTTAGCTAGAGGAGCAACTATGGCTGGTAGTGCTACATGTTCAGGTGAAGGTGGTATGATTCCAGATGAAAGAAGATATTCAGAAAAATGGTTTTATCAGTGTATACAATCAAGATACGGGTTTAATCCTCACCATGCGCAATTAGCAGACGGTATAGAAGTTTTTATAGGACAAGGGCAAAAGGTCGGAATGGGTGGACACTTAATGGGTCAAAAAGTAACTGACCAAGTTGCTGAAATGCGTTCATTACCTTCAGGAATAGATCAGCGTTCTCCAGCGAGACATCCTGACTGGTTAGGACCAGATGATCTTTTTTTAAAAGTGCAAGAATTAAGAGAGCTAACAAACAATCAAGTTCCAATACAATTAAAATTAGGAGCTGCTAAAGTTTATGATGATGTTCGTATGGCAGCAAAATGTGATCCTGATTCAATTTATTTAGATGGAATGGAAGGATCTACTGGAGCTGGACCTCATATTGCAGCAGCTAACACTGGTATTCCTGGTATAGCGGCAATTCGTGAAGCACGTAGAGCTTTAGATGATGTGGGTCAAACAGGAAAAGTAACTTTAATTTATGCTGGTGGTGTTCGAGATGGAGCTGACTTAGCAAAAGCTTTGGCTTTAGGTGCTGATGCAGTAGCCATTGGAACTGGCTCAATGATAGCACTAAATTGTAATAAAGAAATTCCAGGCGTTGATTTTGAAAAAGAAATGGGAGTTAAAGCCGGACATTGTTACCACTGCCATACAGGTCGTTGTCCAGTCGGTGTAGCAACACAAAACCCTAAATTAAGAAAAAGATTAAACCCTGATGATGCAGCATTAAGAGTTTATAATTACTTACATTCAATGGCTTTAGAATTACAGCTGCTAGCCCGTGCTTGTGGTAAAACTAATGTTCATTCTTTAGAACCAGAAGATTTAGCAGCTTTAACAATGGAAGCTTCTGCTTTAGCAAAAGTTCCATTAACAGGAACAAACCATACTGTGGGAGTAGATGACTTCCATAAAATATAATTGTCATGGCGAAGAAAAAAAATAAAAAAATAAAAAAGATCTCTAAACCAAAGGAAAAAGAAAGTTCTAGAGAGAAAATGATAGGTCAGCATATTGGATACCGGTATGATGTAAACTTGCTACCTGATTATAAAAAAGTAACACCTTTTCTTAAAAAATATATTGAACAAATGGGCTGGGATGACCTAAATTGGTTAGAAGATGTTCATATGGGTTATGAAGAAGGTCGTCCTGCTGTTTTTTGTAGAAATGCCAATGGTTGGGTTACTATTCCAAAAAAAATTAAATTACCTGACAGTCAACAAGATAGAGATATGATTGCTCGAGAACTTTTAATTAAATTTCAAATGTCTCCGAACCATCCTCTCGTAGATCTAAAAAAAGCCTACAAAAAATTCTAAAAAAATACAATCTGAAGTTGACTTCATATTAGAAAACGTTGCTAATAAACAAATCTAGGTACTTGTACTACTTGTCGCATGACATAGGATAATTCCAAATTATTAAGGGAGGACATATGGATAATGAGTTAAGCGCTCTAACAACCATATTCACAGAATTTTACTACTGGATGACGGTAGTACTCATGTTTTTAATTCACGTGGGATTCTGTATGTATGAAGTTGGAGCTTCTCGCTATAAGCACCATCAACACACATTGATGAAAAACACTTTGCTGATTCCGTTAGTAACAATCACATGGTTTTTCTTCGGATGGTGGATTTATTGGGCTTTTCCAACTGGACCGGGTATCGCTCCGTCAATTATGACTGAGAGTACTGGTTTAGTTTTGGGTGGAGGTTTTGGAGCAAATGAACTTGCAAATGCTACAAATCCTTTAATGGCAGTTAATCTTAACGACCATATCATGGGAGTGTTCTGGGCTGCGTTCTTACTTTTTTCTTGGACAGCAGCTTCGATAGTTTCAGGAGCAGTAATTGAAAGAATTACGACTTTTGCATTCGGTATTTTAGCGATTGCAATAGGTTCAGTGTTCTGGACAATTGATGCGTCTTGGGGATGGCACTTCGATGGTTGGATGCTTAAGATATTAGGTTATCATGACGCTTATGCTTCTGGCGTAATTCACGCAGTTTGTGGTGGATTTGCTTTAGGTATACTTGCGGTATTAGGTCCACGGATCGGAAAATTTTCACCTAGTGGAGAACCAAGAAATATTGGGCCAAGAAACCCTTGGTTAGTTTGTATAGGTCTGTTTTTAATTTATACAGGCTTCTGGGGATTCTATGCGGCGTGTAATATTCCAATATTTGATTTGGGGCCTGAATATGGAATGGAAGGCGTAACATTCTTTACAGCGACTAACATCTATGTAACACCAACAACACTAAGTGGTATTACAATGAACTTCTTGCTATCTTTAGCTGGAGGACTGTTAGCAGGGTATTGGGTGTCTAAAGGCGATCCATTCTGGACGTACTCAGGAGGACTAGCTGGTATTATCACAGCTTCAGCAGGTAATGACTTGTATCATCCAATGCAATCACTAATTATTGCAGGTGTTGGTACAGCTATTGCATATAAAATGCATTACTGGGTTGAACGTAGATTTAAAATCGATGATGCCGTTGGCGCAGTTGCCGTTCATGGTTATGCAGGAGTTGTCGGACTAGTAATTTGCGGTTTTGTTTTATGGGGATATCCTTCATCTGGTTACAGTGTAGGATCAATGTGGGTTGGTACAGATTATGCACCAATCAATCCTCTTGGAATGATTATTGGAGCAATTATAATGTTCGGAGTTCTTGGTTTCTTACCAGGTTGGGTACTTGCTAAAATACTTCATGGTATGGGTAAATTACGTATACCTCGTGAAGTAGAATTGGCTGGTCTAGACTATAACATAATGGAGCAAGCTCAAAGAGATGAAAGAGCCGTTGCTTCATCAAATAGATAGGAGGAACAACTATGGCTACAGTAACAAATTGGATTGATCACCTGTCTGCAAGTGAAATTGCGGGACAAGTGTATCCGATGGTTGGTTCCGAATTGTGGTGGGTCCTAGCCGGAATTATTTTCTGGATTTGGTGGACAGTTGCCACTGCTAATGGAGAAGCAGAAGAACAAGAAAAATTAGCTAGGAAAAGACACGGACCAAACGACTATAAAAAGAATATTGCAGAGTGGTAATATTTTAAAATATTAAAAAATTAGGGCGCTGCTTTGTCAGCGCCCTTTTTTTATGCTAAGCTCATATATACAATCATGTCTGAAGAGGAACAAAAAAAACAAGAAAAACCATACAAGATGAGTAGAATTGCTTGGCCAAATGCAAAGTATGGACTTTACTTAGCAATTATTATTATAATACTTTTTTTACTAATATCTTATAGACATTTAATTTTTTAAATAATTTTTATGGCAAAAGATTTATCAAAAATAGCAAAACAAAAAAAAATAAAATATTTTTTAATAAGTTTTGTTGATTTATTCGGAGTTTTAAGATCAAAACTGGTTCCAGCTGAAGCTATTAAAGAAATGCAAAAAAACGGAGCAGGTTTTGCGGGTTTTGCAACTTGGCTGGATATGACTCCTGCAGACTCTGATATGTTTGCGATACCTGATCCTGATAGCTTAATTCAAATTCCTTGGAATAAAGAAGTCGGTTGGTTAGCTTCTGATTTATGGATGAATGGCAAACCTGTAGAAGCTTCACCAAGAGTAATGTTAAAAAAACAGATTAAAAAATTATCAAATAACAACATGACTTTAAAATCAGGTGTTGAATGCGAATACTTCTTAATTAATCCTGAAGGCACCGCTATAGCTGATAAAAGAGACATACAATCTAAGCCTTGTTATGACCAATCGGCTTTAATGAGACAGTACGAGTTAATTAAAGAAATATGTGATGCGATGCTTAAATTAGGTTGGGGTCCTTACCAAAATGATCATGAAGATGCGAATGGACAGTTTGAAATGAACTGGAATTATTCAGATAGCTTAACTACGGCTGACAGGCATGTTTTTTTTAAATTCATGGTTAAGACTATTGCAGAAAAACATGGTTTAAGAGCTACATTTATGCCAAAACTATTTGAAGACTTAACAGGAAATGGTTGTCATGCTCATGTTTCTCTTTGGAGCGGAAATAAAAATTTATTTTTAGATAAAGGAGATAAATTAGGTCTAACAAGATTAGCCTACAATTTTTTGGGTGGGATTCTAAACTCTGCAGAAGCTCTTAGCGCTTTTTTCAATCCATCTATAAATAGTTATAGAAGAATTGATGCTCCAGTTACAACTTCTGGTGCAACTTGGTCTCCAAGTAAAATTTCTTACACAGGAAATAATAGAACTCATATGATTAGAGTGCCTGATCCTGGTAGATTTGAATTACGTTTGATGGATGGTTCTGCTAATCCTTATTTACTCCAAGCAGGCATATTAGCTGCGGGCATTGACGGCATTGAAAAAAAACGTGATCCTGGGCAGCCTTTATTTGTAAATATGTATACTGAAGGGGATAATTATCCAAATATAAAAAGACTCCCTGCAGATTTGGAACATGCTCTTGAATGTCTAAGTGATAGTGAGGTTTTGTTATCAGCTTTCGGAGAAAAAAATATAACTAGCTATTTAAAACTTAAAGAAAACGAATTAAAAGATTTTAATTCTAAAGACACTTTTTCAAAAAAAGATGAAATAACTAATTGGGAAAAAACAAATACTTTAGATTGTTAACTTATAATTTTACAATCATTAATTCGTTTAATTTTTTTTCAAAAAAATCAATTATATTTTGTGCTGTCTGAATTGCCATACTAGATGCACATTCTTTAGTAAAAGTTGCAGCATGTGGGCTTAATAAAACTTTTTTATTTCTCAACAAAGGATTATCAGGACTTGGAGGTTCTTTTTCAAAAACATCTAAACCTGCCCCATATATTATCTCATCATTAAGTGCTTTGTTAAGATCCTGCTCATTAACAACTCCACCTCTTGAGATGTTAATAATTATTGAAGTTTTTTTCATCATTTTCATTTTTTCCAAGTTTATCATATTATTAGTATCTTTATTAAGCGGTACACTTAAAGAAAGTATATCGATTTCTTTTAGTCCTTCATCCAAATTATGAATTTTTTTTCCACCAAGAGATTCTATTATTTTTTTATCTACAAATGGATCATATACACAAACTTCCATTTCAAAACCCAAACATTTTTTTATTAACTTTTTTCCTATTCTTCCGAAACCTATTATTAATATTTTTTTATTAAACAATTCAAAAGTTTCATAATTCATACGCATCATCGATTCGAATTTTCCATCTCTTACAGCTTGGTCATACAAACCAATTCCTTTGGATATATTTAATATCATAAACATAATATGTTCAGCTGGCGAAGTTGATGCTGTTGTTCCAGTAACTAATAATGAAATATTATTTTTTTTCATAAAATTTATATCAACATTATCATATCCAACTCCGTGCCTAGATATAACTTTTAGTTTTTTACATTTTTCTAATATTTCGGAATCAATTTTTCCTCTGCGCAAAGTAATTCCATCAAAGTCAGGTAATTTAGATATTAAATTTTTTTTTGATAAATCTTTAATAATTTCGCATTCAAACTTAGAATTATTTTTTAGTAAATCTATACCATCTTGATGTATTGTATCTACAATAGCTATTTTTGGCATTGATTAACCTAATAAACCCAAGTGAGTATATTTAATATTTAAATAGTCCTTAATACCTACTGATCCACCTTCTCTTCCATATCCACTTTGTTTTATTCCCCCAAATGGAGTTTCAGCATTTGAAATAAATGGTGTGTTAACTGCAACCATACCAGTTTCTAAAGCTTCGGAAGTTTTATTAGCTAATTCAATGGAGTTGGTACATACATAGCCTGCTAAACCAGCCGCTTGGTTATTTGCTTTCTTAATCACTTCATCAAAATTTTTAAAAGTTAACAAAGGAGTTAAAGGACCAAATGGTTCTTCTGTCATAATTTTAAAGCTATCTTTAACATTATCAAAAATAGTAGGCTCATAAAAATAACCTTTGTTGAATCCAGAAGGTCTTTTACCACCACATAATATTTTACCTCCTTCTTTTTTGGTGACTTCTACCAGTTTTTCTATTTCTTCTAATCTTTTTTTTGTTGTAATAGGACCAAGTTGAACATTTTTATCCATACCATTACCTATTTTTAATTTTAAAGTTTTATTAACAAATAATTCAGTAAATTTCTTTTTTTTGCTCTCATGAATATAAAAACGGCTAGGTGAAATACAAACTTGTCCATTATTTCTATATTTAGCTGCCATAGCCATATCAGCTGCTTTTTCAACATTAGCATCTTCATGAACTATAAATGGTGCATGGCCACTTAATTCCATAGTAACTCTTTGAATTTTTTCTGCGGCCTGTTTTAAAACTATTTTACCAACTCGGGTAGAACCAGTTAAGGAAATTTTTTTTACAATATCTGAAGCGATTAACTGAGAAGCAATTGATGCTGGGTCCCCAGATAATAAATTAACAACTCCTGGCGGTACTCCACATTGATTAATTATATCAACAAGTTCCATAACAGTACCTGGAGTAATAACATCAGGCTTACAAATTACTGAACATCCAGCAGCTAAAGCAGTTGAAATTTTCCTTGCAGCGAGAACAAGGGGAAAGTTCCATGGAGATAAAGCTGCGACTACACCAACTGGTTCGTAATTAATAATCACTCTTGTATCTTCGAATCTACTTTGTACTGTTTGACCATAAATTCTTTTTGTTTCTTCAGCATTCCATTCAAAAATATCTGCGGATCCACTTACTTCTGCCAACGCTTCTGCAAAAGGTTTTCCGGTTTCTAATGTCATCCATTTTGCTAATTCATTATTTTTTTTTCTCATCAAATCAGCTATTTTTCTAATAATAGAAGCTCTGTTCCATGGTGAAATTTTTTTCCAAACCATAAAACCTCTTTCAGCTGATTTTAAAGCTTTATCTACATCTTCAGGAGATGCTTTGGATGCTTTTCCAATTATTTCTTCTGTTGCAGGGTTAATAACATCATAGGTTTCCTTGTTGCTTGAGGGTCCCCACTTTCCATCTATATACTGTCCAAATCTATCGTACATTTTCAATTTCCTATTAAATGATGGGATAAAATTCTAGTATGTTTATCTAAACGATGCTCAAATAAATATAATCCTTGCCAAGTACCAAGCATTAATTTTTTATCTCTTATACTTAATGTGATCTGATTGTTAGTAAGTGCTGATTTAATGTGTGCTGGCATATCATCTCTTCCTTCTGTAGTGTGTTTATAAAGTTTGTTATCCATAGGAGCCAATTTATCAAAAAAATTCTTTAGGTCATATAATACATCAGGATCAGCATTTTCCTGTATAACTAATGAGGCGCTAGTGTGTAAAATGTTAATATTCAAAATTCCATTTTTAATTTTTTGTTCATTTAACCATGATACAGTTTCATTTGTAAAATCATATAAACCTTGGCCCTTAGTATTTATTTTAATTTCATGAAATATTTGTTCCATTATTTAACGTCGATATCATTCATCAAATTAACAACAACAACTCCAATAACTATAAGAGCTATACCTATAATAGTTGGTATATTAGGTATTTGTTTATATTTTATGACTGCAATAATTGTTATAGCTACAATGCCCAACCCTGCCCAACTGGCATAAACTATCCCTACTGGAATAAACTTCATTGAATGTGACATAAGGAAAAGACAAATACACAAAGCTACAATAACTACCATTGAAGGATAAAGCCTGGTAAAGCCATTAGTGTCCTTTAAAAAACTAGTGCTTAATACTTCAAAAGCAATTGCCAAAACTAAGAATATGTATGCATATGTTAAGTTCATTTTCATGGGATTTTGAATATATATATGAAGAGCACAACGTTTAATTGGCTTTTTTCTATTTAAAATATGGTGTGGAAAACTCAAAAAACCCATATTTTCTTATGTTTTTTAGATGATAATTGGCTGGCTATCTATATATGGTGTGATATTAACGTCTATACGCTATTGATAGTTGATTCGATAGCACTTGTTTAAACAAGTAACTTTAGGGAGGTGTTAAGTATGAAAATGCTTGCAGGATTCTCAGGAACAGTAAGAAGCCTAACGCATGTAGTAATTTCGCTACTTGGATTAGGTATCGTTGTTTCGCTTTTGGGTGGAAATGTTCCATTCGTAAGTGGAATAGCTGACAATATAGTTGGACTAGTTCAGTCACTAGGTGACGCAGGAATAGTCGGCTTAATAGCAGCTATTATTATATTAGGTTTTTACAAATAGATTTTTATCTCGTTAGTTTTTCCCTCTTAATAATTAACTAACGTTTAAAAACCTAGGCTGTCCTAGCCCTGGATTTTGGGCTAGGATAGCAGAGTTAAAAAAATTGAAAGGAATTTATGGACGCTTGGATCTCAAAACTTAAAAAATATTTAAGACAATTTATCGAACTTGGTGTTCTTCTTTTAGGTGTTTCTGTTGTTGCAGAAATATTATTTGGACCAGATGTAGCCTTTTTTGGCTCTCAAGTCACAAAAAACTTAGTTGCATTACTAAATACTTTGGGCGATTCAGGTATCGCAGCACTGATTGTTATACTTGCTTTAATGATTGTCTATAGAAAATTATTAAAATAGTTTTAAAATTTTAATTTTTTTTACCTTAAAGGTTTTTCAGTTACGATGGGCTGGTCTTGGACTTTTTCACGTATAAAAATATAAATTCCACCACAAACTATTAAAAGCATTCCTATAACTGTTTTTAGATCTGGTATTTCATTAAAGAAAAGCCATCCGCTAAGAGAAGACCAAAAAAGAATCGAATATTCGAAAGGTGAGACTGCTGCAGGTGATGCTATTCGGTAAGCTGTAAATACAAAAATAAAAGCAAGGGATGCGGTAATACCTGTGGCAACCATTAACCACATAGAAATTTCTAAATTAACAAACCACTCACGAAAAATAAATTCTGAGGCTGGATGGTCTATTGTATTGTATAGGCCATCTCCAATTATAAAATAAAAAATTACACTAATAATTATTGCGCCAATATAAAATGAAAATGTTTGTGTGTACACACTATCTTTTTCTGAAGTTAATTTTATGATTATCATAGATAGAGAATAGCAAAGGGCACACAAAATAGGTGTTAAACTCATATAATCAAAATTACTAAAATTGGGATTTAATATTACATAAACTCCAATAAAACCAATTAGTACAGCTAGCCATCTTCTTGGTCCTATTTGTTCTTTTAAAAAAAATTTTGCGAAAATAGTAATTAAAAAAGGAGTTACGAAGAATAAAGCTGTAGCTGTCCCCAAAGGTAATACGGTTAGAGAAATATAGAAAAAGCTAAACCCAAAAAAGAAAAGTATTACCCGACAAAAAGTTAGAAGTGGATACTGAGTTTTAAATATAATTGGCTTTTTTGTTAATTTTAAAAATAACAAAATAATTACAAAACTTACTAATGTTCTTATTAAATAGATTTCGTATAAGGAAGCAAAGTTATAAATATATTTCATAATTGAATCTTGTACTGAAAAAACCAGCATAGCTAATAAGATAAAAATGATGCCTTTAGGATTATTGTTTTTTGTAGACATCTAGGATCTATATCAAATTATTTGTCTTCTTTATATTTTTTTAATGGTGTAATATAAAATTCATGATTTCAGACGAAGATAAAATAATGATGGAGACTCTTTATTGGTGGGGAATACCAACTCTATTTAGATGCAAAAATGATCCAGATCCGAAAAATTGTGATATAGCTTTGGTGGGTGTTCCACATAGTACTGGTAACGGTACAACAGAAAGAGATCAGCACTTAGGGCCGCGAGCAGTAAGAAATATATCTGCTATGTTAAGAAGATCTCATCTTGAATTTGGTATTGATCCTTGGAAACAATGTAAAATTCATGATCTAGGTGACGTTCCTTTTCCAGAGGCAAATGACAATGAAAAGTGCATTGAAAGAATATCTGATTTTTATAATCATATCGAAAAAGCTGAAAAACCTGTTGTATCAATTGGTGGAGATCATTCCATTACCGGAGGTATTTTACAAAGTTTGGCAAAGAAAAATTCAAAACTAACTAAAGGTCAAAAAGTAAGCATTGTACATTTTGATGCTCACACAGATTGCTATGAAAAGTTGGATCATTTTTTGGGTGCAAAAAAATCTGCAGCGCATTGGGCTTCTTATCTTGTTAAACAAGGAAATGTAGATCCAAAAACAAGTACACAAATTGGAATTAGAGGAAATCCAAGAACTTTGGATTGGTTACAAGCAAGTTATGATATTGGCTACCAAGTAATTACTATGGATGAATATAAAAAGCTAGGACATGAAAAATGCTCTAAAATGATTTTAGAAAAATTAGATGACAAACCCATTTATATTACTTTCGATTTAGATTGCTTAGATCCAACTGTCGCTCCCGGGGTAGCAAATATAGAATCTGCCTTTAAAGGATTTAATATGGACGAAGCAAGAAAACTTATACAAAGTCTCAAAGGCAAAAATATTATAGGTGGCGATGTAGCTTGTTTAATGCCAACCAAAGATAGTCCAAATCAAATTACAGCGATGGTTGCTTCTGCAATAATGTTTGAAATTATTTGTCTTATAAGCATTAACTTAAAAAAATAAATATCAATTAAATTTTTATTATTTATTCAAATTTTTTTTATATAGTGATATCCCAAACTTTGTTTTATGTTCGTATGATTCTTTAAAAGTTTCAAGTTGCCACCCAGACATTCTTTCAACTATTAAATTTAAGTTTTCTACTTTCCATGAAATTTTTGTATTTTCATTCTTCCAAATTATCTTTTCTTGCTCTGTTCTAGCGCATCCATAACAATATCCAGTTCTGGGATCAGTTCTGCAAATACTTATGCAAGGTGAAATAATTTTTTTATTAAAATTTTTAGTCATATATTCTAACCATTTAATATTAGATCAGATGCTTTTTCTGCAATCATAAGAGTTGGTGCATTTAAATTTGCACTGGGAATTTCTGGCATCACAGAGGCGTCTACTATTCTCAAATTTTGTATTCCTCTAACTTTTAAATTTTCATCAACAACAGACGTATTATCTGTACCCATTTTGCATGTTCCGCATGGATGATAGGCAGTTTCAGCATTAGATCTGATATATTCATTTAATTCATCGTCACTTTTTTTGTCAGAACCGGGACCAACTTCTTTTCCTGCATGTTTTGCTAAAGAAGGTTGTGACAGAATTTTTCTAGCAACATGAATGCATTCTCTAGTTTGCTTTAGATCATCCTCATCTTCTAGGTAATTAAATAATATCTTTGGATAGTCATATGGGTCGGATGAATTAAGGCTAACTGATCCTCTACTTTTTGGATGGTTAGGACTAGCATGTAACTGGTAACCGTGGGAATCCGGATTAACTAAACCGTGATTAATTACAAACGAAGGAAAAAAATGAAATTGTATATTTGCAATTTTTCTTTCAGGTGAAGATTTTGCAAAACCTCCGGCTTCTAAATATGATTGAGAACAAGGACCAGATTTAGATAAAAACCATTGCGCACCAGCAATTATTTTTGGAATTAGCTTCGTATATGTATAAAGAGTATCTGGAGTTTTGCACTCTTGCATAATATATGTTTCCAAATGATCTTGAAGATTTTTTCCAACACCTTTTAAATCATTAACAACGTCAATTCCTTTTTCTTTTAAATGATTTGCTTCACCAATTCCTGAAACCATTAATAGCTGTGGTGAATTTATTGATCCACCGCTTAATATTAATTCTTTTTCAGCATAAACTTTTTCAATTTTATTTTTTATTTTTACTTCAACGCCAATGGCTTTTTTTCCATTAAAAATAATTTTTTCCACAAATGAATTAGAAAAAATGTTTAGATTTTTTCTACTCTTAATGGGATTTAAATAATACTTTGCTACACTTGCTCTCTCGCCTTTGTGAATTGTAGTGTCAAACATTCCAAACCCCTCTTGATACTCACCATTCATATCTGGATTAATTTTGTGCCCTGCTTCTGAAGCTGCTCCTAAAAAAGCATTAAATAAAGGATTCTTATTTTTTGATTGGTCAACAGGAAGCAAACCCAAAGAACCTCTATACTGATTTTCTCCACCAGACCATGTTTCTATTTTTTTAAAATAAGGAAGAATTTTGTCATAGGACCAAGATTTTAAACCAAAGTTTTCCCATCGTTTATAGTCATTTTTATTTCCTCTTACAAAAACCATTCCATTGTGAGCAGAGCATCCTCCGATCATTTTTCCCCTTGGACAAAATAATCTTCTGTTATTTAAATATGGTTCAGGTTCAGAATAATATTTCCAGTTATATTTTGGATCATGCATCGTATATAATAATGCCAGTGGCATTTTAACTTTCCAAATATCGCTTGATTGACCAGCTTCAAAAACTGCAACTCTGTTATTTTCATCTTCCGATAGTCTGTTTGAAAGAACGCATCCAGCTGATCCAGCTCCTATGATTATATAATCAAATTTCATATTAATTTAGAAGTTAAAAGATTTTTATATTCGTTTATTCCTTTAATTTTTAATCCAAATTTTTTTGCTGCTTCATCAAACTTTCTTAACTTTACTGCTTCTTCAAAAAACTCATTTTTTTCAAATTGCTTAGCTTCGCTTTTGTTCATAATTCCACCTTGTAATTTTAAACTTACTTTTGATGCCTTTGAAAGTAAGCGGAAATACTTATCTTTTCTCGCCAAATATCTTTTTGCTTTTACGTGGTATTTAATAGGTCCCAATACTTCTTTTATAAAATATTTTTTTAAAAATTTAAAACCAACTTCCTCATGTTTTCCATTCTTCATTTCATTTACCAGCATATCGGGATTTTCTAAAATAAAATGTCCATAATCATGCAATAAACTTGAGCAAATAAGATTGCTCGAGCATTTCGCTTTTTCTGCAAGCATAGCTGTTTGTATCATGTGTTCGGTCATTGTAACTTTTTCACCTATATAAAGAGTTTTGTTATTTAAATAAGAAGATATAATTTTATCAATTATATTCATTTTAGAAAACTAATGTGGTTTGTCGCCTTCTATCGCAATTCTGTCCATTATTCTTTCGTATCCTAGTCCTTTGCCAGGAAAAAAATCTGTTAAACCTTGATGCAAAGTACTTCTATTATCCCAAATGGCAACAGCATTTTCCGTCCATTTAAATCTACAGGTAAAATCGAGTCGTTCTTGATGCTTAAAAATTTCATTTAAAATTTCATCACTTTCTTTTTTATCCATATCATTAATTTTTTTTGTATACATACTGTTCACATATAAAATTTTTTTACCAGTTTCTGGATGCGTTCTTACTACTGGATGTATATTAGAATATTCGTCCATATTTCCATTACCAGACATTTTTTCATATTTATCTACAAATGCCGCGGCACCTAAAGAACTATGAATGGCAGTTTTGTTTTTTAGTTTATTTTTAATTTCTTTATCAAGAGTTTCGTAAGCAATTTCCATATTAGAAAACATGGTGTCACCGCCAACTGGTGGTATTTTTACTGATCTAAGAATAATAACTTTTGTAGGTTTTACATTATAACTTACATCTGTATGCCAAGTTTCTCCCCATTGATGTTTTTCGTTTGGTCCTTTAATTATTCTTATAATTTCTGGATAATTTTCTCTAGGTTTTACATAAACATGTTTTTCGAGCGGCCCAAAACATTTGGCTAAAGATATTTGATCATCAGCAGTAATATTTTGATTTCTAAAGAAAAGAACTTTGTGCTCTAAAAGGAGTTTATTAATTAAATTAAAATTGCTGACTGAAGTATCTGCAAGATTTATTCCGCTTATTTCTGCTCCTAAAGCACCGCTAATTAATTTTACATCCATTATGAAATCTTATAAAAAACAAAACTTTTTGTCATTTTAAATCTTTTTTAATTTGTTTAAAAAAACCAATTTATTAGTATCAAATTTTGCTGAATTTTTTTTTATACAATCGTCCATAAGAACTATTCTATCAGCATCAAATTCTGTAACTTTTCTTTTGTTAAGATCTACATATAACGATAGAACTTCGTTTGTTGCAGCTAGATACTTTTTCTCTTTGTGAAACATAGAAAGTCTGTAATGAATTCTTTTTTTATCGTGATCAACGTAGGTCAAATGCGTTTCAACTTCCTCTCCCAATCTTACCTCTTGATTATAAATAGTATGCATTTCAGCTACAAAAGTAGTTTTTTTATCTTTTTTTGCAGATTCACCGCCCATTTTGAAATTATCTAGCATGACATCTGCAGCTATATCAAAAATACGAACATAGAAAGCCACATTCAGATGACCGTTATAATCTGTCCATTCTTTTATTACTTTTTCCGTTTTTAAAATCATGCTTATTTAATATAGTATATTCTCTATAAAAAAAATGAATAATAAAGTTTTTGTTTCTTGTGCAGTAACTGGATCGGGTGATACAGCAAAAAAACATCCTGATTTGCCAAAAACCCCTGAACAAATAGCAAAGGCAGCAATCGAAGCAGCTAAAGCTGGAGCAGCTATTGCTCATATTCATGTAAGAGAAAAAGATGGAACTCCAAGTAGAAGATTAGAATTATATAAAGAAGTCGTTGATAGAATTCGTTCTAGTGATACAGATGTTGTTTTAAATTTAACTACAGGCATGGGTGGTGACCTGGATATCGGACAAGGAAAAAATCCTTTAGAGTTTGGACCATTAACAGATATGGCAAATGTCATGGAAAGAATTGCTAATGCAGAACAATTTTTACCAGAAATATGTACGCTAGATTGTGGAACATTAAATTTTGGAGATAGCTCTGTAATTACTGTAAACACACCTAATGATTTGAGAAAGGCTGCTAAAAGGTTACAAGAAATAAATGTTAAACCTGAAATCGAGGCTTTTGATTTAGGAAACATGTGGTTTGGAGCACAATTATATAAAGAAGGGTTGCTTAATGATCCCCCAATGTTTCAAATGTGCCTTGGTATACCATGGGGGGCGCCTGCCACTACTTCAGCCATGCAAGCAATGAAAGATATTATGCCAAAAGAAGGCATCTGGTCAGGCTTTGCAATATCAAAAAATGAAATGCCTTTTGTAGCTCAAACAGTGGTCATGGGTGGCAATCCAAGAGTGGGGCTTGAAGATAATTTGTATTTATCTAAAGGAAAACTAGCTACTAACGCTCAATTAGTTGAGAAAGCAATAAGAATTGTAAATGATCTTGGCGTTTCAATTATGACTCCTGCAGAAACTAGAGAAAAGTTAAAATTAAAAAATTATAAATAAATTAAGTTAAAATGGATAATTATGATTTAATTGGAATGGCTTGGGCTGATAAAATTTCATTTGAAGAAATAAAAAAAAAAACCGGATGTTCAGAAAAAGAAGTTATTACAACTATGAGAAAGAATCTTAAAAAAAAAAGCTATATATTATGGAGAAAACGAGTAAGAGGTAGGGTTACCAAACATAGAAAACTTTTAAAACTAAAAAAATTATAAATAATTAATCTAGCCTTAGTGCATTTCCATCAACTCCGATAACTTGACCAGAAATTCTTTCAGCTTCGTCTGAAATTAAAAAAGAACAAAACCTACCAATATCTTCTTCATATATCCAACAATTCATAGAGGCCATTGATATAAATTCTTTTTCTATTTTTTTCCTTGATATTTTTAAAAAATTTGCTTTATCTTTTATTACCCTTACCATTCGATTACCTTTTATAGTCCCAGGACAAATTGCATTAACACGAATTTTAAATTTTCCAAGTTCCATGGCCAAAGTTTTTGTCAATCCAACAACAGCCCATTTGCTTGCTGCGTAAGGAGATCTTAGTGGAAAACCCATAATCCCGGCTCCGGAAGAAACATTTATGATTGACCCACCTCTATTTTTTTTAATCATAGGTATTGCTAATTTTGTAAAGTAAAAGTGACTAATAACATTAATTTTAAGAGTTTTTTCCCAATCTTCAGATTTTAATTTTTCTATTGTTCCTGTAGGTCCAGCAATTCCAACATTATTTATTAGTGCATCAATTTTTTTTGTTTTTTTTTTAATTTTATCAAAAAAATTTTCAACATCGTATTCATCAGAAGCATCACATTCATGAATAAATAATCTTTTATTATTTAAAGGATGTTTTTTTATCTTATTTATATTTTTTACATCAATATCACAAAGATATACGCTTGCACCTTTGGATAAAAATATTTTTGCTGCTGCCCAGCCTATTCCTGAACCTCCAGCTGAAATGATTATTTTTTTATTTTTGAGATTTAGCAACGCCATTTGAGTGGGTTTTAGTTAAGGCTTTAGATAATTCTTTATCAGTAATATATCCTTTTACATTTCCACTTTTGTCAACCACTTCAACTGTTGCTGGTGTTAAGCAAACTTTTGGTAAAAACTCATCTAGAAAAGTATCTTCTTTAACTTTAATTGTGTTTGAATTTTTTGCTCCTTTAAATTGCTGTGGTGAAACCATAATTATTTTAGCCTTAATTACTTTAGCTCTATTTACATCTTTTACAAATGCTGCAACATAATCATCTGCGGGTTTCATAATAATGTCTATCGGTGTTCCAACCTGAACTAATCTTCCACCATTTAAAATTCCTATATGATCACCTAGTCTTAACGATTCATCTAAGTCATGAGTTATAAATACTATCGTTTTTTTTAACTCAGCTTGTAAATCAATAAGTTGTTTTTGCATATCACTTCGTATAAGTGGATCAAGTGCGCTGAAGGCTTCGTCCATTAACATAATGTCAGTATTGGTTGCTAAAGCTCTAGCGAGACCTACTCTTTGCTGCATACCACCTGATAGTTGGTTTGGATATTGATGCTCAAAACCATTTAAACCCACAGCATCTATTTTTTCCATAGCCACTTTTTCTATTTCATTTTTATCTTTGCCTTGGACTTCAAGACCATAACCAACATTTTGAATAACTGTTTTATGCGGAAATAATCCAAATCTTTGAAATACCATGCTCATCTTATGTCTTCTAAAATCGATTAATTTTTTTTGATCCAATTGCATTACATTAGTTCCTTCTACCGAAACCTCACCTGAAGTTGGATCAATTAATCTATTAATATGACGAATTAGAGTTGATTTTCCTGATCCAGATAAACCCATGCAAACAAAAGTTTCTCCTTCTTCAACATTGATTGAAACATTATCAAGACCAACTGTATGACCTGTTTCTTCTAAAACTTGTTCCTTTGATGCTCCTTCTTGTACCATAGGAAGTACTTTGGAAGGGTTTTCACCAAAAATTTTATAAACATTTTTAATTTCTATTTTTGCCATTATTTTTTCTTTTTCTTCGTATGTTGAACTCTTTCTTGCATTCTTTCACCATATGATTGCGTAATTCTATCAAAAATTATAGCTAAAAGTACAATGGCTATTCCAGCTTCTGTTGCCATACCAACATTAAGCTGTTGTAATCCAAGTAACACCTCATCTCCTATTCCTCTAGTGCCTATCATAGAAGCAATTACTACCATTGCTAAAGCCATCATCGTACATTGGTTTATTCCTTGCATTATATTCGGTAAAGCCAAAGGAAGTTGTACACCCCATAGTTTTTGTTTTTTATTTGCTCCAAAAGCTTCTGCTGCTTCAATTACTTCTTTATCAACCAATCTTATTCCAAGATCGGTTAACCTAATAAGTGGCGGTACAGCATAAACGAAAATCGCAACTATTGCAGGAACAGCTCCTAATCCAAATAATAAAATTCCCGGAATTAAATAACAAAAACTTGGTATGGTTTGCATTAAATCAAGTATCGGTAATAATGCATTTCTTACTTTTTTATTTCGAGCCATGGCTATTCCAATAGGAATGCCAATTACTAAACAAAGCAACATTCCAATAACGACAATGGTTGTTGTCATTATACATTTGTCCCAATATCTAGGACTAAGAAATCCAAGAAAAAAAACACAGAAACCAACCATTATTGTTGTTCCCATTTGTTTTCCGCTTGCAAAGTAAGCAAGCAATATAACTGAAATCATAACTATTGGCCAAGGAAGACCTACTAAGAAATTTTTCATTTTACCATATAGACCTAGTAAGAAAAAATTAATTCCTTCAAACATAATTCCGTATTTAGCAATCAGAATATCAAACCATTTATTTAGAAATGGCATTAATGGAAAGTCTAACCATTTCGGCCAGTCCCCTAACCAAGAAGGATCTGTAAATAAAACTAAAACGCTTTCAGGTCTATATTTCGAAGTTGTGTAAGCAATAACAACCATTGCAACGAAAATTACTAGATAAATTAAATTAATATATTTTTTATACTTTTCCATCTATATGCCTTAAAAAAACTAAGAGCCCGTAAGGGCTCTTAGTATAAGATTTTTTAAAAATTAAAGCGCAGCTTTAACTTTTTTCGCAACATCTGCTGGAACCCATTTAGTCCATGAATTAGAGGACTTTAAGTAATTCTTAGCAGTTGCTTCCATATCTCCACCAGATTCATCAATATAGAAAGCAAGTGATTTGTTAACTTCAGCTGTTGGTAATGAGTACTGTTTAACAAAGTCAATGATTGGTTTGTTTGCTGGATCGTTTGCAAACTTAGTTGTAGCCGATTTTGTTAAAGCCATATCCACATAAGCACTTGCACATGTTTTTGTGTATGCATCAGGACCATCAGCTTTAATTTTTTCAACTACTGCCATCATTTTTGTCCAACAAGCATTGTCGTATGCTGGTTCTTTAAGTTGAACAAGATCAACTTTTCCCATTAGACCTGTTGGTGTCCAGTAGTAAGAAAATACTGGTTTACCTTTTTTAAATGCACCGGCAATCGCTGCATCTAAAGCTCCACCAGAACCTGGATCAAAGTTAGTGTAATATTTGTCTAGACCATAAACTTTGTGTTTAACCAAATTAATCGTGTAGCAAGTCCATCCTGAAATACAGCTAGTCATTCTACCTTTTCCAGGTGCCTCAGGATCAGCAAATAGTTTTGCTATCTCAGGCTTTTTCATATCTTCAACGCTTTTTAAACCGTACTTATCTGAAGTTGCTTTATCTACGTAAAATCCTTGTGTAGATGAAGGAGTGTTAACTCCCAGTTCAACAATTTGTCCTTTTGCAACAGCCTCTTCGTGCATTTGAACAATATTATCTCTCCAAACTTCAGTGATAATGTCTAGCTGACCATCGTAGTGTGCAGCCATTATTGGACTAGTACTACCTTTTGTAACTTGAACATCGCAGCCATAACCTTTTTCAAGAATGAAACCAACTATAGCCGTATGTACGTTCGCACTATCCCAATCGAAATCTCCCAAATGTACTTTGCAGGCAGCATTAGCACTAGTTGTTCCTAGAGCCATTACTCCAACAAATACAAAAGAAAGTAATAGTTTTTTAAGAAATTTCATGAAATTTCCCCCTTTTTTGTTAGTTTAAACTGGCCTATTACAACGTGAAATTTCATAAAACTCAACCTTTTAGTGCTCTTAAATACTCCTTAGATAAGAGTACTTTTTAACATTATAAATATTTGATTCAATTATCAATTGAATTGAAAATTTAATAAAATAAAATAATCATACTTTTATGACAATAAATATTTCAAAAATTTCTCAAAATGGTTCAGGGTTGGATATTGAATGGAATGACGGAGAAAAAAGTAATTTTAATTTCATGTGGCTAAGAGATAACTGTCCAACAGCACGTGACAAAGATTCAAGACATAGAATGTTCAACCTGCTAGAAGTTTCTACAAATATTAGTCCTAAACAATTTAAAATCAACGCAGAAGGAAAATTAGAAATAGAATGGAATGAAGGAAATCACATAAGTTACTATGATCAAAAATGGCTTAGAGAAAATTGCTACACAATTAATAACAAAAAAAAATATATTTCTCCCTACATTCTATGGAATAATTCACTAAATTCAAAACTTTCAACCATACAAATAGAACACGATGAAATAATGGATAATAAAAAAAGTTTAATAAAATGGCTTGAACTTCTTCATTACTATGGAATTGCTATTGTTAAAAATGCCCCGATAGAAAAAAAATCTGCTTTCCCAATCTTAAATAAAATAGGCAGCATAAGAGAAACTTTTTTCAAAACTCCTTTTGAAGTTATTAATATACCAAAGCCAAATAACTCTGCTTATACTGCGCATGCATTAAGAAATCATATGGATTTACCTTGGTTTGAAACACCTCCAGGTTATCAATTTTTACATTGTTTAATTAATTCTGCTGAGGGTGGCCAATCTTCTGCTGTAGATGGTTTTGCAGTAGCTGATTATTTAAAAACGAATGAAAAAGAAACTTTTGAAACTTTGGTGAATATACCACTTAAATTTAAAGACAATGATTACACTCAAGAATCAATTAGAAGTTTTCATGCTCCAGCTATTACCTTAACAAAAGATAAAGATTTTAATGATATTAGATTTAGTGTTGCAACAATGGATGCATTAGATTGTCATCCAAATGATATGGAGAAAGTTTATAAAGCTCATCATAAATTTGGCAATTTGCTACACGATGATAAATTTGTGATTAGGTTTAGACTTAATCCGGGAGATATCTTTTCTTTTAATAATAGAAGAGTTTTACACGGCAGAACTGCTTTTAATCCTAATTCGGGACATAGACACTTACAAGGCTACTATATCGATAGAGATGAAATCATTGGTAGATTAAATTTTTTAAAAAAATAATTTTACAAATTCTCAAAAATTAAATTTTTTCTATTTTTATATTTTTCAAAAATATCTTTTTTTTTAATTGTGTAGTAAAAAATAGGTTTTTCAATTTTAGTTAAATTTTTATTCGTAAGGAAGCTTTTCTCAAGACCAAAAAATTTGATATAGGGTTTTTTAGATTTTAGCTTAACTATTCTTATATTAATATTTGAAAGAAATAATAAGCCTAGAGACAACCTTTTGTTTAATTTATATATGTTAACTAAATTTTTTTCTTTAAAAGAAAATAATCTTATTTTTTTTGTTTTTTTTGTCAAATTAACTAAATTTTTTAAATTTTGATTATTTAAAAGTGGTTTAATTTCTAAAATTAAATGGTGCTTATTATTAGATATATTCAACAAGTCTTTAAGCAACGGTACCGGAGTTTTGCTTTTATTACTTATTTTTTTTAGTTGTGAATAGTTAATATCTTTAACATTTACATTTAACTTAAATGTTCTTTTTAAATTAGAATCGTGAAAACAAATCAATTTATTATCTTTGGTAACTTGCAGATCTGTTTCTATGCCAAATTTTTTTTTAAAACAGTACTTAAAACTCTGAATTGTATTTTCTTTAAAATTTTTTTTTGCCAGACCGCGATGAATATAGTGCGTAGTCATACAAAATTATGAAACGGGCTTAAGAATTTTAAGGATTTTTTTGTGCAATATAGAACTCGAACTTACTAATATACTTCCACCTGCTTTCGGGTCTTTACCTTTCCAGTTTGTTATATGCCCTCCTGCTTTTTTGACCAAAGTTATTATTGGGTGAATATCCCATATCTTATTACGACATTGTAAAACCACATTAAGTCTTCCTTCACATAATTGACAATAGCTTAAAGCATCAGAACATGGATATCTCATGAATCTTGTCAATTTTGAAATTTTCTTTTGTTCTTCTAAGGATAGATAACCAAAAAAATCCCCTGATATTTTTGAATTATTTAGTGATTTTGATTTTACTACTTTGAGTTTTTTAAATTTATTATTTTCGACTAAATAAGAGTTATTATTAGCGCCTGTAATATAATATTTTTTTAGCATGGGGAAATTAACTAAGCCAAAAGTTGGCTCATTTTTATAGTTAACGCTTATTAAATTGCTCCAAGTGGGGCTTCCAATAACAAATGATCGTGTTCCATCGATTGGATCGATGATCCAAGAAAATCCACTTTTTGATTTTTTCACTTTAAATTCTTCACCCACAATTCCATCTTTGGGAAATTTTTTTGCGATTTCTTTCCTTAAAAATATTTCTATAGATTTATCAATATTTGTAACTGGATCGAAACCATTACTCTTTTTAGATTTATTATGCAGTTTAAATTTGCCTGCAAATTTTTTAAAATATAGTTGGTTAATTTTTTTGGGAAGTGAATTTAAGAACTTATAATAATTTAATTTATCTTTTTTTTTCATTTTATTTCCAACCAGTGATGGTTTTTACCTCTAAATATTCTTCCAATCCCCAAGTACCACCTTCACGACCGTTTCCGGATTGTCTATATCCACCAAAAGGTGTTCCGGAGTCTGCACCTTTTCCATTAATATAAACAATTCCTGATCTTAATTTTTTTGCTACTCTTTTTGCTTTTTCTTTATCTTCAGTTTGCAAATAGTTTCCAAGACCATATTCTGTATCATTGGTAATTTTAATTGCTTCTTCTTCTGTTTCAAATGATATTACTGAAAGAACTGGTCCAAAAATTTCTTTTTTTGCGATTTCCATATCGTTTGTAACATTTGTGAAAATTGTTGGTTTAATAAAATAACCTTTGTTTAAATTTTTTGGAAGTTCAGGACCTCCAGTGGCTAACGTAGCGCCTTCTTCAATACCACTTTTAATTAGGTTAATAATTTTATCATATTGAACTTTTGAAACTACAGGACCTATGTGATCTCCCTTTTTTGACGCAACATCTACTTTAATTTTATTCGCTTCATCCGCTGCCTCTTTAATTGCTTTTTCATAAATAGATTTTTCTACTAGCATTCTTGTTGGAGCATCGCATGATTGTCCAGAATTACTCATTACATTTCTAATTCCGTCTCTAACTGCATTAGGATAAGAATCTGCAAAAACAATATTTCCACCCTTCCCTCCTAATTCTAAACAAACCCTTTTAATTGTATCAGCCGCATTTTTTGAAATTAATTTTCCTGCTCTTGTTGAACCTGTAAAAGAGATCATATCGATATCAGGATGACCAGATAAATGTGTTCCGACTCCCGCTCCATCGCCATTAACTAAATTAAATACTCCTTGTGGAAATCCTGCTGCATCTATCATTTCAGCGAATAACATTCCTGAGATAGGCGCTATCTCTGATGGCTTGAGTACCATAGTGCAGCCTGCTGCAAAAGCGGGTACTACTTTTAAAGCTATTTGGTTAATTGGCCAATTCCATGGAGTAATTAAACCACAAACTCCGATTGGTTCATAACTTATATGATTGTTTGATTTTGAATCAAAATGTTCTTCAAAGTTAAATTTTTTTAATCTTAATATGAAATCTTCTAAATGAACCTGCCCTGAAGTAGTATGAGTTGAAGATGAGTAATCTATGGGAGAACCCATTTCCATTGAGATTGCCTCGGACATTTCTTTAGATCTTTTTTTATAAATTGTTAGTAATTTTTCTAAAAGTTTTATTCTTTCTTCTTTTGAGGTTTCTTTCCATTTATCAAAAGCTTTTTTTGCTGCTTTTACTGCAGAATCTGTATCGTCTTTGGACCCCAGAGAGATAACAGCAAAAGGTTCTTCACTTGATGGGTTTATGACCTCAAGGTCATTTGTTTTTAAAGGTTTGACCCATTTGCCGTTAATATAAAAATTTCTTTTATCTAGCATTTTGAATTACTATTATCATATAAACTATATTTCATAACCTTTTTCTTCTTTTTCTTTATCAACTAATTCATCTGGGTATCCTTTTTCTCTAAAATTAATTTTACAATTATCTTCTAGTCTTTTAACAACTTTTGAAGACCAAGATCTTGAGCCATATTTTTTATGGGCATCTTTAAATATATCCAAAATTAAAGGTGAAATTTCTAATGGTATTTTTAGTTTTTTTGATAAATCATTAAACAGAGTCATGTCTTTTTCGACTAAATCCATAGTAAAATTTATATTATATGAACCATTTAGGATAACTTGACTTTCTGTTTCATGAACAAATGAATTTCCTGAAGAAATTTTAATACCTTTAAATGTTTTGTTCATATCTAAATTTGATTTTTTGGCCACAGCCCAAGCTTCACCCAAAGCAGCCAAATGAGTTGATGCTAAATAATTTGTGATTACTTTTAAAATTGAGGCAGAGCCAAGTTCTCCAGTATGTAAAACTTTTCTTCCCATTGCGGTTAAGACAGGCAATATCTTTTCAAAAGACTTTCTTTCCCCACCAACAAATATAGAAATATTTCCTGTTATAGCACGGTGACAACCTCCACTAACAGGACCATCTAACGGCACGGCCCCTTTTAATTTTACAAGCTCACCTATCCTTTTAACTTCCTGATTATCTGTCGTGCTCATTTCTAACCAAATTTTATTTTTTGATAATCCTTCAATAACTCCATCTTTTTTTTCCATTACCTCTGAGCAAATTTTAGTGGAAGGCAGACATGTTATTATCAAATCAACATTTTCTGCTAATTCTTTTGGAGATTTTGATGTCATGGAACCTTTAGATACAAAATCTTTTACCAAATTATCATCTAAATCTATGACGGTTAAATTAAATTTATTTCTTAATAAGCTTTTAGCAAGTTTGCCTCCAACATTACCTAAGCCAATAAATCCTATTTTCATTTTACTACCTTTTGTTTTTTTTTGGTTTAGTAAATAATATCATACCAATTCCAAATAATATAACGGCCCCACCTATAAAAACTTGTGGTGTAGGATCTTCGCCTAGTAAAAAAATTGCAGTTGATAGTCCTGTTAAAGGCAACAAAAGCATTACCGGCATAACTTTGTGAACAGGATTACGTCCCATAACTTGATACCATGTACCGTATGCTATTGGTTGCATAATAAGTCCAAGAAACAAAACTATTGACCACCCTTTTAAATCTGCAGATAAAAAATAATTTATTGTATTTCCATCAAAAATAAATGATCCCAGTAACAATAATGGTCCTGAAAATAAACATACCCAAGCGGTAACAACAATTCCTCCTATTTTTTTACTAATAGGTTTTGCCAGTACCATTCCAAGAGACCAAGCAAATGCACCAACAAGCAATAACAAAACTCCTATGAATTTTCCTTCAAGATTAGGTGCTCCTAACAAAATAAAGAGTCCTATAAAAGCAATAATTATACCAGCTATACTTCTCAAGCTCGGTTTTTCTTTAAATAAAAAATATGCAATAATTACACCGAACGGTACTTCGGTATGAACAAGGAGTATTGAGGATGAAGCATCCACTTTATCCAAACCCGTATATACTAAACCATAAGTTAAAGTTCCTCCAATAAGAGAAACTACAAACAAGTCTTTTAGAAGTTTTTTTGGTATAGGAAACCACCAAACTAAAATGAGTGCCGCAATAGTGAACCTTAAGCCCATTAATAAAAAAGGTGGAAATTGCTGCATTGCAGGTTTTGCTATAGCAAAACCAAAACCCAGAAGTAATGGAGCACATAACGCTAATAAAATATCTTTGACTTTCATTTTTCCTACTTTTTAATTTACTTACCACATTGTATATTAGGAAGATAAATAAATAGCTTTGTGGACAAGTGAAAATAGAAATAGTTAAAAACAAGAAAATTTTGGTTAATTCTTCAAAAGAAATTTTTGAAATACACCCGCTTTGGCTAAGAGAAAGAGTAAAAACAGATGATTTAGTAGACAAAAATAATGATCAAAGATTGTATGACCCTTCTCAACTCAATCAAAATATAGAAATTAAAAATGCTTCAGTAAATAATGGCCATCTTAATATAGAGTTTACAGATGGTATTCGGTTTAAATATGAAGTTAATGATTTACTTTACGAATTAGATAAAAAAGAACCTATTGAAAAAATAATTTTATGGAATTCAAAACTTAAAAAAAAACCAATAGCAATATATAAAAAAAATATTTTTGAAACTAAAGAAATGTACAACTTGTTACAAAATTTTTATAAATTTGGATTTGTTATTTTTAAAAAAGTTCCAATCAAAGACAATTATGTATTAAAATTTGCTAATTCAATAGGTACTGTAAGACCAACAAATTTTGGGGAATCTTTTAGTGTTAAATCTGTACCCAAACCAAATGATTTGGCATACACTTCAATGGCCCTTACACCACATACGGACAATCCATACAGAAAACCTATTCCCTGCATTCAACTTTTGCATTGTCTAGAAAATCAAGTTAAAAACGGTTTATCTACTTTGGTAGATGGATTTGCTGTAGCAGAATATTTAAAAAAGAATAATCAAGATTTATTTAAAATTCTTACCGAAACTAAAGTTAGATTTAGATTCGTTGATAAGACTATAATTCTCGAAAATTGGGGTGAATTAATTGAACTAGATCAGAAAAAAAATATTAAACAAGTAAGATATAGCACAAGATTGGACTATGTTCCTGCTATAGAAAAAAATAAATTAAAAAAATTTTATAAAGCGAGAAAATCAATAGCTAATTTGTATGCATCAAAAAAATTTGAAATACGTTTTAAATTGGAAA
This sequence comes from Pelagibacteraceae bacterium AG-414-E02, assembly GCA_003214615.1. GTDB lineage: Bacteria > Pseudomonadota > Alphaproteobacteria > Pelagibacterales > Pelagibacteraceae > AG-414-E02. The sequence continues at coordinate 127,992 of QCLK01000001.1, forward strand.
AAGGAGATTTGTTAATGATGGATAATCATCGTTTACTACATGGAAGAACTGCTTACAATCCAAGTGAAGGAAAAAGATATTTAAAAGGTTGCTATATTGATCACGATTCCACTGAGGGAAGACTAAGACATTTAGAAAGAAAGTTTAAATTAAAATGGAAAAAGTAAGCTTTAAGCAGATGAAAGATGGCACTAAAGAAGACTATCTTCTTTTAGAAAAGCATGAAAAAAAGTTTATTGAAGGTACGAGCCAAAGAATATTAAAATTTATGAGTAACTTGAATCATACTTTAGAAGGATATCAAGTATCTAGGCTAGAACATTCTTTACAAACAGCAACGAGGGCTTTGAATGAAAAGGCTGATGATGAAATGATTGTTGCAGCTTTATTACACGATATTGGAGACGATCTTTCTCCACTAAACCATGCTGAATATGCCGCGTCTGTACTAAAACCTTATGTTAGTGAAAAAACACATTGGATTGTAGAAAAACATGGAATTTTTCAATTATATTATTATGCACATCATATTGGAGGAAATAAAAACGAACGAGAGAAATATAAAGGTCATAAATACTATAAAGATACAATTGATTTCTGTGAAAACTGGGATCAGAAGTCATTTGATCCTAATTTTAAATCATTAAAACTTAAAGATTTTGAACCCTACGTTAAAAAAATATTTAGTAGAACTCCCTACTCGCAATAAAACTTCAATCTTTTATTTACATGGCAAGCCGGAATTTTTCCAGCCATCACTTTCAGGATTGCCTAAAAAACCATCTGAAATATTAATACATTTATAATTTTCTTTTTCTAAAAGTTCCGCAGCAGCTTGGGATCTTACGCCGCCCATGCACATAGTTAATATTTCATTTTCTTTTTGAATATTTAATTTTTTAAAATCTTCAATAAAATTTTCATTAAAAGTTTTATCGGAAAATTGGATAGTTAAAAAATGAGTTTTCAAACCAATTTTCTCACCATCTGGTTTTCCATCAATGTTCCACTCTTCCTCGGTTCTAACATCAATCAACACAGAATTAGGATTGTTCTTAATGTAATCCTCTATGTCTTTACTTGCCAACTGTTTAATCATAATTTATTGCGGATGAATCAATAAACTATAACATATTTAAGCTTTATCTTGATAGTCTCTTTGATGTTTTGGAATTCTTTTGTGAGTTCCAAATAGCATATGAGTAGACATATCTTCTTTATATTTACTTGCTGGCACCGTTAATCCTACAGATTCTGCTACCTCTCTAATCAACATTGGGTTTGCTCCACAACAAACGCCTAGATAATTTATGCCTATCTTAAAAGCCTCCTTTGCAAACTTACCTATTTCATACCTGTTACATTGCATTGGATCCAATGCTGTTGGAAATGGTGTTTTGTGGGGCGAATGACATGTACATCCATTGTTATCCGGCAAGTTAAAAAAAGTAGGATGATTTTTTGTAGTCCGAAAATTAATAGGCAAAGCAGCTACGTGGCACTTTAAAGCTTTCCTGATTTCTTTCAGATAAGGTATCATTGTATTAGGCCCTCTAAAGCAATTCATTCCTACTACATCACCTCCTCGTTGCTCTAACTCTTTACAAGTTTCAACTATTGAAACACCATCACGCATAACATTTTCCCCCATAGGCGCAATTGTGATGACAGTTGGAAGGCCTGTTTTTTTCATAACCTTCAAAGCTGTATAAGCTTCTTCGGCATAGTAAAAAGTTTCACCGATCAGCATATCTGCTCCTTCATCCACCGCCCAGCCAATCATTTCTGAAAACATTTTTTCAACTTCTTTATGCGTTCTTGGATCTTTATCATTCCAAATATTTGAATTTGAAATATTTCCAGCCATTAAATTGGGTTCCTTTCCAATCGGACTAGAGGCGACTTTTTTTGCGATTTTCAATGCAGACCTATTAAGTGGTTCTAATAGTTCTTCTTTGCCAATAACGCGCATTTTTTCACGATGTCCATTATATGTAAAAGCTTGAACGATATCAGAGCCCGCATGTTGAAAATCTCTGTGCAAATTTTCTAGAGCTTCCGGATGATCCAAAGAAACCATCGGAACAAACTCTCCTGAGGACATATATCCCCTTCTTTCTATTTCAAAAAGAAATCCCTCTGCACAAATTACTGGTCCTGAATTTAATCTTTCGATTAAATTTCTCTTTTTATTTTTAGACATCTCTAAATCGTTTTTCATGTCTATACTCCTCCGTTTTTAGTGCTTTGACGAATGTCGGGTGCACAATTCGGTTAAATACCCGGTTTTTTGTTGAATAGAATCTCAAAAAAAAACCACCGGCTAAAGCGGTGGTCTATGTGTGCGTCGCTTTAGCAGGATTTTTAAAGCGCCCGCAATCTGATTCAACTCGGCGCTATATAAAAGTGTAACTAATGCTATATATATTGTCAAATATAATCTTAATTTATTTAAGGAGTTTAATTTGGAGAATTTGCTAAAAAAAGAGAAGAGCCCTTACCTTAAACAACACGAGAACAATCCAGTGCATTGGTATCCCTGGGGTAAAATAGCACTAAACAAAGCTAAGGAATTAAGAAAACCGATTTTTTTAAGCGTAGGATATGCTAGTTGCCACTGGTGCCATGTGATGGCACACGAAAGTTTTGAAAGTCAAAGTACTGCTGCAATAATGAATGAAAAATTTATTAATATTAAAGTTGATCGTGAAGAAAGGCCCGACCTAGATCATGTTTTTCAAAAAAGTTTATCAATTATAACGGGAACGCCTGGTGGATGGCCTCTATCATTATTTTTAGACGAAAACGGTATTCCTTTTACCGGCGGTACCTATTTCCCTCCAAAAGAAATGCATGGTATGCCTTCTTTTATAAATATTCTTAATCAAGTTTCAGATTTCTATGGAAAAAATAGAAGTCAAGTAATTGAACAAGCTCCACAAATAAAAAGTGCTTTTCAGCAAATTCAAAAAAAAACTTCAGTAATAAGACAGAGTCTGGTCCCTTATCTTGAAAATATGGTTAACTATATTGACTATGAATGGGGAGGTTTTCAAGGAAGCCCGAAATTTCCACAATTTTATGTCTTTGAAAGTTTTTTATATTTTTATAAGAAAACTAAAAATAAAAAATTTTTTGACGCTGTAAAAGTTTTGCTTAAAAATGTTTGTTCAAGAGGTCTCTATGATCATTTATTAGGAGGCATTGCACGTTACTCGACGGATGATAGATGGATAGCACCTCACTTTGAAAAAATGCTTTATGACAACATTTTATTTGTAAATATATTAGGTCAATTTTACCTTGAAGAACCAAACGACTACTACAAAGATAAACTTATTCAAACTGTAGAGTTCATTAATCAATCATTTAAAAACAAAGAAAATCTTTTGGGCTCTGCATATGATGCGGACAGCGAAGGAATTGAAGGAAAATATTATGTTTGGGAAGATAAAGAGTTAAAAAATATACTTAAAGAAGATTATGATTTCTTTGTCAAATATTTCGATATCTCGGAAAATGGTAACTGGGAAGGAAAAAATATTTTAATTGAAAAAAGTATTGGTCCTTCAAAAGAAGACAAGGAAAAGTTAAAGAAAATAAAGGATAAATTGTTATCAATAAGAGAAAAAAGGCCCATGCCTTTTTTTGATGACAAAACCCAAATTGATTTAAACGCATATTGGGTTAGTACTTTAATTTTTGTTGCAGAAGTACTTGATAACGAAGACTGGAGAAAACTTTCTAAATCGAATTATCAAATAATGAAAAAACTTACTAATGATGAGGTATATCATTGTTACAAAGACAAAGAGGGAGTGAAAGTATTTCTTGAGGATTATGCTTATCTATCACAACTAATGATTAATTTGTACGAAGTAAGTGGCGAAATTAGTTTTTTAAATGATGCTCAAAAAATAAATCAAAAAACCTGGGATCTTTTTTACGATAAAAATAGTAAAATTCTTCAAAAAAATCCTATTGATGAAAATGATCTTTTCGTATCTCCAACTGATATAAGTGATCTCAATATACCCAATGGTAATAGTATATTTTTAATGAATTGCAAAAAACTCGAGATTATCACTGGTGAAAAAAAGTGGCAAAATATGACAAAAGAATTGACACAAAGTTTTCACTCATTTTTAAATTTGCATGCTACTCAAATGACTAGTTATTTAAAAAATTTGGATATGTGTGAAGAGTTAACAAGTTTTACTTTTTTTGGAAATATTGAAAAAAATAAGGATTTGCATGAATATGTGAAAAGTAGATATTTAAAATCTTCTGTTATAATTTATAAAGAAGATCCTAAAGATAGCTATCTTGTTGTTTGTAAAAATCAAACATGCTCAAATAAAATTAAAAGCATAAAAGATTTGAAATCTGTTGTAAGCAATTATGCCATATAATGATCAAAAAAAAGGGACGCTTCTTGCTTTTACGGCAATTATGTTTATTACTCCAGATGCGCTTTTCATCAGATTAGCAAATCTTACGTCATGGAATCTAATTTTTTATCGAGGCTTTATCCCTTTTATAGTTGTTTTTGTTGGTCTATTAATCATTTATAAAACCAAATTTATTTCAGAACTAATAGAAAATGGCTGGCACGGAATCGCTTATGCGGGCGTCTTTACAATAACAAATATCTTTTTTGTTATATCAATAGAAAATACTAATGTGGCGAATACTTTAATAATGATTGCTTTAGCACCTATGCTCTCAGCAGTAATTAGTTTTATTTTTTTAAAAGAAAATACGGATCAAAAAACATGGATAGCCATAGTTATTACTACATTGTCAGTAATCTATATTTTTAATGACTCCTTTGAACGTGGTGATATTTTAGGAAATTTTTTAGGGCTAGTTTGTGCCACAGGCTTAGCTGTAGGGGCAGTAATAATAAGATCATCAAAAAAAATTAGTTTAGTTCCTTCGGCAATGATGGGTAAATTAATAGTAGCATTGATTGCTTTTTTGTTTGCCGACAATTTAATTTTAAAAGAGAATGACACAATAATTATACCGCTAATGTGTATTATGTGTGTTGCAATACCTTTTGTTTTAATAACTTTAGCTCCAAGATATATCAGTGCTGCAGAAGTTAATCTCTTTTTTTTGCTTGAGACTATATTAGGACCTATCTGGGTTTGGTTAGTTATTAAAGAACAACCAAGTACTGAAACAATTATTGGCGGAGTTGTAATTATCGTTACAATAGCTATTCACTCAATTTTAAGCCTAAAAAAAACCTAGTCTAATGAAATTATCCATTGCAATTAGTATTGCGAAAGCATAATTACTCTCCATCTATGGGAAAATTATTAAAAAATTCGTGGGTTCTTTTTACTGGCTACTTTATCCTTATGGTTGCCCATGGATTTCAAGGTAATTTGCTAGGAGTTCGCTCGGTTATAGAAGAATTCAATTTTATAGCAATAGGTTCAATAATGACAGGTTATTTTGTTGGTTATTTTGCTGGTGCAAATAAAATTCCAGAACTCGTTGGTAAAGTTGGTCATATAAGAGTTTTTGCGGCTTTTGCTTCGATGGCTTCACTTAGTATTTTAATTCACGCAATTTTTGTTGATCCAATTGTCTGGACAATGGGAAGGTTTCTTACGGGCTTTAGCATAGTGGGAATTTTTATTGTTATGGAAAGCTGGTTGAATGATCGAGCTAATAATAGAACTCGAGGTCAACTATTGTCTATTTATATGTTTATTACTTTAATAGGACTGTCCTCAGGAACACTTTTATTAAATTTTTCTAGCCCAGAAAAATACGAACCATTTATTTTAATTTCATTATTATTATCTTTTGCCCTTGTTCCTATTTTGCTTACAAAACGTAAGGCTCCAAAATTTAAAAAAATAAGTTATATAAGTATAAAAGCCTTATATAAAACTTCGCCACTGGGTACTGTTAGTATGTTTTGTACTGGTATTATTCATTCGGCTTTATTTACTTTAGGAGCTGTTTATGCTTCTTCCATGAATTTTACAATTTTTGAAATTTCTTTGTTTTTATTTTTAATAGCGGTAGCAGGTGGTATATTTCAGTGGCCAATAGGTTATTATTCAGACAAAACTGATCGAAGGATAATAATAATTATCTGTACATTTATATCTGCAATGTTTTGTGTTTTATTAATTACAGCTTCTGGAACCTCGTTGCAAAATATGTATTTAGCTACAAATGTTGGTGTTAATAAAATAATGTTTTTTTCTTATATAGTTTTATATGCAGGAATGGCTGTACCATTATTCACACTTAATCTGGCTTATGTAAATGACTACATTCCAAAAGAAAAATTCGTTTCTGCTGGAGGCGGTATGCAAATTATATTTGGAATAGGCGCTATGACTGGACCTATGATTTGTTCTTTATTGATGCAAAAATATGGAAGCAACGGATTTTTTGTTCATTTGTTATTTTTCCATTTAATCATTGGTGTATTCGGATTGTACAGAATTACAAAAAGAAGTTATAAGGATAATCCTGAGTCTACATTTACACCTCTGCCTAGAAATATTACTCCATTAGGAATCGAGCTCGATCCAACTACTGGGGCAGATATATCTTCAACAGATAAAAAATAAACCATATAAAATCTACTAAAAAACACCGTTAAAACTACGTAACAAATTGAGCACAAAAATAATAAATTAAATGGTTAATATCTATGTCTTTTGATAGCATTTAATGATGAAAAAAGTATTTATAATTCTAATTTGTTTATTAATTACAAGTCCTGCATTTGCGGGAACATCACAATTATTTGGTTTATGGAAATTTTTTAAAGAGGGTAAAATGGTACGTATCTCTTCATATAATTCAGCACCTTTTCCAAATGAATTTATGAGTTTAAAAGATGGGTCGTATAAAAATTCACCAGTCAAAATAGATGCATTAATGGTATTTCCTAAAAAAGGTGAAGGACCATTTCCTGTTGTAGTATTCAATCATTCAAGCGGTGGAGCTAGGCTATTTAGCAATGAATGGTTTAAATTTAACAGACAAATGGCAAAGCATTTTCTGAAAAAAGGAATTGCAGTAATGTTCGTAGATAATTTTAATGGAAGAAATGTAATAAGTGCAGGGGCTGATCAAGCGCAAGTATCAACCTATTCATTTTATATTGATGCATTTATGACGCTTGAATATTTATCTAAAGATCCAAGGGTTAATATAAAAAAAGTTGGAATTACAGGTTGGTCAAGAGGTGGAATGAATTCACTTGCAATCGCTGAAACACGAATAAGAGATGCGCTTATCAGTAAAGATTTATATTATGCTGCTTCACTGCCTAGATCTGTAGAATGTCGCCAATCAGGATTTTTTAGAAATCCTCAACCGATAAAAGAAACTAAAATCTGGATGGTAAATGGTTCAATTGATGACGCTTCACATGCACACATATGTGAAGAGTATGGAGCAAAAATGAAAGCAGCTGGAGCAGATATAGAAGTAACTACTAAATCAGGATGGGGTCATGGATTCGAGGCTAATTATTCAGCTGAATATGAAGAACACCTTGAAGCCTGGCATGAATGTCCCGATTACTATACAGAAGATGACGGAATGGCGAACAAGGACGCCAAGATAGATGCTTCATGTATTACTTATGGTTATCACGTAGGTGGAACAAGAAAAGATGGCCAACCAAGTTGGAGGATTTTCAAGGGTACAGCCATAAAATTTTTTAAAAAAAATTTACTGTAGAATAACATTATGCAACATTTCTTTGTTCCTATAATTGGTTTGATTATATTCATACTTATCCTGACGCTGGCATGAACAAAGAAAACGCAAGTAAACTCTGGAAAATCATACAGGAATCTGGCGATTATTTAAAAGGACAACTACCCGATCACCCCAATCATCCTAAAGGAAGAAACCCATATGCCCATGTGGCTATATGCGTAAAATCTAAATTTCAAAAAAGTTATAAAGATATTGAAGATGAAAAATTTCAAGAAGTTATAAATTACATTGAATTTTTAAAAAAAAACCCAAGTTAAAGATAATTATAAAGAGGATATTAATTCTTCAGCAATTTTTTTTGATTTACCTTGATATTTTAGTTTTTTTATTGCTTCTAAATTTGATTTATCATTACCAACCACAATAAAACCTATCATTCCCATACCTTTGTGGGGTGTGCACCAATAAGCATAGATTCCTGGAATTTCAAATTTATATTCTGTATCTTTGCTTAAAGCAGATCTAAACTTTTCCACTCCTTCTGGAACGCCACCTTTAATAAACTCAACGTTGTGACCAGGTTTTGTTGATTTCCAAAAAACCGTATCTCCGATATCAACTTTTACAATTTTTTTTGAATAAACCATATGTTCTTTTCCTAATTTATTTAACATTTCTATTGTTTGGTCAGCAGCTGAAGCTGATTGGGTAATTAGTAATAAGGATATTAGAATAATTATTTTTTTCATTAATCTAAATTATCTTAAATGTTTTGAGTTTTGAGTTTTAAGATTGTCGCTGCGACACTAATTAAGCCCTATAAATCGTCTGTTTCTCTTAGTATTTAAGCTATAAAAAAGAATTGCAAAAGTTATTATAAAACCTCCTATAATTGTATTGGTAGTTGGAACCTCGTTTATACCGAAAATTGGTAGCCAAACCCAAAAAATACCTCCTAGAACTTCTGTTAAGGATAATAAAGTAAGATCTGCCGCAGGTAAATTTTTAGAACCAATTGAGTACAGGATTAAACCTGAACATACTAATGTTCCATGTAGTGCTGAAAGAGAAGAATTTTTAAAAGTAGTAAAAAAACTCTGTTCACCGATAATTAATACAGCAAAAGAAATAATTGCACAAAACAAACCAGCCAAGGAAACTGTTGTAAAAGTTGGTGCTCTTTTATTCCATCTTAAGCTAACGGAACCAATTGAAAAACCTAAAGATGATAAAAGACCAAGCATTAAACCAAATAATGTTCCTATTTTGCTACTATTAAAGGCCATAAAAGTAATTCCAACAGCAGCAATAATAATTGCGAACAAAGTGGTCACAGAAACTTTTTCTTTAAGAAAAATATACCCAAGTATTGCTGTCATGAATGGCATCGCTGCTAGCATCATAAGAGTTACAGCTGCAGTAGTATGAGTGATCGACCAAATAAAACCAATAAAAGCAGTGGCAAAACCTATGCCACCTACAACTATTGAAAAATCAATTTTTCTATAATTTTTAGTAAAAGATTTTCCTTCTTTAAGAAATAAATAAAGATTTAAAATAATAAAAATGGTTAAACCTCTAAAGAAAAGATATTGCCAAGGTACTGATCGAGCGTCTTCAATATATCTAACAACCAATGCTCCGAAAGACCATAAAATCCCTGCAAATAAAACTATTAAGATTGCAAAATTAGTTTTATCTTTTGACATTATTTAACTTCTTTTTTAGGTCTTAAAGAATGTCCTGGAAGCCATTCTTCTTTTCCGTCTGCGTAATGCTCTTTTTTCCATATTGGAGATTGGTGTTTAACTTCTTCTAAAATATACCTACAAATTTTAAAAGCTTCATCTCTATGGCCTGTTCCAACAGCTATAAGAATGCTTATTTCACCAATAGGTGCGTAACCTTTTGCATGCTCTAAAAAAATCTTAGCATTATTATCAAATTTATTTTTGGCATCCTTACAGATTGATTGGAAAGATTTTACTACAGCTTGGTCATGAGCATCATAAGTTACAGCTGTTACTTTTTTTCCACTATTTTCGTTTCTTACTCTCCCGACAAAGATAGATTCTGCACCATGATCATCCGAATAGATGAATTTTTTGGCCTTTTCTATAGAAATCTTTTGCTCCTCATTTTTAACTAGAGCGGTGTGAATACTCATTAACCTCCGCCAATAGGTGGGATAATTGAAATTAATTCTTTATTTTTTAATTGATAGTTATCATTGATGATTTCGTCTTTCTCGCTAAAAAAAGCTGCAGAATTTGGTAAATTGCCTAAATTATTTTTTGAATATTTTTCATTAATTAATTTTTTAAGACCTTCTCGAAGATGACCTATATTTGAATTTTCTGGTAATTTGATAAGTAAAGTTTCGTTTTCACTTAACATTTTTGAAGATCCATAAAGTTTTATTTGAATTTCCATAAAAAGATTATCCGCCAGTTACGTTCATATGTCTAGGAACGAATTTATCTTCTTTTCTTCTTTCAATAACAAAATCATGTCCTTTAGGTTTTCGTGAAATAGCCTCATATATAGTTTCTTTTAAAAAATCATTATTTTTACTTTTTCTTAAAGGAGTCTTTAAATCCGCTTTATCTTGTTGACCTAAACACATGTACATCTCTCCTGTGCATGTAATTCTCACGCGATTGCAACTTTCACAAAAATTATGAGTATGTGGGGTTATAAATCCTATTTTTTGATCAGTTTCATGACAGTGAACATATCTTGCTGGTCCTCCAGTCTTTAAAGGATCGTCAGAAAGGCTATATTTAGTTTGTATTAAACTTTTTACATCAGTTAATGGCATATATTGATCGGCTCTCTTTTCACCTATTTCACCCATTGGCATAACTTCAATAAATGTTAAGCCAAATTTGTTTTCTCCACACCAATTAACTAAATTTAAAATCTCATTATCATTAACATTTTTAAGAGCTACTGTATTAATCTTAATTTTCATGCCTGCTTCTTTTGCGGCGTTAATTCCTCTAATAACTTTATTAAAATCCCCAATTTTTGTAATTAATTTAAATTTATTTTTATCTAATGTGTCTAATGAAATATTAATTCTTTTAACTCCATTTTTAAATAAATCTTTAGCATAACGTTCGAGCTGGGAACCGTTTGTTGTTACAGTAAGTTCTTCCAAACCTTTTCCTATTTTTTTTCCAACGTTGTTAAACAAATGCAATATATTTTTTCTAACTAAAGGTTCTCCACCTGTAATTCTTATTTTTTTAACACCAAGTTCTATAAGTGCATCGCTTAACCTTTCTAATTCCTCTAAAGACAAAAGGTCCTTTTTGGGAAGAAACTGCATATCTTCAGACATGCAATAGGTACATCTAAAATCACAACGATCCGTGACTGAAATTCTTACGTAGGATATTTTTCGCTGAAATGGATCTATTAACATATGTAAATCTAACCACAAAAACCGAGATTTGTTAATTACTTTAATTATACCTAATATCTCTGTGAATATATAATTTAGCTATTTTCCAGAACTATTAGCGACATAAAATGATACAGCATCAATCTCTTCTGAAGTTAGTAAACCCTCCTCTCCAAATGCTGGCATTACTCCAAGCCCTTCTGTTACAATAAGTTTCACTTGTTCTTCTGTAGGTTTTAAAATATCTAAATTTGGACCTATATTACCCTCTGAAGCGGCAGCTTTTAAAATATGACAAGCGCCACACGCCGCTTTATTATTATAAACATCCAAGCCCAAAGCCATTTTTTCTGAATCTGCTTGTAGATTTGTTGTTAAGGGAAATGAAAATAATAAAATAACAATAAAAATTTTAAAAATTCTCATTACAAAAATTTTATATACTAAATTTTAAAATCTTTATACGACTTTAATATTTACGCTATGATCTTTCCAACCGTTATGAGCGTAGCCTCTTCTATTTTCCATTCTTAGCTCAGGTTGAGTTTTTCCGCCGCCAGAAGCCTTGCTTGCAAGATTGTAACTTCCGGGTGCTAAATTTGCTTCAAGAACAAACTGTCTCCATGCATATTTTCCAAGATCGGGACCAACAAATTTCGCTTTCTTCCAACTTTGTCCTCCATCAATTGAAACTTTAACGCTTCTAACTTTTTTCATTCCGCCCATAGCTACACCAACTATTTGAACATTTCCTGCTTTAACTGTACCAGTTTCATCTGTTGGTCTAGTTATCCAAGATTTTACAGGCATTTCCCAACATGAAGGATACTGTGAACCTTTTTTTCCAATTGGAGATATTCGATAACTTGATTTCATATATTTAACAGTTGATTCAGTTTTAGTAAAAGCAACTTGGCCAAGATGTTTAACATTGTTAATGCCGAAATATCCTGGTGTAACCATTCTCAAAGGGCCACCATGTGCATTAGGTAAAGGAACTCCATTCATTTCCCAAGCTAACATTGCATCTTTATAAACTTTTTTCGGAACTGATCTTTCAACCTTAGCTTTTTTCGGATCTAAACCTGTAGGCTCGTGGTCAACACCTGCTGATGTCATAAAAACTGCATCACTATCAACGCCGCCACATGCATCTACTACTAATTTCATAGGAACGCCTGTCCAAAGAACGCATGCTGCTGCTCCAGTTTTCCATTGAGATCCTCTAACTTTATGTGCAAAAAAACCTCTTCCGTTTCCTGAACATTGTAATATCGTTGCCATTGTTGTGTGGCCTAATTTTTTTAATTGTGCCAATGAAAAAGTTTTAGGATTTTTAACTCCTTTAATACTTACTTTCCAATTGTTTCTATCTCCAATTTGTGTGTTGGACATAGTCGGCATATTATTTCTAATATAAATATTTCTATTTGGAGTTATTAAACTTTCCCCAATTGCACTTCTATGTGTCTCGATTCCTTTATCTGAATGAACGATTAAAGCATTTCTATCTTTCCAGCTAATAAAATCTGGTAAACCTTTTGGGCTAGAATCTTTATGATTTGCATTTGCAATTGTAATTGGCAGTACCGACGTTGCGGCAGCGACTCCGGCTAAAGTTACTGAGCCTGTTAAAAAATTTCTTTTGCTAGTATCAATTTTTTTTATAATTCTTTTTTTCATCACTTCCTCCTGTTTATTATTTAGAATAATTATAACTAACTGATTAGTAAGTTCAATTAACCATCGGGTTGCAAAATTCACTTTATAAGTGAAAATAGGAATCTTTAGCTTTTAGGAATTAAATTTACCCATTCAATAATATTTCCTGATTTAAATCTCTCTTTGCCTCCAGGAAAGATACCCCAACAGTTTGCTTTTACAAAAGATTCGATTCTATGGGACTGCTGCCCTTGCAAAGCCTGTAATTTTCCCGACCCCTTGTTATTAAAATTTATTAAACATCTCGCAAAGTGCGTAAAATTCTTTGCTTTCGAATACTTGTTAACTAGTTGAGCTCTAAAATTTTTTTCTTTTAACATTCCTAAACTATTACGAATTAATGGATAAATGAAAAAACGAAATCCTGCAGCGCAAGAAATAGGATTTCCTGGTAAACCAAAAAATAATTTGTTCTTTAGTTTTGATAGCATAATTGGTCGTCCTGGTTTTATGGCTACACCCTTAAAACATTTTTTAAATCCAAAATTCTTAACAAGATTGGGTATAAAGTCATATTTTCCTGCAGAAATTGCTCCTGAAGTTACAAATAAATCTATGTCTGATTTTAAAAACTTTCTTAGTAATTTTTTTAATTTATTTGTCTTATTATCTTTGATGGTGCCTCCATTTATAATTTCTAAATTCATACTATCGGCAAAAGCCTTAAAATAGTAATTGTTAGAATTTCTTACTTTCCAAGCTGGAATGTTTTTCTTTTTATAGTCAACTATTTCATTTCCTGTACTAAAAAAAATTATTTTAGGTTTTTTTTTAACTTTTACTTTTTTAATACCCAATACTGTAAATGCCATTAAATGTTTTGGCTGAATTAACTCGCCTTTTTTAAGCACTATATCTTTTTTTTTATAATCCTCTCCAGCGAATCTTACATGAGAAAATTTTTTAACTTTTTCGCTTACAATTAGGTGAGTTGGGTTATTATTTAATGGATAATATTTTGCTTTTTCAACAGGTAAAATGGAATCGTAAAATTTTGGTATTAAACCACCAGTCATTACTTCAACAACTGAATTTTTTTTATAATTCTTTATTTTAGGATTATCTCCTGCTGCAATTGTTTTTAATATTTTAAATTTCTTAACTTTTTTTTTACTTAAATTTTTAGTTTCTCTAGATAAAATGGCAAAACCATCAAATGCAGCATTATTTGATAAAGGATTATTATTTGGTGAAAGAACGTTTTCAGCAGAAACTCGATTTATTGAATTAATTGTAGAAATGTTTTCATTTTTTAAATTAATAGAAGTTTTTTCAATTAATCTTAGAGCTTTTGTATAACTAATCATCTTTAAATTTTTAAAATATTTTTAATTTTATCAGGTATTCCATCTGGATTTGTCCATAAGCCTTTTTTTCCTCCAGATTTTACAAGAAGTTTAGTATTAGATATTTTTAAATTTGGCTCAACAATCTTTGAAAGATCATAGATGGCTAACAGTGCGGAGCTTACTCCAGAAAGCGCTTCCATCTCTACTCCTGTTTTAGAATTTGCTGACACTAAACAATAAACAACGATAGAATTTTTTTTTTCATTAATTTCTGTATGTAATGATATGTGGTCTAAAGGTAATGGATGGCAAAGTGGGATGAGTTCACTAGTTTTTTTTACTCCACTAATTCCAGAAACTTCTGCAATAGATAAAGGGTCGCCCTTGGGCATTTTTTTATTTTTAATTAATTTAATTACTTCAGCACCTAAAACTATTTCTCCAGTTGCTAAAGCTTTTCTATGAGTAGTATTTTTCTCGCTAACATCTACCATTTTATATCCCGAATTGGAGAACAGCTTATTCAAAGAATCTTCTAGTTTATTTTTTTTCATTTTTAATTATTTTTTTTGCTGTTTCTAAGTCATCTAAAGTATTTATATTAAAAAATGGATCATATTCTTTAAAATTAAATTCTACATTGGTTATTTTCTGTTTTTCTATCCAATCTTGAACTTTTCTTATCTTATTATTAATTAAATCGTCATGAAGTTTCTCATAAAGTTCTATAGACCACAAACCAAAAATATTATGCTTACGTCCATGAGAACTTGCGCATAATAATAGAGAGTCCTTTTCTTTTGATTTTTTGATAAATTTTTGAATTATTGTTTCTGGAAAAAAAGGTGTATCGCATGGAAAAGTAGCTATCCAAGAACATCCCTTTAAATTTTCTTTTGCCCATTTCATTGCTGTAAGTATACCCACCAAAGGTCCTAGCTGACCTTTTATGCAATCTTCAACTGTTATTAATTTTTTTTTTAAAAAAAATTCATTTTTTTGGTTGGTAATTATAATTACATTTTTTAAATATTTTTTTACTTTATCAATTGTATATTCAATAAGTTTTTTATTATTGAGCTCCAGAAAAAGTTTATCTTTACCCATTCTTTTTGATTGTCCCCCTGCTAAGATTGCTCCGAGTATATTGTGTTCGCTCATGAAACAAATTATAAATGTTAAAGAAAATACAATAAAGTTTAAATGATAGATAAAGAGATCGTTAAAATAGCATCAAATAGTGAAAATCATGGTGTGCTTGATAATCACACTCATTTTTCAAAGTTAAAAAATTCAATTTGTGGTGATGTAATGCAAATTTATTTAATTGTTAAAAATGACCAAATTACAAATTTTAAATATGAATGTGAGTCCTGCATATATTGTCAAGCTTCCGTAAGCTTGTTATCTAGAAGTGCTAAAAATAAATCAATCAAAAAAGTTAAAAACTTCGTTGAACAAGCAAAAAATAGCTTTCAAAAAAATACTAATTCTTTTGATAAAGAATGGAAAGAATTTGATAAGATAATGACTAAAAAAAATGCCTCTAGAAAGGAATGTTTATTGTTACCTTTGAATACTGCGCTTGACGCACTAAATAAAAAATCATTATGAAATTAAAAAAAATAATTTGCTGGCCTCCCTTGTTAGGAGGGATTGGTGCTGCTGTAACTATTACTATTCTTACATATATAACTTTTGAATCTGTTTTAAGTGGCACCAATTATGGTCTTTGGTTAACTGCATCATTTGGTTCTTCGGTAGTTGTTGTTTTTGGATATCCCAATAATGAATTTGCTCAACCAAAAAACGTATTATTCAGTCACATTGTATGCACATTGGTTGGAATCGTATTTGTAACTTTATTTAAAATTACTCAAGATAGATCAATCTTTTTTTTGGCAATAGGTTTAGCTGTTGGTATTTCGGTAATGCTAATGATGTTATTTAAAATTGCTCATCCTCCAGCAGGGGGGAACACTATTGTGGTAATCATGGCGCAAGAATCTTTCCAATTTTTATTATTTCCAATTATAACTGGGGCAGTTACTATTATAATTGGAGGAGTAATTTATAACCGCTTTATATTAAAAAAAAAATATCCTTTAAGATGGTCATGATATGAATTCAAAATACAAAACCATTAAATACAAAAAAAATAAACCTTCTAATATAGAAGATTTAGTATCCATTGAAGAACCGCTTGAAATGGTCGTTCGCTATAAAAAAGAAAATAAATGGATAGATGATTCCATTTCAATAACAATGCGGACACCAAAAAATGACGATGATTTAATTGTTGGATTATTATTTTGTGAAGGAATAATTCAAAAAATTTCAGATGTAGATAAAGTAGAATTTTTAGGTGAAAAGGTTGGAAAATTTGATTTGCAAAATAAAGTTAGAGCTACTTTAAAGAATGGTGAAAACCTTGATATTAAACATTTAAGGAGAAATTTCTTAACGAACTCCAGCTGTGGAGTTTGTGGAAAAACATCAATGGACTCTCTAGAAATTATTTGTAAAACAAAAATTAACAAAGATGTTCCAAAAATTAAAAACTCCTTAATCACCAAAATTCCAGACCTTTTGAGGCAGAGCCAATCAGAATTTTCTAAAACTGGAGGAATACATGCTAGCGCACTGTTAAATAAAGAAGGTGAAACTTTAGTAATTAAAGAAGATGTTGGTCGTCATAACGCTTTGGATAAAGTAATTGGTCACAGTTTTAAAAATTCTATTTTTGATACTAAAAATCAATTTATAGCTTGTTCTGGACGTTTAAGTTTTGAGATAGTTCAAAAAACTCTTATGGCTAATATAGGGCTTCTAATGGGAGTTGGTGCGCCAACAAGTCTTGCAATAGACCTAGCAAAACGTTTCGATATGACATTAATTGGTTTTGTAAAATCAGATAGCTTTAATATATATTGTGGTGAAAATCGAATTGTAGAATAAAATTATTATGTCTAGAAATATAAGTAAACTTTCGGGGAGAAAAGGCCTTAAAGATAATCTCTTTAAGCGAATGATTGATACAAGCTCCAAAACTAGAAATGGTAAAGAAATTAAACAATTAGCTGAAGAATATCATGTTGGAATGTCGACCATTCATGGAGCGGAAAGTTTTTACGAATTTTTAAGACCTGAACATAAAGAAAAAAAGGCGTGGATATGTAATGGTAGTGCATGTATGTGCGCAGGAACTCAAGGTAAAGTTAGGGAAAAATTATCAAAAAAATTAGGTAAGGATAAAATTGGAATGATGTTCTGTTTAGGACATTGTTATGAAACTAGCTCTTTTCATTACAATGGTCATAATTATTCAGGAAATGACATCGACCAAATTGATGAAATTATTAAAGGTAAAAAAATAAATTCAAAAAAAATGTATTCTAAAAGTTTTGCTACGAAAACAATCTTAATGGGCGATGATTTATCATCGATTGATCAGTTTAAAGATTTGGTTTCTAATGTTTTAAAAAAAGATAAAAAAGAAACACTTAAAACTGTTACCGACTCTAATTTATGTGGTAGAGGCGGAGCAGGATTTCCAACTGGTATGAAGTGGAATTTTTGTAGCCAACAGAAAGTTAAAAAAAAATATGTTGTCTGTAATGCTGACGAGGGAGATTCTGGTGCTTTTTCTGATAGGTATCTTTTAGAAGAACAGCCACTAAAAGTAATATTGGGCATGCTAGTTTGTGCTTATATTATTGGAAGTGATGAAGGTGTTTTGTACATAAGAGGGGAATATCCAAAATCTATTGAGATAATTAATGGAACTATCAACGAACTTAAAAAAGCAAATCTTTTAGGAAAAAATATTTTAGGTACTAACTTTTCTTGTGACATGACAATTTGTATTGGCCAAGGAGCGTACATTTGTGGAGAAGAATCTGCTTTGATAGCATCAATCGAAGGAAGAAGAGCGGAGGTTGATGTAAGACCTCCTTTTCCAGTAGTAGAAGGCTTATATAAAAAACCTACTGTTGTAAATAATGTGGAAACGTTAGCTGCTATACCTTGTATATTAAAATTCGGGGCCAAAGCTTTTTCTTCTGTGGGAAATACTAAATCAGCCGGAACCAAGCTTGTTTGTTTGGATAGTTTGTTTAAAAAACCTGGTGTTTATGAAATTGATATGGGAACGTCAATGAAAAAAATAATTCATGAAATTGGCGAAGGGTTTGTCCAACCTGTAAAAGCTCTTCAAGTTGGTGGGCCGTTAGGTGGTGTCATCCCAATTAAAGAAGTTGAAAAATTAAATTTAGATTTTCAAGAATTTACTAAAGCTGGCTTTATGTTAGGGCATGGAAGTGTAGTAAGTATTCCAGAAACTTTTAGTATGGTTAGGTATATTCATCATTTATTCAAATTTTCATCCGATGAATCTTGTGGCAAATGTTTTCCTGGAAGACTAGGTTCCTATAGAGGTAAAGAAATGTTTGATCAAGCATTAAACAAATCAAACAAAATACCAATAAAACTTTTAAATGAACTGCTTGTAACCATGAAAAAAGGTTGTTTGTGTGCTCTATGTGGAGCGATTCCAGTACCTATAAGTAATATACTAAAATATTTTACCCATGAATTTAAAGATGATATAAATCAGGGCGCTTAGGGGATTTATGAAAAACGGTAAAAATGGCACAAACGGAAAAGATCACAAAATTGCATATATTGATGGTGCTGCCCATCAGATAAAATCTGAACATACATCTGTATTAAAATTTGTTCGTGAACATGTAGGAAAAGATAAAGTTCCAAGTTTATGTGATGACCCAAATTTAGCTCCTTACGGAGCATGCAGAGTCTGCTCAGTAGATGTAGCCCTAAAAAAAGATGGTCCTACAAAAACAGTAGCTTCTTGCCATACGCCTGTTACCGAAGGTTCTTATATTATTACCAACAACAAAGATTTAGACAATTTAAGAAAAAATATAGTTGAGTTGGTTCTTACTGATCATCCAATGACATGTTCAACATGTGAAGTTAATAACAATTGTGAACTACAGACTGTAGCTAATGATCTGGGTATAAATGAGCACAGATATAATAAACCTAAACAAAATAAAGGAACTCCAAAAGATACTTCGCATGCATATATGCGAATGAACTTAGATAACTGTATTAATTGTGGACGTTGCGTGAGAGCATGTGATGAAATTCAGGGATCTTTTGTTTTAACAATGAGCGGAAGAGGTTTTGAATCAAAAATTACAACAGACAACGATATGTTGTTTGGTGACTCATCTTGTGTATCTTGTGGAGCATGCGCCCACACTTGTCCAACTGATGCTATATCAGATGTTTTTGCATCTAAATCAGCTGATTATGATGAAAAAGTTAGAACTACATGCTCTTATTGCGGAGTTGGTTGTAATTTAGAAGCGTCAATAAAAAATGGAAAAGTAGTGTCAATTGATACACCTAAGGAAACCGAAGTTAATGCAGGTCATACCTGTTTAAAAGGTAGATATGCTTTTGGTTTCTACGATCATCCAGATAGATTGAGAAATCCCTTAATAAAAAGAAATGGTAAGTTTGAAAAAGCTTCTTGGGATGAAGCCTATGATTATATTAAAAATAAATTACAAAAAATAGTTAAAGAAAATGGTCCTGATGCTGTTGCAGGTATTTCTTCAGCCAGATGTACCAATGAAGAAAATTATGTTTTCCAAAAAATGATTAGAGCTGCGATAGGAACAAATAATATTGATTGCTGTGCAAGAATTTGCCATTCACCAACTGCTTGGGGGTTACAACAAACATATGGCACAGGTGCAGCTACAAATTCTACAGAAGATATTTATCATGCTGATTTATTTTTAGTTATCGGAGCAAACCCTACCAATGCTCACCCAGTTACTGGTGCAAAAATTAAACAACAAGTAATGAAAGGTAAAAAACTAATAGTTTTAGATCCTGTAACAACTGAACTTGCGCGAATGGCAGATTATCATATTAGATTAAGACCTGGTACTAATGTGGCAGTTCTAAACATGATGTTATATTTCATTATAGAATCTAAATTACAAAAAGAAGATTTTATTTTGAGTAGAACAGAAGGTTTTGAAAACTTTCTTAAAGGAATTAAAAAATTAAATATTGATCAATTAGCTAAAGTAGCTGGAGTTGATAAGCAGCAAGTTAAAGAAGCTGCTATCGCTTACGCTACTGCAGGAAATTCAATGGAGTTTCATGGTCTTGGGGTTACTGAACATGAACAAGGTTCAAAAACAGTAATGCTAATTGCTGATCTTGCAATGATAACAGGAAATATAGGAAGAAAAGGTGTTGGTGTTAATCCGCTGCGAGGCCAAAATAATGTTCAGGGTGCAGCTGATATGGGTTGTCAACCACATCAGGGCGCAGGATATTTTCCAGTTGCAGATGAAAAAATTCAAAATTTTTACACGGAAAAATATGGAGTTGTTCATCCAACAAAAGCTGGATTAAAAATCCCACAAATTTTTGATGCTGCAATAAACAAAGAAGTAAAAGCAGTATGGATTATAGGTGAAGATGTTGTTCAAACGGATCCGAACAGCGCCCACGTAGCTAAAGCAATGAATGCATTAGACCTATTAGTGGTTCAAGAAATATTTTTAAGCGAAACAGCTAAACATGCTGATGTAGTTCTGCCTGGAACAACTTTCCTAGAAAAAGATGGAACCTTCACAAACACAGAAAGAAGAGTTCAAAGAGTTAATAGGGCAGCAAAACCTCTTCCAGGAACAAAACCCGATGGAGTTATAGTTACTGAAATGATGCAAAAACTTGGATATGACCAACCAATATATGACGCAGATCAAGTCTTGGCTGAAATTGCTGATGTTGTTCCTTTCTTTAAAGGCATAACTCGAGAAAGACTTGGAAAATTAGGATTACAATGGCCAGTAAAAGAAGATGGAACGGATACAAAAATTTTACATGAAAAAGAATTTAAATTAGGGAAAGGTAGAATTAAATATTTTGACTTTAAAGAAAGCAGCGAATTAGAAAAAAATAAAAAAGAATATCCTTTAATATTAACTACAAGTAGAGTTTTACAACATTATAACGCAGCAACGATGACGAAAAGAACTAAAAATATTAAAATTGTAGACGAAGATATTTTGTTAATTCATCCTAAAGATGCAAAAAATAGAGAGCTAAACACAGGTGATATCGCAAGACTTTATTCAGGAAGAGGCGAGGTCTCCTTAAAAGTTGAAGTTACTGAAAAAGTCAAAGAGGGTATAGTGTTTACCACTTTCCATTTTCCAGAACACATGGTCAATATGGTAACTGGCCATGGTAAAGATGAAGAAACAATGTGCGCTGAATATAAAGTATCAGCTGTTGAAGTTCAAAAAATATCAAATCAATTTAAAACAGAAGTAGTAGCTGAAAAAGATCAAGCTGAAGTATTGAAAGCTTAACTAAAGAACGTAAGGCTCTGTTCTTTTTTGCTTAGCAAAAATTCTATCTAGCCCGAAGCAAGATAAATCTATAGTTTGATATTTTCCTGTGGTGATTAATTCGGTCAAACCTCTCCCAATTCCTGGTGATTGCATTAAACCTCGGCCGGTAAATCCAGTTGCCAAGAATACATTTTCATATTTTGGATGTTTTCCTACAATTGCATTGTTATCTAATACATTGCAATCGTAATACCCTGCCCAGCCACCAGTTAATTTTAATTGTTCAAACTCTGGAACTCTATTTGCTAGAGCAGGCCATACAAGACTTTCAAAATCATCCCACTCGGGCTCCAAATCTGGACAGTCAAATTTAGAATTTGGGGATCCAGCTAAATATTCTTTACCCTCAGGTCTCCAATAGACTCCTGAGGGCAGATCCCCTGTTAATGGCATTTCAGGATAATGTTTAGGACATTTTATTCTGAAGACTGTATGTTTTTGTGGTGCAACAGGAATATCGTCTAACAACTCTTTAGTCCAGCATCCGGCCGCGGATACAATAGTTTTCGCTTTAATATCACTAATTTTTTTAACATCCCCTTTTTCAAATTTTGCTCCTAGCTCAATAGCTTTATTTTTTAAGGCATTGTGAAACATATGAGGATCAATCCAACCTTCAATTTTACTATCAGTATAAGTTGCTGTTTCTAAACCCTTTGGGTTTATCCAACCAAAAATTTCTTTCAATTTACTTGCTGGAATATTTTTTGTACCAGCATCACATGCTTTATGATTTTTTAGAGCTTCATACTGTTCTTCTGCATGCTCAGGTCCAAACAGCAGCAGATAGCCATTTGGTACCATACTAGCTGTTGGATTTGGATTATTTTTTGTTTTAAGTGTATTGGAAATATCAGAAATAAACTCTAAAGCAAATTTACCTAAATTAATATTTTCTTTTTGAAAAAATTGCCTTCTGAAACCACCTAACGATAAAGGAAAAGATGCTTTTTTGTATGCAGGATCTCTTTCTATAACTCTTACTTTTCTTCCCTCTTTTGATAAAAAATATGCAGTAGCGGCTCCAATAATTCCACCACCAACAACAACTACATCATCCATGAATCCCCTTTAAGAGGAAATATATCACAACTTAATTAAGTATAAAAATATAGAAATTTAAAACAAATGCATAACCTAACCATGCAAGATAAGGGAACATTAAATATGCACTAATCTTGTTTATTGGGTAATATAATTTTATCAACCAAACTACAAAAAAAATAATAATGCCAATTATTATTAATGATGCAAGTATAAGGTGAAGTCCGAAAAAAAATATACTCCAGCTTCCATTAATTAGTAGGTGAATGAAATATATATAAATAATTTTTTCAACTCTTTTTGGGTTAATCCAAATAAGCCAAATGGAAACTGACATTGCTACATATAAGGTTATCCATACCGGAGCAAAGACCCATTCGGGTGGATTAAATGAAGGTTTTACTATCGTAGAATACCAGGGTTCTTTGTATAGATTGGTTACATAACTTCCCCACGCTGAAGCTCCAAAAGCAAGAAGGTTAAATATTAATAGAGAAATAATTTTTTTGGCTAATGACATTAGTAATACCCTCCTCCTAAGGCTTTATATTTTTTTGCTAATAATTGAGCTTTTCGTGCTGACCATTGTCCCGCCTTGGTACCGTGCGTTTTCGTAGCTTTAATTTCTTCAAATAATTTTTTTCTAAGGTTAGGTTTTGTATAATTGCTTTGTTTAATTTTATTATCAATTTTCCATTCATTTCTATATTTTCTTATTTTGTCAGCTATATATTTTGGTTGCTTTGAAAATTGTTTACCTATCTTTGATGCATTTCGCTTAATTTTTGTTGTAAGTCTATATTCAAAAGATGAAAGAGCATTAATAGCTTTTGCAGGCAAGTAACGTTCACCTGTTACTGAAGATTTTTTTCCCGATTTAGTTCTCCATTTTTGCATCATCCAGGCTTTTAAGTTTATTTGTTTTTTCGAAAACATGTTTTTTAAGCTATTGTTGCTCTACCTCCATCAACTCCAATTATTTGTCCTGTTATCCATGAGCTATTTTTAGATAGTAAAAATTTAGCTAAATTTGCAGCATCAAAACCTTCTCCAATTCTTTTTAAAGGATGTAGTTTGGATATAGAGTCTATACTTTTTAAATTTTGTAGTAAAAATGACGACATTTTTGATTTTGTTAAACTGGGAGCAATACAGTTTACTCTAGTGTATGGGGCTAGCTCAGCTGCAAGAGCTACCGTTAAACCTTCAACGGCAGCTTTTGCGGGGGAAATTATGCTGTGATTTGGAAAACCTTTTTTTGCTGCTACTGTAGAAAACATTACGATTGATCCATTGTTTTTTTTTAAATTATCCTGAAATATTCTAATAATATCAGTAGCTGCTACTAAATTTAAAACATAGCTAGAAACAAAATCTTTTGCTTTTGTTATTCTCAAGGGTTTTAGATCAATTGAGCCTATACAATAAGCAATTCCTAGAATTTGAGTTTCTGCTAATTCTTTGAATAATTTATCAGCAAAATTAATTTTTAATACATCACATACCGAATAAGAATAATCAAGCTTGCTTGCAATTTCTTTTAATTCTTCTTCATTTCTTCCTATTAGATGGCAATCTTGTTTTTCTTTGTGCATTTGATCTGCTAAGCTTGAACCGATAGAGCCTGTGGCACCAAAGATAAGATATTTTTTTTTCATGGTAGAATAATATATAAATTCAACTTTTTTTAATTCTACGCTCATCTTGTCGCATATTTGGTATTACATTTTTATTAAAAAAGTTTAGATTAAAACTATGACAAAAAAGGTATGGATAACTGGAGCTAGCAGTGGCATAGGTAAAGCTACTGCGATAAAATTTGCCAAAGAAGGTTGGCAAGTTGCCGCATCCGCAAGAAGAGAAAACCTTCTAGAAGACTTAAACAAAAATTATCAAAACATTCATTCGTTTCCATTGGATGTTGTTAACTCTGACAGAGTTAAAGAAGTTTTTAATGATATTTCAAAAAAAATGGGAGAAATTGATTTATGTATTTTTTCAACTGGAACATATGAACCTAAACTTGAAAAAGAAATTAATGAAAAACAAATTAGAGATGTTATGGAAGTTAATTTTTTTGGTACTTTAAATTGTATTAAAGCTGTAGAAAAATATTTTAAAAACAAAAAAACAGGTCATATCTCTATTGTGTCGTCAGTATCTGGGTATAGAGGTCTTCCAAATTCAACAGGTTATGGAGCATCTAAAGCTGCTCTTATTAATTTAAGTGAAAGTTTATATCTAGATTTCAAAAGATATAATGTAAGAGTTTCTTTAATATCACCTGGATTTATAAAAACACCTATGACTGATAAAAATGATTTTAAAATGCCTTTTATAAAATCTGCTGAATTTGCAGCTGAAAAAATCTATAAAGGATTAATTAAAAGCAAAGCATTTGAAATTACATTTCCAAAACAATTAACTATAGTTTTAAAAATTTTGAGAATTTTGCCTTATTGGAAATATTTCTACCTAATTCGTAGACTTACAAAACAACAGAAACGCTAATTTTTTAAAAAAAATACTGTTAATTCTCCTACTTTAAATCCAAATTTTGTTAGTGTTGCTTTGTTTATTGCAGTTTTTTCGTCTTGTTGAAATATCCAATCATCAAATCTTATTTTAATTTCTTTATCCTTGTAAGGCACTAACAATTTATATTCGAATTTAAATGCCGAACCAAATGAAACTCCTTTTGCAATACCGGCAACATCCGGGGCTGTTCCTTCATATTTGTTATCTCCAACTTTTTTAATAATCCAGCGTCTCTCCTGTTTTTCTCCATCATTCCAAATAAAAGTTTCGTCTAAAATTAAATTTTTTCCATCAAACTCACCCTTCATATCTGCCACGAATTGCCTCTTTACGTCTCCAGATCTTCCTTGAAGCATTCCCCATGCTTTTACATTACCTTGAAAAAACTCTTCAATTTTAATAATTGGCTTGGTATTTTTATAATCTTCTGGTTTCATTTCTGAACAACTGTTTAATAATAAAAAAAAAATAAATAGTAATAATAATCTCATTTATTACATATAGAAAATTGAACTAAATCAATATTCTTTGATTTAAATCCAGCGTCACAATAAGAAAAATAAAAATCCCACATTTTTTTAAAATTTAAGTTAAAGCCTTGTCTAGAAATAGCTTCCCAAGAATCTAAAAAACTTTCTCTCCATTTTTTTAAAGTATTAGAATAATGTGAGCCATATAAATAATATCCGTCAATTTTTAATCCTGAATTACTAGACATAGTATTTAAAGATTTAAGAGATGGCAAAAAACCACCTGGAAAAATATATTTTTGTATAAAATCTTCTTTCGTTCTATATCTGTTATATAGTTCATCTTTAATAACAATAGATTGAATGGCTCCTCTTCCTCCAGGAGACAAATTTTCTTTGATAATTTTAAAATATTTATCTAAATACTCTTCACCAACAGCCTCTATCATTTCTATGGAAACTATAATGTCATATTTATTTTTAAGTTCTCTATAATCCAACATTTTGACTCTCACTTTATGAGTTAATCCTTTTCGTCTGATTCTTTCCTGCGTAAATAAATATTGTTTTTTTGAAATAGTAATACAATCTAGTTTAATATCGTAATTATTTGCGAGATGCTCAGCAAAACCTCCCCACCCACATCCTATTTCGAGAACCCTATCTCCTTTTTTAGGTTTAACCATATTAATTAATTTGTTGTACTTGTTAATTTGTGCTTGTTCTAAAGTTTCATTTGAAGAATTAAATATGCCACAAGAATAGGTAAGTGTTTTATCAAGCCAGGTAGAAAAAAAATCATTCCCTAGGTCATAATGCAAAGATATGTTTTGACTACTTCTTGTTTTTGTATTTTTAAAAAAATTTTTTTTTAAAATATTTTTTAAAAATGAAAATTCAAACAATCCTGAAAATTTATAGGTAGTATTTATATTTTTAGCGGTTAATTCTATTAAAGAAGTTAAATCTTCCGTTTCAAATTCTCCTTTCATATAGCTTTCCCCTAGTCCAGAACTGCCTTTCCTTAAAATTTTGAAACAAAAACCGGGATTATTAATTTTTATTTTTGCTCTTAGGAAACTTTTATTATCACCAAAAGAACGCTTTTTTCCTTTTGAATCCTCAAGATTTAAATACCCATTAGAAATTTTTTTTAAATGCCAAAAAACAAAATGGTCTGAAATATAGTTTAAAATTTTTTTCATTAGTTCTCTATAGATAAATTGTTTTTTATTTTTATTTTTCTTTTGACGTGTTTAACTCCTTTAATCCATAATCTAAATGCTTCAAAATGTATCGCTAAAATAACCTTAAATGACATAAAGGGGTGTGTAAGAAATTGAAAAAATAAGTTTTTGCTACTCATTTCTATCTTTTTCCCTACCTGGCAAGCTGTGAGTAAAGTACCTTCAACATCTCTCTGTTTAATAAAAACATTTAAAATTTTTCCAGGATTTAACAATCTAAAGTTGTAAAACGTTTTCATTTCCATAAATGGTGAAACGTAAAATTTTTTATCGCACTTATGCAAAATTAAATTAGAAGATGATGATGCAGGAAATACATAGGTATGTTGCTCATTAAATGTATTCTTTACCTCATAGAGAATTGCCTTTAACTGCAAATTATCATCATAACAGTAAAAGATACTTAAAGGATTAAAGACATATCCAAAAAATCGTGGATAGCATAGTAATTTAATCGATCCCGATCCAATATTTATTTTAGCATCAGATAGGGTTTTCTTTACCCAATTAAATAACGAGCTACCATCTCTTGGGCCGTGGTCCACATCATAAAAACTTAAAATATTAAATCTGTTATAAGAAAAAAAATTTATCTTTTTTCCTAAATCTTCTATTTCACTTAAGTCAATTAACAAAGAAAATGTTTTATAGGTAAAAAAATGTCTTTTAGGTTTAAATCTTTTATGGGTTACAAAACCAGAATATATACATGAATTAAATAATCTCATAATTTATTTGACAGTTCTATTCCGGAATTCAGACCATCTTCGTGGAACCCATAGCCAAAATAACTGCCGCAAAAGTAAGTGCTATTTACACCCTGAAGTTCTGAAAGATATTTCTGAGCATTAATTGTTTTCATATCATAAAAAGGGTGGGTAAATTCAACTTTTTTTATAATTCTATTCTCTTCTATAGATATAAATGGATTTAGTGTTAAAAAATAATTTTTTTTACTTTTTAAATTTTGAAGTTTATTCAACCAATAGGTGATGCAATTTTTTTTTGTATCATTTTTATCTAATATTGAATTCCAGCTAGACCAAGCATTTTTTCTGGTAGGCATTAAACGTTCATCATTATGAAGATATCCGACATTTTTCTTATATTGAAAATTCTTTAATATTTTTTTTTCATTTTCTGAAGGGTCGTTAATTAATTCCAATGCTTCGTTTGCGTGCACCCCAAATATTACCTTATCATATTCAAAATATTCGTTTGATGAGCCGTAATACAATCTGACCCCATTTTTGTTTCTCAAAACTTTTTTAATCTTATAATTTTTAAAATATTCTCCACTAATAGTTTCTAGGATTTTTTTTACATAGATTTTGCTTCTTCCAGATACTGTATACCATTGTGGTCTATTCTTGATTTTAAAAAGACCATGATTTTGAAAAAAATTTATAAATAAGGACATTGGCATTTCATAGGCAAGCTCAGTGGGCATAGACCAAATGGCCGATACCATAGGAATAATATGAAACTTAATAAAATAATTTGAAATTTTTTTAGATTTTAAAAACTCTCCCAAGGTTTGGTTTTTGACATTTTCTTTTTTAATTGTGTCGGCCATTTTATAAAAAAAAAATATCTCTTTAATCATTTTTATAAAATTAAAATTCAAAATATTATATTTATTTGCAAATAAACCTTTTAGACCACTACCAGAATATTCTATGTTTGAATTTTTTACTGAAACTGAAAAAGACATATTGCTTTTTTCATAATTAATTTTAAGTTTATTAAATAAATTCAAAAGATTTGGATAATTAATTTTGTTAAAGACAATAAATCCTAAATCGATTGAAATTTTTTCATTAGAATCGTTTGATACTTCTACAGTGTAAGAATGTCCTCCAAAATGGTCATTTTTTTCAAACAAGTCTACTTTATATTTTTTAGATAAAAAATGAGCTGCGCTTAGCCCAGAAATTCCTGAACCTATAACGGCAATTCTCATATAATTTTTTTATGCTGCAGAATCTTTATATTCATCCATTGATGGGCAAGAGCAAAACAGATTTTTATCTCCATAAACATTATTGACTCTAGCAACTGGAGGCCAGTACTTATAAGATTTTAAAGTCGCAGAAGGATAGGCTGCGCTTTCTCTATCATATTTATGTTTCCATTCATTGGCAACTAGCTCTACGTGGGTATGTGGCGCATTTTTTAAAGGATTGTCATCTTTGTCAAATTTGCCACTTTTAACTTTATTAATTTCTTCTTTTATTTTAATTAATGAATCGCAGAATCTATTAATTTCAGAAAGATTTTCACTTTCAGTTGGTTCTATCATCATTGTGCCTGGAACTGGCCAAGACATAGTGGGAGCATGAAAACCAAAATCGATTAGTCTTTTAGCAATGTCTTCCTCTGTAATTCCTGTTTCACTTTTAATTTTTCTTATATCTATAATACATTCGTGGGCAACATTTCCGTTTTTTCCTTTATATAAAATCGGAAAATGATCTTTGAGTTTGTATGCTATATAATTAGCATTTAGAATTGCATTTTGCGTAGCCAATTTTAAGCCCTCAGATCCCATCATCTTAATGTACATCCAAGATATAGAGAGAATGCTTGAACTTCCCCAAGGAGCTGCTGAAATTGCCCCTATTCCTGAAGGAGGACCGCAATCAATTACCGGATGACTTGGTAAATAAATCTCTAAATGTTTTTTACAAGCAATAGGACCCATTCCTGGACCACCTCCGCCGTGAGGTATGCAGAATGTTTTATGCAAATTAATATGACAAACATCAGGACCAAAATTTCCTGGTTTTGCAATGCCAACCAATGCATTTAGATTTGCCCCATCCATATAAACTTGCCCACCATGTTTATGAACTAAATCACAAATATCCATTATTTTTTCTTCAAAAACTCCGTGAGTTGACGGATAAGTTACCATTAATGTGGACAAAGTGTCTGAGTGTTCTTCAGCCTTTTTCTTTAAATCTTCATAATCGACATTTCCAAGTGCATCACAACTAACAACAACAACTTTCATGCCGGCCATTTGAGCGCTTGCTGGATTAGTGCCATGCGCAGAGCTCGGTATTAAACAAACATTTCTCTTTTTTTGACCATTTTTTTCGTGAAACTTTCTAATAACCATTAAACCAGCAAATTCTCCTTGGGCTCCAGCATTTGGTTGCAAAGAAACACCAGAAAAACCTGTTATTGTTCTTAGCCAATTTTTTAAATCAGTAAATAATTCTCTGTAACCATCCATTTGTTCGATGGGGGAGTATGGATGTGGATGTGAAAATTCTTTCCACGTTACAGGTATCATTTCGGAAACTGAATTTAATTTCATCGTGCATGAACCTAAAGCTATCATTGATCTATTCAATGCAATATCAGAGTCTTCTAATTTTTTTAAATATCTAAGCATTGCAGTTTCAGAATGATAACTATTAAAAACCGGATGATCCAAATATGTTGAGGTTCTTAATAAACTTTTTGGCAGATTAGATAAGCTTTTACTTGTCATTTCTTTGGTAGTTTCCTTAATAGTTTCTGAGCAGTTAAAAATTTTTAACACCTGATTAGCTCTATAAAGATTCTTTCTCTCATCAAATGAAACTGCTAACATCTCAGAGTTAACTTTTCTTATGTTTACTTGTTGATCTAGTGCGTTTTTATAAATTTTATCCGTTTTATCTAATGTTTTTACAGTAACGGTATCAAAAAAATGATCTGAGTAAAGCTCATAGCCAGATTGTTTTATTTTATCTGCAAAACTTTTAGCAAGTTGTGAGACAGTGTCCGCTATCTTTTTAATTCCTTTTGGACCATGATACACAGCATAGGCCGCTGAAACTATTGCAAGCAGAGCCTGAGCGGTGCAAATATTGCTTGTGGCTTTATCTCTTCTTATATGTTGCTCTCTTGTTTGTAGAGCTAATCTGTAAGCTTTGTTACCATGCCTATCCACTGAAACACCAACTATTCTTCCTGGCATTGATCTTTTGTATTCATCTTTAGTAGCAAAGAACGCGGCATGAGGGCCTCCATAACCCATCGGAATTCCAAAACGTTGTGTGTTTCCCACAGCTATATCGGCTCCTAATTCTGCAGGTGTTTTAATTTTGGCGAGGGCTAATAAATCACAAACCAATACTGCTTTTCCATTTTGTTTATGTATTTTGCTAATAGCTTCACTGGGATCCTTTATATCTCCCAAAGTTCCTGGGTATTGTATAATTCCACAAACAATATTCTCATTAATATCTTTATCTTCATCACCTACTATTATTTTTAAACCCAATGGTTCGGCTCTTGTTTTAATTACATCAATGGTTTGAGGGTGACAATTTTTTGAGACAAAAACTTTTTTGATTTCTCTTTTACTAATTCTATAACTTAAACCCATAGCTTCAGCTGCGGCAGTACCCTCATCTAAAAGAGATGCGTTTGCAATATCCATCCCTGTAAAATCAATTATCATTTGCTGAAAATTTAAAAGCATCTCAAGTCTTCCCTGGGCCACTTCTGGTTGATACGGAGTGTAAGAAGTATACCATCCTGGATTTTCCAAAATATTTCTTAGTATTACATATGGGGTATAATTTCCATAATATCCCATTCCGATAAAATTTGAAAAAATTTTATTCTTTTGAGATATGTCTCTTAATTTTCTAAGCGCTTTGTACTCTGAATTAGGTTCGCCAATACTTAGGTTTTCTTTTAACAGAATTTTTTCTGGGACTGTTTTGGTAATTAACTCATCTAAGTTATTATAACCCAATTCTTTAAGCATAACTTTCTGTTCTTCTTTAGAAGGTCCTATATGTCTTTGGATAAAATCTTTCTGGGCGTTTTTTAACATTTAATTTGGATTCTCCTTAGCAAACTTATCGTAATCAGCTTTATTCATTAATTGATCTAATTCTGATTTGTTTTTTATTTTAATTTTAAAAAACCAAGCCGCGCCCTCTGGATCTTTATTTACAGCACCAGGGTCGTCTACGATAGACTGATTTATATCGGTAATTTCTCCGGTTATCGGAGTATAAACATCACTAGCTGCCTTTGTTGACTCTACTACTCCCGCCTGTCCTTCTTTCTCTACATTCTTTCCTTTTTCGGGTAGTTCAACAAACACGACATCTCCTAGCATTTCAGCAGCATGTGCAGTAATACCGACAGTAGCAACATCTCCTTCTATGGTAATCCACTCATGCTGCTTTGAATATTTTTTTTCACTCATTTTTTACCTCACATAACTTTTTTTATAAAACGGAAGTTCAGATATTTTGGCTTCATGCTTTTTTCCTCTAACTTCCAAAAAGACCTTTGTTCCGGGTTTTGAAAAATTTAATTTTACATAACCCATGGCAATAGGCCTGTTCACGCTTGGACCAAAAGTTCCACTTGTAATAGATCCAATTTCATTATCATCATCAGAAAAAACTTTAACACCTTCTCTAGCTATAATTTTTCCTTCTGGTTTAATACCAACTCTTAACCTGCTTAGACTCCCATTCAAATCTGATTTAATTTTTTCATAACCTACAAATCCACCTTCTTCTCTTCTTCTCTTAGATATTGCCCATTTAAGATTTGCTTCAATCGGATTTGTAGATTTATTTATATCATGACCATAAAGACACAATCCGGCCTCTAATCTTAAAGTGTCTCTAGCTCCTAAACCAATTGGTTTTACATTTTGTGATATTAATTTTTTTGCAAGGTCTTCTGCTAATTCATTTGATATAGAAATTTCGAATCCATCTTCTCCAGTATAGCCTGATCTAGTAATATAAATATCTTCACCATTAAAATAAAATTTATTTCCATTCATAAATTTTAAAGAAGAAACTCCACTAATTATTTTTTCTAATATTTGTGATGATTTTGGTCCTTGCAAAGCAATAAGTGACAAATTCTTATGTAAGGTTATTTTAAATTTATTTTTAAGTGCGTCATTAATTATTTTAAAATCGTTATTTTTACATGCGGCATTGAGAATAATATTAAAACCTTTTTCAACTTTAGTTACAATTAAATCGTCATGGATTCCCCCATCTTCGTTGGTAAGGAAAGAATATTTTGATTGATTAAGTTTTATCTGACTTAGATCTATAGGAATAATTTTTTCTAATTCAATTGCTAGTTCTTCGTTTCCTTCTATTGATAATTGACCCATGTGTGAAACATCAAACATCCCTGCGCTACTTCTAGTTAGTTTATGTTCATTTACAATTCCTGAGGAATATTGTACTGGCATTTCGTAGCCAGCAAAAGGAACAAACTTTGCTCCAAGACTTCTATGATATTCGTACAATGCTGTTTTTTGCGTTTCCATAATAACCCTTATCAGCCCCCTCTGTCCTGGTACCTGAGAGATTTACTCCTTCGGTGAGGCAATGCCTTCTTTCCAGAGTTATTATGTACGGTCCTTTTGCCTGAGAGTTTCCGGGGTGGTTGCTCCTTCGGCGCCAATTAAATTGGTCTCTCCCGTATGATATGCATTTTATGACAGTTATGGGTAATTTTCAAACAAATAAACTATTCTTTTTTTTTGGGGCTGAAAAAAAACTCAAATAAAATTGCTGAAATAATAATACTTCCGCCAATAATAACGGTTATCGGTGGTATCTCATTTATAAAAAGCCAAGCCCATAAAGGTCCAAAAACTGCTTCGGTCAGCATCAAAATACCAACTACAGCTGCGGGAGTAGTTTGAGATCCGATGGTAATCATTATAAATCCAAAACCAATTTGAAATGTTCCAGCTAAAAATCCCAAAAATAAGTCATGAGATGAAATAGATAATTTGCCAGCAACTAAATATCCAATTAAGGCAGCAAAAATCCCCGCAATAAATTGTGATGGTACCATATCCACTTTTGGATACTTTCTAACTATTACAATTAAAACTGCAAATGAAATAGGCATTATAAATGCAACAATATTACCAAGAAATTGACTGCTAGACTGAATGGACAAGGAACTTCCAATTATAAGAAACACACCGGACATGCCCATAATAATTGAAATTAAAGTTGTTAAATTAATTTTTTCTTTCAAAAAAATATACCCGAATAATGCCAAAAAAATTGTTTCTGTTGAAATTATAAAAAGTGTATTAGCAACGGTGGTATGATACATGGCAAAAACATAAGCAGAAAATCCAACACCTAAAAATAATCCAGCTATGATCCCAGGAAATCCGGAATCATGAAAAGATTTAAAAAAATTTTTTTTAAAAGTTATTAATAAATATATAGCTACAATAATTGAAAAAAAGATTTGCCTCCAAAAAAGAATTTGCCATAGATTAGCACCTTCAAAAGATTTTACAATTATACCACCGAAACTTAAACATAACGCACCTAGCAAGACCAAAATTGTACCTGGAATTTTATTTAATAGTGTCAATTTATCTCTTTAATATTTTTTATAATTTCTGAAATACTATTGAGATGTTCTTTATACAATTGCTCGGCCTCACGCAACTCAATAAGTTTGAAAAGTATTTTTTCTCCAGGAGTTTTCTGTATCAGAAGATTATAATCAACAGACGCAATATTTGCTATTTTAGGATAACCCCCTATCGTTGGATAATCAGTTAAAAGTATAATTGGCTGGCCATCAGCTGGTACTTGAATTGCACCTTTGGTAATTCCTTCTGATCGAATATTTGCGCTAACAATATTTTTCATGACAGCGCCCTCTAATCTCATGCCCATACGATCTGTTAGATTAGAAATTTTATATTCTTTACAAAAAAAATCTTTTTGGCTTTCTGTTGAAAAATAATCATATTGGGGTCCTTTTAAAACTCTAATTATATTTTTGTTTTTTTTTTGAATTTTAGTGAAAAAATTTTTTTTATTTTCGCTATTCATTTTAATATCTATTTTATCGTTTGTTTGTATTTTTTTTCCTTCATTAGGTCCAATTTGAGCTCTGGATAAAATAGAAACACTTTTGCAAAAAGGTTTTATGTTAAAACCTCCTTCTAGAGCCATATAGCCATAGGCTGATTGTTTTGTTGCTAAAATATCAATTTGATCTCCATCATCCAGAACATAAGTTCTGTTGCATTCACCATTTATTTTTTCTTTTTCTGATTTAATTATCTGAAAAAAAACATCTCCAGTTATTGCTATTTTTATTTTACCTTTGACCAATTTCAGCAAAGGACCCTGATAAGCAAATTCAAGAACTCCTTCATCCAAAGAATTTCCAACTAAAGCATTTGCAATTGATAATAAATCTAAATCCATACATCCTCCTGGAGCAACACCTAGGTGTTGCATATGAAAACGACCTTTATCTTGAAACGTCGTGTTAATTCCAGGTCTTAAAACTTCAAAAAAATAATTACTCATTTGCTAATATTTTAAATTCCTCTTTTGATATTAATTTAAATTTTACCAAATCTCCCGGGGATAAAAGGCATGGGTTAGTTTCGTTTTGTTTATTAAAAAGTTTTGTAGGAGTTCTTCCTATTATGTTCCAGCCGCCAGGACTTTCATAAGGATAGATATTGCAAAATTTTTCTACAATGCCTACTGATCCAGGTGGTATTTTAACCCTGGGTGTTTTCAAACGATTTAAAAAAAGTTTTGAATTTAGATCTCCCATAAAAGGATGCCCCGGTATAAAACCAACCATGTAAACAAAAAAATCTGTATTTAAATGAATATTTATAATTTCACCTTTACTCATTTTAAGCTTTTTGCTCATATTTTCTAAATCCATTTCAAATTCGTAACAAACAGGGATTGTCCACTTTTTACTATTTTGAGAAAGATTTAATTTAGAAAAATCTACTGACTCAAGAAAATTAATAATTTTGGATGAATTTATTTTCTTAAGATCAAAATTTATAATTAATTTATTATATGAAGGCGTATAGTTTAATATTCCATTTAAGTTACCTTTTAAAACCTCTTTTCTTACATGATGGAACAATTTGATAACGTTAGTATTTATTTCTCGATTAACTTCATCACCAAAATCACAAGCAATGCCGCAGTCTCCAATATTATTTAGTTTCTTGAACATAAATTGATATAATAATTGGTATTCCTTATTAAATAAACTAAGGATTTAAAAGATGGAAATTAATATTAATTGTGATTTGGGTGAAAGTTCAAAGTTGCATTCGACTAAAAATGACCCCTTATTACTAGAAATAGTCAACTCGGCAAATATTGCTTGTGGATACCACGCAGGCGATAAACAAACGATGGAGAAGACAATAGAAATTTCTAGAAAAAATAATGTTAGTATAGGAGCTCACCCTTCATTTAATGATCCAGAAAATTTTGGTAGAAAAAGACTTGATTTACCATCGAGCGAAATAAAAAAACTTGTAATTGATCAAATAGATATTCTTTCTAAAATAGCAAACGATAAAGGAACAAAAGTAACTCATGTAAAACCTCATGGGGCTTTAAATAATATGGCCTGCGAAAACTATGATCTAGCAAAAATAATTTCCGAAGCAATAATAGAAGTAAATAAGGAATTAATTTTTTTAGTTCCAACAGGATCACAAATGGAAAAGGCTGGAAAAAAACTTGGAATGAAAATTGCAGCTGAAATATTTGCTGACAGGAATTATGAAGATGATGGAAATTTAGTTTCTAGATCCAAAAATAATGCAATGATTATAGATCCTGAGATTGCAAAAAAACATGTTGTTAAAATGGTAGAGAGCCAAGCACTAAATTGCTACTCGGGAAAGCAGATCCCGTGTGAGATAGATTCAATTTGTGTTCATGGTGATGGTAAAAGTGCTGTGAATACCGCAAAAGAAATTAGAGATGGACTTTTAAAATCTGGTGTGACCTTAAATCCATTGGATAAAATGAAAAAATTTATATAAATCTTTTTTAAAATAAAAATATGAAATTTGTAATAACTTTCTTAGTTTTTTTAGGACTATCTATTAATTTCAATTTAACTTATGCCGCCTCGGGGGGTGGCCTTGATGATACAGGATCAAGTTTATATAAGTCAGGAAAAAAATTGATTATAAGGGCCAAAAAATTAGAAAAAAAAGAAAAAATTGAGAAGGCAAAAACGCTATACGCAAAAGCTTTGGTAAAACTTGAAAAGGCTTATGCTGAAAATAAAAAAAATGCTGATATACTGAATTATTTGGGTTTTGCTTTAAGAAAAACTGGAGATTTTAAAAAAGCTGAAAAATTCTATCTTGAAGGTCTAGAACTTGATGCAGGACATTTGGGTATAAATGAATATTTAGGTGAGCTTTACGTACAAACAGGCAGAATTGAACTAGCCAAAGAGAGACTCCAAGTTCTTGATGGCTGTAAATGTGAGGAATACGACGAATTAAAAGAACTAATAGAAAAAAATTAAAATGATTATTGTAGAATTTTTAGGACGTGTACTACTTTCAGCATTATTTTTAATTGAAGGTCTTGGAAAAATTTCAATGCAAGAAGATGTTGTAATGTACATGGAAGATTATGGTGTTCCAGGAATGTTATTTATGCCTGCAATAATTCTCGAAATTTTATTTCCTTTATTTCTTATAGTTGGCTATAAAACAAAGTGGGCCGCATCAATTATGGCTTTGTTTACTTTTGCAGTAGCAATAATTTTCCACACAAATTTTAGTGAGGGAATGCAAATGATATTTTTCCTAAAAGACTTAGCAATTGCCGGTGGATTTATGATTGTTGTTGCTTATGGGCCGGGTAAAATTAGTTTAGACTATTATTTTGATTCAAAGAAGGAATGAAATCAGCTGATAAAAAAAAATCAGAAGATTTTTACAAACTTTTTAAACCTCAATTAACACCTAAAAAAATGCTTGAAATGGGCGTGTTCGGGGGTTCTTATTTTGGAAGAAATATAAAAGAATATCCAAAATCTTGGTTTAAAAATGCAAAGTTAAGTAAAACTTTCGATGCAGAAAAAAATCGTTTTAGAGTAAAGGCAGGATTAACCAGAAAAGAATGGTTGGCTAAAGGCTGGATTTTTAAAGAAGATCCGCTCGGTTGGTTTCAGTGGTATTGCAGATTTACTAATGGAAGACGAATTTCTCACATCGATGAAATTCAAATTAAAAGATGGAAAGCTTTTAAAAGGCATGTAACTGCAATAAAAAAAAACTGTGAACAAGGAGACATTCATTGTAGAAGAAAACAAAGACAGGCGATTTTACAATGGGCTTATGATCCTTTTATTTAAGCGGTTGAATCATTTGTTCGGGTAGCCATAGCGCTATATCAG
This sequence comes from Pelagibacteraceae bacterium AG-414-E02, assembly GCA_003214615.1. Classification (GTDB taxonomy): domain Bacteria; phylum Pseudomonadota; class Alphaproteobacteria; order Pelagibacterales; family Pelagibacteraceae; genus AG-414-E02. Next base: position 166,122 of record QCLK01000001.1, read on the forward strand.
GAAAAATAACTATTACCACAACCGCTAAAATCATTAAAAGAAACAGTGGAAAGGCGCTTTTAGCTATGAAACCCATATCTTTTTTAGCCATACCTTGAAGTACAAACAAATTAAAACCAACTGGTGGAGTAATCTGAGCCATTTCAACTACAATAACAAGAAAAACTCCAAACCAAATCATATCAAAACCTGCTTGTCTTATCATAGGTTCAATGATTGCCATTGTTAATACAACAGCAGAAATTCCGTCTAAAAACATTCCAAGAATAATATAAAAGATTGTCAGTACCAAAATTAGAACATAGGGTGATAAATTCATTTCTTGTATCCATATTGCTAGACCTCGGGGGAGTCCTGTAAATCCCATTGCAAGAGATAAAAATGAAGAGCCAGCAAGAATAAAAGCTATCATACATGAAGTTTTTGTAGCTCCTAATAAAGATAATTTAAAAGTTTCTTTGTTTAAACTTTTTTGAAAGAAAGATAAAATTAATGCTCCTACTACACCTAAAGAAGCAGCTTCAGTAGCTGTAGCAACTCCCACATATATAGATCCTATTACAGCTGCAATTAAAACAATAACAGGAATAAGTTGACCTGAATCTTTAATTTTTTGTGAAAAAGAAAAAGTTTCCTTGGTTTTTGGCATACTATCTTCATTAAGAATTGACCAGCCAATAACATAAAACATAAAAAATATTGCAATCATAATTCCTGGAATTATTCCAGCTATAAAAAGTTTTGCTATAGATTCTTGCACTGTCACGCCATAAATAATTAATATAATAGAAGGCGGTATTAGCAATCCTAAGGTTCCTGAACCTGCTAGGCTTCCTAATAATAATTTTTCAGGATAATTTCTTTTTCTTAATTCGGGGATAGACATTTTTCCAACTGTAGCTACAGTAGCTGCTGACGATCCTGAAATAGCAGCAAATAAAGCGCAACCTACAATGTTAACATGAATTAAACCACCAGGAAGGCGAGACATCCATGGTGTCAAACCTTTAAATAAATTTTCAGATAGTTTGGTTCTAAATAATATTTCACCCATCCAAACAAATAAAGGTAGAGCTGTTAATGTCCATGATGAGCTTGTTCCCCAAATTGTAGTAGCCATGGCATCCCCTACAGGACGTGAAGTAAAAAGCAACATTCCAATTGCGGACACTCCTACCATGCTGAGGGCCACCCAAATTCCTGTGCCTAAAAAAATTAGTAAAATTGAAATGAAAAAAATTGTTAAAAATAATTCAGGCATAATTAAATATTATTTTTTTTTAAAATTAAAAGGACAAAATTGTGAAATACACAAATGAAAAATATAGTAGAACCTAAAGCTACTGAAACTTGAGGAATCCAAATCAAAATTTCATCCGCACCTTCGCTTCTTTCTTGGAAGTTAAAAGAAACCATAAGCATTTTTAAAAAATAAAAAGATAAAAATCCTGAAAAAAAAGTTGATATAGACAAACACCATAGTTCTAAATATCTTCTAATCTTCTTATTAGACTTTTCCAAAAATAATGTAATCCTTATATGTCCTTTTTCTCCAAACGTATAAGCTAAGGCAAGAAAAGAAGAAGCAGCCATACAGTAACCTGAGTATTCTGCTAGACCTCGGATATAGAAACCAAATATTCTTGAGGCTATTCCTGTAAGTATAAATATTGCTACTAGTATAAGAAAAATGGCAGCTATATAGCCTGATAGCCTATAAAGAGTTCTTAAATAATTATCAATTTTACAAAGCATAAAAAAGGCCGTTTAATTATACGGCCTTTTTTTTAAGAATTAAATTTATTATTTGAAAGCTGCAAGAACGGCTTGTCCACGTGAACCTGCTCTATCAGCCCATTCTTTGGACATTTTAGCTCCTACTTCTTCAAAATGTTTCTTTAAAGCAGAATTAACTTTTCCAACTTTCATACCAGCATCTGAAAGGGCTTTTTTATCATTTTTATTTCCTTTTTTAGATAAATCCCAACCCTTCTTTTCTGCTTTAGCAGCTTCTGACATTACTAATTTTTGTGTAGCTGCATCTAATTTATTCCATGCATCTTTGTTCACAATCACCATATTTTTTGGGAACCAAGCAGCTATATCATAAAAATAACCAACTCCATTTTCCCAAATCTTTGAATTTTTTCCTGTTGTCGGTGAAGTAATCATACTTTCAACTGCACCAGTTGAAAATGCTTGGCTTATCTCTGCTGCTTCAATTTTCGTTGGCGCCATTCCAGTTAATTCAGCAATTCTAATTGTTGCAGAGTTATAAGCTCTAAATTTTAAACCTTTTAAATCCGCTACACTGTTAATTTCCTTTTTGCTGTATAAACCTTGAGCTGGCCAAGGTACTGCATATAAAAATACAAGACCTTTGCTGTCTAAACTTTTTACTATTTCAGGTTTAGAAGCTTTGTATAATCTCATAGCAGCTCCATATGTCGTAGCCAAAAATGGTTGTGAGTCTACTTCAAGTAATGGATCTTCTTTTCCAAGAGCCGACATAAATCTTTCTCCTATAGGAGCTTGTCCTGTTCTAACTGCTCTAAAAATTTCTCCACCTTTAAATAGAGATCCGCCTGGGTGAGTAACAATTGTTAATTTACCACCACTTTTATTTGTAACATTTTTAGCAAACTCTGTTGCATTAGCTGAATGGAAATTCCCTGCTCCATAAGCAAGAGCCATGTCCCATTTTTCTCCAGCACTAGCAATATTTACGCTAAAAATTAGCGCAGCTAATGTTACAAGAATATTTCTAATTAATTTCATATTCCCTCCATAATTTTATTAATTTCTTATTTCACAATGAAGAATGAGTAATTGCAATACAATTATTTAGCTTATAGAATTAAAAATATAAAAAGTGCTAGAAGAAACACTAATATTTATTCAAATTGTATTAATCGATATCGTAATGGCTGCCGATAACGCCATTATCATTGGAATGGTCGCGGCAAATTTTGCTCCTAAAAATAGAAAGCAAATCATTATGTGGGGAGTTTTTGCCGCATTTATTTTCAGAGTTATTTTTGCTTTTTCTGCAACTTTTTTACTTCAATTTGCTTTTATCAAATTAATTGGAGGTGCACTTCTTTTATGGATTGTTAATGAACTTAGAATAGATTTATTTACCATAAAAAAAATAAAATCGCCAACCAAGCAATCTAAAGAACCTTCTTTCATGAGTGGAGTTTATAAAGTTTTAATTGCGGATATTACTTTAAGTTTTGATAATGTTTTGGGGGTAGCTGGAGCAGCTAAAGAACATTACTTGCTATTGCTTTTTGGTTTAGTTTTGTCTGTAATTTTGGTGGGAGCATTAGCTACATATTTTGCAAAATTTATTCAAGATCACAAATGGATTGGGTATGTTGGTCTAGCAGTAATTTTATTAGTTGCGGTACAATTAATTATTGGAGGCTTAATGGACTACGGTGTGCTTACAATCAATGAGCCTTTTGCTTCTTGGTTTTAGAATTAAAAACTAATTATTTTTTTCCATTTGCCAAAGACTACCTTCGTCACTTAAAAAAAATAATTTACCAGTATTTGGTTGGATTTTAATATCTCTAATTCTTCCAATATTACCTTTAAAAATAATATCTTCATTAATAAATTCATTACCCTCGAATTTAATTTTTCTTAAAGATTGATCTTTTAGTGACGTAATTAAAGCATCGCCGTTCCATTCTTTAAATTCTTTTCCTTTATAAATTGTAATTGCGCTAACAGCTATCGATGGTACCCAGTATTTAATCGCTTTGGTAAAACCTGGTTTCCATTTAGGCCCTATTGTCGTGCCTGAATAATTCTTTCCACCCCATCCTAAAATTTTCCACCCATAATTTTCTCCGTAGTTAGCTGTACCAAACCAATCACCTCCCTTAGCGCCGTGATTGCTTAAATAAATTTTATTATTAAAAGGTGATAGAGCCATTCCCTGTGGGTTTCTTACACCTATTTGAAAAATTTCAGGTAACCAATCTTTCTTATTTTTAAATTTTGGATTATCTTTTGGAATAGTTCCATCAAGATTTATTCTTATTATACTGCCTGGATGTTTAGTTGGATCTTGTGCAATCATACCTTTGCCTCTTTCACCGGCTGTTATAAAAAGATACTTATCTTTAATTACCAACCTTGAACCAAAATGATACTGGGATTCTATTGATGGCTCAGCTCTAAAGATGCTTTTGAATTTGATATTGTTTTTGTTAAATTTACCTTTTGCTACTGATGTGCTTGTATGCCAGTTACCTCTGTCCTCAGAATAAGAAACATAAACATCTTTATTTTTAAATAAAATATCAAGTAATCCTCCTTGCCCATATTCTAAAATTTTTAAGTTATGCTTTATATTTTGTAATTCTGTTTTTGGAATATCAATATAAATTATATTTCCCGACTTTTCTGTTATTAAAGCTTCATTTTGATTAATGAATGACAAGCTCCAAGGTGACTTTAAACCATCTGTAATTTTTATTAGTTTAAAATCTTCAGCAATTGCAATGCTAAAGTTTAAAATGAAAATTATTATTAAATAATAAATTTTCATTTATTAGAATATAGCTTTTTTAAAAGTAGAATTTTTTTGGTCTAATTTAACCTTAATGTTTAGTTTATTAAGCTCTGATTTAGTCATATTTCTTAAATTTTGCACATCATTTAGAAATCTTTTACTTTCTTCTTCGTCAATAATGTACTTTGTTAATGTTTCAAATTTATTAATATAGTCTTTTCTTTTAAATGGTTTTTTCCCGTTAGGATGAGCATCCGCAACACTAATTTCATCAGCAATTTTTGAGCCATCTTTCATTTTAATTATCACTTTGCCTCCAAAGCATTTCTTGTTTGGGTTAGGATTATGATACTTTTTTGTCCATTTTTTATCCTCAAATGTTTTGATTTTTTTCCATAAATCCACAGTGCTTTTAGTATTAGCTCTTTCCGGAGTATAAGAATCTACATGATGCCACTTACCGTCCTCTAGAGCTACTGCAAAAATATACATGATGGAATGATCAAGTGTTTCCCTGCTCGCTTTTGGATCCATTTTTTGTGGATCATTTGCTCCAGTTCCAATTACATTGTGAGTGTGATGACTGGTATGAATTTCTATTTTTTTAATATCTGAAATATTTTTTATTTTTTTATTTAAACTTCTAGCTAGATCTATCAGTGCTTGGGATTGATATTCAGCTGAATGCTCTTTGGTATAGGTTTCTAAAATAGCTTTTTTTTCTTCATTAACTTTTGGTAATGGAACGGTGTATTTTGCCTTGGATCCTGAAAGAACATAAGCTATTACACTATCTTCGCCTTCATAAATTGGACTCGGCGCTCCTTCTCCTCTCATTGCTCTATCAACTGCTTCGATGGCTAACTTTCCTGCATGAGCTGGGGCAAAAGCTTTCCAACTTGAAATTTCACCTTTTCTTGATTGTCTTGTAGAAATTGTTGTGTGTAATGCTTGCTGAATTGATTGGTAAATAGTTTCAGTATCAAGATTTAACAAAGATCCAATTCCCGCTGCAACACTTGGTCCAAGGTGAGCTATGTGATCAATTTTATGTTCATGTAAACAAATTCCTTTAACAAGATTAACCTGGACTTCATATCCAGTAATAATTCCTCTAATCAAATCCATGCCACTTAAATTTTTTTGTTGGGCCACTGCTAGAATTGGAGGAATGTTATCTCCTGGATGGCTATAGTCTGCAGCTAGAAAAGTGTCATGAAAATCTAATTCTCTAACCGCCGTTCCATTTGCCCATGCTGCCCATTCACAATGAAATTTTTTATTTAAATCAACTCCAAAAACTGTTGCACCATCTTCCCTTGGATGAGCTAAAGCCATTTCCCTAGCAGAAATAACGGGTCGTCTTTTAAATGATGCTATAGCTACTGAAGCATTATCAATAATCCTGTTAATAACCATATCAACCGCATCTTCATTTAAAGGAGCTTTATCTGAAGCAATTTCGGCAATTTTCCAAGCAAGCTGATCTTCTTTCTTTAACTTTGCTGATGATTTGTGCACTCTTACTTTAATATTTCTCATTATAACATGCTTCTTAAAACGTATTTCAATATTCCATCATTTTTATAGTATTCAACTTCATTTGCCGTATCAATTCTAGAAAGTAAATTAATTTTTTTAGCTACTCCATCTGCAAACTTAATTTCGCATTCAACTTCTTGACCTGGGGTTAAACCTTTTTCTATATTAATAATAGTAATAAGCTCAGATCCCTTGAGATTTAGTTTATTTTTATTAAATCCATCCATGAATTGAAGCGGGAGTATTCCCATCCCAATTAAATTTGATCTATGTATTCTTTCAAAACTTTCTGCAATTACAGCTTTTACTCCTAGCAATTTTGTGCCTTTCGCCGCCCAATCTCTAGAGGATCCCGCTCCATATTCTTTACCAGCAATTACAATTAGGTCGTTGCCTCTTTTCTTATATTCCATAGCTGCTTCGTAAATACTCATCACTTTTCCTTCGGGATATAGTTTGGTAAAACCTCCTTCAGTTCCTGGAGCAATTTCATTTCTTATTCTTATATTTCCGAATGATCCACGTACCATAACTTCATGATTACCTCTTCTTGCTCCATATGAATTAAAATCTTTTTGTTGAACTTGATGTTTCATAAAATAATCACCTGTTGGACTATCTTTTTTTATAGAGCCTGCTGGAGAAATATGATCTGTAGTTACCATATCACCTAATATTACTAATGGTCTTGCATCAGCAATTTTTTTAAAACCTTCTGGATTGTCTGACATTTTTTCAAAAAATGGTGGTTTTTTTACATAGGTTGAGCTGTCATTCCAATTATAAATGCTGCTTTCAGTAGTTTTAATTTTTTTCCAATCATCTGAGCCTTCCGAAACTTTTGAGTAACGCTTAGAAAACATTTCCGCATTTATTGAGGTTAAAATTAACTCTTCAATCTCTTTATTTGATGGCCATATATCTTTTAAAAAAATATTTTTTCCCTTTTTATCTTTTCCCAAAGGCTCCTTATATAAATCAAAATTCATTGATCCTGCTAGTGCATAGGCAACGACTAAAGGTGGCGACGCAAGATAGTTTGCTTTTACATCAGGATTAATTCTTCCCTCAAAATTTCTATTTCCAGATAAAACTGAAACCGCATATAAATTTCCTTTTTGAATAGCTTGGGAAATATTTTCTTTTAAAGGTCCTGAGTTACCTATACAAGTTGTACATCCATAGCCAACTAAATGAAAACCAAGTTGGTCCAAATATTTATTTAAACCAGCTTTTTCAAGATAGTCTGTAACAACTTGAGAGCCTGGCGCCAAAGAAGTTTTTACCCAAGGTTTTACTTTTAACCCCTTTTCAACTGCTTTTTTGGCAAGCAAGCCTGCTCCTATAAGTACGCTTGGATTTGAAGTGTTGGTACATGATGTAATCGCAGCTATAACAATATTTCCATCCTTTAATTTAAAGTTTTCACCTGAAACTATTTCTTCTTTTGCATTTTCTCTATTCATATTTTTTTTGAAAGATTCCATAAATGATTTGGAAGATTCTGATAACAAAACCTTATCCTGAGGACGTTTAGGACCCGATATGCTTGGAACAACTTTAGATAAATCTAAATCTAAAATTTTACTGAAAGAAATGTTTTCATCAGCCCAAAGACCCTGTTCTTTAGAATATTTTTCTACAAGTGAAATTGTGTGTTGATCTCTGCCGGAAAATTTCAAATATTTTAAAGTTTCTTCATCGATGGGAAAAAACCCACAGGTTGCTCCATATTCAGGTGCCATGTTTGCAATAGTGGCTCGATCTGCTAATGATAAATTTTTTAATCCATCTCCGTAAAACTCAACAAACTTTCCAACCACTCCTTCCTTTCTTAGTATTTGAACTATTGTTAAAACTAAATCGGTGGCAGTGGTTCCTTCAGAAAGTTTATTTTGAATTTTAAAACCAACAACATCAGGAATTAACATTGATATTGGTTGTCCTAACATTGCTGCCTCGGCTTCAATACCGCCCACCCCCCAGCCGAGAACTGAAAGACCATTAACCATGGTTGTGTGACTATCAGTTCCTACAAGTGTATCAGGATAGGCAAAATTATCAGATGACCAAACAACTTTTGATAAATATTCCAAATTAACCTGGTGACAAATCCCAGTGCCTGGTGGAACAACTCTAAAATTATTGAATGCTTGTTGTCCCCATTTTAGAAAAGAATAACGCTCTCCATTTCTTAAAAATTCTTTTTCAACATTTTTTTTAAAAGAGTCTTTAGATGCGTATGTATCCACCATTACAGAATGGTCAATAACTAAATCAACTGTTGATAAAGGATTTATTTTTTTTGGATCCTTATTTTTTAATTTTACAGCATCACGCATAGCCGCAAGATCAGCTACCGCTGGTATGCCAGTGTAATCTTGCATAAGAACTCTAGCAGGCCTAAAAGCAATTTCAGTTTTTGAATTTTTTTTGTCTAACCAAGACTTGATAGATAAAATTTGTTCTTTTTTAACTGATTTTTCATCTTCAAATCTTAATAAATTTTCTAGTAAAACTTTTATTGATTTGGGTAATTTTGAAATACCTTCTAAACCATTTTTTTCAGCTTCTTTAAGACTAAATATATTATAAGTTTTACTATCTACTTTTAATTTTTTTAAAGATTTAAATGAATCATTACTGTTTATCTTCATATTTTTAAATAAATAAGTATAACACAAACAATTAGTGAAAAGGACATAGTATAATTAAACACTTGAATAAATTTCTTATTTTCAGAAAAGCGTCTAAGAAATTTTCCCAATAAACACCAACTTGTTATGCTGGTTATGGCACAAAAAAATGACACCATTATGACTACTAAAGAATGAAATAAATAATTTGGGCCAAGCTCAACAAAAAGAGAAATGCTTGTTATGGCTGCAAAAACACCTTTGGGATTAACAAACTGAAATATAAACGTATCATAGAATGTGACTGGATTTTTAATCTTCTTTTCCTCAACTTGATTTTGAAAAGAAATTTTATAAGCTAGATATATTAAAAACAAAGATCCAATAATTTTTATTATAGTTTTTAATATTGGATATGTATTAAATATTACATTCAAACCTGCCGCTGATAAAGTTATAAGAGCGGTATAACCAAATGTAACTCCCAGGATTAAAGGTAATGATTTTTTTATTCCAAAATTAAAACCTGAATAAGATCCTACTATATTGTTAGGTCCTGGAGTAAAAGCTGCAGCAATTGAAAAAAAAATCAGCGGTAGTAAATTAGGGTACATCGCGATGGTTTATGCTATTTCTAAACCATTTTCAACTTTTTGAGATGGATGAACCAAAACTACTTTTCCATCCTTGTCAATTGCTCCTAAAATAAGAACTTCCGAAAGTATACCGGCTATATTTTTTTTTGGAAAATTGCAGACACCTATTACCTGTTTGCCTACTAAATTTTGTTCATTATAGTAATCTGTGATTTGAGCTGAAGATTTTTTAACCCCCGTTTCTTTGCCAAAATCCACCTCAACAACTAATGAAGGTTTTCTAGCTTTTTCATTTTTAGAAACCTTTAGTACTGTGCCTACTTTTATCTCTACTTTATTGTAATCTTCGTATGTTATTTCTTGTTTCATAATAATGATGTATAATATTTTTTTATTTAAATGGCTACGCAAAAGAACATTGTTGATGAAGCATTTCCTGAAGCTCTAAAGATTTTATCAGACTTAATAAAATTTCAGACTGTGTCGGGCACTTCTAATGTAAAATTAATTGATTATTGTGAAAAAAAATTGGATAAACTTGGTGCCACGTCTTTTAAAACTTTTGATCAAGCAAAACAGAGGGTTAATTTATTTTCAACTATTTCTGGAAAACAAAAACTAAATGGAGGAGGTATTATTTTGTCTGGTCATACTGACGTTGTGCCGGCTTCCGCTAAAGAATGGTCTTCTAATCCATTCGTGGCTACAGAAAAAGATAACAAGATTTATGGCAGAGGATCTTGTGATATGAAAGGATTTATAGCATGCAGTTTAGCTTTAGCACCTTATTTTGCTACTCAAAATTTAAAAAAACCAATTCATTTTTCTTTTACATATGACGAAGAAACAGCATGCCAAGGTGCTCCGATAATGATTAAAGAACTTAAAAAGCGTAATATTAATTGTTCTATTTGTATAGTTGGAGAGCCTACTAGCATGAAAGCCATTCAGGCACATAAGGGTTGTTATGAATACTCAACTCACTTTACTGGTTTAGCTGGCCATGGATCCTCTCCTGATAAAGGTGTCAACGCTGTAGAATACGCAACAAGATTTATAAACAAACTCATGGAATTAAGAGAAGAACTAAAAAAAAGAGAACCAAAAAATTCTGTTTTTACTCCTCCTTATACAACTTTACAAATTGGTAGAATAAAAGGTGGTCTGGCAAGAAATATTATCGCCGACCAATGTGTTGTTGATTGGGAGCTTAGGCCGGTGGTACCAGAAGATGGAGAATTTGTTAATAAAAGTATGGAAACTTATGTCAAAAATGTTCTTCTGCCAGAAATGAAAAAAGTTTACCCAAAAGCAGATATTAAAAAAGAAATTATTGGTGAAATAATTGGTTTTAATAAAGAAGAAAAATCAGAAGCTATCAATCTTGTTTGTAATTTGACGGGAGATAATTCTAGAGATGTTGTGTCTTTTGGTACTGAAGCTGGTTTATTTCAAGAAATCGGAATTAGCACTGTAGTGTGTGGACCTGGGTCTATTGAACAAGCACATAAAATTGATGAGTTTGTAAGTTTTGATCAGTTAAAACGTTGTCTGAAGATGCTTGTTGATCTTAAAGATCAGATATCAAATTAATTTTAACTTTTTGCAAATAGATTTGTTAATTCATAAACTATTGTAGCGGCAGCTAAAGAAGTAACTTCAGCATGGTCATACGCTGGCGCAACTTCTACAACATCAGCTGATATTAAATTTAAACCTGACAAACCCCTAATGACATTTACAATTTCTCTTGTGGTCATTCCAGCTACTTCGGGTGTGCCTGTACCTGGAGCAAAAGCTGGATCAAGAACATCTATATCAATTGATAAATACAATGGATTATTTCCAACTCTATCTCTTATTCTTTTTACAATTTTATCTATTCCTTCTGTCTGAAATTCATCGCAGTGAATTATTTTGAAACCAAATTCTGCATCATTTTTTAAATCTTCAGTGCTGTATAATGGTCCACGGATACCAACATGCATTGATGCATTATCCAAAAATAGATTTTCTTCTCTTGCTCTTCTAAAAGGTGTTCCGTGGGTGTAAGGAGCACCAAAATAAGTATCCCAAGTATCCAAATGAGCATCGAAATGGACTAATGCAACGGGTCCTTTATTTATTTTGTTTATAGCTTTAAGCAAAGGAAATGCAATTGTGTGGTCTCCTCCCATGCTAATTATTCCACCAACTTTATTTAATAAATCAAAGGCCCCTTTTTCTATTTGTTGAATAGCCTCATTGATATTGAATGGATTGCATACAATATCTCCAGCGTCAGCGACTTGTTGTACTTTAAATGGTTCAATATCGTAATTTGGATGATAGTTAGTTCTAAGATGCCTCGAAGCTTGCCTTATACTTTGTGGCCCAAATCTTGCTCCTGGTCTGTAACTAGTTCCTGCATCAAAAGGTATTCCGACAATTGCAACATCGCAACTTTTGACATCTCTCATTTCTGGCAATCTTGCAAATGTAGATGGTCCAGCAAATCTTGGAACTTTAGTTCCGCTAACTGGTTGAATTGGATTTTTTACTTTTTCTTTTTTTTTCATAGTTTAATCATTGTCTGTCAATCCTGCTCCCGCAGCTTTTTCTTTGGAGCTATCAGATTCATCTACAAAAGTTTCTTCTGATAGCTTATACAATTCTTTCCAATCTTGCTCTGAAAAAGAGTTTTTATTTTCAATAAATTCAATGCTGATTACATTTGCCAGTGGTTGAGCTTGTTTATCTATATTTTTTGAAAAGATTGATTTATCGAAATTTAACAAAAAACTTGTATTCTCGTATTGGACTAATATTTTTTTACTCATTATCTCTGAGGCTCTGCTAATAAAAGGCAGCATAAGTAATGGATAACTTACCTTATAAAATTTAATGGATTTAAGTTTCTCTAATTCTAAACAGCGATCTAAAAAAGCTACTCCAGAATAAATAGGACATAATTCTTTATCGCCAGTTTTGTTTTCTTTTTCAATTTTTTCTATTTTTTTTGGATGTTTTTGTTTAATTTTTTTTAGATAATTATTAAGATTTATAATGCCTGGTAAACCAAATAATTCTAAACTTCGTATTGATTTTCCTATTTCTTCAGCAATGCCCCAGGAGAAACCTGCTGCTTTTGAAGCCCTTTTTGCTGTTGTATCAATTTCGCTAAAAGATCTCATAATTAATTAAGTGAATTATATACCCACGTATCATTTGAATTTTTTAATTCGTGAGATAACGGAGCTCCTTGATACATGTTTATTCTAAGCCACTTATCTGATCTTGGATCAAATTTAACTGCTCCAAAAAAAGAAAGTTTAAGACGCAACATATCTATGGGCATTAATGAAGATCCAATAGTGTTATCTTGAATTTCAGAATAAGGGAATTGATCAACTATAAAAGCTCTTCTAACTACATGTCTTAGATCATCATTATTTAATAAAAAATTTGCAACTGTTTCTGATTGTTTTGCTTTTAATACTCTTTCATAAAGATACTTAATATCCCTCGCAATTGCTAAGGGCTGTTCTAGTTCAGCTCCGTTTTCTTCATACCTATTAGCTACTCTTGGCTCTTCTTTATTTTTTGAAATAAACCAAAAGTTTGCTGTTGATTTTTTTTCTTTAAAATTAATTTTAATAATTGATTGATATTTTTTTTCTATAATTTCTTTAAGATAGGAAATTTCTTTATTACCGGGAATACTAAAATATTTTTCTTCATCTGAGCTCATATTATTAATTAAAGGTTCTATAATTTTATCATAAGGTTCCATCATCATAGAAACAATATATTCAATACATTCTTCATTAAGATTTTTTTCCACCCAAAGATATATTGAATTCCAAAGATACTTAGTTTTAACTGAACAATCTTTTTTTAAAAATTTATCAAATTTAACTAAATCTGATTTTAAAGAATTAATTTTTTTATTCTGATATTCGCTATCTGTAATCCATGTATCGATAATTTTTTTCGATTTAAGAAGACAGTCTTTAAAAAAATTAAATTCATCTAAATTTACACTTTCAATTGATCTGATTTCTTTTAGCGCTTTTTCTCTTGAATAAATCCATTTATGTAAAAGTGTTGGATGATTAACAATAAAAGGCGCCATACCTAATCCTGTTGAATTACCTATTCCTAAATTTCTAGCAATATTTTCATCAAGGCTTACTGCCTTATCTGGATTTCTATGTTTTGCTATATGATTAACTTGATCAAAAGTAAATTGGCGAACTAAATATACCAACATCATTTCTAATCTGAATGGGCCGTATATTTCCTTTCTATCTTTAATTCTAAAACGATCAGCCAGACCAAATTTGCCTGAGCCATAAACTGCTGTTGTTCTATATAAGTAACCTACTTTGCTTAATAAATCTTTATCTGGTTGTTTTCCCAAACTTAAAGAGTCAACAACATGTTCAAAAACTCTTACTGATTTGTTAGCTCTAGATAATGTGAGTTCCTTATATGACATTCTTCCAATTTCCTGTTTAGGAGCATTTTGTTTAAGTCGATCTATATCATCCCTTGTTGGAATGCCGTCATGCAAAACAAAAGCAGCATCCCACTTTGTAGCTATTACTCTGTCTGATCGTTCGTTTGGATTTATGTATTGGGAAAAACAAATTAAAGAGTAGTTTCTTTTACTTTTTTCAAATGAATATACAGCAACACCATAACCATTACTATCTAACTCAAAAATATTTCTTTTATATTCCCAGCTTTTAAATTCTCTAATAAAACTTCTAAGAAATGAAAGTTTGGATTGATGAAACGATCCTAATCTTGAAAGTTTCATTACTTCACTTGGATCTCTAAGTTTTATATCTAGTTTGCTCAAGTGTTTATCCCTCGGTAAAAATTATACCAATTATTTCCTAGTATGTCATTTACCTCGGTATCTTTAAATCCAACTTTTTTTAAACCTAATTCTAAGTTTTTAAATCCTCTCGCATCTTTAAACCAATCTGGTTGTTTAGGAAAACTTGCTTCTGAAGCACTTCCTTCTCCATAATCTTTTGCCTTAGTCCATTTGCCATTTCTCATCCAGTCGACTACAGAATCTGGATGTCCAATACAAAGATCCGATCCTATTCCGATATGTTTAACACCTATTAGCTCGGCAGTTTTTGCAGCCATTTCACAAAAACTTTCTAAACTACAATTTGATTTATCTTTTAAATGATGAGGGTATAAAGAAAGGCCGATCATACCTCCAGAATCTGCTAGCGCTTTTAAAACTTCATTTGATTTATTTCTTTTTGCGGAAAACCAAAAAGATGGATTGGCATGAGTAATTGCTATAGGTTTAGAAGATATTTTAATTGCATCTAATGTAGATTTTTCAGCAGAATGAGACATGTCTACCACAACACCTAATTTGTTCATCTCTTTAATAACTTCTTTTCCCATTCTCGTAACTCCACTATCATTTGCTTCATAACAGCCAGTGGCTAGTAGAGATTGATTGTTATAAGTAAGTTGCATAAAAATTATTCCTAGCTTTTGAATTTCTTCAACTAGACCAATGTTATCTCCAATGGGTGAACAATTTTGAAAACCAAAAAAAACTGCTGTCTTTTTTTCTTTGTGAGCTTTTTCAATATCTTTAAATGTTTTTCCGTGAAAAATTAGATCTTTAAAATTTTTAAAATGGCTGTTCCAAACACTTATATTCTTTTCTACTTCATTAAAATCTTCGTGATATGCAATAGTAACGTGAATCGCATCTAATTTTGCTTCGTTATTTATTTTAAATATCTCTTTTGACCAATTACAATATTGTAAATTATCTATTTTAAAATTTTTGGTACTCATATATTATAGGTAACATGGTTTTCGTGTATATAGTAGTAGCCTTGTGGGCTGTTGGTATGATTTCTGATTAATTATATTGATTGATCATTAAGCAACTCTTGGAGCTCTGGTATCATTTTTTTTGCAGAATCTAAAGCAGGGTAAATTTTTTGTGCGGCCTTATAACTTTGTATTGCTTTTTCATATTGTTGTAACTCTATATAATTTAAAGCTTGACCTGATAACGCTCCAAAATGTCTAGGTTCAAGAGTAAGCGTTATTTTTATATCATCTAAAGAAGATTTATATTGATTCATTAAATAAAGAACTGTTGCACGTTTATTCCATGCTTCAGACCAATCAGGTTCGGTTGCTATTATCGTCGTAAAAAGTTTATAAGCTTTATTTAACTCTCCCAGATTCATTAAACGGGAGCCTTGGGTTAATAATTCAGTCAATCTAAACCCGCGCCTATCATCTGAAGGATGTATCAACCAAATTTCCCATATTTTTTTTTCTACTATTTGAGCTGATGATAAATTTTTCGAATTTTTTAATTGGAAAAATAGTTTATCTAATTCATTTTTTCTATCTTCAGCGTTTACATTACTAAAAAAAAACAAACCCAAAACCACTAACCCTAAAAATTTTTTCATAAGTTAAGATTGTTTAAATAATTTACAAATGCACTACTTCTAGCTTCTATTCTAAAAGAATCATTCTGATTTAGGATAGATGTTAGAAAAGAGTCGTTTTCTTTAGCTTCTTTATCCATGTTGTAACACGCTAAAATTATTTTTGCTCCATCTAAAAAATTAAATGATAAACTTGTTACAGTACTTTTCCCCGTAAAAGGATAAATTCGTGCTGCATCTGCTTTAAGTTTATAGGATTTTTTTTCTTCTCGAGCGGTATTTTTAAATATCTCTGACAAATCTAAAGCAACAACATCCAAATTATTATTACATTCTTTAGTATTAAAATTATTTTTTTCTAATCCAGCTGCTAAGGCCTTTATTATAAAATTATCATCGTCATTCTTGTAGCTTACTAAAAACCAGTTATAAATACCTTTGCCTGGCATGAATGAGGTTGAATATTCTTTATAGCTATAGTTGTGCCATCCTTGTTCATTATTTTCTAATTGAGATTCACTAAAATAATCTAAAGCACTATCTCCTATCCTCATTCCCTCAATCTGAAAATATCTAATATTATCAGCCAAGGATAAAGTTTGAAATGATAAGACCAAAATTATTAGAAAAAATATTTTTTTCATTGCTTTTGCAGTAGAAGGTATGGTTTTTAGTTGATTTAATTACGCAGCTTAATTCCACGTAGTCTTTCTGATCTTCTTCTTAATAATTCTACTGTTGTTAAAAGCGCAATTGATAATGCTACTAAACATGTTGCCATACACAAAATTACAGGACTTGTTTCTTGACGTAAACCTGCCCACATTTGTTTAGGTATGGTAATCTGCTCAACACTTCCAACAAACATAACTACCACTACTTCGTCAAAAGAAGTAATAAAAGCAAATAATGCTCCGGATATAACACCTGGAAGAATTAAAGGCATTATGACTTTAAAGAAAGTTCGCATCGTATCAGCCCCTAAACTTTGTGAAGCTCTAATTAAATTAGTATCGAAACCAGTTAAAGTTGCTGTAACTGTTATAACCACAAACGGTGTTCCAAGAGCAGTATGGGCAAGAATTAATCCTAGATAAGTATGAGTTAATCCAATTTTTGAATAAAAGAAAAACATTCCTGCTGATGTAATAATTAATGGAACAATCATAGGAGAAATTAGTATTGCCATAATAGTTCCCTTGAATGGCATATTGCGTCTACTTAAACCTAAAGCAGCAACGGTTCCTAGTGCCGTTGCTAAGAATGTAGCAGAAATTCCAATGATAAAACTATTTCTAGTTCCTAACATCCATTTATTAGATACAACCGTTGTATCTCCCACACTAGCGATACCAACCATTTGCCTATACCATCTTAGCGACCAAGCCTCTGGCTCAAAATTCATAAACTCTCTAGTAAATTCAAAAAATGGTGAAGAGCTAAATGATAAAGGAAGAATTACAAAAATAGGTGCGATTAAAAAGAAAAAAACTAAACCACAGTAGGTTAAAAAAGCATACCAGCCTACTCTTTGTCCTGTTGTTGCATATGATGGTAAAGCCATAATTATCCTAATTTAATATTTTCTATTCCAACTAATTTATTATAAACCCAGTATAAAACTGTCAGTACTCCCAGAAGAATAGCTCCAAGGGCTGCGCTTAGTCCCCAATTTAATGTTGTTTTTAAATGGTAAGCAATCCAATTTCCTATCATTTGTCCATCCTTACCTCCAACTAACTCAGGCGTAATGTAGTATCCAATCGCAAGTATAAAAACCAGCATACATCCCGCGCTAATACCAGGTACAGAGTTCGGCATATAGATCTTCCAAAATGCATGTAAAGGAGAAGCCCCAAGGTTTAAAGCTGCTCTCATATAATTTGGCGAAATTGTCTTCATCACACTGTATAAAGGTAAAACCATAAAAGGTAATAATATTTGCGTCATAACAATTATGGTAGCTGTTTCGTTGTACATAAGCTTAAAGCGGTTCTCATCAGCAATAATATTAGACATTACTAATAAATTATTAAATACACCTTTTTGCTGAAGCATAACCATCCATGCTACGGTTCGCACAAGTAATGATGTCCAAAAGGGCAATAACACACATATCATTAAAAGATTGCTGTATTTTAAAGGTAGTGTTGATAACAAGTAAGAAATTGGATAACCCAACATCAAACAAAAAATCATAACCAAAATACTTACTTTGAATGTTTTAACCCATGTGTGGTTATAAATTCTTCTATTTTCCTTTTGCCGAACAACCTCTTTGTCTACATTATATTTTAAATCAACTGCATTTAAATAATATCCTGCAGTCGTAGCATCAACCATCACTCCTAGTGCTTTCCAATATTCCATGTCGGCCCACTTTTTATCAATGGCAATCATTTGCTCTTTGTATGGACCTTCTTCAATTTTTTTAAATTTACGCTTTGATTTTTTTAGTAAACTTTTCCAGCCTGATTTTGCATAATTCATTCGAGTGCTAGCTTTACCTATGGCATAACCTTCACTATCTTTAACTTCAAAGAACATCGTTTTATAAAGTTCTTCAGATGGTAAATCTTGCCTATCCCATTTTTTATATTCTTTAAAAGTTTTTGGAAAAACCGTATTGATATAACTATCATCAACGCTTCGAAGCAACATATCGCCGATGGGAATTAAGAATGTAAAAAGTATAAAAAGTAAAAGCGGCGCAACTAAGAGAATTGCTCTTATTTTATTTCTTCTTTCAGCTTTTTGAAGACTAACTTTTAAAGGAATTCCTTCAGTTGTTAAAATAGAACCTGCAGTTGTTTCGTTCATAATTTTGTCTCTAAACAAAAAAGGCGAGACTCTCGTCTCGCCTTTTTTTAAACATTAAGAATTATTAGTTACCCTTCCAAGCACCGAATCTTTCGCTAACTTCAGCGCCGTTATCAGCCCACCAAACTGGGTCAGCTATAACAGCTCTCTTAAGTACTTTCGGAGCAGTTGGCATGTGAGGTAATATATCAATATTTCCACCTTCTTTTATGAACCAAGGTTCACCTTTTTTGATGATATCGATACTAGATTTTCTCATAGGGCCGTATGGAATGTATTTAGCTTGATCAGCTAAAGCTTGAGCAGTTGAAGCGTGAGCCATAAACTCAAGAGCTTCTTTCTCATTTCCACCTTTGATTGCTACAAGATATTCTTGTTCAAGAACTGTAGCATCCCAAATGTATTCGAAGTCTTTACCTTCAGAAAGAACAGCAGCACCAATTCTACCGTTGTATGCTAATGCCATAACAACTTCACCGCTTGAAACTAATTCAAGTGGTTTAGAACCAGCTGACCAGAATACAACGTGATCTTTAATTGTATCTAGTTTTGCAAATGCTCTGTCTATTCCTTCAGGAGTACTCATTACATCGTATACTTTGCTTGCTTTAACTCCATCAGCAACTAGTGCCATTTCGATTAGAGCATTCGCCCATGTATGTATTCCTCTTTTTCCAGGAAACTTTTTAACATTAAAGAAATCTTTAATGTTTTTTGGTTTTTTGCCTGGGAATGCGCTTTTGCTATAAAACGCTGTGTAAGCCCAAAAAATCTGTGGCACAACACAATCAGATACTGGTGGAACAACCATGTCATTTATAAATGAACTTTGGTCTACTTTTGCGAATAATCCTTCATCGCAACCAGTTATCGCTTGGTCAGGTAGCACGTCTACTACATCCCAAGTTACGTTTCCAGCTTCTACTTGAGCTTTAATTTCACCAAGACCACCGTTATAACTTTCAACAGTAACCCCTGAACCTTTGCTCCAAGTATCTATGTAAGCCTTTTGTTGACTGTTCGTATAAGCTCCACCCCAAGATACGAATGTAATTTCTGCATATGATGATGCAGTAAACGCCATCGCGATCAATCCAAGGAAAGTAGCTTTAATTAATTTAAACATATTTACCCTCTTTATTGATTAATTATACGTATAAGTTGCGAATTAAAACAAATTGAGAAAGTGCTGTAAACCTAAAAAATAAGAAATTAACGTAGATCTAGTGCCCTTGAATCGCTAGCTTTCCAAGAAAGCTTAACGGTTGAGCCTTCTTTTAAGTTAGCACCTTTATATGAATTTGGAACTTTTACAATAAATTGATCATTACCACAAACTTCAACCCTTGTTCGAATATGATCTCCTAAATAAATTAATTCTTTTACTTTTGCATTAAAAGAATTTTCAAAATTACCTTCGGTAGCATTAATTTCAACTCTTTCTGGACGTAAGGATACGGTTGAAGAATCTCCGACGGAATTAACATTTATTTTTAAAGAAGTAATCTCATCACCGTGATCAGTAGTTACAACACAATTTTTTCCGTTAATAGATTTTACTTTTCCTTTAAGTTGATTATTTTCTCCAATAAAGTTTGCAACAAAAGCATTTTCAGGTTTTTCATATAAAACATCTGGTGATGATATTTGTTGAATTTTTCCATCGTTAAATACTGCTATACGATTTGACATTGTTAATGCTTCGCTCTGATCGTGAGTAACATAAACAACTGTGATTCCAATTCTCTCATGAATATGTTTAATTTCATATTGCATTTGTTCACGAAGTTTTTTATCAAGGGCTCCTAAGGGTTCATCCATTAATACTAATCTTGGTTCAAAAACTAAAGATCTTGCTAAAGCAACACGTTGTTGTTGACCGCCTGACAATTGTAATGGCATACGATTTCCAAACTCTCCTAATTCTACCATGTCCAAAGTTTTTTTTACTTTTTCTTCAATCTCTGATTTGTTTAATTTTCTAACTTCTAGCGGAAAAGCAAGATTCTCATTTACTGTCAAATGTGGAAATAATGCATAGTTTTGAAATACCATTCCGATTCCTCTTTTGTTAGGAGGAATTTTATTAATAGCTTCGCCTTCTAAATATATTTCTCCGCCCGTAGGGGTTTCAAATCCGGCTAACATCATTAATGTAGTTGTTTTTCCAGAACCAGAAGGCCCTAGCATTGTAAGAAATTCTCCTTGAGGAATATCTACATTGAGATCTTTAACTACAAGTGTTTCTCCATCGTAGCTTTTATCAACTTTATCAAATTTAACGAAACTATCTGAGCTCCCCATAAGCGCCGGATTAGAACAATTTTTAAAAACTATTTCAAGATATTTATCCTTTAATATGCAAATCCCTTGATAAATTACAGAATAATTCTGAACCTTTTTCAGTTATCCTTACTGACTCGCTTGCCTCAACTCCCCAATCTCCAAATTGCATCACTGCAATCATGTGAAAAGTAACGTTAGGTTGTAAAACAGTTTTGTCTCCTTTTGATATATTCAAAGTCTGTTCACCCCAATCAGGAGGATAACCAATACCTATAGAATACCCTGTTCTTGACTCCTTTTTAATTCCATATTTATCCAATACTCCCCAGAATTTTTGTGCAACATCGTCTGCGGTGTTTCCAGGTTTTGTTGCTGAAATTCCTGCATCTAGCGCTTCATTTGTTGCTTTCATTGTATCAATTTTTTTTTGATTTTTTTCTCCTAAAAGAACAGTTCTAGCCATAGGACAATGATATCTTTTATGAACCCCAGAAATTTCAATTATTGTTGCTTCACCACTAACGAATTTATCTTCTGTAGCAGTTAAATGTGAAGCTGAAGTTCCTTTTCCTGTAGGCAACAGTGTTGCTATACTAGCGTAATCACCACCAAATTCAGGCGTGCCATTAAATAAAGCTTTTTGAATTTCACCAACAGCGTCACACTGACGAACTCCAGGACTAATAGACTCGAAAGCCGTCTTCATTCCTTTTTCAGTTATCCTTGCAGCTGATTTCATTAGCTTAATTTCAGCTTCAGATTTAACTATTCGCACCCAGTTTACTAATCTTTCTGCATCTTTTATTTTTATATTTGGCAAACCTTTTTTTATAGTTTCATAGCAAAAAGCAGTAAAATAATGGCTATCCATTTCTAATCCAACGTTGGAAGCATCCCATTTTCTTTTTTTGATTATTTCAACCAGATACTGGTATGGATGTAGTGGCCATGTATGAATATATTTTTCATCATACGCAATTATATTTTTATGTTGAACATAAGTTTTTATATAGCCTCCCCCAGCATCTTGTGCTCTAAGAAAACAAATTGGCTCATCTTCATTAAGGTGAACTAAAACACATTGCGCATAATAAAAAGACCACGCATCGTAACCTGTTAAATAATTCATGTTTGCCGGATCGTGAGAAATTAATAAATCAATTCCCTGTTTTTGCATTGAATCTTTAACTTTTTTTAATCTTTCTTTGTATTCTTTTTTTTCAAAAAGCATTTTATTTCCTTAAAAGTTCTCCATACCCTTCTACTGCGGGCTTGTATCCGATTGATCTTATAGTGTCCCAAATTAAAGTTTGATTACTAGAAAGAACTAATTTTTTTACTTTTTTTTCAACTTTTTCAAGTATTTCTAAAACAGGTAGCGCAGTACAAGATATGAAAAGTGCATCCGCATCACTTATATTTAATTTAATTAAAGTGTCTAATAAATATTCTGGATCTACACTGGCTATGTCTTCATCTTTGTCTATATTAAAAGTACTAAAAGATATAATATTAATATTTTTTTTATTAAAATATTCTAAAATTGTCTTGTTTACAGATTCTGGATATGGGGTAAATAAAGCAATCTTTTTTGCATTCATTTTTGTAAAAGCTTTAATGGCAGAAGTAATTGGCGTTGTAACATAGCAGCCTGGCTTAGCTAATTGGACTTTATCCTTAACTTTATCTTCTCCTATAGCTATTGTTCCTGATGTGCATGCATAAGCAACTGTATTTATTTTTTGCCCAGGTAATATTTTTTTAGTTACTGGTTCTATTTGATCATACATTTTCAAAAGATTTTCTTTAGTTAAAGGATTTTCATTGTGAATACGGTTTACAAATAAATCTAAAGGTAATTTTTGACAAATAGATTGAAAGTCATTTTCTATTGTAAGATCAGTTGAAAGTGCAAGTAATCCTACTTTTGGATTTATTTTTTTTTTGAATTTTGGTTCAATATAATTTGTTTTGACTGTCATTATTTTTTAGGGAAATAGTCTTCACATTTACCTTCTCTATATACATCGGTAGTACTACAGTGTAAGCCTCCTCCGAAAGGATAAACGTCTCGAAAATCAACTTCTATAACTTCCATACCAAGTTTGCTTATTTGCTCAGCTTGATAAACTTCACTTTTTTCTACACATACAGTTTTTGGATCAAGAACTAAAATATTCATAGATAACCAAACCGAAGAGAAACATAAAGGTGGGGGTGAATTGTGTGCCGGTTGAGCTGCATCAACTATTTTCCAATCGTTTTTTTCAAAAATTTTTCTTTGTTCTTTAGGTAATCGTCTATTTGGATTATTTATTATTAAACCTGGTTTTAATGCTGTGAAAGTAGCATCAATATGGATTGGATATGGATCGCCTGGAAAATTAAGTGCATGGACTCTATGATCTGGAAAATGTCTTTTTAACCAATCAATACCTTTTAAATTTGTTGTAAAACCATGCTGAACCATTAGATCTTTACCAAATCTCATAACATCCGCCGCATCAAAAAGAGGTTCTTCTTCTGTTGTTACAAAAAATTTTTTAGCTGTCCATTCTAGCCTTTTTTGAACACCAATTTTGTCAGATAGATAATCCATATGAAAACTTTTATCTGTTAGACGAGGTTTTGGAGCTGACTCATGTCTCATTTCTGGATCTTCTTCATAATATTTTTTTAACAACGGTCTGTAGTTAAGATATTCAAAAAATCGACATCTATAACTCATAGTCGCTTCCAGCATTTCTTTGCCGACTGTTAAAATTATATCTCTTGCTGGCATGGTTCCAAACATACTTTTGGTTTTCCAGTCTGGTGTAGCTATAGGTTGATTAAAATTAAGTGGTGTGGGACGATCAACTTTTATTCCTCTTTTTTTCAAAAGATTTGCAAAATTTTCTAGTAATTCATTTGCGCGTTCAATAGTTTCTTTTGGTCTTACACCAAATTGACCCCTCATATCTGAATCTTCAGGAACTTTTCCATCAACCGCTGGCTCAGAAGGAGGAATACAACAACCATCTGCACGTCCCAAAATTACATGCTTTAAAGGATCCCATTCATTCCAGCTATTAACAACGGTTTTCATCTTTTTTTATCTTTAAATTATGAAGATACAATAAACAAACGGTTGAAAATTAGCATAAATTGTTTGCCAACTCTATTTTAAAATCATTGCTTTCTAATAAGCGCTAATTTATTCTATCTTTACCAAGGCGATACATAACTCATCGTAAATTGCGAAAGTGGGATCGGTCGACTTCAGTTTTTAAGGAGATGACTATGAAGATTGGATATTTTTGTAATATTACTAATTGGAAAAAAAAACCATACACAGAAATTTTGGATGATGCTCGAGATATAGCTCAATATTGTGATAAAAATAATTGGGATTCTATTTGGTTTACAGAACATCATTTTAATCATGAAGGTATGGAATCTCAGCCAAATCCATTAATGATGTGCGCAGATGTTGCTGCACGAACAAAAAAAATAAGATTAGGACAGGCATGCAATGTAATTACTTTTTGGAATCCAATAAGATTAGCTGAAGATATTGCGGCACTAGATCAGCTTTCTAAAGGCAGAGTAGAAGTTGGAATAGGTAGAGGTGTATACGGAAGAGAAGCGGTACACATGAACATCGAAGCAGATTTAAAAGATCAAGCAAAAAATAAAAGATTATTTCAAGAAACATTAGATGTAATGAAAAAAGCTTGGACTAAAAAATTTTTTAGTCATAAAGGAGAATTTTATACTTACCCTTCGCCTAACTTTGTTTGGCAGCACGATATGAGTCCACCTAACGAAGATTTTGTAGATTTAAAAACTAATCAAATTAAAAAAATTAGTGTTGTTCCTCATCCATATCAAAAACCTCATCCCCCTTTGTGGCAAGTAGTAGACTCTACAGGATCTATTGAATGGGCTGCAAAAAATGGAATTAATTGTATAATGTGGATTCCTACAGTTAAAACTTTAAAAAAAAGATTTGAAATATACAAAAATGCAAAATCTGAAGCAGAAAAAAAAGATGTTCCAATGGGAGCAGGAATTTCTTTAGTCAGAGATATGTTTGTTGCAGAAACCATGGAAGATGCAAAAAAATTAGCTGGGGAACAAATGGTAAATTATATGAGATGGGTTTGTCATTGGAGAGGTTTGGGAAATCATATGGACCCCGGAGAAGAACTTCCGCAAACTAAAGGAAAATTAGATTTATTAAATTATGATTTTTTACATAAGAGAAATATGCTGTTTGGAACTCCTGAATATGTTGTGGAAAAAATTAAAGAACTGCAATCTGAACTTAATCTTCAAAATTTACAGGTGTGGTCTAGTATGCCTGGAGTAAAACACGAAGATACTATGAGAAGCATAAAACTATTTAATGATGAAGTAATTCCAAAAATAAATTTAGAAAAAACCACGGTAAAACAGGCTAGTTAATAATGGATTTAAATTTAAGAAAATTTGTAAAGTTTGTTGATAAAACTTTTATTGAAGGTGGCAAAAAAGCAAAAACTCCTGTTTTGCTTGTTTCTGTTGCAGCTGTGATAAAGAATCCATGGATAGATAGAGGTTTTGTTGAAGATTTAAAACCCGAAATACTTGCTCTAGCGCCAAAACTTGGTGACATTTTAGTTCCCGAATTAATAAAAGAAATAGGTTCAGGTGATAAAATTTTAGCCTACGGCAAGGCTGGGGTTGTTGGTGTAAAAGGTGAGATTGAACATGCATCGGCATTTATTCATACTTTAAGATTTGGAAATAAATTCAGAGAAGCGGTTGGTGGAACTTCTTATTTAAGTTTTACAAATACAAGAGGGCCAGCTGGATGCAAAATTTCAATCCCAATGATGCATAAAACAGATAGCGGATTAAGGCCTTACTATTTAACTCATGAATTTACTATTCATGATGCTCCATGTTCTGATGAAATTGTTATTGCTATTGGTGGATCCCCAGGTGGAAGAGCACATGCTAGAACAGGGGATCGTTACCAGGATATGAAAGAAATGGGAATTAAAAACTCCAAGTAAATTTAATGTCAAATAAAATAGATTCTTTTGGCACTTCATATTCCTTAAAAAAAATTAATGATAAAAATCCCATCGTTTTCATACATGGCGTCGGTTTAACCAAAGAAATTTGGGATCCACAAATTAAATTTTTTAAAGATTATAATACCCTTACATATGATTTGCTCGGTCATGGAAAAACACCTTTAAAAAAAACTAAGGTTAGTTTTAATGACTTTACAAAACAATTGGTTAGATTAATTAAGCAATTAAATTTTAATAGGATTCATTTAGTCGGTTTTTCAATGGGGGCTCTCATAGCTAGACATTTTGCATCTGAAAATAGTGACAGACTATGTTCCTTAATAATTCATGGTTCAATATATAAAAGAACCGAGGAACAAATGAGAGTTGTTAAAAATAGACTTGAAGTAGCAAAATTGAAAAGGCCTGCATCTAAACATACCGC
The DNA here is from genome assembly GCA_003214615.1 of Pelagibacteraceae bacterium AG-414-E02. GTDB lineage: Bacteria > Pseudomonadota > Alphaproteobacteria > Pelagibacterales > Pelagibacteraceae > AG-414-E02. Next base: position 192,457 of record QCLK01000001.1, read on the forward strand.
ACTAAGAAGATGGCTATCAGAAGAATTTTCTAGAAAAAATCCTGATATTTATAAAAAAATTTATTCAATTTTAGACAAAAATAAACGTTTAGATTTTTTAAAATGTTACGATATTTTTTGTAACTATGTTGACGATGATAATATGCTTAAAAAAATTAATGTTAAAACTCTTATAACTACTGGGGAAAATGATGTAGGATCTACTCCTGAAATGTCTAAAAATTTGAGTAAGATGATTAGAGGAAGTAATTTTGTTGAAATTAAAAAAGGGAAACATCTCTGTAGTATAGAATGTGCCCATGATGTTAATGTAACTTTTAAAAAATTTATAGATCAAAATAATGCCTAAACTTAAAGAATATAAAATGTATATTGATGGTTCTTGGGTTGATGCCGAAAATAAAAAAACTTTTAAAAGTTTAAATCCAGAAAATAATGAACCTTGGGTTGTTGTTCCAGAAGCAAGTGCAAAAGACGTAAATAAAGCAGTTGAAGCTGCTCAAAAAGCTTTTGAGGGAAAGTGGCCAAAATTAATGCCGAGAGAAAGAGCTAACTATTTAAGAGCTATCGCAAATCAATTGAGAGAAAATGCTGAAATGCTAGGAAAAATTGAAACAATCGATACTGGAAAACTTTTTAGAGAAACTAAAACTCAAGCTAATTACATTGCCGAGTATTACGATTATTTTGCAGGACTAACAGATAAAGTTGAAGGAACTGTCTTGCCAATTGATAAACCAAATATGCAAGTCATTACTACGAGAGAACCAATTGGTGTTATTGCTGCAATTATTCCTTGGAACTCTCAAATGTTATTAACGGCTGTTAAACTTGCACCAGCTTTAGCTATGGGAAACACCGTCGTAATTAAATCTTCCGAGTTAGCTCCTGCTACTATGTTTGAATTTGCAAAATTAATAGAAAAAACAGGAATACCTAAAGGAGTTGTAAATGTTGTAACTGGATTTGGTGATCCTTGTGGAAAAGCACTAACAACTCATAAAGATGTTGAAAGAATTGCTTTCACCGGAGGTCCAGAAACGGCAAGACACATTATTAGAAATTCTGCTGAAAACTTATCGCAGGTCAGTTTAGAATTGGGAGGAAAAAGCCCTGTAGCCGTATTCGAAGATGCTGATCAGGAAAATGCATTAAACGGTATTACCGCAGGAATTTTTGGAGCTAGCGGGCAAAGTTGTATAGCAGGATCCAGATTGTATTTACAAAGAAATATTTATGATAATTTTTTGGATAAATTAATTAATCGAGCAAATAAAATAAAATTAGGTAACCCGATGGATTCAGATACCCAAATGGGGCCTCTTAGTAGTTTAAAACAACTAGAAATAATCGAAAAAAATATAAAAATTACTATTGACCAAGGTGGAAAAATAAAATGTGGAGGAAAAAGACATAGTTTATCGAACAAAGGATATTACTTTCCAGCTACAATAATAGAATGTGAAAATCACAATTTGCCAACAGCTGAAAATGAACTTTTTGGTCCTATATTGTCGGTAATGAAATTTGATACAGAAGAAGAAGTAATTAATAAAATGAATGACAATAAATACGGTTTATCCTCTGGTGTTTATACAAAAGATTTAGGCAGAGGATTAAGAGTTTCAAAAGCAATAAGAGCGGGAATAACTTTTGTAAATACTTATAGATTAATATCGCCCTCCGCTCCTTTTGGTGGAATGAAAGATAGCGGATATGGTAAAGAAGCCGGAATTGAGTCTATAAAAGATTACACTAGAATTAAAACAACTTGGTTTAATACATCAGAAAAACCTATGGCAGATCCATTTACAATGGGTTAATGCATGATTCAGTCAGATAAATAAAAGAAAATTTCCCATTGAAAAAATAATTTTAAAGGTAAATACTCCTATTAATTAATAATATTATTAAGAGGGAAAATATGAAAAAACTATTTATTGCTGCAATTATGTCTTTGTCACTACTAACGACAAGCGCATTTGCAGAAGTCAAAATGGGGATCATTTTGGGATTTACTGGACCGATAGAGTCTTTAACTCCTGCAATGAGAGATTCCGCTAAATTAGCTTTTCAAGAAGCTTCTGATTCTGGATCACTTCTAGGAGGAGAAACAATTACTGTTTTAGAAGGTGACTCAACATGCGTGGACTCAGCTGCAGCAACAACTGCTGCGGAAGGATTAGTAGCTCAAGGCGTGGCTGCAATTATGGGAGCAGATTGTTCAGGAGTAACTGGAGCAATTGCAAGTAACGTAGCAGTACCTAACGGTGTTGTTATGATATCACCTTCAGCAACATCTCCTGGTTTAACAACTTTGGATGATAAAGGTTTGTTCTTCCGTACAGCACCATCGGATGCTCGTGGAGGACAAATTCTTGCTGATATAACTAAAGACAGAGGAATTAAAAGTGTTGCAGTTACATATACTAACAACGATTATGGTAAAGGCTTAGCTGATGTTTATTCAGCAGCAGTCAAAGCACATGGTATCAAAGTTACCGCAGTTGAATCTCATGAAGATGGTAAAGCTGACTATAGTGCTGAAGTTGGTACATTAGCATCAGCAGGTGGAGATGCAGTTGCTGTAATAGGATATCTTGACCAAGGTGGTAAAGGAATTATTCAAGGATCTTTGGATTCTGGTGCCTTTGATACGTTTATATTATCAGACGGTATGATTGGTGATTCTCTTACAGATGCTTTCGGCAAAAGCTTAAACAAATCTTTTGGTTCGTTACCAGGTTCTACAGGTAAAGGAGCTGGAGTGTTTGCAAAAGTTGCTGGAAAAGCTGGAATTGACCCATCTGGTCCATACACTGGTGAATCTTACGACGCAGCAGCTTTAATCGTGCTTGCAATGCAAGCTGGTGGTTCTGCCGATCGTGCTTCGATTGCTAAAAACGTAATGGCTGTAGCTAATGGCCCAGGGAAGAAAATTTATCCTGGTCAGCTTAAAAAAGCTCTAGATCTTTTAGCTAAAGGTAAAGCGGTTGATTACGAAGGAGCAACAGGAGTCGTATTTACAGACGTTGGAGAACACGTTGGTAATTTCTTAGAAAAAGAAATTAAAGGTGGTAAATTTAAGACTAAAAAACAAAGATAAAATTTAATTTTATAAATCCCAGCGATGAATAATCGCTGGGATTTTTTTTATTTAATCAGCAATATTTGTATATTGGGCATATATAAAGAGCGATTAAAAATATAAAGTGTGATTTTAAAGCCACAGATAAAGCAAAACAATATTTGACCTGTATCATTTATTTTAATAGGCTTTCGAACTGAGAGGGATTTAATGGCAAGATCACGAAGAAAATCTGGAGGCGGTAGTGGACCAAATAAAAAACTACCACTGAACCAATCTATACCTTTGGGTATACAGCATGTGTTTGCCATGTTTGCTGGTAACATAACAGTCCCACTAATTGTTGCAGGCGTTTTTGGAGTAACAACTCAAGAGAAGATTTTTTTAATTCAAATGGCATTGTTTGCTGCTGGTGTAGCAACAATCATACAAACAGTAGGTTATAAAAATATAGGTTCACGACTTCCAATAATTCAAGGTACAAGCTTTGCTTTCATTCCAATAATGCTACCGTTTAAAGCTTTTGGTTTAGGAGCAATATTTACAGCTGCTTTTATAGGAGGAATTTTTCAAATATGGATTGGTAAAATGTTAAAACCAATTCGACATATGTTTCCTCCGTTAGTAACAGGAATAGTCGTGTTGATGATTGGAATCAGCCTTCTTAAAGTCGGATTTAAATATGCTGGTGGTGGAGTTTGGTTGATGAACAATAAGCCAGAAATTTTTGCAAACTGGGAACATTTACTTATAGCTGGTACCGTTTTAGTAGTTGCGCTTTTATGTAACTTAAGAGGAAAAGGTATGGTTTCTTCTGCTTCTATTCTAATCGGAATAATAGCTGGTTTTGTAATGGCTACTCTACTAGGAGAAGTGAGATTTGAAAAAATAGCAGCTGCTGGCTGGTTTGCATTTCCAATGCCTTTTCAATACGGAATAGATTTTGTTTGGGGCGCTGTGATTTTAATGTTGTTTATGTCAATCGTAACAACAATTGAAACTATTGGAGACATTAGTGCTACTACAATGGGTGGAGCAAACAGAGAAGCCACAGATAAAGAACTTTCTGGTGGTATAATGGCCGATGGAGTGGGAACAGCTTTTGCATCAATTTTTAATGCTATGCCTAACACTTCTTATTCTCAAAACGCAGGGCTAGTTGCTTTTACAGGAGTAATTAGTAGACATGTAGGAACAGTTGCTGGTGTTATTTTAATTTTATTAGGTCTATTTCCAAAATTAGGTGGAATTATTGCTGCAATGCCAGACTCAGTAATTGGTGGAGCAGCTATCATTATGTTTGGGTTGATTGCTGGTGCAGGAATCAAATTAATTTCAAAAACTGAAATGAGCCAAAGAAATATTTTAATATTAGCTTTGTCACTTTCTTTTGGAATAGGATTATATGCTTTCCCAGAATTTGTTGCTCACATACCAGATTTTGGCATTAAATTAAAATTATTATTAACAACTGGATTAATTCCAGCAGGATTATTAGCATTTACTCTAAATGCTACATTACCAAAAAAATAATACTAAAAAGTAACCCGGAATACGTGTGACGGATAGTTAGTTCTTATATTGTCCAAAAAGTAGTACTATAAGTTTAATTTATGGCGCCAACTTTAGGATATCTTTCGCTTTGGTTATCTTTGTTTTTTTCTATTTTACAATTTTTGATTTCTTTAAAAAACAAGAAGTTAAAATTAATAAATATAAGTGTCCATGGATTATTAATTTCTTCCCTAATATCTTTTTTTTTATTAATGTTTTCTTATATAATTTCTGATTTCAGTATACTAAATGTTTTTCAAAATTCACACACTACTAAGCCATTAATTTATAAAATTGCAGGCGTGTGGGGAAATCATGAAGGCTCGATGCTATTATGGATACTTGTTTTAACTATATTCAATTATTTTATATTTAAATTGCATAATGAAAAAAACTCAATTTTTATTTTAAAGGCTTTAGAAACTCAGGCTCTAATTACTATGGGTTTTATTTTGTTTACTATTTTCACATCAAACCCTTTCGAAAGAATATTTCCTCCCCAAGAAAATGGTTTGGGTTTTAACCCAATACTACAAGATCCAGCATTAGCAATTCACCCTCCATTACTTTATGTAGGCTATGTAGGTTTTTCTGCAGCTTTTTCCATTGGTATTGCAACTTTAACCAGTAATGAAAAAGTTCCTTGGTATAATTACATGAAACCTTTTGTGGTAACCGCTTGGACTTTTTTAACTATTGGAATAGCACTCGGTGCGGTATGGGCATATTACGAATTAGGTTGGGGAGGTTGGTGGTTTTGGGACCCAGTTGAAAATGCATCCTTCATGCCTTGGTTACTGGGAACTGCTTTGTTGCACTCTCTAATTGTTGTCGAAAAAAAGCAATCGCTTCAAACATGGGTATTGCTTCTATCAATACTAACTTTCCTTTTAAGTGTTGTGGGAACATTTCTTGTGAGATCTGGGATATTAACCAGTGTTCATACGTTTGCCTTAGATCCATCAAGAGGGATGTATATTCTTGCGTTTACTTTTTTATTAGCTACGTACTCATTAATACTATTTGGCACAAAATCAAAAAAATATTTTAATAATAATTACTTTGCTTTTTTTAGTAGGGAGGGTTCAATTCTTATAAATAATATTTTAATAGTTGTGGTTTGTTCTACGGTATTTTTGGGAACGATCTATCCATTATTAGTGGAAACCTTTACTAGTAATAAAATTTCAGTTGGTGAACCATATTATAATTCAACGGCTGTTCTAATAATGATACCAGCGATTTTAATTATGGGTGTAGGACCTATTTTGTCTTGGAACAGAGAAGAGAAGTCAAAAACATTAAAGAAAATTTTTCCTAGCGTTTTGCTAACAAGCGTAATGACTTTATTAGCTTTTTCAATTTACCAAACGTATAGTCTTGTGGGAGTTATAGGAATTATATTATCTTTTTGGATAATTTCAAATAATCTTGTTCTCTTATTGAAAAAAAAAGCAGGTCACTCAGGTGGCATGATTTTAGCTCACCTGGGTATTGGTTTGTTAATATTAGGAATAACAGGTTCAAGCGTATGGCAAGAAGAGAAAATTATCAGAATGGCAATTAATAGCGAAACAAAAATAAAAGAATATAATATTATTTTTAAAGAAATTAGCGAAATAAAAGGACCAAATTACATTGCTTTAAGAGGAAATTTTTTAGTTTATGATGATAGTAAAAATATTGTTACAAAACTAAAGCCGGAAAACAGATTTTATCCAGTAAAAAATAACTTTACTACAGAAGCTTCCATTCACACTAATTTGTTTAGAGATCTGTACATTGTTTTGGGAGAAGGAAATTTTAAAGATGGTTGGGTGGTAAAAATTTATTATAACCCTCTTGTTGTTTGGATATGGATTGGCGCTCTAGTTATATTTCTGGGGGGGATAGTTTCTACTGCTAAAAATCTAAAAAAACTAAAAAGTTCACAATAATGAAAAAAAAATTGCTAAAATTTCCTTTAATATTTTTTTTATCGATTCTATTAGTTTTCTTTTATTTATTGATGATTGATAGAAATCCCTCCGAAATTCCGTCAGCTTTATTAAATAAAAATATTCCAAAATTTGAAGCTGAATCATTATTTAAAGACAAAAATTTTATTTCTTCAAAAGAATTTGGGAATGAAACGACTTTGGTAAATTTTTTTGCAACATGGTGCAAACCCTGTCTTGACGAACATGTTTATATTAAACGTTTTTCAGATGAAAAAATGATTAAAGTAATAGGAATAAATTATAAAGATAATCCCAAAAAAGCTATTCAATGGCTAAAAAAATTAGGTAATCCATATTCAAATGTAGCTCTGGATAAAAATGGAAGAATAGCTATAGACTGGGGAGTGTATGGAGTTCCAGAAACATTCGTGGTCAATCCAGAAGGAATAATTAAATATCGTCATGCGGGACCAGTTACAAAAAAAATATATAAAAAAATTAATTTAATAATTGAAGATAATAAATAATGACAACTTATAAAATTTTATTAACAAATATCCTTTTATTTATTTTAAGTGTTAGCCTAGTATTTTTGGTAACAAATAATTCCAATTCTGTGGAACCAGATGAAATCTTACAAGATCAAAAACAGGAATTTAGGGCTAGAAATATTTCAAAAAATATAAGATGCATGGTTTGTCAAAACGAATCTATTGACGAGTCAAGCGCACCACTCGCTAAAGATTTGCGTATTTTAATAAGAAGCAAAATAAAAGAAGGGAAAAAAGATGAAGAGATTTATAAATTTTTAACCGATAGATATGGAGATTTTATCTTACTTAAACCACCTTTTAAATTAAGTACACTTGCGCTCTGGGTGTTGCCATTTCTTTTTCTTATAATCGGAGTATTGATTGTTTTGTTTCATAATAAAAAATCTAAAAAAATTCACTATTTGTAATTTTTTTTCTTGTTCAGCTTAAATTTCATAATTTCAGTCTTGTATCTCATTAAAAAAATGATCAAAGAATAAATTGCCATTCCAAATAACATGATGAATAAAGGAATTAACATTGTGTAATGAATAGTTGGCGCCGAAGTAAGTGTTATGCTTGATGGTTGGTGAAGTGTGCTCCACCAATCAACAGAATATTTTATAACTGGTAAATTAAATAAACCAATAATTCCAATGAACGAAGATATTTTGTTTGCCCTTTCAAAACTATCAATAAGTTTCCAAGTCAAAATATAGGCAATATAAAAACACAGTAAAATTATCATAGACGTTAGTCTTGCATCCCATGCCCACCAAATTCCCCAGGTAGGTTTTCCCCACAAAGATCCAGTTACGACAGAAACTAAAGTGAAAACTAAACCAACAGGTGCTAAACTTTTTGCCATTAAAGATACAAACTTAGTTTTAAAAATTAGATTAGAAATAGAAGCTAATCCAATAAAAGCAAAACATCCAAGCGAAATAAATGAAGAAGGAACATGCACATACATAATTCTTACTGAATCGCCCTGAACATAATCTGGTGGTGATATAAATAATGCATATATAAATCCAATAATAACAATGAAGATCATCATAATTATTAAAACGAAAATTAGTCTATTGTTTAATGAAAGAATTTTATTTGGGAAAAAATTTTTAATCATCTAAATATATTACCTTTAAAAAAGAATAATTAAAATGTTGTTGTAAATAAAACATTTAATTAGCTTTATCCAAAGCTTGACTAACCTCAGGTGGCATATAATTTTCATCGTGTTTTGCTAAAATCTTATCAGCAATAAAATATTTTTTATCTCTTAATTTTCCTTCAGCAACAACACCTTTTCCTTCAGAAAATAAATTGGGGACCAGGCCGCTATAAGTTACGATTATTTCGTTTTTTAAATCAGTTATAATAAAATTTATGCCGTTATCTTTTTTAGTGCTCGAACCTTCTTTAACTAACCCTCCCACTCGAATTTTTTTATTTGGTGAAATGCTTGATTTATTATAAATTTCTGTTGGGGAAAAAAAGTAAATCACATTTTCTTCTAGAGATCTGAGAATAAAAAAAATTATTATAGATACTGAGACTATGGAAAGAATCAAGAAGACAACTCTTGATTTAACTTTTTTAGTTAACATATGTTAATTGCTTTGTTAGCGATTTAAGATATTTAAAAAATTGATCCTTTAGATAAATTTTCTTTTGCGCCTTTTTGCACAATAACTTTAAATTTTATAGCTTTTGACTGTTCAAACTCTGTCAAAAATATTTTTTCGAATTTCTTAAATTCCTTTTTAGTTTTTGCGTAAAGATAAAAGCAAATTACAAAAGTGAAAATAAACGCTGGCCAAACAAATTGCCCGTACCCGTTTAAAAAAAATATTTCTAAATTCATTATATTCACTATGCTAAAAAAATTAAAATAACACAAGCGTACAATTGTCTCAAGAGTTCAATGCTATATGAAAGACATATTTTCTGCAGCAATTTTTAATCAAAAACATATTATATTTAATTGACATACTCTATTAGAATTGGTCAAATAAAACCCATTTTGAACTTCAATTTTGGGGATAATTAAAAAAATTATATGTTGCAATTAAAAAAAGATCAGATAATCCAGTCAAAACATATATCAAGTTTGTTAACTAATCACTACGTAGATATCACTGCAGCATTTTACGAAATGCACAGTTCTTTGTTAAGTGCAATAAATAAAAAATACAAAAATCTTGAATCTGCATGTATTCTCCTCGCTTTTGTAAGCAAAGTTCAACAAGAAATTCTAAGACAGAGAGAGAAAAATTTAGATTTTGATATTTCTTTAAATGGTTTTTTTTCAAATGTAAACAAAATAGGTAGAATTTCTCACAAAATATCAACCATAGTAGAAGATACAGGCGTTCCGAAAGAAACCGTAAGAAGGAAAATAAATAAACTTGCTTCAGAAAAAATTATTTATAAAAATAGCGAAAAAAAATATCACTGGGATCTTGAAAAAGCTCAGCAAGAAAGTTTTATCAAAGAAATCAATTATGAAATTAATATTTTATCTATATTTATTTCAAAATTTTCAAAAATTTTAAATCTTAATTTTAAAATTGATGAAGTGAAAAAAGAATTAAAAGATAACTTTTCTTTTTACTGGTTTCATTTCTTAAATTGCCGCTTAAAATGGTTAAAAATGTGGAAAAGCAATTTAAAGGATCTAGACTTGATATTAATCATGATACAAGCTTTCATTCCAACATTACAAAACACTAATCAAAAATTAAAAGAAAAAAGAATAAATGTAGATGATCTGCATTTAATAATAGGACAAAGTGCTGATAAAAGTAAAAATAATCATTTTTCAATCAGCGCAACTTCAATATCAGAAATCGCGAAAATACCTAGAGCTACCTGTTCAAGAAAGCTGGAAAAATTAGTTAAATTGGGATTATTTGTTAAAGAGTCAAAAACAAAAAGATATTATATAAATCAAATTACCACCGCTAGAACGAAAAATGTTTTAACTAAAGAAAACGTTTCGAATACAATAGTTATTTTTAGCGATTTCGTAGCTACAGTTATTAATACTTTAAATAGAAAAAGATAAATATAATTTCAAAAATAACTAACTATAACTACTACGAATAATGCTACTGCTGTTGCGCTTAGCACTATAACTCGATTTAAGTGCTTCTCAGCTTTTTCCTTTTCTTTATTTCTCTGCAAAAGGTCATTGACATCCAATCTGCCACTCGATTGATCCTTCTTGGCAGAGTCAAAATAAAGACTTTTTATTTCAGTTTTCACTTTGTCCCCTCTTAAAACAATCTATCTAGCTTAACCCATCCAACAGATTTTATAATAATTTGTATGACCAGATTGGGTCAATTTGACTTAAAGTATATGAAAATTTTATGAATGTTTTATTTTTTCTGGCAAAATACCTTTTGGCCTATATCTCATAATTAATAAGAGTCCTACTCCCATCATCAAAAATCTAAAGTAAGGAATACTATCTATTAAATGAAGTCTGAAAGCATTTGTTTCTTCTAAACCGCTTGTAAAAAAATTAATTAAAAATAAAGCAATGGGTGCTGCCTCAATCCATAAAAACCAAACGGCAAAACCACCTAAAACTGCTCCAAAATTATTTCCACTACCTCCAACAATTACCATTACCCAAATTAAAAAAGTATATCTCATTGGTCTATAACTTCCTGGAGTAAATAAACCATCATAAGTAACCATCATTGCTCCAGCTATTCCAACTATTGCTGAACCAAGAACAAAAATTAAAAGATGTTGTTTAACAACATTTTTTCCCATTGCATTAGCAGCTTCTTCATTATCTCTGATCGCTCTCATCATTCTTCCCCACGGTGAGTAAAGAGCTTTTTGAGTAATGATTAATAAAATAATTACAACTATAGTAAAAAGACCTGCAAAACATAATTTTACAAATACTGTGGACCCCTCAATTACCAACTGTTTTAACATTTGCTCTTTTTCTAAAGAATCGGTAATTAAATTCAAAGTACCCTGATTAAATTTTGCTACTAAATTTATAAACCACTCCTTAGCTTGAAGATCAATTTCATAAGGAACTGGTCTTTTTAAACCAATAACATTTTTAACACCACGAGATAACCAGTCTTCATGTTTTATTACTGCAATTACAATTTCTGATATCAATAGTGTTGCTATCGCCAAATAATCAGCTCTAAGTCCTAAAGCAATTTTTCCAATAATATATGCTAAGCCTCCAGCAAAAAAGGCTCCAACAATCCAAGAAAATAGGATGGGCAGACCCATGCCTCCTAAAAAACCAGTGGTAGCTGGACTAACAGCTTCTATTGATTCAATCGCTGGTCCAGATATTAGTCTTAAAAGAATTAACCCCACTATTATTACAAGAGCAACTCCATAGTTCCTTTTTTTTGATTTTTTATAGTTTTTTATAATAAAACGAACACTAAATACTATTAAAGCAATTAGAATGACGCTAAAAATCATATTTAAACCACCTACTTGCCAAGCTTCCTTTACGGGCGGAACTGAAACTAAAACAGCTGCTAACCCACCAAGAGCTGTGTAGCCCATGATTCCAAAATTTATTAATCCCGCATATCCCCATTGGATATTTGCTCCCATTGTCATAACAGCAGATATTAAACAAAAACATAAAATTGATAATGCTATGCTCCAAGACTGAAATAACCCAACTAAAATTATTAATCCCAACATTATTATATAAGCAATTATTACGTCTAGGTTTTGTCTCATAGTACTTTTCCTTTAAAAATACCCGAGGGTCTAAATAATAAAACTATAACCAAGATTGAAAATGAAACTGCAAATTTATAATCGGTTGAGAGCAGTTGTATTAAGCTATTTGGTTCTAAACTTTCTGGAAGGATATAAACAAAAAATTTTCTATAGGCATAAGTTAAAAGTATTTCTGAAAATGCAATTACATATCCCCCGAGAAATGCTCCAAAAGGATTTCCAATACCGCCAACAATCGCAGCAGCAAATATTGGAAGCATATTGTTAAAGTAGGTAAATGGTTTAAAACTTTTATCTAAACCGTATAAAGTTCCACCAATTGTCGCTAAAATTGCAGCTATCACCCAAGTAATCATAACAACTTTTTTAGGATCTATACCAGATAGCAATGCTAAATCTTCATTATCTGAATAAGCACGCATACTTTTTCCAGTTTTAGTTTTGTTTAAAAACCAAAATAAAATAGACACAACTATAATTGTGACTAATAAAGTAATAACCTGAGTTGACTTAATAGTTAGTCCTTCGTTTAAACCTGTTATTTCTTTAAATTCATTTGCCTTTAATATAAATTTTTCACCATCAAAAAATCTTCTATCAAAAGGTCCTATAACTATTCTAACAATTGCCTGGGTAACAAACATTGTTCCAATACTCACCATTGCAAGCATAACAGGTGGACTTTTCTTAAAACGGTAATAACTAAAAACTAATTTATCCTTAACAAGAACATAAAAAATTGTAATAATTATTCCAAACGGAATAGCGATCAGCGCTGTAGGAAGCACCCCTAGACTAATTCCTAATGATTGAAAATACCATGTAAATAAAATCGTAAACATAGTTCCAAATGACATAAGGTCTCCAGCAGTAAAATAAGCAAATCTTAAAATTCCATAAATTAGAGAAACAAAAATGGCACCTAGGGCTAACTGAGAGCCGTAGGATAAGGCTGGTACAAATATGTAATTTAAAAGTAGAACTATTGCATTTATAATATCCATATTATCCACCTAAAAATGATCTTCTAACTTCAGGATCGTTTAATAATTCCTTTCCTGTGCCAGAAAATTTGTTTTCTCCTGTGACTAAAACATAGCCTCTGTCCGCAATGCTTAAAGCTTGCTTTGCATTTTGTTCAACCATTATGATTGCCACATTTGTTTTTTTAACTTTTAATATATGATCAAATAATTCATCCATTACTATTGGAGAAACACCAGCAGTAGGTTCATCGAGCATCAAAACTGTAGGTTTAGTCATTAAAGCTCTACCCAAAGCAACCTGTTGTCTTTGGCCACCAGATAACTCTCCTACTATTTGAGAACTTTTTTCTTTTAAAACTGGAAATAATTCGTAAATTTCATTAATAATTTCTTCTATACGTTCTTCTCGTAGAAAAGCTCCCATTTCTAAATTTTCTTGTACACTTAATCCGGTAAAGACATTTTTAGTTTGAGGAACAAATGATATCCCCTCTCTGACTCTATTTTGTGGTGTTAATTTAGATATATCTTTTCCATCAATCGAGATTTTTCCTGACTTAAGGTTTAATAAACCGAGCATTGCTTTCATTGCGGTAGATTTTCCCGCCCCATTAGGTCCAAGAATCGCTACAATCTCTCCCCTATTCACAGAAATTGTACAGGAACTGATTATGTCTGCTCCTCCATAACCACCAGTCATGTTTTCACCAGAGAAAAAAGCCATTACCCTGAACCATTTCTAACCTTAGAACCTCTTCCAAGATAGCTTTCGATTACCTGTTCATTATTTTTTACTTCATAAGAAGTTCCTTTGAACAAAACCGAACCTTCGGACATCACAATCACCGGATCACATAGTCTGCTTATAAAATCCATATCATGTTCAATCATGCAAAAGGTATAACCTTTTTCTTTGTTTAGTCTTAAAATTGCACTGCCTATATCTTTTAATAAGGTTCGGTTAACTCCTGCTCCTACTTCATCTAATAAAACTAACTTGGCATCTACCATCATAGTTCTTCCAAGCTCTAACAATTTTTTTTGCCCACCCGATAAATTGCCAGCTAATTCTCTAGATAAATGAGTAAGGTTTAAAAATTCAATTACCTCAAGAGCTTTCTCCTTAATTTTTTTTTCTTCTTTTTTTACAATTTTTGGGTTAAACAAAGCATTTGTTAATTGTTCTCCAGATTGATTACCCGGCACCATCATTAAATTTTCTAGTACAGTAAGATTGGTGAATTCATGTGCGATTTGAAAAGTCCTGAGCAAACCTTTTGAAAATAACTCATAAGAAGGAATTCCTGTTATATCTTCCCCTTGAAATAACACATTCCCATCAGATGGCTTTATATTTCCTGCAATTAAATTAAATAAAGTTGTTTTGCCAGAACCGTTGGGACCAATTATTCCAGTTATAGAACCCTTTTTGATTTTTAAAGAACAGTCTGCGACCGCGGCCAAACCTCCAAAATATTTGGAAAGTTTATCTACCTGTAAGATATTAGAATCTTGCTGCATAAAAATTAACTCTTGTTTAATCTTTTAATAATACTATTCAGAGATTTTTCTAAAGATTTATAAAAGCCTAACTTTCGAAGCTCCTTAACGGCTTGTTCATTAAGTCCTTTTGGAGTTTGCGATTCTGCCACTAAATATTTTAAGTGTTTTTTTGAATTAACTACAGAATCTTCTGATAAAGCTACAAATAATGAAGTTATATATTTTTGAGCTTCATTTCTTTTAATTCCTTTTTTAACCAACCAATCTGACAAAACTTTTAATATTTCATAAAAAGGAGCCATCAATCCTGAAGTAGCCCAGAAATTTTTTGATGATTTTTCACTTCGGATTTCGACAGTTGTTCCAATTTTATTAAAAAAGTTTTTAACCTGATTATCTGGCGGACAAATTGGAACCGGCCCCTTTCCTAATGAAATTGGCGGTAATGGTATAGCTCTAACAATTTTTATCTTTTTCTTAACTATTTTTTTTAGTTGAGCCAAATTAATTGTAGAAATAAAACTAATAATTTTCTGACTGGATCTAAAATTTAATTTGGGTAATATTTTTTTACCTACTTTCGGTGTTACAGCTAAAAAAACCCAATTACATTTATCAACAATTTCTTGGTTAGTTTTTCCAATACTAACTTTTTTAAAACTTTTTTTTAATTTTTGAGCTATATTTCTATTTCTTGGTGAAACAAGAATTTTTTGAAAGGAAATTTTTGAAGTGCAAATTCCAGTTACGACTGATAAAGTAATTTTTCCGGTTCCAATAAATCCTAATTTCATGATGCAATGAAGAATATAGAAGCCCTACCCTTAAATAAAGGGAATTTTAAAGAACTATTTTCAGCGAACTATTCTATTAATTATTTGGCAAATATATTGAAGTTTTAAAAAATAAATTAGCTATATATTCGATCTGCAAGTCCGTAACAAAGAATTGCACTTAATAGAGTTAAAACTCCAGGAGCAATTATTCCCTCGATTGAAGTTTTCTCATTGGTGCCCAAATTTCCTTTTTTGTGAGACCAAATTGCAAAAATAAATGCAAATACATTTTGTAAGAAAATTAAATTAAAAAATGCCCATGTGTTTGCTAGTCCATCAGCTCTTACAAAACCTATATAAATTGCCATCAAAACTGAACCAACAATAAAAGAGCCAAAAAATCTAGTCATTATTGCAGCACCATCTCCCATGCCATATTGATCTACAAACGCTTTAGTTCCAGCTAAACATCTGAATGCGTAAAAAGCATATCCAACAAAATGAACTAAAAAAACAATTAAGTAAATTATTCCGTTAAATTTTTCTATCATTATTATCTCACTTTCTTTAATTCATAAAGCTCAAAGGATTCCATAACCTCATCCCAGACTGGTTTTGATACAGGATTTGAACCATCTACAAATGCATGCATAGCATCTTCGTTATGAACGACAATTTTAAACATAACAGCTTTTTTATCTGGACTAACTGCTCCTAAAGTTTTTGTAACATCTGCAACTTTTTTTCTTTCAGCCATTCCAGCGTCTGATTGCATGAAGCCCATGAATTTTTCAAATTTACCTTCTTTTAGTCTGCCAACTACTAATATGTCTTTCATATTTTATTCCCCCTTAATAATTGTTCAACAATGCTAAAATTATAGCTGATAATACAGTCGGGTACACTAAGTTTTTTTTAGTAATTAAGTACAGTATAATAGCACTTATCAGAACAACAAATCTGAAAAAAATTACTGATTCAGATAAAACTCCTGCTGGGAAAATTATCATTCTAGCAATTAGTGCTGCTAAAATTGCATAAGCTATGCAGTTAAACCATTTAAAAATTTTTGATGTTTCATCTATTTTTTCAGAACTTACCACTCCTAAAAATCTTGATAAATATGTTGCAAGCGAAGTTACCAAGATTACTAATATTATATTACTAGACATATCACTCATTTAAATTCTCCTATAAAAAAAGCTGCTGTTCCACCCAATGCACCTCCATATAATATGGACCATTCTGGTGAAATGAAAAAAAATACAGGACCTAATATCGCTCCTAATATTATTGAAAGACTAATTTGTAAACTTTTCATTGCTCCAACCATCATGCAGGTAAAGTAAACTGGATTAACTATAGCTAATCCAATCATCATATCCTTATTTAAATAATCAGAAGCTAAAAAACCTATAATCGTCGAAAATATAGCGGTTAACCAAGTTCCAGTTCCTATTCCCATCCAAAAGTCTATTCGATGTTTTTTTTCTATCTTTTGATAATTTGATTTCATTATTAGCCATGCAGACACAGCAATGAAATGACATGATAAATAGTATTTCCATTTTGGTTGGCTTTTGTGAAATAGAAGAGGCATTAAAGATACCGTCATAGGGTAAAGGCGTGCATTGACCAACCAAACAGCTAAAAAAATATTAACTAGTGAAGCTCCAACAATGAAAGATTCAGCCATTACTAATGATCCTGGCAATGCGTAAGTCAAAAAAGTAGAAAAAATACTTTGTTCAAGATTAAAACCAATATTTTTTAACAGGGCACCAATAGCTATAAAGCTAGCTCCTAAAGCTAATGCTGGACTATCCAAACTTTTTAAAGATTTTAAACCTCGAAAAAAATATTTTGGATTGATCATCAACCCCCAAGAAACAATCTTCCAACATCGGGGTTTTTTAATAGATCATTTCCTTTTCCAGCTATGGCGGTTTGTCCTGAAACCAAAACATAACCTATGTCTGCAAATTCTAGTCCTTTTTTTGCATTTTGTTCTACTAGAATAATTGTTTTTTTTTCATTTTTTTGAAGATCCCAAAGTATTTCAAATACCATCTCAATATATTTTGGTTCAAGTCCTATGGATGGTTCGTCTACTAATAATATAGATGGTTTCATCACTAAAGCTCTTGAAATCTCTAACAATCTTCTCTCTCCACCAGATAAAACTTTTGCTGGTTGGTTTCTTCTATTTTTTAGTCTTTCATATTTTTGAAGAACTCTTTCTGCTTCTTCAAAAGATTCTTCAGTTTTATCCTTTATATATCCCCCCATTAGAAGATTTTCTTCAACTGTCATGTCTGGAAAAACAGAATTGTCTTGTAAAATGTAAGCGATTCCTTCTGACTTTAATTTTTGCGCTGGTGTTAAATTTGTAATTTCTTTTCCATTTATTTCAATTTGACCTGAAAATATATTTGTAAAACCATATATCGAATGAAGAATAGTAGATTTTCCAGCGCCATTTGGACCAATTAAACATAAGGATTGTGCCTTACCTACAAATAAATCGAGATTATGTAAAATTTCCATTTTACCATACCCTGCTGATAGGTTTTTAATTGTTAGATGCACATCTTCATTTGATAATTTTTTCAAATCTTCTGCTACAGGTGCTTTTCCTAATACTTCGTATTGATTTTTCATTATTGCGCTCCAAGATAAGCATCGATTACTCGTTTATCTCCTTTTATTTCTTTTGGAGTTCCGTTTGCTAGCATTTTGCCGTGAGCTAAACAAAATATGCTCTCTGCTAATTGCATAATTACTCTCATATTATGTTCAATTACGAGTAAAGTAATTCCAAAATCTTGATTAACTTTTATAAGTCTATCAATAATTCCATTTATTAATGTAGGATTTATCCCTGCTGTTGGCTCATCTAATAACAACATTTCTGGTTCATTCATTAATGCCATAGCGAGTTCTAACAACTTTTGTTGACCAAAAGATAAGTCTCCTGCTCTTAACTTTCTTTTTTGATATAATCCAACAAAGTTTAATAAGTTTTCAGCTTTTTCAGTTAAGTTTTTAGGTATCTGTGAAAATATTTTTACCAAACTTTCGTCACTTGCCTTATGACTAATAAGCATATTTTCTACACAATTTAATTTTCCATATATTCTAGTTTGTTGAAATGTTCTTAACAGACCAAGCTTAGCAATTACCGGAACTGGTAATTCTGAAACTTCCTTACCATTAAATTTTATAGAACCTTGATCTACAGGATAAGTCCCAACAATAGAGTTAAACAAAGTTGTTTTTCCAGATCCATTAGGGCCAATTAAACCAACAATTTTTCCTTTATCAACGGACATGGAAATATCAACATTTGCTTTTACGCCCCCAAATGATTTACTTACGTTGTTTACTTCTAAAATACTCATTTAAGTTCAACCTGCGCCTTTCGATCAACGTCGTCAATTACTTCACCAAATCTCTCAGGATATTTTTCTCTGAGCCAACCCATGATTCCTTCTGGAAAATAAATTACAATTACAACAATCAAAACTCCAAGGGCAACATACTGCCAACCAAGAAAGAAAGTCCAAAAACCTTCTTTAAATATATGAAATATAGTAGCTCCAATAACTGGTCCCCATAAAGTTCCTTTACCACCTAATATTGCCATTAAAACCATAAATACCCCCATCTCTCTTCCATCAAACGCAACATCAGTGGAGTCTATATATCCGACAAGACCTCCCATTATTCCACCTGCAAGGCCACAGAAAAATGCTGAAATCATCCAACCAATAATTTTATATTTCATTGTTTGAATTCCCATTGCCTCAGCTTTGTCTTCATTATCCCTGATTGCATTAAGGACTAACTTAAATCTGGTTGAGTAAATAGATTTGACTGCAATAAATGTCAGTACAAGTGCCACAAAACTACAATAATAAAAAAATTCACCTCTTGCTTCTAGGCTTCCAACATTTGGAAATGGTGGGGTTGTAAAACCTTGTCCTGCTCCAATGATTTCTATTCCACCAGAAATTTCACCAGCGGCAACACCTAAACCTAATGTACCAATTGCAAAATAATGTCCTCTTAATCCTAGAATTGAATATCCTATTAATCCTGCGACTATAGCTGGTATAACTGCGGCAACAACTAAACCAGCAGCAATACCTTGAAAAAATTGAACAGGAGTGTGAACAAACGTTTTCTCTCCACCACTTTCAGTCCATTCAGCTAAAGGAAAAAACATTCCTACCTGAACGGATGCACAAAGATACATGCCTAGTCCGTAGAATAAAATATTACCAAACGAGTTATATCCCATCTCGCCACCTTGGATATTCCAGGTTATTGCTAAAACTATTAAAACACAAAGTATTGATAATTGAACTTTGAATGCTGGAAAAATGAATGGCGCAACCAAACCCAACGCCAACAAACCACCATATAAAATTAAATTATTTTTTTTCATTATATAACTTATTTATTTTATTTCTAAACTCATCATTAACTGTAAATGAACATCCGCTTTGAGTGTGTGTACTAATTCCAGCTTTATGATATTCATTTAAGTGATCAAGAAACTCCTTTAGATCAACTTCTAAAGATTTTCCATGATCATCTTTTAAAATAGCTTTTTTCATTTTAAATATTCTCTTTTTTTAGCTAGTTTAAATCTTCTGTAAACTAAAATTAAAACTAACAATAAAAATACAGATCCAATTCTAAATTCTGTTCCGAGTATATAGTCTGCAAACTCTTCAAAAACACCAAGTCCCATTCCTGATATTGCGACACCAGGCAAGTTTCCTAATCCTGCAACAATAACAATCATAAAAGATCTGATTGTGTATGGTAATCCCATATAAGGATGAATAGTAAATGTAATTGAAATAAGTGCCCCCGCTACCCCGCATAGAGCTGCATTTATTCCAAAAGTTGCTGCATATACCTTCTCAGTATCGACGCCTAAAATTTTTGCTGCTCTTGCATTCTGAGCCGTTGCTCTGATTGCACGTCCAAGTTTGGATTTCTTCATATAAAGAACTAAACCAATTGCAAAAATAATACTGATGATTGCTGCAAATATTTTTGAGTTAGGTAAAGTTACAGAGTTATCAAATAGCATAGTTGTTCCATAACCAGAATTTGCAAGAACAACGTCTGCACCAAATGCAAAATTCATCAATTGCATAAAAAGAATACTGATTCCAAATGTCGCTAAAATAGATATAAATAAATCTCTATCAACAACTTTATTGATAACTAATTTGTAAATTCCAATACCCACAAAATACATAATTATTGGTGAAACTATTACTCCCCATGCAGGATGAATTCCATAAAGGTACATAAAGTAAGCAATATAACCACCTAGAATTACAAGATCGCCTTGAGCAATATTAATAATATTCATCACTCCCCATTGAAGAGCCATTCCATATGCAATTAGAGCAAATAGGATGCCAAGAAGAATTCCATCCATTGATGCTTGGACCATTAAAATTGGCGCTTGAAAAATCAGTAAGTCCATAGAATTTTAGTTGAAAAAAAATGCCCCCTAAAATTTAGGGGGCATTAAATATTAGTTTTTATCTTTCAGACCACTTAGGTATTGGATGAATTAACTTAGCAGATGCCCATTTAAGTGGAGCAACAACTTTGTTTTCACATTTTCCAGAGCTATCACACATAACTTGGAATAATACCATCGGTTTAGAAACATTTTGACCGCCCGGAGCAAATTTTATGTTTCCATAAAAAGTTTGCATATCAGTAGCAGCAAGAGCATCTCTTACTTTCTTTTGATCAAAAGAATTTGCTCTTTCAAAAGCATCTTTGAAAACCAATAAAGCAGCTGAAGATTCAGCAGCTTGATAAGGTGGTGCATATCCAAACATTTTAGTAAAGTCTTTGTCATATGTCATACCATCTTTAAACCACTTATCTTTGTAAGTTAAAGTTTTATGCCATTGAGAAGCACATAATGCGTACTGAGCATTTTTACCATGTTGCTTAGATAGTTTTGCAGCATCGCAATGCGTCATTGCAAGCATTGGAACATCAACTTTCATTTCAGCGATTTGTCTGATAGCGGTTAAGGCTCCTTTTGTATGACCAGAAACAACTAAAACATCAGGCTTTGTAGCTTTTACTTTAGCTAAAGTAGCTGCCATATCATTAAGTTCTTTCGGCAATTTATCGTCAATTATAATTTCAGAACCAGTTTCTTTAGCTGCATCTAAAATTCCTAATCTAACGTCTTGTGAGAATGCATCTTGTTCAAAAGCTTGAGCAATTTTAACACCTTTGCCACCATTTAATTCAACAGCGGTTCTAATTGCTACGTCCAAATATAAGTTTGCTGGAGCTAACACTGCAAATAAATATTTGTATCCTTTTGTAAACAAAGATCTAGATGCACCATTTGCTTCAACCATTGGAACTCCATACTTTTCGGTAACTGGAGCCATAGCTTTCGTTAAACCTGAGCTGTAAGGTCCAAGCATAAACTCAACACCATCTTGATTAATTAATCTTTCTGCGAGTTGAGCTGCTCTCTTAGGATTTGATTCATCATCATAATAGATAATGTCAAATTTATAAGTTTTTCCACCTACTTTAACACCACCCATGCTGTTAATTCTTTCAACGGCCATATTATATCCGTTTTGAGTATGAACACCATTTGATGAATATTTCCCAGTAAGTGATACTGCAGCACCTAAAATTATTTTATCTCCTTCAACTTTTGAAAAAGAAGTCGAAGCAGTACCTAAAATTAGTCCAAGCGTAGAAAGAAGAACTAATGCAAATTTAATTATTTTATTCATTATATTCCCCCTTTGTAATTATTAATTATGCTATTAAACTATGTTTAAAGAAAATTTCAACTGCTATAAATTTTAATAGTTTTGCATGAAGGCAATAATGATAGCTATAATTACAAGAACACACGCTGAGATTGTGTTTAAAATTCTAGGATTGTCTTTAAGCCATGACGCTACTTTACGTGCTGCAAGTCCATAAATCATCAAACTTAAAAAATCTAAAGACATCCAAGTGAAAATTAAGATTAAAAATTGGGAAATAACATTTTTTTCAAAATTTATAAAAGAAAGAAAAATCGTACCAAAAAAAACTAATGCTTTTGGACTAAGGCCAGCAACTATGAATCCATCTCTAAACATAGCTAAATTACTTTTTAAATTTTTATACCCAATATCTATTTTTTGAATTTTTTGTGAAAATATCTCGTAAGCTAAGTATAATAAATACAAAATAGCGGCCCACTTAATATATTTAAAAATACTTGGATTATCTATAAGTACACTGCCAATAACAAAAGTAACTAAGGCAGCTTGAACAAAATTAGCAGATATATCACCAAAAGCCGTCCAAACAGATTTTTTTAAACCATGACTTATGGTGTATGAAACTATTAAGACTCTAGGTGGTCCAGGTGTGATAAAATAAAACAGTATCAACTGAATATAAATGAAGTAGTTTTCAGGAAACATAATTAAACTATATATATAATATATAATTAAGTGGAAACATTTCTGTTAATTATCATATAATAAGATTAATGAAAAAAGTAGTGATTTATACAGGTCCTATGTGCAACTTTTGCTCTGCCGCTAAACATTTACTAAATAAAAAAAAAGTTAGTTATGAAGAGATCGATATTGGTTACGATGAAAAAAAAAGAGAAGAGATGTCAAAAAAATCAAATGGTGCAAAAACTATTCCACAAATCTTTATTGAAGAAAAACACATTGGCGGTTATGTAGAGTTAAAAGCTTTAGAAAATAAAGGTGAGTTAGATTCACTTTTAGGAATCTAGATCTTTAAGTGTTAACCCTTTTTTATTTGCTGGTACGGCAATATCCATCATTTTTGGATTAGATAATTTTAAATTTTTCATTATTTCCGCGTACTCTTCTGCTGATTTTACCTGAAGTCTTGGATTGTTATTTTTTTCATTTTCGATTGTTGAATATGTTTTTCCGTTATAATCATGAGCGGGATATACTAAAGTTTTCTCTGGTAATTTTAGTAATTTTTTAAATAAAGAATTATATGCATCATAGGAGCTACCATTTTGAAAATCAGTTCTTCCGGTGCCATTTATCAGCAGAGTATCTCCAGTAAAAACCCTGTCTTTCATAAAAAAACTGTATGAACAATCTGTGTGACCAGGAGTATAAATTGATGTTAACTCTATACTTTCAATTTTAATTTTTTCGTTATCCTTTACGCGAATATCTATAACTTCTGAGGAAGATTTCTCTCCCATTATTTTCAAACAATTTGTTTGTTTACTCAACTCATTTAAACCGGTTATATGATCGGCGTGAATATGAGTATCTATTACTTTTACAAGTTTTAGATCTAACTCCTTTAATACTTGTAAATATTCTGAAGTGCTTTCAATTACAGGGTCAATAATTAAAGCTTCTCTTCCTTGTCCGCTTGAAATTATGTACGTATAGGTTGAAGAATTTTTGTCGAATAATTGTTTAAAAATCATAATTTTTTAAAATTTATAAAAAATTGCATAGCAAATCAATCTTCATTATAATCCTTCTAAAAAAACATAGAGAGGGATAAAAAAATGACTTTAAAAATTAATAGTGTAGCTCCAGATTTTACAGCGGAGACTTCTGAAGGAAAACTATCTTTTCACAAGTGGTTAGGAGATAGCTGGGGTGTTTTATTTTCACATCCAAAAGACTTTACACCAGTATGCACAACGGAGCTTGGTGCGTTAGCTAAAATGAAGCCTGAATTTGATAAAAGAAATGTTAAAGTTATGGGCTTAAGTGTGGATCCAGTTTCTGATCACATTAAATGGCTTGATGACATTAAAGATGTTTGTGGATTGAAACCAAACTATCCAATTGTAGCTGATGAAAAGTTAGAAGTTGCAAAACTTTATAATATGCTAGAAGGTGATGCGGGAACGACTTCTATGGGACGTACAGCGGTAGATAATCAAACAGTGAGAACTGTTTATGTTGTAAGACCTGATAAAAGAATCGGTTTATTTTTGACTTACCCAATGACTACTGGACGTAACTTTGATGAAATATTGAGAACAATTGATTCAATGCAACGGACAGCAAAACACAAAATTGCTACACCAGCAAATTGGAAACCAGGTGAAAAAGTTATAATTGTTCCTAAAGTAACAAATGATGAAGCAAAAAAAATATATCCTGACGGATGGGAAACACTAAAGCCTTATTTACGTAAGGTGCCTGACCCAGCAAAATAAATTTGGATCAAAAAAAATTAGATCAACAATCTCAGCATTGGGAGAATAGCTTTTCAAGTAAGCCTGTGATGTTTGGCCATGAACCGAGTATAGCGGCTGTCACATCACTTAAATTCTTCAAAGATAAAAATATTGTTGAATTGGGAGCTGGCCTAGGCAGAGATACAATATTTTTCGCACAAAACTCTGTCTATGTAGAAGCTTTTGACTATAGCGAAAAAGCAATTGAAACTATTAAAAAGAAGTCTAAAAAATTAAATCTTTCTGACTTTGTAAAAGCAAAAGTTTTTGATGTAAGAAAAAAACTGCCTTTTGAAAACAATACTATAGACGCATGTTTTTCTCATATGCTTTATTGTATGGCGCTGTCTAATTTAGATCTTGAAAATTTAAATAAAGAAATCTTTCGAATTTTAAAGCCTGGGGGAATTAATATATACACAGCTCGTCATACCGATGATGGTGATTATAAAAATGGAATTCATATGGGTGAAGATCTTTACGAAAACGATGGTTTTATTGTTCATTTCTTTTCTAAAGATAAAGTAAATCAACTTGCAAAAGGCTTTGAAATTTTAGATATAGAAAAATTTGAAGAAGGGAGTTTTCCTAGAAAACTATTTAAAGTAATAACTAAAAAAAAATAAATCACTTGTTTTTTTTAGGAGCAAAAACTAAGCATAATCCATTATTACAATATCTCTTGCCAGTGGGTTTAGGACCATCATCAAAAATATGACCATGATGTCCTCCGCATTTTTTACAATGATATTCTGTCCTGGGAGAACCAATTATGGTATCTATTTTAGTTTCAAACACATTGGGTAAAGACTCAAAAAAGGAAGGCCAACCGCTTCCACTTTCATATTTTTTACTTGATTCAAATAATTTAGTCCCGCAACCCGCGCAAAGATAATCCCCTTCTCTTTTTTCGTAATTTAAAGAACTGCTCCCTGGTGCCTCTGTACCTTCTTCAAATAGAATATGCTTCTGTTCTGCTGTTAAATTTTTATCCATTTTTACTTTTTTTAGATGACAGAATAATACCTGTAATAATTAATAAAGCCCCAATTAAATGATAAATCATAAATTGCTCATCAAATATAAGTATAGCTAAAATCGTGCTAAAAATTGGCATTAGATGCAAAAATATTCCCGCACGATTAGACCCAATAATAGAGATTCCTTTAATCCATAAAATAAAGGATGCTAGGCCTGGAAAGAGAACAACATAAGATAGTGTTAATACAAATGGTAAATTTAAACTCGCTTTATAACCCAAAGATAGTTCTAATAGATATGCGGGAAGTAAAAAAACTAACCCAGCAGAAATAATCGTTTGCAAAAGTGATAGTTGAGATATTTCTAATTTTTTTTTTCTTAGTAAGGCTGAATACATTGCCCAAGAAAACATTGCAACTACCATCCATAAATCTCCTTTATTAAAATTTAAATTTAACAAAATAAATAAGTCAGCTTTAGTAATAATGATAATCACGCCAAAAAGGGAGAAAACAACACCTAATACTTGAAAAATATTAGTTTTTTCAATTTTAAATAACCAACAAAAAACAATTATCATCACAGGAATGGTTGATATCATTAAAACTCCGCTGATCACTTGAGTAAAATTTAATGAATAGTAAACAATGGAATTAAATATCGTAATACTAGTAATTCCTAAAATTATAATTAATTTTACATTTTGAAATATGTAATCTTTCTTCTCAAGAATTTCCTTAAGTGTGAAGGGGGCTAATATAAGCCAGGCAAATGTCCATCTATAAAAATTTAAAGTAAAAGGTGGAATTTCAAAAAAACTTGCTGCCTTTCCAACAATAAAATTGCCCGACCAAAATAAAGTGGTTAATATGAGAAAAATATAAGCTGTTCTATCTTTAGTTAGCAAATTTACCTCTAATTAAATCTGCTTGAACTGTAAGCAGACAAGTCTAAATTTGTATTTTCTTTTGCAATTATGCCGGCAACAATTTTTCCAGAAATGGCTCCCAGTGTCCAACCTAAATGGTGGTGGCCAAAAGAATAAAATAAATTCTTGTGATTTTTTGATTTTCCCATAACTGGCAAAAAATCAGGCAGTGTTGGTCTAAAACCTAGCCATTCATCATCATGATCATTTAATTCTGGAAAAAGGTATTTTGCATTATTTACCAGATTTAAAATTCTTTTTTTACTTACTGGATTATGTAAACCTCCAAATTCAACTGTACCCACTACTCTTAAGCCTTGTTCCATTGGAGTTATCCCAAAACCTCTATTTAAAAAAATTACTGGTCTAGAAAGAAGATTGTCGTATCCTTTAAAATGGACATGATAACCTCGTTCAGTGTCCAGCGGAATTTTTTCGTTAGTTTGATCTGTTAGTTTTTTTGAAAAAGCCCCACATGCAATTACTGCTTTATCAAATGTGTATAAATTTGAACTAGTTTTAATTAACGGTTTATCATCCGATGAAAAATTTATTTTTTCAACATTTTCTTTTTTAAATTTTCCACCTTTTTTTAAAAACAAATCAAATAGTTTAATTAAAATTTTTCTAGGATTTCTAGCATGCCTAGCACCTGGATACAAAACTCCACCATGATAAATTTGTTTTATATGTGGTTCAAGATCATGAATTTCGTGTGGTTTTAATAATTTTTGTTCTACACCCAATTCTTTTCTAACATTAATTTCTAACTCTCTACTTTTTAAATCTTTGTCGGTCCAAAAATAAATAATGCCTTTGCTTTCTACTAATCCTGAAATATCAATCTCTTGAAAAAGTTCATCATACGCTGGCAATGCCAAATCTAAAATTTGATGCATATATTTTGCTGTATGCATCATTTTCTTTTTTGTACAATTTTTGATAAATTTTAAAAACCAAGGTATCATCTTGGGTACATAGTTCCATTTTAAAGCTAAGGGTCCAGTTGCACTTAACAGCATAGCCGGCACATCTATTAAGATATCTGGTCTATTCATTGATAAAGAAGCATAAGGAGAAAAATGACCTGCATTTCCATACGAAGCTGAATTTTTTCCAGGTTCGTCTTTATCTATAATAGTAACTTTGAAACCTTTTTTAATTAAATTTAGAGACACACAAACACCCTGGATACCTGCGCCGATAACTCCAACAGAAGATTTTTGCTCTACGTCTCCGTCCATAGTGCTTTTAGTTATATATTATTTCAGAACTTGTGCTGAGGTGACAATTTATACTGCTTCTTTGTGCGTTGTAACAGGTACAATTTTTGGTTTTCTTGGTTCTGATCTCTCAACAATTTCCTCAATTGCAATATCTTCCTCGGTATTTGTTTTACCGTTACTAACTCTTTTAATATAACCGTCAATATCCGCTCCTTCTTCTGTTTTTAGCGAATTTCTGAAAAAAATATCACCTTTAATAATTGCTGTCTTTCCAATTACGACGGTGTCAGCTGTAATTTTTCCTTCAATGTGTCCGTTAATTTCTATAACTGTTGCTTCTAATGAGCCTCTGATTGATCCCGTTTCTTTAATTGTAACTTCTGATACAAAAACATTTCCATTTACCAAACCTGCTACGTCAACAGCACCTGAAGATCTTAAGTCTCCTTCGATCTGCAATGTCTCTCCCACGAAAGAACGACCGCTGTGGTTTAAACCTTTTGTTTTTGTTGAGCGTAAGTTTTCAAACATAATTTAATTTAAGCACAAAACGTAAATATTTAGAACATAAAAATGAGATAATTTAAGGAAAATAATACAATCTGAAGTTGTTATAGAAATTATTTTCTTTTTTTATATTGCTTCCTCTTGATGGACTTTACAGCCCATAACAATGCCTAACCCTATCATCATGGATAGCATTGCCGAGCCACCATATGACATTATAGGCAGTGGCGCTCCTACAATTGGTAGTAAGCCCAGAACCATTGACATATTTACAGCGACATATGCGAAAAATGACGCAGCGAAGCCAAAACAGAATAATTTTGAAAAATTATTTCTCGCCTGATTACCTATCTGAACAATCCTATATATTATGAGTACATAAACTAGTAATAGGCCTGAGGAGCCAATTAGACCGAATTCTTCAGAAAATAAGGTAAATATAAAATCTGTATGCTTTTCAGGTAAATAGTCTAAATAACTCTGGCTTCCCTGCAAATAGCCTTTTCCAAAAATTCCACCAGATCCGATGGCAATTTTTGATTGAATAATTTGGTAGCCCGCTCCTAGAGGATCTCTTTCAGGATTAAAAAAAGTTAAAATTCTTGATTTTTGGTAGGGTTTTAAAAATGATATTCCAACTGGAAGTAAACAAATAAAAACAAAAAAAGTATACAAAAAATACTTTATTCTAAAACCTGTTAACCAAATCACAGCGAGACCTCCGACTAATAGTAATACCGCTGTACCTAAATCTGGTTGTGTAGCAACTAGTAAAACAGGAATAAATATTACAAAGATGGGTACAAATAGATATTTTATTTGGGTAATATTTTCTGAAGGGATTTTGTAATAATACCTCGCTAAAAAAATAATTAAGGCTACTTTCATTAATTCAGAGGGTTGAAGATTGATAAAAAATAAATTAATCCAACGTTTCGATCCTGAAGCAGTTACACCATAAAAATCTACAGCAAATAATAGTGCTAATATTATTAAATAAAATAAATAAGCAGATTGAGCCCATAATCTAACTCTAAAAAAAGCAATAATAATAAACAAAACAAAAAAAACGCAAAATCTGTAAAGATGACTTTTTGTATAATAGCCAAATGTACCTTGCTCTGTGGAATACATCGCAAAAATACTTATAATTCCTAACGATAGAATCAAAAAAATTAGTGTAAAATCTAATGCAAAAAATTTATCTCTGAAACTTTGATTTCCTCTCTGAAACATAATTTAAGCCTCCTGAAATAAGTCTAATTGATATTTTTTTCGCAACTTATGCCTGTCTAAAACTTTTTTTATCACTTTTTTTGCAATTGGAGCTGCTCCTGAACTACCTGTACCTCCATGTTCGATAACAACACTAATTGAATATCTTGGATTTTTATAAGGTGCAAATGCAATAAATAGCGCATGATCTCTATCTTTATAGGGCAAATCTTTTTGTTTTAACTTAAGCTCTCTTGCTTCTTCCGTAATTCTTTTTGTTTGTGATGTTCCTGTTTTTCCTGCATAAATATATTCTTTTGGAAGCCTTGAGCCATAAGATGTTCCCCTTGGTTCATTAGTTGCTCCATATAAAGCTTCAAGTACAAATTTAATGTTTTCTTTATTTCTATAAAGTTTTTTTAAGTTTGAAAAATGTGAATCCGTATTATTTTTTGAAGTAAATTTTTCTCTCCAAGCATTAATAATAGGTTGTAAAGCATATTTATCATCGATTATTCGTGGTTTGATTTCATATCCACCGTTAGCTAGCTGTGCCATCATTAAACATAATTGCAATGGAGTGGTTTGAAAATATCCTTGCCCTATTCCAGTAATCATAGTTTCCCCCAAAACCCATCCTTTTCCTATATTTTTTAATTTCCACTCTGTGTTTGGTACAACTCCAGATTTTTCCTCATTAAAAGCGCCTAAAACTTTTTTTCCTAGTCCAAATTGTTTCGCAGTAATTGATAATCTGTCAACTCCCAATCTTCGAGCAGTTTCGTAAAAATAAATATCGCATGATTGTTTGATGGCCATTCTTAAATTCATAAATCCATGGCCTTTTTCTTTCCAACAATGATATTTTTGTCCATAACGTTCAACACTACCCCTGCATTCAACAACCAGGCTGGGACTAATGACATCATTTTCTAGCGCTGACAGTGCAACAATTGGTTTAATGGTTGAGCCGGGCGGATATAGCCCTGACATTGGCTTATTAATAAGCGGTTTTTTTGAATTGTTAATTAATTCTTGCCAATCATTTTGACTTATACCATGCACAAACTTATTTGGATTATACGTCGGACTTGAAACTATAGCTACTATATCACCCGTATATATATCCATAACACAAACAGAGCCACTTTTATCCTTAATTAATTCGTTTGCGAATTTTTGAACTTCTTGATCAATGGTTGTTCTAAAATTTTTACCTGGAGTTCCTTGAATTAATTTTAATTCTTTTATTCTTTTCCCGTAGGCATTAACTTCAAATCTTTTAAGTCCAGGCCGACCGATCATTGATGCGTTTAGATATTTTTCTAAACCATTTTTTCCAGTTTTTAAACCAGGTGCATTCATTTCTCTAAGTAATTTGCTTTTTTCTAAATCTGACACACTGATATCTGATACATAGCCAATAATATGAGAGGAAGATCCATCTTCTGAATATTTTCTCGCTACAGATACCACGGGTTTTATCCCCTGGATCTCGTGTAAAAAAAGATTTAATCTGGAAAATTCAGACCAGGTTAAGTTATCCGAAACTATAATTGGCTCCCAAGGTTTTCGTTTTTTCAATCTTTTAATTAAACTACTTTGTTTTTTTTTGTCCAAGTTAATGATTCTTGATAGCCTAAAAAATAACTCTTCCAAATCAGGCACATCTTCTGGAACCATGTGTAATTGAAACACTTGGGTATTGCTTGCAATTTTTTTCCCATAGTAGTCTTCGATTATGCCTCTTTGTGGAACAGTTTTCCATTCTCTTAATCTATTTTTATCTGACAATGATCTGTATTTTATATTTTCTGCGATTTGCAAATATAACAACCGACTAAATATGCTAATGAACACAACAATTTTTGCTGCGGATAAAATAAACATACGTCGACTAATTAATTTTGATTTATTTTGAAATGTTTCAGCAAAACTTATCATTGGTTAACTTCTCATAAAATTTAACATAAGTGAAAAAATTCCCCATAAAACTGGATAAAAAATAACGGTAAAAATAGAATCTTTAAATAAATCTAAATAACTTAATGAATAATCTGAAAAGTATAAAGTAAGAAAATAGATAAAATTTGCAATTAATAATGCTGGAATAAAACTAATCCAATCGTTTAATAATGTAATTCTTACTGTTACAACTCTTACATAAGAAGCTGCTGCTGCTATCGCCAACAATGATAAGGAGTTAACTCCTAATGGAAATCCATAAACAACATCACTGATTATTCCAGACAAAAATACAAAGCCATAGGTCATGCTGTTTGGCTGTCTTAATACCCAGTAATAAACTAAAATGTAGTGAATATTTATTGAAAAAAATCTTAAATCAATTACAGAATTACCGTTAAACGAAATAAAAAAAAGTAAAAAAATCGGCAACAATTCAAAAAATCGAAATTTAATTTGTTTATAAAAAAAAGCCATAAAACCTATTTTTCACTATCTAAATTTAATTCATTTAATTTAACATTCACGAAAGAGACCTGACTTAAATCTGAAAACAATAAAACTTTAACAACTCCATTATCAATTTTTGTTTCACCGATAGGAATGCCTGGAGAAAAAATCCCTTCTTTTCCTGAAGTATAAACTTTGTCGCCATCTTGAATTGAGTGATTTTCAGGCAAAAATTCTAATGTTGGTTTATTTGGACCATGACCACTTAAAATAGAATGATAAGCTGATGGTTCTGTTAAAACTGGAATTTTACTGTTCAAATCCGATACAAGTAAAACCCTGGATGAGAAAAAATTCACATCAACTATTCTTCCTATAAAGTTTTCTCCATTTAAAACAGCCATGCCATTCTTTATATTCTTGTTACTACCAATATTTATAATGAAAGAATTGTTATAAGGACTTTGTTTATCTAACATTACTCTTGCGCTTGCAAAATCAGAGGATGATTCTACTTGTTCCTGAATTAATTTTCTTAGCTGTGAATTTTCTAACTCTAAATAGTCGGACTTTGAAATATTATTTTTTAATAAATCATTCTCTTTCTTTAATTCGTTGTAACTATCCTTAAGATTTATGTATGATATAAAATAATTTGTTAAGTTACTTATAGCTTTTGGAGGGGCAGAAACAACCACAGATCCTCTATAAATTGTGTCTTTAATAAATGATCTTAAATAGTTAAGCGGCTTAGTCTCTATAGTTTCTAAATAGATAAATATGACAGAAAGAATAGTAAGTGAAAATAAATAAAATCTTTTTTTTGTGCCTTTTGCTAATAAAGCAGAACGAATTGTTATGCCAACATCTTCACGTCTTGTATCCATAATTCATTATCTACAAAAATTATCTATCTACTAGCATTGTAGAAAATGTTTCTTCTTGGTCTAAAGCTTTACCTGTTCCAAGAGCAACACAAGATAAAGGATCTTCTGCAATAACGACGGGCAAACCAGTTTCCTTGGATATAAGCTTATCTATATTTTTTAACAAAGCTCCTCCTCCAGTTAATACTAAACCCATATCAACTAGATCTGCAGATAATTCCGGGGGAGTTTTTTCTAGAGCATCCTTTATTCCAGCCAGAATTTGACTTAAAACAGGCTTTAAAGCCTCTGCAGTATCTTCCTCTTTCAATGTTATTTCTTTAGGTGTACCTGATCTTATATCTCTTCCTTTCATTAAGTAAGTATGATTGCTTGTTGGCATAGCAGTACCAATTTCTTTTTTAATTTTTTCAGCACTAGCTTCGCCTACTAGTAAATTAAATTGTTTTCTCATGTAAGTTATAATTGCTGTATCCATTGCGTCACCAGCAACTCTTAAAGAATTTGCATAAACAACTCCTCCTAAAGATAACACAGCAATTTCAGTAGTTCCTCCGCCAACATCAACTACCATAGATCCAGTTGCCTCAGAAATAGGTAGGCCAGCTCCAATTGCTGCTGCAATTGGTTCTTCAATTAACAAAACTTTTCGAGCTCCTGCAGCAAGTGCAGAATCTTGAATTGCCTTCCTTTCAACAGGCGTTGAACCTGTTGGCACACAAATTAATATTCTTGGATTTGCAAAAGCTTTTCGTTTATGAACTTTTTTTATAAAATGTTTAATCATTTCCTCTGTTACAACGAAGTCCGCGATCACTCCGTCTCTTAATGGTCTTACAGCTGAAATATTTCCAGGTGTTCTTCCAAGCATAGTTTTAGCTTCATCTCCCACAGCAAGCACTGATTTTTTTCCTTTATCTTCTATAATAGCAACAACAGAAGGTTCATTTAAAACAATACCCTGACCTTTCACAAAAACTAAAGTATTTGCTGTTCCCAAATCTATTGCCATATCAGTAGACCAAATCTGACCTATTTTCCCCAATCCAAACATTTATATTCCTTTCATTTTATGTTGTTGATAATTTTTTTGCTTTTGATAATTTTCTGGTGCAGTTTTTTCTCTTTTTATAATCATTTTATTTAACGCATTTAAATAGGCGTTAGCTGACGCAACCAGAGTATCCGTATCAGCTGCCTGTCCAACTGTAGTCTTTCCTTTTTCTTCGATTCTCACACTAACCGTTGCCTGAGCATCAGTACCTTCTGTTACAGCATGCACTTGGTACAGTTGAAGTTTTACATCATGAGGATATAATTTTTTTATACATTTAAAAATGGCATCAACTGGACCATCGCCAGTTTCTGTTGCTTTTTTTATATCTCCATAAACCTCTAATGTCATATCTGCTCTTTGTGGTTCTCCTGTTCCAGCAAACACTTTAAGAGATTTTAAAATTATAACATTGTCTTCTTTAATTAAACTATCGTCAACAAGAGCTGCAATATCCTCATCGTAAACATGTTTCTTTTTGTCAGCTAAAACTTTAAATTTTCCAAAAGCAATTTGAATTACATCATCAGTAATATCTTTATAACCAAGATCGGTTAACTTATCTTTAAACGCATGTCTCCCTGAATGTTTACCCATGACTAATGAAGTTTGTTTGACACCAACACTTTCTGGAGTCATAATTTCATAAGTATTTCTATTTTTTAACATTCCATCTTGGTGTATCCCAGATTCGTGTGCAAAAGCATTCTTTCCAACTACTGCTTTGTTAAATTGAACAGGAAAACCAGTAGCGTTTGAAACAACTTTTGATGCCTTACTTAATAATTTTGTATTAATTCCTGTCTTAAATGGCATTAGGTCATTTCTGGTTTTAATTGCCATTACAATTTCCTCTAATGCTGCATTACCAGCTCTTTCCCCAATACCGTTAATTGTACATTCAATTTGTCTTGCACCAGCTGAGACTCCGGCTAAAGAATTTGCCACAGCTAAACCTAGATCATTATGACAATGCGTTGAAAGGATGGCCTTATCTATGTTAGGCACTTTATTAATTAATGTTTCGATTATTTTTCTAAATTCTGAAGGAGCTGAGTACCCAACTGTGTCTGGTATATTAATAGTTTTTGCTCCACATTTAATTGCAAGTTCTACAGTTTTACACATAAAATCCATTTTGGTTCTCGTTCCATCCTCGCATGACCATTCTACATCATCGGTAAATTTTCTTGCATATGTTACATGTTCTTTTATTGACTCAATAACCTCTTCTGGAGATTTATTTAATTTATGCTTCATATGAAGAGGGCTTGTTGAAATGAAAGTATGAATTCTGAATCTTTTTGCTGACTTTAACGCCTCATAACATGCATCAATATCTTTTTTTGTGTGTCTAGAAAGTCCACATGGAATTGATTTTTTTAAAATTTTACTAACCTCAGTAACGGCTTCAAAGTCACCAGGGGAAGCAATGGGAAATCCAGCTTCAATTATATCAACACCAAGTTCGTCAAAAACTCTGGAAATTTGAATTTTCTCTTCAAGACTCATTGATGCGCCGGGTGACTGCTCACCATCACGCATTGTTGTATCAAATATGTATACTCTGTTTTTGTCAGACATTTTGGTTTCTTTTTTTAAATAACAATACAATCTCTAAGCGAGAATGTAAAATAATTCCTCACCAAAAGTGAAAAGTTTTTAAAAAATTAATTTTTATCACTGTCTATAAGCTTCTTTTTACTGATCCAAGGCATAAGAGCTCTTAGTCCGGCTCCTACTTTTTCAACTGGATGCTCTGCTAACTTCGCTCTCGTTTTTAAGAAATTTTTTTGCCCATTCTTGCATTCATCCATCCACTGTTTCGTAAACTTTCCTGATTGAATGTCGTCTAAGACTTCTTTCATTCTTTTCTTTGTTTCTTCTTTGTTAATAATTTTCGGACCTGTAACATATTCACCATACTCCGCAGTATTTGAAATTGAATAATTCATATTAGCAATTCCACCTTCGTATATTAAATCTACAATCAACTTAACTTCATGAACAGTTTCAAAATATGCCATCTCTGGTTCATATCCAGCTTCAACTAAAGTTTCATAGCCATTTTTTATTAGTTCTACTAATCCACCGCAAAGAACTGTTTGTTCGCCAAATAAATCTGTTTCGACTTCATCTTTAAATGTAGTTTCAATAATTCCTGATCTTCCACCCCCGACAGCAGAAGCGTATGACATAGCAAGTTCTCTTGCTTTTCCAGAACCATTTTGATGTACCGCAAACAAACATGGGACCCCGCCACCCTTTTCATATTCGCTTCTTACTAAATGCCCTGGGCCTTTGGGTGCTACCATAAATACATCTAAATCTTTTCTTGCTTTAATTAAATCATAATGAATATTTAAACCGTGAGCAAAAGCTATTGATGTTCCTTCTTTTATTCTTTGCTCTATATGATTTTTATAAATTGTAGCTTGCAATTCATCTGGTGTTAAAACCATTACAATATCGGCCCACTCAGCAGCATCTGACAAATTCATAACTTTTAATCCCTTTGATTCTGCTTTTGCTTTACTTGCAGACCCATCTCTAAGAGCTACTACAACTTCCTTTACTCCACTATCTTTTAAATTTAATGCATGAGCATGTCCTTGGCTTCCATAGCCAAAGATTGCTATTTTCTTTTTTTTAATTAAATTTACGTCAGTGTCTTTTTCATAAAACATTTTCATAAATTGCCTTTAAATCTGTTTATAAATCTCTGATCCTTTTGTCATCGCAACAACTCCAGTTCTTGATGCACTAGCCAAACCAAGAGGTTGTAATTTTTTTATTAAATCATCAATCTCTTTTTTTAATGCAGAAACCTCAAGCACAAATGATTTTTCTGTTTTATCTAGAAGAGTATATTTGTATTTTTTGCATAATTTTTTCGCTTTTTCTAGCTGATTTTTTGAAGAAACAACTTTAAGCAATGCCATTTCCCTCATTAAAGTTTTTTTATTACTTGGAAAGTCGGCTACTTTGTGAACAGGAACTAATTTTCCTAATTGCAGTCTAATCTGTTGAAGCACCTGAGGTGTGCCTGATGTAGCAATTGTTATTCTAGAAATATTTTTTTTTTTATCTACTTCTGCAACAGCTAGTGAGTCAATATTATAACCTCTTCCAGAAAATAGTCCTACTACACGTGCAAGAACTCCTGCTTCATTATCTACCCAAACAACAATAATATGTTGTTCAATTTTTTCTTTTTTTGTTTCAAAACTATAAGCTGACTTGACCATGCTAAACTAAAACCTTTCCTTCGTCAGAAATTTCTTCTTCGTCTTGCTCGCCCAACAGCATTTGATTGTGTGGTTTTCCTGAAGGTATCATAGGATAACAATTTTCTGCTTTATCTACAACACAATCAAAAATAACCGGTTTGTTTACTGAAAGCATCTGAGCTATTTTTTCATCTAATTCTTCTGGCTTGCGTGCTCTTATACCAACACAACCATATGCTTCGGCTAATTTAACAAAATCTGGTAAAGCAGCAGTATAACTTTCAGAATAATTTTTATCATGTAATAGTTCTTGCCATTGTCTAACCATTCCCATGTACTCATTATTTAAAATAAATATTTTTATTGGTAGTTTATATTGAGCTGCAGTCGACATTTCTTGCATAGTCATTAAAACTGAAGCTTCTCCAGCAATGTCAATTACTAGCTTGTTTGGATTAGCAACTTGAACTCCAATGGCTGCTGGCAGTCCATATCCCATTGTTCCCAAACCTCCAGATGTCATCCATCTATTAGGTTTATCAAATTTATAGTGTTGTGCTGCCCACATTTGATGCTGTCCTACTTCAGTAGTTATGAAAGTATCCTGGGCTTTAGTTAACTCATAAAGTCTTTGAACTGCAAATTGTGGTTTGATTACTTCTTTGCTATTTACAAAGTTAAGTGAATTTTTTTTTCTCCAATTTTCAATTTGACTCCACCACGCAGATATTTTTTGCTTATTTGAATTAGCAAAGTCTGGGTTTTTACTTTTAAAAACCGAAATCAATTTTTCAAGAACGACCTTAACATCACCAACCAAGGCTATATCAACTTTAATATTTTTATTAATAGAAGATGGATCAATATCAATATGAATTTTTTTTGATCCTGGAGAAAATTCATCTATTTTACCAGTTATCCTGTCATCAAAACGAGCGCCAATGTTTATCATTAAATCACAATCGTGCATGGCATTATTTGCTTCATACGTGCCGTGCATACCCAGCATTCCTAAAAATTGTTGATCGTATCCTGGAAAAGCTCCAAGGCCTTGCAAAGTGGATGTTATGGGAAAGCCTGTTAACGAAACTAACTCACGAAGTAATTGAGTAGCCTTTGGACCTGAATTTATAACTCCCCCGCCCGTATACAAAATTGGTTTTGAAGATTTTTTAAACAAATCAACGGCCGCATCAATACTTTTATCCTGCCCATTAAAAGTAGACTTGCTCTTTTGATTATTTTCTTTTTGAATTTTTGGTTTAACGTATTTTCCTTTTTTAAATTGAATATCTTTGGGTATATCAATTAATACGGGACCAGGTCTTCCTGTGGTAGCAACTTCGAAAGCTTTGTGTAAAATTTGAGATAATTTATTAACGTCTTTTACAAGCCAATTATGTTTAGTGCACGGTCTGGTAATTCCAGTTGTGTCGCATTCTTGAAAAGCATCAGTTCCAATTAGATGTGTTGGTACCTGACCAGTAATACAAACTATCGGGATAGAATCCATATAAGCATCTGTAAGGGCAGTAACTGTATTAGTTGCTCCAGGTCCCGAGGTAACAAGTATCACTCCAGGTTTTCCCGATGATCTTGCATATCCTTCTGCAGCATGTCCTGCGCCTTGTTCGTGGCGAACTAAAATATGTTTTACTTTTTTATGATTTTTTAATTCATCATATATTGGTAAAACCGCACCACCAGGATAACCAAAAATATGTTTTACACCCTGATCTTCTAGGGCTTGAAATACCATTTCTGCTCCGGTCATTAAATTTGTCATTACCACTAATCTATCGGAGTTTAGATTATGGTCAAGTTTTAGAAGATTTTATTTTTGGCTTTTTTAAATAAATCGTTTAAATCGGATAAATAAATAGTCTCCCAAGTTTTCATATGTCCTCTCGACCACGTAAATTGTCTTTTGGCATATTGT
Organism: Pelagibacteraceae bacterium AG-414-E02; assembly: GCA_003214615.1. Classification (GTDB taxonomy): domain Bacteria; phylum Pseudomonadota; class Alphaproteobacteria; order Pelagibacterales; family Pelagibacteraceae; genus AG-414-E02. Next base: position 231,248 of record QCLK01000001.1, read on the forward strand.
CTTGTTTTTTGTTTAATTAGCTCCTTTGTCTCAATTAGCGTTATTGTACCCAATAAATAATCTCTAATTTCTTTAATTCCTATTACTTTATTAGCAGACAGTTCTCTATTAACTTTTAATTTATAAAATTTCTTCACTTCATCAATAGCTCCTTCATTAAACATTTTTTCTACCCTTTTCTCTATTTTTTTATGCAGCACATTTTTAGGAATATTAACAAAAAATTTTTTAAAAATATTGTTATTAAAATTGACTTTAGTTTTTTTCTTAAACGTAAATAAAGATTTATTTGTAAACTTTTTTACTTCATAAGCTCTCATAGATCTTTGTGTATCTGTAGGTGATACAAATTTCTTTGATAAAGGATCAATTTTAACTAATTTGATAAAAAATTTTTTTTGTCCTATTTGCTTATGTAACCTTCTAATTTGTCTTCTTAGATTGTTTGGAATATCTGGTATTTTTACTAACCCTTCAGTTAATGCTTTAAAATATAACCCAGTCCCCCCTACAACAATAGGTGTTTTTCCTTTTTTCCATATTTCTTTAATTTTTTTTATTACTATTTTTAACCAATGACCTGTAGAAAAATTTTTTTTAACAGAAACAAAGCCATATAAATGATGTTTTATAATATTTGTATCTTGTAAATTTGGTTTGGAAGTTAAAATAGAAATTTCTTTATAAATTTGCATACTATCTGCATTTATAATTTCCCCTTTTATAAGCGACGCTAATTTAATTGCTATTTCTGATTTACCAGATGCTGTGGGACCGGCTAGTAAAATTACTTTTTTTTTTCGCTCCATTTGAAGCCTATAATGTAAAATTTATTTTAGTTTTACAGTTATATAAGATCTCTGGTTGCTTGAATTGTAAATTGCTAAGTAAAGAGTTTTTACATCTTGATCGATAATTTCTTTGATCAAACTAGAAAATTGTTTGGAATTTGTAACTTTTTTCTTTTGAATCTCAACAATAACATCATTGACTGACACAAACTTTAGGGAACTTCCCTCTAATATTTCCATAACTACAACTCCAGTAGTATTTTTCGGTAATTTACGTTCTGAAATATCATCTTTATTTAAATCTCTTATAGAAATTTTTAATTTTTCTATTTTTGTATATTTGCTTTTATCTTCTTGAGGTTTATTTTCCGCTTTAAATTCTTTAGAAGATTCTAACCTTCCTAGTATTACTTTTTTTGAAATTAATTTTTTGTTTCTCCAAATTTTGAGTACAACTCTTTTTCCAACTTCCGTTTGTGCAACTAATTTTGGAAGTGTTCTCATGGTATCAACAATTTTTCCATCGAACTCTAAAATAATATCCCCTGCTTTTATCCCAGCTTTATCAGCTGGACTTTTTTCTGAAACACTTGCAACTAAAGCCCCGCTGGGTTTTTCTAATTCCTCTACATCGGCAATTTCTTTTGTAACTTCTTGAATTCTTACGCCTAACCAACCTCTTTTAGTTTCTCCATATTTAATAAGCTGCGCGATAACTTTAGAAGCGGGATTAGATGGAATTGCAAAACCTATTCCGATTGAGCCTGACGCTCCAGGCGCAATGATTGCTGTGTTGATTCCTATTACATTTCCATCTAAATCAAAAAGAGGTCCACCAGAATTTCCTTGATTGATTGATGCATCTGTTTGGATAAAATCGTCATATCTAGTCAAACCTATATCTCTATTTCTTGAAGAAATTATTCCTGAAGTTACTGTTCCTCCGAAACCAAAAGGGTTTCCAATAGCAATAACCCAATCTCCAACACGAGCTTTGTCTGAGTCTCCAAAATTAACAGGCGTAAATTTTTCATCAGATTCTATTTTTAAAACTGCTAAATCCATATATGGATCTGTACCAATTACTTTTGCTTCATATTCTTTTGAGCCATTAACGCTAACAATAATGTCTTCGGCTCCTTGTATAACATGATTGTTTGTAACTATCGTTCCTTCTTTATCTATAATAAAACCAGAACCGAGAGCGGTCGCTTTTCTCTCAGTAGGTCTATTAAAATCTTTAAACATATCTTCAAATGGGGAGCCTGGAGGAAATTGAAAAGGAAAAGGGTTAGAGGTTGTCTTTATTGTTTGAGTACTTGATATATTTACAACTGAAGGCATAAGTTTTTCTGCCAAATCAGCAAATGAACTCGGTATATTTTTGCTATGTGCTAATGAAATTGGAAAAATAATAAAAAGAAAAATTAGACTTAAATTAATAGCTTTTTTATAGATTCGCATTAATTCTACCTCTTAAAATACCAAATAATTACAAAACCAACGACAGCAAATAATAGTCCGCTTATTCTAAGCTGGCTCGTTTGCATTTTTTCAATATTTTTCAACATATTTTTCATTTTTGATGGAAATATGGCATATAACATGCCTTCAATAAAAAATAAGAGGCCTATCGCAATGATGAGCTCTTTCATTAAATTAATTATTGTTTTTTAATGACTCCTGTGTCACCAAAAAACTTAAAGAAATCACTGTCTGGAGATAATATTAAAGATGTGTCTCCTCCAATTAATGCTTTTTCGTAAGCTATCATTGCCCTATAAAAAGCAAAAAATTCTGGATCTCTGCCAAACGCATTTGCAAATATTCTGTTTCTTTGACCGTCGCCCTCACCTTTCATAATCTCTGATTGTTTTTTAGCATTTGCTAAAATTACTGTTACTTCTTTATCTGCAGTTGATGTGATAGTAACTGCCATCTCAGCACCCTTAGCTCTAAATTCTTTAGCTTCTCTTTGTCTTTCTGTTTGCATTCTCTTATATATAGCTTCGCTATTTGCTTGAGGAAGATCTGCTCTTTTAATTCTTACGTCAATGATTTCTATACCAAAATTTTGTGCCTCGGTATTAACATCGGTCTGAATAATATCCATTTGTTTTGCTCTATCTTCAGATAATAATGTTGCTAAACTTTGTTTACCTAAAACACTTCTCAATCTTGAATTAATGATGGTTGCCAATCTTGATCTTGCTACTCTTTCATCGCCTACAGAAATATAAAATTTTAATGGGTCTACAATTTTAAATCTAGCATAGGCATCAACGATTAATCTTTTTTGATCTGAAGCGATAACTTCTTCTGGCGCAGGGTCTAAACTTAGTATTCTACGATCTATATATTCGACATTTTGAATAAAAGGAATTTTAACGTAAAGACCAGGTTGTGAAATTATTCTTTTTGGGTCACCAAATTGCAATACGATAGCTTGATTAATCTCTTTTACTGTAAAAAGTGATAAAAAAATCCCAAAACCTACAACGGCTAAAACAGGAAGTAAAAATCTATTTATTTTCATTGTGTACTAGATCCTTTTTTTTTCTTTGATAGTTCAGGTAAAGGTAAATAAGGAACTACCCCACCAGCTTTTCTATCAATTATCACTTTATCTATATCAGCTAAAACTTTTTCCATTGTTTCAAGATACATTCTTTCTTGTGTAACTTGTTTAGCTTTAGCATATTCGTTATATATAGCTAAAAATCTGCTTGCTTCTCCTTCGGCTGCAGCAACTACCTGTTTTTTATAAGCTTCAGCTTCTTGTAATATTTTTTGTGCATCTCCTCGTGCTCTCGGTATTACATCATTAGCATAAGCTTCAGCCTCATTCTTAGAACGCACCATGTCTGCTCTTGCAGCTTGAACATCTCTAAAAGCATCAATTACCTGATCAGGTGGGTCAGCTTTTTGAGTTTGTACTTGTGTAATTTGAATTCCGGATTCGTATTCATCCAAAAGACTTTGAATAATATCTTGAACTTCTATTTCAATTTGAGATCTCTGTTCTGTTAATATCGGTTGAAGATTACTTTTTGCTATTACTTCTCTCATGGCTGTCTCAGCAGCTGCTTTAACTGTTTCAACAGGACTTTGTATTTTAAATAAAAATTTTCCTGCATCTTTTATTAGCCAAAAAACTGAAAAGTCAACATTTACAATATTTTCATCTCCAGTTAACATCAAGCTTTCTTCCGATACATCATCAACTCCTGAAGTTCTTCCAGAGTCACTTGCTGATCTAAATCCTATATCAATTCTATTAACTTTTGTTACTTTTGGTGTTAGAACAGATTCTACAGGATATGGAATATGATAATTTAATCCAGGTTGAGTAGTTGAAACAAATTTTCCAAATCTTAAAACGACACCCTGTTCATCTGGTAATACTCTATATAACCCGCTAAAAGCCCAAACAACAATTAATAAAATAAGTCCAAAAATAATTGGTTTGCTTCCTCCAGATTTTCCACCTGGAATTAATTTATTAATTAATTTTTGAATTTTTTCTATTACCTCATCTATATTAGGAGGTCTTTGTCTTCCACGCCCGGAACCATTGCCGCCACCCGGGGGAGATCCCCATGGACTTCCGCCTTTAAAATCATTACCATTAGACATGACACTCTATATAATGACTTTATTAACAAAAACAAGGTAAGATACCCCTTATGGACAAAAAGACCGTGGGTTTAAGCGATACTTTTAAAGGAAAAACGTCTCCAAAAAGCTTCATAAAAAATCCTATTAAAGGCACAAGATTTACCATCGCTATATCTAGCGCTAAAGGAGGTGTTGGCAAATCCACTTTTGCCATGAATTTCGCCCTAGCTTTAAAATTAGCAGGCTCCAAAGTAGGAATTCTTGATGCAGACATATACGGACCTTCATTACCAAAAATGATGTCTATAAATGAAAAACCAAAAAGTGCTGATGGAAAAAGTTTGGAAACTATAAATCAATATGGTGTTCAATGTATGTCTATAGGATTTCTAGTAGATGAAGAGACTCCAATGATTTGGAGGGGACCTATGGTAACAAGTGCAATTAAAACTTTTACACAAAAGGTATTATGGAACGATTTAGATTTTATAATAGTGGATATGCCTCCAGGAACAGGAGATACACAACTAACTTTTTCACAAGAAATAAAACTCGACGGTGTAATAATTGTATCTACTCCTCAAGAAATTGCCTTAATTGATGTTAAAAGAGGAATTAGAATGTTTGATAAACTAAAAGTTCCAATACTTGGCCTCGTGGATAATATGAGTTCTTTTCAAGGTGGTGATGGAAAAAACTATAATATTTTCGGTGAAGGAGGTGTAGAAAAAGTTGCTAATGATTATAAAAAAGAATTTCTCGGAAAAATACCAATTAGTATTGATTTAAGAAAAGCAGCAGATAGTGGAAAACCTCTTATTGAAAAAAATCCTGAGCATGAAATTTCAAAAATTTTTATTGAAATAGCAAAAAAAATTAAAGTATCTTTTCCTTAAACCCAAAAGATTCCATTAATTCATTCCATTCTCTTTTAGATAGTTTAGAATCATCAAAATCACATTTTTGACCTTTAAGCATTTTTTGAATAACTGTTTTACTTTTAGCAGATATTTCCATACCTCCGACTCTATAGTCCATAAACGCTTCAAATGCGATGGGCGTCCATTTTTTTAAAGTATTAATCATTACATCTGCATATGCTCTTATCTCATATTGGGCATGGCTGTCGGCTCTTAAAGACAAAAAATTTAGTAAATTAAGTAAGTCTGTTTTCCAATACCACTGAGTATATGTATTTAAAGTTAAATTCATTCTAGCTAGTTCTCTAGCCAAACCCTTGTTACTTTCATTTATTGTACTGCCATCATATCTTTCGTTTAACATTAATTCATAATTAGCATAAGTTTGTTCAGCGTCTTTTTTTAAAATGTTTAAAATATTATCTGCCTGTTTCCCGTTAATTAAATCTCCTCTTCCTTGTCTATTACTTTTTGATTGTGCTGCAAGATTCTCTTTGGATGGTAAATAAAATTCTCTATCTAAAATTGAATATCTTGCAGAATATTCATTAACATTGGCTGTTCTGTGTCTAATCCATTGCCTTGCTACAAAAATTGGTAATTTCACATGATACTTTATTTCACACATTTCAAAAGGAGTGCTGTGTCTATGTCTCATTAAATATTTTATTAAGCCACTGTCAGTTGAAACTTTTTTAGTACCTTTTCCGTAAGAAACTCTAGCTGCTTGTACTATTGAACTATCATCACCCATATAGTCGACAACTCTGACAAAACCATGATCGAGAACAGGAAGTGCTTCGTAAAGAATTTTTTCTAATTCTAATGATGTAACTCTTTTTGTAGTATTTCTTTGATTTTGTTGATCTAATATTTCTTTTTTTTGCTGTTCTGATAGTGGCATTTGTAAAAAATTAATTGAATCTTTCAAATAAAGTTTTATATTATTCATGTTGGATTTCCAACTACGACGATAAACGAATTTCGTAATAAACATTGCGGACGTGGGGGCAGTACCCACCACCTCCACCATTTACAACTTATGGGGGTGAACCAGAATCGACGAGTGTCTAAAGGCTATTCTTTCGTTCGGGATTGTACCGTCGTTATCGGGCTAAATTATAATTGCAAATGATAAATTTGCTCTCGCTGCTTAAATTTATTTAAGAAAGCGCGGTCTGGGGCACCGGGCAACAGAACGCCCCTTACTACTTTCAACTAAGAATTATTTTTTTTGACAATCTTTATCCCAATCCCAAGCGCAAGAAGTGTAATGCCAAATTGCCTTTGCATCTCTCCCAACGCCGGTTGCTGTTCCTTTAACTGTATTACATGCATTTAAAAAAATTAATACAAGTAAACTTGATACAAATATTGTTTTTCGAATCACTAACTCATAATATCACAGACCAAGTAATAGAAGAAAGGTATGGGACACCTGGCAACAGAACGCCCCTTGCTACTTTCAATTAAGAATTATTTTTTTACTATTTTTAGTATTTCTTCCGCTATGAGCTCATGACCAATATTGCTTAAATGTGCATCAATTTCTAAATATGGCAATGCTTTAACATCAAAGTTACTTTCAAGGTTGTTAACATAATTAATTAGTCTATTTTTTGGATTAATAAATAATATTTTATTTTCATTTGCAAATTCCTGTAACAGCTTAATTTCGATTAACTCAGAGTAAGTTTTTGGTAATTTTTTTCCCGTAGCCCGTTCAAAATATACAACACTTCTTGGAGGAAAGGTTAGCAATATTACTTTGGCATCAATAGAATCAGATATATCTATAATCTGTTTAAAAGCTTTTAGTGTACTTTGCCAATTATTGGAATTTGATAAAATTAATTCATTTGCAACATTTTTTTTTATAGACAATACTTCATTTTTATAAAGATTAAATTTTTTATCTGATAAAGTAATATCTAAATTAGATAATCTATTAACAAAATTCTTAATATTGTATCTGACTTTTTTTGTTATAAGCCAAAGAGCTGAAAATATATATCTTGCTTGTATTTTTATTTCTCCAATATTATTAGCTTGCTCAGCATTAACAACAGATTGGATTCCACCAGTAAATCTTTTTTCTTCAATTGCTTTTTTTTCATCAAAAAATATTTGTTCGCGACCGTATGTATGTGCTGTATAACCAATAATGATATAATTTGGTTTTAGCTGGATGCCATATTTTTTTAAACTTCCTAATAATTGAATAGGAGCATATCCCTGTACACCTAAATTGTAAGCGCTATACCCTTTCGTCATTAATAAAGATGGCCAAACCTTTTCAATAGCCACACCCATGCCTTCTGTAAAACTATTTCCTAATGCTACTATGTCTACACTACGTAAATTTGAAATTTTATCTAAATTTTTAAAACCATTTTTATCTGTTTTCCAATCATAAACAAATTGATCTCGCGTTCCCCTCCAACCTTGAGATGTAATAATTGTGTCAGCCTTAAACTTAACGTAAGGACTTTCATCAAGATATTCGACTTTGGCTTTTCTTATATCATCAATATCTTTTGAGGATAAATGATTAGTTAATTGCATAGGAAAAAAGTTTGGATTTATTTTATATGCTGTCTCTAGTAGAAAAAATAAACATATAATAGAAAATAATGATATTTGAAAATTGTAAAGACTTTTAAAAATTAATAATCTTGAACGCGATGTAAAAATAGATAGTAGAGATAATAAAAAAATAAAAATAATAAGTTTCAATAATACTGATGTTTTAGGTAAATCAAAATTAATAATATATAAAGAAAGCACTATCAAATTGAATAGTGGAAAAAATAGAATTATTTGAAAAGGTTTTTTCATGAAAAAAATGATTTAATTAAAATAATAGAATATTCCTTTCTTAACTTTTCTATCTAAATTGTATGTCATTCCGTTTATACTGTTTTTGCTATTGAACCAAGCAGGCTTGTGATCCATTATCTTAAACTTGCTTTTTGGTAAAATTTTCCACTTATACTGCAAATAAAAGGGAATTGTTTTTTTTGTACAAGTCAAAAAAGAATGTTTTTTAAGTTTATTTAAAATTTTATTATTAAATAATATTAAAGTTTTCCCGTAACCTTTATTTCTAAATTTCTTGTGTAAAATAAAAGAATCTAAATAATAATAAATAAAAGATTTATTATTTTCGTATGCATTTCTTTTTCTAAGTAAGGTGTAACCAACTAATCTATTATTAATTACCAACATATTGTTGATATCCATTTTTTTTGCTGTTTTTTTATACCATTCTAATTGTTTTCGAATTGTCCAGGGCCAAAATGAGTTTTTCAGTTTGCATATAGATAATATTTGTTTCTTTTTTAAATTTTTTGTTTTTAATGAAATTAAAGTAAATTTTTGGCTTTGCTGTGAAATCTTTTTCATATGTATACTATAACTGGACACATTTACCGACACAATACAGACACACTCGCTAAAAAATTTGTAGGTAAGATTGTATATTTTTTATTGCAGAATCTAATTTCTAGAAGTATTGTCTGGATCGTCGGGCAACATAACGCCTCTTTAAAATCATGAGTGAAGAACATAAAATGACAAAACAAGATAAATTGGTGCTAGGTGTAACTCTTGCGGCAATATTTGGTGGTGTATTTCTATTAGGATTTATTGGACTAATAATTAATTTATCAAGTTAAAAATAAATAGGTTAACGCATTAAGCATTCTCAAACCTTTTACTTTGATTGTAGTGAAGATTTTTTCAACAGGTATTCTAAATTAGGTTTAGATTTTATAATCATTAAAAACTGAAATGCAAATAATCGTCTCTTAATCTTATTAAAAAATTTAAAAACATTTAATAAAAAACTTCCAAAGAATTTATTTCTTATAACCAATGGGAACGGTGGTGGTATAGAAAATATTTTTTTTATTTCAAAATTCTGATCTATAATTAACTTTTTAAAAGAACTTAAAGTGAATAATCTGGTGTGAGTTTTGTCTAAAATGCCTCTGCGTCCATAATTAAAATTACCAAAAATTAACATTATTCGAATAAAAATATTTGCTACATTTGGTGTTGAAATTATTAATTTTTGCTTAGGAATATTAGACATTTTTTCTCCTAATGAGCTTAGAAACTTTTCAGGATTTTTTATATGCTCAATTACATCAAGAAGAAGTATGTAATCATATTCATCAAAATTTAAAGGAATTGTTTCTTTGTCTAAATCAACTTCTACAAATTTATTTAAAAATCCTACTTTTGTTGTTTTTGCAAAATCGACTCCATCAATCACACATTTTTTATCTTCTATAAGTTTTTTTTCTAAATGAGCGTTACCGCAACCTATGGATAATACTTTAGAATTTTTTTCAATTATATCGTATGTGACTGAATGAGTGCTTAAAAAATCGACTTTTGATTCATAATTATCGGCATTTTCTTTTTTCAAAAAATTATATTTTTGATCATAAAAAATACCAAATTTTTGCATAAAATAAATAATTGTTGTGTTTAATATTGCAAAACCATACTGAATTGAATTTAGTGAAGAAATTTCTTTACCATAAAATGTTGGTATTGGTATCTCGTAAATTTTCTTTTTAGCAATAGCAAGTTGAATTAAAATTTGTGTATCAAAATGAAATTGGTTTGAATTAAGATGAAAAGGTATTTCTTTAAGAGCAGCCACTTTATAACTTCTATATCCAGAATGATATTCGGTTAAATTGAGTTTGGTTAAAAAGTTTTGAATCGTAGTTAAAGCAATATTTCCAATAAATTTGTATACGGGCATTTTTCCTTTTAATGCATCAAATTTTTTGATCATTCTTGATCCTTGTACTGCGTCAGCTTTATTATTAATTAAAGGATTTAACATGTCTAAAATTTTTTCTGGAGCATATTGTCCGTCGCCATGCAACAAAACTACATAATCAAAATTACCTTTTATTGCATAGTGGTATCCAATTTTTTGATTTCCTCCGTAGCCAAGATTCACTTTATTAGAAAGACATGTAATTTTATAATCTTTATATTTGTCTCTTATAGATATTATTTTTTCGAGAGTTTTGTCATTAGAAGCATCATCGATGATTAATATCTCTATATCTGATCGACTTTCTCTAAGTTCTTTGGGAAGTCTCAAAATTACTTCTTCAATAAATTTTTCTACATTAAAAGCTGTAATTAGTATTAGTGTTTTCATATATTTGACTGTGATATAAAAAGTATATTATAAAACTTGAATTATAAATGATCAATTATAACAACTTTACTAATATAAAAAATTTAAGAAATAATTTCCAGTCTAACCAACCTTTTAAACATCTAGTTTTCCAGGATTTTCTTTCCGAAGAAACTTATAATAATGTTTCAAATGAATTCAACCTCGATGTTGAGGAAACAGTTAATTACGTCCATTTTAGTCAAAATAAATATGGTTTAACCAAAATTGATAAAATGGGTAACGAAACTAAGAAATTAATAAACTTTTTTGGTTCGCAAAAATTTCTTGATTTACTTGCTGATGTTACAGGAATACCAGATCTTAAATTTGACTTTGAACTTCATAATGGGGGTTTGCATGGAGTAAAAAGAGGAGGTCATTTAAATATACATAGAGACTTTTCAACACATCCTGCTCATCCAACATGGAGACGGAGACTTAATATTCTTATTTATTTAAATGAGATTTGGAAAGATAGCTGGGGTGGTGATTTAGAATTTTGGAACAGCGATAGGTCAAGATGTGAGAGAAAAATCTCACCTACCCGAAATAAATGTGTTTTATTTGATACAACCGAGGGATTTCACGGACACCCGGAACCGTTAAAATGTCCAGAAAATGTTACCAGAAAATCTGTTGCCCTATATTTTTTTACAGACGAAAAAAGAATATTAAAAAGCAAAACAACATTTTACACAACCAGAAAGCAGGATCCTTTAACAAGAAAAATTATAATTTTTTTTGATAGACAATTTGTAAAGTTGTATAATTTGCTGTTAAGAAATTTTAAAGTTAATAATAAAACTATAGAAAAAATTTTATTCTTTTTTTTCCATAGAAACAAAAAAAATATGAGCATGAAAGATAATAGAAGGCAGCATTCATTTTTAAAAAATAAATTAATAGGATTTGTTGAAGAAATTTTTAGATCATCGGCTTTAGGCTACGGTATATCTAGATATCTTGCGGGTAGGTATTTTTATAAATTTTTAGGTGAAGCTGACTTTGAATTTTTTAAATTTATAGAGATGGATGATAACAAGATTTTTATTGATGTGGGTGCAAATGATGGTATTTCTGCATTAACATTCAGACTTTTTAATAAAAAAAATAAAATATTATCTTTTGAACCCGACACACAGCATAATAAATCCCTCGAAAGAGTTAAAAAAAAAATAGAGAACTTTGATTTTTTAAATAAAGGAATAGGTAAATCAAAAGAAGAATTAACTTTATATATTCCAAAATGCGAAAATATTTATATAGGCCAATTAGCTTCAGTATTTAAAGATGAAGCAAAAAATAATGTTGCTAAAATAATTTCAAAGAAAAATATTCTTGAAAAAGTTAAGGTGATTGAAAAAAAAATTGACATAATTTCCTTAGATGAAATGAATCTGCGTCCAGGTGCAATCAAAATTGATGTTGAGGGATATGAATATGAAGCAATTCAAGGTGCTGTCGATACTATAAAAAAATACGAACCTATTTTAATGATTGAAGTCAATGATAGATCATTTGAAAAAATAAAAAATTTATTAAATGAATTAAACTATTCTATATTTGTTTACGAAAAAAATTCAAAAAAACTTAATTCTTTTGATTCAAGTTTAATCAAAAATCAAAATACTGTAATAAATTTGATTTGCTGCTCAAATAATAAAATTGATAGTATTAAAAATTTAATACAATAATTTCTTATACTGGGCTAATTTTTATATTTTTTAAAAGTATACCTAATTTTCTAGAGTCTGGACTTTCAAGAACTTCGTAGGGAGAAATGGGATTTTTAAAATTAAATGCAACTATAATTTCATTATTTTTTATGTGATTTTCTTTGATCAAAATTATAAAATTTTTTTCTGAATCTTTGTTTGTTAATTTTACGCTTTTGTTTAATGAGTTATTTACATATATGTCAAATTCCAAGCTTTTATTTTTTTTAGTAAGATAAGGTAAACAGGAAATTTCTAACTTTATATTTCCATAATTTTTATCAATTTTAAACATTAAGGTCGACATTGGACCTTCTGACCAAATACCCGATTTGCCAGCATTATGACTCCAGCCAAATCCGTAATAATTGTCTTTTTCTTTAAACGATAAGCTTATTTCCTTGTCAATCTCTAGAGCTTTTAATTTTATACTATCAAATTCTTTAATATCACCTGCCTCCATAAGGTTTTTTTCATTAAATGCCATAGACCAGATATTATCCCTAAAGAAAAAACCAACGTCTTGATCCTTATACAAATGTTTTAGGTGTCTTAAATGTCCTAAATTGTCGACCACATATAATGTATTTGGGTCTAATTTTTTTTTTCTTAAATTATCATATAGTTGATATCTGGTTTCGGACATTGCTTTTCTATTATTTCTTGCTAATACAACTAAATTTGTTTTTTCAATTTTATTTTTTTCCATAAGATAGCTAAAAGATGTAAATAAATGTGACCAGGATACTGGATAGGTTGTTTTAATAATTTTACGTTTTTCTAAAAGTGTTTCCCACATTTTGTCATTTAAGGTAGGCCCCACATTAAATGGTTTTATTAACCCAATACGTGAATTAACTGCAATAGAACTATCCGCCAACTGTAAAACGAAAAGCAAGACGATTATTTTTAATGATGTTTTTTTTTCAAAGCATTTAAAAATAGTAATAATTAATAATACTAGTATAAAATAATTTACTATCCAGAATAATCTTCCTGTATTTACTACAATACTTAACATTGCCAAAATATATTTGTTCAGAGGAATTTCTAAGATAGTAAATGGGCCTAAAGAAATTTTATTTGTCAATGCCCATAAAGTAATAATAATTGATATTAGAAAAACGATTTTTATATTCCTACTATTTTCTATTTGAAAAATTTTTTTTCTGTAATTTTGCTTTAGTAGAAGTATCGATATAATTATAAGCATTAGAATACCTCCCAGTCCTATAAAATTATACCCTTCTATTTCTTCTCCTCTTGCTAAATCGAAATCAGGCACGAGCCAGGAAAATGAAACGGCTGTAGACCCCAGTCGGGCCGCAGGATCGAAGATGCTTAGAAGATTCAACTTGTAAACACCAAAACCTCGAGCCAATGTATCCGCCATTCGCACTTCAAAATAACCGACAATATATAATACGAATAATAAAAATATTAGAATAACGAAAAGATCCTTAACTATTATAAAAAAATCTTTTCTATAGTAATAAAAATTAAACAATCTTAGCAAAACATAAAAAACTAAAGTAACAGCCGTAAAACTGTAACTAATTAAAGAGGTTAATATGATAAGAATAAACCAAGATAATTTTGATTGATTAATTTTATAAGTAAGTCCTAAATATAATGTAAACAATAAAATCCAATGAGCCGAAACTGACGCATGCCACCCTAGTCTGTTCATAAAGAATGGGGAAATTATAAAAAAAAGTGAACCTACGAAAGAATAAATGTCTGAATTAGTAAATTTTTTTAAAATTTTAAACGAAAAAAATAATTGCAAATATAAAGTTATGAAATACCAAAGAGAAAAATATTGAAAATTTTCAGGTAATATAAATTTAAATAATTTAAAAATTAAAGCAAAAAGAGGTATGGAGTCAGTAAAAACTATTGAACTACTAAAACCATCTCCAAAATTAGGATTATTGCCAAGTGGAAATCTCCAAATATCGTTTTTAAAAAAATACCAGCCAAGCTGATGTACAGCTGCATCACTTCCATTATGTAACCATTTAGTATTTTGAAAAGAAATGTTTTCTACTCCCAAAATACAAACTAACCAAAAGAAAGCGATTAGCAAAAAAGATATGTTTATTTTATTGTCCAAAAACAATTTTTTCATTTAATCCTTAGTTTATTTCCCGGCCAAAATTTTCTTCAATCCTTTGTCCAGATTAAATCCAGGCTTAAAGCCAAGTTTTTTAATTTTATTTATATTTGGTACTCTTATTTTAGTTCCACCTTTTGCCAAAGAAATTTTTTTTATGTTTATTTTTTTTTTTAAAATTTTTGACAATTTATGGGCTAAATCTTTGATTTTGGTCTTCTCAGAGGTGCCAATATTGTAAATATTTAGGTGTTTTCCTTTTTCTAGAATTAAATTAAAGGCTTGTAAAAAATCTTCTATATAAATGAAAGATCTAACTTCATTTCCGCTTCCCTGTATTTTAAAATTTTTCCCTTTCAAAGACCTAAACCTATTAATAAATTCAGGAATTACATGTTCTTTTCCCATATCTGCTCCATAAACATTATGAGGTCTGAATATAATTAATTTTTTAAAATATTTTCTACCATAATTTATTCCCATAAGTTCGGTCAGTATTTTGCCTCCTCCATAAGAATACCTTGGGTTAAAAATATCTGGTATTTTTAAAGGTTCGCTTTCATCGGTTGGTATCTTATTTGGTGTTTGATAAACCTCAGAACTGGAAGCCAAATATAATTCTTTTACTTTATTTTTTATGCATGCTTCTATAACATTTATTATCCCTTTAATCGCGATATCAATAACTAAGATTGGTTTCGTGTAAAAATATTTTGTTCCATTTATATAAGCCAAGTGAATAACTGCATCAGTATTTCTTAAAGATTTATTTAATAGTTTTCTATTTCTAATATCTCCTTTAATAAATTTAATTTTCTTTTTAATCTTTTTAATCTTTTTAATATTTCCTCTAAAATTATTATCTAAAATTTTTACATTATGATTTTTGTTTATTAAAAGCTCACATATGTTTGATCCTATAAAACCTGTCCCGCCAGTTACTAAAAAATTTTTTTTATTTTTTTTCAATTAAACCCCAAAGATCTATAAGTATTTTTTTTTTATTAATTTTTAAATTTTTATAAGCCCTGTGTGGTGTTGATATAATTATTATATCTGACTGACTTACTAAAACTTTTTTATCTATATTATTTTTGTCTCTATAGTATTCATCTGACTGTAAAGTTTTAATTTTTTTTGATTTTAAATATTTCAGTAGTTTGATTGATAGTGAATCTCTTATATCATCATTTTCTGCTTTAAAAGACAGTCCTAAAATACCAACAATTTTTTTCTTCAAATTATAAGTTTCGCTTAATTTTTCTATTATAAATTTTGGCAAACCTTCATTAATATTTTTAGCTGATAAACCTAGTGAAAATTTATGTTTGTAAAACGAAGAAAGCTGCATGGTATCCTTTAATAAACAGGGCCCTGCGGTGAAGCCAGCTGAAGGTATATTAATATTTCTATCATAATTATCTCTCATTATATTTCTTATTTTATAAAAATCTAAACCTTCATTTTTACACATCATATAAAATTGGTTGGATATGGAAAAGTTAATATATCTATAAGCATTGGAAAATAATTTAATAAGTTCAGCCTCAATTATTTTTGTATAAATCACTTTTTTACATATTTTTTTAAAAATTTTTGATGATTCTAATTTTGCTTTTTCATTTGTTCCTGAAATAAGTTGTGAGAGCTTTGGCAGTTCCTTTAACGACTTGCCTTGAGCAATTCTTTCTGGACAGTAACTTAAATTTTTACATCTACTTTTGATTATGCTAAAAATTTTATCACAAACACCTGGATAGATTGAGCTTCTAATTACGACAATATGATTTTTGTTTAAATATTTTTTTAGTAAGTAAAAAAAACTTATAAAATTTTTCAAATTTGGATTAAATTTTTTATTAATTGGTGTACCTAAACAAATTATTATATATTTACATTTTTTTAATTCACTCAAGTCGCTTGTAGCTTTAATTTTTTTTTTATAGACCATCCTTTTCAAAAGAGACGCACACCCCTCTTCAAGGAAAGGCATTTCTCCTTGATTAATTTTATTTATATTTTTTTTATTTTTATCAACGAGAATAACGTTAAAACCTTTAGAACTTAAAGCTAATCCTAAAGGAGCTCCAACGTGGCCAGCTCCTCCTACAATACATATATTGTTATTAATCATCTTGCTCAGGAAGGTATTAACAAAAATTACTTTTTATTCCAATATATTTCACTAAAATCAATTTAAAATGGGAAATAAAAATTTAAAATATTGTCGTATTTGCTACTCTAAAAAATTGGTAAGATATCTTAACCTTGGAAAACACCCATTTTCGAATTCTTTCCTAAAATACAATGAAATAAAAAAAGAAAAGAAGTTCCCGCTTGTAGTGGTCCTTTGTAAAAACTGTGGTCTGAGCCAACTATCAATAATTCCAAATACAAAATTTATATTTAGCCGGTATGATTATCTTTCTTCTTCTTCAAAAGCTTTGTCGAATCATTACAGAAAATTAGTTAACAAACTTTTAGAAAAATATAAAATTTTACCAAAAGATACTGTATTAGATATTGGTTGTAATGATGGAGTTTTATTACAACATTACCCAAAAAATTTTACAAATATAATAGGCATTGAACCGTCTGATGCCTCAAAACATATAAAACAAAAAAGAATAAAATTGTTAAATAAATTTTTTAACTATAAAACTTCAAAAGAATATTTGAAAAAATTTAGAAAACCTAAGGTCGTTACTATAACAAATGTTCTAGCTCAAATATCTGATTTGAATCAATTTACAAAAAGTTTACAAAATCTCATTAGTAAAGAAACCTTAATTGCTCTGGAATTTCCTTATCTTCCATATATGATAGAAAAGGGATTGTTTGACTTAATTTATCACGAACATTTATCATATTTTTCTTTAACTCCTTTAAAATTTCTTTTCAAAAAATTTGGTATAAAAATTATCAATTTTGAAAAAATAAATTTTGGTGCATCAGGTCCGGCGCTGAGATTATTTTTGTCAAAAGAAAATTCAAAACATAGAATCTCTAAAAAAGTAATAAAGCAAATTAAATATGAAAAGAAATGGGGAATAAATAAAATAAAAAAATATAAATTGTTTGATAAAAATACTAATGCAAAAATTAGTAAAATTAAAAAAATTGTTTATAAAAAATACTTACAAGGTTTTAAAATAGGTTGTTTTACTGCATCTGCTAAAGGTAATACATTACTCAATTCTTTAAATCTTAAAAAAAATGTTATTGAGTTTGCTTCTGAAAATAATATCAAAAAAATTGATAAATACACCCCTGGAACACACATTAAAATTGTTAGTGATGAAAATTTTCTTAAAAAAAAAATTGATTATGCTATCTTGTTATCATGGAATTATAAAAAGTTTTTTTTATCAAAATCCCTATTTAAAAAAAAAGGAGGAAAATTTATTATTCCATTGCCAAAACCGTATATTAAATAATTAAATATGAAACTAGATATTGTAATCCCTGTATATAATGAAGATGAAAATATTGTCAGTCTTATTAAAAAATTAGATGAGGAGATTGCGTGCAATTTTAAAATTTTAATTTGTTACGACAGTGAATCTGACAGAACTCTAAAACATTTAAAAAATAAAAATATAATAAAAAAAGAAATTGTATTTATTAAAAATCCTAGTCAAGGTCCTAACTCAGCTATTATTGAAGGAATTCGTTCTTCAACGGCAGAAATAATATTAATTTACATGGCTGATGATTTTGAAAACATTAAATTAATAAACCGTATGATTAACCTAATAGAAGAAGGTAATGATTTAATAATACCAAGTCGTTTTGTGCCAGGAGGTCAAATGCTTGGCGCAAAAAAAATAAAAAAAACTATTACATTAATTGGTTCATATTTAATTTATTATATAGCGAGAATACCTTTTAAAGATTGCACAAATGCATTTAAAATGTTTTCAGCAAAATTAAAAAATAAAATTAATTTAGAATCTAAAATTGGATTTACTTTTGCGTTAGAATTAGTAATAAAATCATATTCTCTAAATTTGAAAATTTTAGAGATTCCCAGTTCTTGGGTCGATCTCGAAAATAGAAAAAGTAACTTTAAAGTATTTAAGTGGCTTCCCTACTATATTTATTGGCTTACATATGCAGTGGTTAAAAACTTATTTAAAATTAAATAATTCTTTACCTAAAATTATTATTTATTAAGAAATATTATCCATTCGTCATAAGATGGAAATGCAAAGTGCTTAAAATAGATTGATCCAATTAAATATATTCCAAAATATCCTATTAAAATAAAATTCGAAGTAGATATATTTCTAAAATATATCTCTTTAATATTTGTGTTTATTGTTAAAAAAAATATTATTAATATTAAAGGCTCTACATATTCTTGATATAAAAGCCTTGGAAATCCATAAATAATAATCATAGGTAATAAAATTGGTAAATTATTCTTTGTATCTTCCTTAAAAAATTGAACCAATATACTAAATCCTATAGAACTAAAAATTAAAAGTAATAAAAAATTTTCTTTTTGAATTAAATAGCTTAGTTTTAAAATAGCACCTCCTGCTACTGTGTAGCTACTTAAATAATTTAAAATATTTATTTGCCATAAAATAATGAAAATCGCGAAAGCAATAAAAAAACTTTTAGAATATTTTTTAAAAAAATCTTTTAACCCTATGCTTAAAAATTCTGCTATTAAAATTGGTAATAAATAAAATCCAAAAAAGCTTAATAAAATTGGAAAATTTTTAAAAATATGAATAGGTTTTATCCATCCTCCAATAAATCCTCCGTGGGGAGCTTCTCCTTCTGGCAAAGAAGGATATACATCGCCCCAAGTCCACATTAGTAAAAATCCTGGTATAGCAAATAAAAAAAGTGAAATGATTGATGTTATAATTATTTTTTTATTCACATTATTCAAAAACAAATATACTAAATATGAAATAGGTAGAAAAATAAGTGCTTGTCTAGCATAAAGTGCGCAAGCACTAGTAAAACAAAAAAGTATAACATTTGTAATTTTATTACTTTCAGGATTTTTAGATATTTCTTTTTTTATCTCAGTAAAAAAATAAAGTGCTAGAATTAAAAAAAACCAACCATAATTTTCATTTTTTCCCCAAAAAGCCGAGGTTCTAAAACAAGGTAAAAGTAAGATTGTTGAAGATATTAGTAAAATATCAGTAGAATGAATATGTTGAAAAATTTTTTTAAAAACTATAGCAAAAGTTAAAAAAATAAAAAATGATATTATAGTAGTTGATAGTTGGAAGTTGTTAATGTCATTAGAAAAAGGATTGATATATGCATTTAAAAAATGAGAAAACGGAATTGTATAGTCTCGAAATGACCCATAATTTTTTATGGTAAATAAAAAATCTTCTTTAAAACTCTGAATTATTGGCCAAGATAATTCATAAAATTCTTTACCACCACCTGCAGAGTTTTCCCTTAAAAAATATCCTAAAAAAAAAGAAAATGATATTAGACAAATAATTACAACTTTAAAAAAATTATTTCTATTTAAAAACATGAAAAATTATTTTTTTTCTTATTATATTATCAAAATACAACTAACCAAGATTTTTTACTATCTCTTCCGTCATTTTTTTGGCATCAGCAAAAAGCATCAAGGTATTATCTCTGTAAAATAGTTCGTTATCAATGCCTGCATACCCAGGCGACAAACTTCTTTTTACAAAAAGCACTGATTTTGATTTTTCAACATCTAGTATTGGCATGCCATAAATGGGGCTTTGTGGATCTGTTTTGGCTACTGGATTAGTAACATCATTCGCTCCAATTATAAACGCAACATCTGTGCTAGCAAAATCATTATTTATATTTTCTTGTTCAAAAACTTCATCGTAAGGAACATTAGCTTCTGCTAATAAAACATTCATGTGACCGGGCATTCTCCCTGCAACTGGGTGAACTGCATAGGAGACTTTAATTCCGTTTTTCTTTAAACAATCAGCCATTTCTCTCACAGCATGCTGGGCTTGAGCAACAGCCATTCCATAACCTGGCACAATTATTACTGAAGAAGCATTTTTCATAAGAAATGCTGCGTCTTCTGAATTTCCGCTTTTAACAGGCTTTTTGGTTTTATCTTTTTGTTGTGCAGAATTTGTACCTCCAAATCCACCTAAAATTACACTAAAAAAAGATCGATTCATTCCCTTACACATTATGTAAGACAAAATTGCTCCTGAAGAACCAACTAAAGCTCCAGTAATAATTAAGGCAGTATTTTCTAGGGTAAAACCGATTCCAGCAGCAGCCCATCCAGAATAAGAATTTAGCATTGAAATAACTACCGGCATATCTGCGCCTCCAATTGGTATAATCAATAAAAGTCCTACTAAAAAAGATATTGCAATCATGCTCCAAAAGAAACTGTCTGATTGATTTTTACAAAGGTAAAAAATCAGAACTATAATTGTTAAACCTAGTAATAAATTAATATAGTGTTGTCCTTTAAAGGTAATTGGCGAACCCGACATTATTCCCCGGAGTTTTAAAAAAGCTATTATCGAACCAGAAAAAGTGATAGCTCCCACTGCAGCTCCAATTGACATTTCAATCAAACTCGAAAGTTTAATATCTCCTGGTAAACCAAGATTAAATGCCAGCGGGTTCAAAAAAGCTGATATTGCTACAAAAACTGCAGCAAGACCTACAAGACTATGAAAGCCAGCAACTAATTCTGGCATTGCTGTCATTGGTATTTTATACGCAATAAAAGCTCCTACTGATCCGCCTGCAAGCAAGAAAATTAAAACATAAATAAAACCACTAGAAAAATTTCCTATAGACAAAAAAGTTACAGTTATAGCAATTAACATTCCTAAAATTCCAAATAAATTTCCTCTTCTAGATGTTCCAGGGGATGATAATCCTCTTAAAGCTAAAATAAATAATACACCCGAAATTAGGTAAAATATTGCTGATAAATTTGCTGACATATCTATTTATTCTTCTTTTTCTTTTTATACATTTGAAGCATTCTTTGAGTTACTAAAAAACCCCCAAAAATATTTATCGCTGCTAAAAATATTGCTAAAAAACCAAATATATTTGATGTATCAAAAATGCTTTCTATATTACCTGACAGTCCAGCAATAATAGCTCCGACTATAATAACTGATGAAATTGCATTTGTTACTGACATTAAAGGTGTATGCAAAGAAGGTGTAACACTCCAAACAACATAATATCCTACAAATATTGATAATATAAAAATGCTTAATCTAAATATAAATGGATCAATTTCCATGATTAAAGTTCTTTTGTAATTAAAGTTTTGCTCACAATTTCATCTTCTTCATTAAGAAAAATAGATTTTTTTTTCTTATCATATAAATTATACACAAAGTTAAATAAATTTTTTGCATATAAATTTGACGCTGTTAACGGCAAATTATTTAATATATTTTTTACACCCATCACTTTAACACCATTTACTAAATTTACTTTATCTGCTTCAGAAAATGCTGAGTTACCCCCTTGGCCAACCGCCAAGTCATAAATAATTGAGCCTGGTTTCATACTTTTCACCATATCTTCTGAAATAATTCTTGGTGCCTTTTTTCCGGGTATTAAAGCAGTACAAATAATAATATCATTTTTTTTAACAGCATTTTTTAATAAATCAGTCTGCTTTTTTTTAAAACTTTCGTCAGCTTCTTTTGCATACCCTTCTTTTGTTTCCAAATTTTCAGCGCCTTCCACTGATAAAAATTTACCTCCCAAGCTTTCAACTTGTTCTTTTGCAATAATTCTAACATCTGTTGCTGAAACTATTCCGCCTAATCTCTTGGCGGTAGCTATAGCTTGAAGTCCAGCAACGCCTGCACCAATAACTAAAACTTTTGCAGGTGTAATTGTTCCTGCTGCAGTCATCATCATTGGAACCGCCTTTTCAAATGCTTCTACTGACTCTATAACTGCTCGATAGCCAGCTAAATTTGCCTGAGATGATAAGACATCCATTGATTGTGCTCTTGTAATTCTTGGAAGTGAGTTAAGAGAAAAAATTTTAATATCTTTTTTAATAAGTTTATTAATTATTTCTTTATTTGAAAAATCGTCAAATTGTCCAATTAATATGGATTGATTTTTTATTAAATTAGCTTGATCATTTGACAGGCAGTTAACTCTTAAAACTATTTCTGATTTCTCTAAGACTTCTTTTGAAGAATTAACTAAACTTGCACCATTATCCTTGTATTCTTCATCTCTTATACCAAGGTGATTGCCATAGTTTTTTTCGAGATAAATAGAAAAATCTAAATCTTTATATTTTTTTACTACATCGGGAGTAACAGAAATTCTTTTTTCCGCAGCAAGATCTTCTTTAACAGATCCAATAATTTTCATTATCTTTGTCTTGCTTTGTATTTTGGGTTTTTTTTATTAATTATATAAATACGACCTCTTCTTCGTACAAGTTTTGAATTCATGTCTCTTTTTTTATGTGATTTTAGTGAGCTTACTATTTTCATAATTAAATTAAGTTTTAGTTTTTTTTGTGCCGGCAACGTCCTACTCTCCCATGTCTTAAGACAAAGTACCATCGGCGCTGAAGGGCTTGACTTCCGAGTTCGGAATGGGATCGGGTATTGCCCCTTCGCAATAATCACCGGCAAATAGGGTATATATTTATTAAAGTTTTTTGTAAATAGATAAAATGCTGAAAAATGACAAACGTAGCCCAGATCAATAGTGAGTTTAATAAATATGTTGTAGAATTTGTTAATGAAAAACTTTCTAAAAATTTTAGTTGTTGGTCTGTTATTTAATTACTGCCTTTTTGCAAAAGCAGAAGATTCATCAGAGAATTATTTAAAAGGTAAATTTTATACTAGTGTTAAAAATCATTTACTAATTGCTTCTAACAAGATGAATGATGATAGATTTAAAAAAACTGTAATTGTTATACTTGAAAGTGATAAAGAAGGAGCTTGGGGTTTTGTAATAAATAAACCTATTGGCACAATCCCAATAGCACTTCTCGTGGATCCTTCTCAAAGCTCACCTGAGGAAAGAGATAAATTATATAATATCAAAATGCCTGTCTTGTGGGGTGGGCCCGTTGAAACAAATGAAATTTATATACTACATTCAAAAGAATATAAAAGTGTAACAAGTAAAAAATATGAAAGTATTTCGGTAAGTAGGGATTACAAAATTTTATTAGATATAATAAAAAAAAAAGGACCAAAAAATATTCTGATTGTTATGGGATATTCTGGTTGGGGCCCAGGTCAGCTTGAAGGAGAAATGGAACAAGACCATTGGGTATTATCAAATATTGATCTTGATATAATTTTTGGAAAAAAATCGAAAGAAAAATGGAAAAAAGCTTATAAAAATAGTTTTATCCGTTTATAAATAAGTGGTGGGTATGGCTAGGATCGAACTAGCGACCTCTACGATGTCAACGTAGCGTTCTACCACTGAACTACACACCCAAATTTGTTAAAGGTATAGATTATATTTTACTGTATTCTCTTCCTCAACACTTCGTAAAAATAAATATAAACTAATAGCAAAATAAAAAAATAATATCTGCAGAATAACCCATTATGCATAAAAATAAATGCAGGGGTAACCAACAATAAAAACATTATATTTATGTAAATTGAGACTTGGTAATTCGAATTAGATTTTGAACGATTTTTTTTAAATAAGAATTTGAAAAAAATCATATGCATGTGTTTACTATCTGGTAATAATGGACTTTGCTTGGCAATAAAAATTTTTCTGAAAAAAGAAAAAAAAACTTCAAAAAATAAATAAATTAATAAAATGCAAAAAAAGAAGGGAGAAATTTCTGGATTTAATATACTTGTTTTTATAATAGATATAGCTATTAATGTTCCAAAGAGATAAGCTCCACTATCACCTAAAAACATTTTAGCCTTCGGAAAATTAAATTTAAGAAAAACTAATACAGATAAAATAATGAAAAATAAAATATATGCTAGGCCATTATTATCATTAATTAAATTTATAATAAATAAAGCCACAAAAATAATTAAAGCATGAATTCCTAATAAACCGTTAAATCCATCAATAAGATTTGAACCATTAATAATGAATAAAAAACACAAGATAACAAAAATTAGTGAAAAAATATCAATTGTCAAAAGATGATTTAAAAATGTCAATCCAGTTTTTTCAATGTAAAACTCATTAGATATTACCAAAAATACTAACATTGAAATCATGGCTAAAAGTCTAAATTTTGGTGCAATTTTTATTTTAAAATCATCTAACAAACCCAAAATAAAAAAAAATGTACAGAATGAAGTGTATTCAGGAAAATATACATTTTTTAAAAAATAGAGATATAAAAAAGCCATAGATAATGAAAAAAAAATTGCTACACCTCCCAATCGATAAGTAGAAATTTCATGGAACGCTTGTGGTTTTTGATAATCGTTATCAGCTAGCAAATTAGATTTTGATCTATAAAAAAATAACAGAATATATTTATTTAAAAAATAACTAAAAAATAATAACAATAAAGAAAATATAATATTACTTAATTCCATATTTTTTAATCGAATTTAACGCTATAGAAAATATTGACATAAGATTATCAAAAAATTTTAATTTATTAAATTTTTTGTTTATATGCCAAAGCCAGTAAATATTCTTTAACTTTTTGCTTGATCGTGATTTATCCAAAATTCTATAATATGCCAAATCCTCATCTAATTTTTTGGCAATATTGCTGCTTTTAAATAACTTACACTTAAATAAATAATCTTCTAATAGCTTAACTTTTTGAAATCTATGCGTCCCTAAGATTGATCTTTCAATTATCATAGTAGTGGTATTAATAGACGAGTTTTTAACAAATGTCTCGAAGTTAAAATAATCTTTTAAAAATGTTCTTTTTTTAATTTTTTTTAATCCGTTCTTTTCAAAAAAGGGGGTGTAATCAGTATAAGTAAAACTAAAGTTATTTTTTTCCATGAAATATAATTGTTTTTCTAATTTGCTTTTTATCCAACTGTCATCTGAGTCTATAAAAGCTATATATTTTGATTTTGATATCCTCATCGCGTAATTTCTACAAAAAGAAGGTCCTTTATTTTTGCTCAATCTAATTGCGGTTATATTTTTTAAATCTAAAAATTTTTTTATTACATTCCAAGAATTATCTGAAGAATTATCATCAACTATATACATGTGCCAATTTTTATAACTTTGGGTAATGACTGAGTTAATTGCTTCTTCCAAAAACTCTGCCTTGTTATAATTTGGTAAGATCACATCCACGTTTGGATTTTCTCTTATAATTTTTTGCATGAATAAGAAAACTAATTATTTTTTCCTCGATTAAAAAACTTTTCCTTAATACGCTTGATCAAAACATTAGTAAAGATTATTTGTAAAGGTAGTATAACAAGCTTGTACCTTGGCATTATAGAAAAAGTGGAAAAAATACCAACATTTACAAAAAATAATAAAATTAAATAGTTTAATTGGCGAGATTTTTTATCTGACAAAATAATACCGATTAGAGACGTTATTCCAAATAATAGTAAGGGTATAAAGTGTAATGGATTCCAATATCTTGGATCATGAGATCTAAAATTAATAAATATATAAGATGTGATTTTTTTAAAATAAAAAATCAAGTGCCCTGGTGGATCTTCTTTGAGATTTTTAATTGCCAAATCTAAAAAAAATCCATCCCACTTGATTCTGTAATATTTATCTATTTTCAGTGCATCAATTTGTTCTAATATATTTTCATTTGTTGTTTCAACACCTTCTACTATTGAATTTTCTTTAGCAAGGGGATGGTTTCCTTTCCAAAGATTATAGCCAAGTGACTGCAAAACAGTAATTTTTTCAAATATTAAAAAATTTCTAATCAAATAAGGTGAAGTTATGATCAGCGAAATAGAAGCAATCAATAAAATTTTCTTCATTTTTATTTTAAGAAATAAAAATAAATATAAAAGAGTTAGCAAAAATATAAACCAAAACTCTCCTCTCAAAAGGATCAAAAGTCCGGCTGTGATAGAAAAATAAATAACAGATAACAAATCTTTTTTATTAGTAATTTGTAAAAAAAAATATATGAAAAATATTGATAAAAAAGTTTGCAAAGAAATAGAAGATATTTGACTGCATGCATACAAATGTAATGGAAATAAAGAAAATATTAAGGAACTAAAAAAACTAATTTTTCTTGAAAAAAATAATTTATTAATTTTATAAAATATTATTACCGATATTGAAGCAAGCACAATTTGGGTTACCAAAACTAAAAAAATATAATTTTGATTTTCTAAATTAAAAAAAGAAAAAATATATAAATAATAGGCATATAAGGGTGGCATCCACAAATTTGGTAATAAAAAACCGTTATCAAAAGTTTGATACACAAGTTGCCCGTGTTCGATTAAATTTGAAACCAAATATAGCCATTCATATTCTAAACTAGTATCTCCAAATAAAATAATGACTGGGATTCTTGAAAAAAAAGAAAATAAAAATAACAAAATTGAAATGTATATTTCTTTATTTTTTAAATAATGATAATTATCCAAGAACATAGTAATAATTTACTTAGAAATAATGTTTAAATTAAAAACCTACAAAAATCAAAAAATTAGTGAAATTCATTTAGTTCAAATATTATTTTACAGCTTTCCTCTAGCTTTTATAGTTGGAAATCTGATTGTGAGCCTTAATTTGATCTTGTTTATATTTGCTTCTTTGTTTTTGATAAAAAGAAAACAATTAAAATATAGATTTAATAATTTATATTGGATTTTAATTATTTTTTTAGCCTATTTTTTTTCTTCAACCACACTACATTTCTTAATTCCAGAACTTTTTTGGAATTCTATATTAAGTGAAGTCCCAACATGGAAAAATCAAAGTGACAGTGAAAGAATATATAATTTCATGAATGATAATCAGCCTATTTTAAGATCTTTTCTTATATTAAGATTTTTGATTTTAATTTTCGTCATAGATACTCTTTTTTTTAATAAAATATTAAATTTAAAAAAATTTTTTTTCTCATCTTTGATTTGTACAAGTTTTGTATCAGTAGACATAATTTTTCAATATGTAAATTGGACTGATATATTTGGGTATAAAAGAGAAGGATCATGGAATATGGGTCCCTTCGGTGACGAATGGATTGCAGGAACTTATTTAAAAAATTTTTCATTCTTTTCCTTTTTTTATCTTTTTATGAATTATAAAAATAAAAATTTAAACAATTTTTTAATTTTTATTTTAATTACAGCTCATCTAGTGGCAGGATTTTTATCAGGAAACAGAATGCCAATGGTTTTATTCATATTTGGGTACTTTTTAACATTTTTATTAATGAAAAATTTTAGATTAATAATGTCTTCAAGTATAATTGTTTTTATACTTATTTTTTCATTTATAGTCAAAAACGATCCTTATTATAAAAATTCTTATACTAGTTTTAAGAGTTTCATTAATATTTTAAAAATAAAAAATATTTCTGAAAATATTCAAAAAGAAAATGGGGAGGAAAAAGAAAAAGAATCAGAAGAAAACTCTTCCAATCTTGAAAAAGATGAAATGCCCAAAAAAATAATTTTACTTAGACAAAGTGGACATAATAGAGTCTTTCGAACTGCAATTGAAATGTGGAAGGAAAGACCTGTAACAGGATTTGGATTTAAATCCTTTAGAATAAAATGTGCTGAAATTATAGAGAAAGATAGAAAAAGGAAAGAGACTGAAAATAAGGCTCAAGATTTTACATGCGCTAATCATCCGCATAATTATTATCTTGAACTATTAAGTGAGGCAGGAATTATTGGTTTTATTTTAATAACTTTATTTTTTTTAATAATTTTAAAAGATTCTTTTATATATTTAAAAAAACATACCAAAAAAATAAATTCAAATATAATTTTGCTTATTCCTATTATTATTTCATTTTTTCTTGAAATTTGGCCAATAAAATCTACTGGAAGTTTTTTTACCTCTTGGGGGGCTACATTTTTTTGGATAAATACTGGGATTTTACTTTCCTTCTTAAATAAAAAAAGATCAACTTAATTTAAAATATTTTCAATTTTTGAAATAAATTCCTTTTTTGTAGGAAGTTTATTTTTTTTTATATTTTTTTGAATATCTGAATAGTTATCCATAATAAATTTAATTGTGGTTAATAATGATTTTGAATTTCTTTTTGAAACAAACAACCCCTGTTTATCTTTAACTATATGGTTTATTTCTTCAAATATAATCACGGGTCTTGATCTTGCCAAAGACTCATCAACAACTTTTGGATGTGCCTCAGTATAAGAAGGTAAAATAGTAATGTTATGTTCATCATAAATCTTAATCAGTGATTCAGGGCTATTTTCAAAACCAAGAAGATTAATTTTTTTGCTATTTATTTTATAATCCTCGTCTTTTCCTGCAATTGACAGACTTAAATCGCTATTAATTTCCTCTAAAATTTTAATAAGTGAAAATATACCTTTTTCTACTTTTATTCTGCCCACATATAATAATCGAGGTTTATCCATTAATGGTTCTTTAATATTTTGCATCCAAGTATCATCTAATTCTGATGGAAAAACTAAACTATATTTTTTTCTACCAACTAATTTTTCTTGGCATGTAATAATTTTTGATTTGAAAGTTACTGTTAAATACATGATATGATAAATAAAGTGGCCGAAATATCCTAAAATGGCTTTATACTCTTCATATCCATTGCTTCTTAGGTAGACAAAAATTTTTTTCCTAAAAATGAATAAAAGTAAATAGGCAAAGAAAGAATAAGGAGTTATTGAAATTACTAAATAATCTGTATCTTTGTTCTTAAAAGTTTTATAGATGGTAAATAAAAAATTAAATATATTAGACGTTACTTGAATATTATCTAAGCTAATTTTATGTGATCTTTCTACCTTTGACTTAACTGCAATGACTGAAACGTCGAAATTCTTTTCTAGACCTTCTGGAATTGTTTTTAGGTCAATATTATCGCAAAAGAAGGAATTATTTCTTTTAGAAATTTTTTCTTTATTTATTATGACGATTTTTTTTTTATAACCCATAATGATAGATAACTTTAACTTTTGACTTTTGAAATAGTAGATATATTATAATTAATCACTAATTAATTTATTATAAATATTAACTTTGATGTTTACAGGATTTTTAATTCGACTAGACGATATTGCGGAGAATATGGATTGGGACATGATGGAAAAAGCCACCGATCTATTTGATAAGTTTAATATAAAACCAATTCTTGGAATCATTCCTAATAATAAAGACCCAGAACTGCTCAACTATCCAAAAAAGAATATAGAATTTTGGGATCAGGTAAGAGCTTGGAAGCAAAAAGGTTGGGAAATTGCTATGCATGGCAACAATCATGTTTATGATAAAATTTGTTCTAAAACTGATTATTTAGGACTTGGAGGAAGTAGTGAATTTTGTGATCACACCTATGAAGAACAGTATAAAAAATTAAAAGAAGGTCTGGAAAAATTTAATAGCGAAAATATAAAAATTAAAATTTTTTTTGCTCCCAATCATACTTTTGATAAAAATACTATACTCGCTCTTAAGAAATGTGGAATAAATCAAATATTGGACGGTTATGGATTGATGCCGTATGAAGAAAATGGCATGCAATTTGTTCCTCAACTATTCTATAAACTGTATACTGTTCCCTTTGGTGTTCAAACTTTTCAAATACATTTAAATTATTTTAAACAAAAAGATTTTGAGGAATTTGAAAAATTTATAAAATCAAATTCAAAAAAAATAATCACATACGAGCAAGCTATTTCAAAATTAACAAACAACCTTCAACACAAAATAATCAGAATGGTCTCAAAAAAAGCTTTGCAATTAAAAAGATCGATTTGGTAAGTATTCTCTTTTAGTTCAATATTTTTGAATTTTTTTTAAAATGAATTTTGGTAATAATAAAGCCATTATTAGTTTTATTTTTTTAAAGCTTAAAGGGTATTTTGCAATCATTAAAATACTCTTTTTATACCCCTCATCTATAATAGCTTGAATAGCTTGAAGATATAAAATTTTTTGTTTTATTTTATCCAATCTCTGTTTTTTTGAAAAAAAGGAATCTGTTTTCATTTTTTCACACCAAATTTTTAATTCATCAATCTCTTGCTCTTTTTTTAATAAAGACTCATTTTTTCCATGAATTCTTGCAGTAGCAACTGGAGACTGTATGCAGTCAATTTTCCATTTTTTTGCAATACGAAGATTTAAATCAAAATCTCCAATAATATGAAAATTTTCATCAAATAAATATTCCAAACTTTCAAGGGTTTTTTTTCTTATTACATAAGAAGGTGAGCCTATAACATAGTCGTTTAGTAATTCATTAGCTATGTTTCCTTTTGGTAAATTTGTCTTATAAATTTCTTTCCTATTTCTTTTTTGCAAAAGTCGAAATATGTTTCCATAAACCAAACCTACTTCAGCATTTTCAAAAAGAGGTATTTGTTTTTCCAATTTTTCTGGCAACCAAAAATCATCGACGTCTAAAAAAGCAATAAAATCTCCTTTTGCTTTATTAAGTGCTAGATTCCTTGCTACATATAAAATATCTGCATGTGAAGATGCACAATAATATTTTAACCTGCTATCATTAAAACTTTTAAATATCTCTGCACTTTTATCTGTTGACAAGTTGTCCCAAAAAATTATTTCCCAATTTTTATAAGTTTGTTTAATTACACTGCTTACCGATTCATGAAGATATTCCTCTCCATTAAAACAATTCATAATTACACTAACTAATGGCTTGCTAGACATTATATATTTTTAAAAGAATTTATTGTTTTTGTAAGTCCTTTTTCAAATGAAATTTTTGGTTTCCAGTCAATTTTTTTTTTAGCTTTTTCTATATTTGGATATAGCTTTGGAACTTCAAATTTTCTAACTTTAAACATTCCGTATTGGGGAAATCCACCTTTCGAAATTTTTTTCACTTTCTCAATCACATTTTTGATTTTTTTTGGTCTACCAGATCCAATATTTATTATTTGACCTCTGGCATTTTTATTAGTTAGAGCTCTAATTATAGCTTTAACTGCGTCTTCTACATGTACAAAGTCTCTTAGCTGATCCCCTTTGGAACAGGGAAATTTTCTATTTTTTAAACATCCTTTTATGGTTATCGGAAGAAAACGATTTGCATCCTGTCTAGGCCCATACACTAAATATAACCTTAAAACAGTTGATGGAAACTTTTTTTTTTTGAAAAGTTCAATCATATATCTTGAGGATAATAATTTTGCTCTTCCATAAATTGATTTAATTGATTTTAAACTACATCTTATATTTTCCTTTTGAGGAGAATTTGAATTTCCATATTCTAAACTACTACCAATTTGAACAAATGATAAAGGTATTTTTTTTAAAAAGATATCTGACAAATTTTTGCAACCCTCATAATGACTTTTAAAAGTTTTTTTTCTATTTGAATGATCAACATACCCACCAAGATTAACAACATAATCAAAAGGTTCACGGATACTTCTTTTCAACAGCTTTTTATTGGTAATATCACAACGTATATATTTTACTTTTGATAAATATCTTATTTTTTTTGGCGGATTTGTTGAAATGCTAGTTACTCTCCAACCTTTTTTTAAAGATTGTTTAGCAAGATGGTAGCCAATGAATCCTGTACCACCAACAATTAATATATTATTTTTGGGATTCAAAATTTAATCTTTTTTTTGGAACTTAAAATTTTACTAAGTTTATCTATATCTCTTTTTGTATCAACGCATTGCCAAAAACCATTATGTTTAAATGCTTTTAATTGTTTTTTTTTGGTTACCATTTCCAAAGGTTCACGTTCTAAATATGTATTATCATTTTTAATATATTTTAAAAATTCTGGCTCCATAACAAAAAAACCTCCGTTAATCCATCCTTCATCAAGTTTTGATTTTTCCTTAAAGTAACTTACATACTGTCCTTTAAGTTTTATAACACCGAATCTCGCTGGAGGTCGTACAGCTGTTAACGTTACAAGTTTTTTATTTTTTTTATGAAATTTAAGTAATCTGTTTAAATTTACATTACATAAACCATCTCCATAAGTCATCATGAACGTTTCATTCCCTAAATATTTTTTTAATCTTTTTAATCTTCCTCCGGTCATTGTATTCTTGCCAGTTTCAATTAGATTAATATTCCAATTGGAAATTTTTTTTTTAAAAAATCTTCTGATTATTTCTCCTTTGTAACCTAAAGCTATATAGAAATTCCTAAATCCCTGCTTTGCATAAAATTTCATAATGCGCAAAAGTATAGGTTGACCAGCAATATTAATCATGGGTTTGGGAATCTTTTTAGTATACTCAGATAGTCTTGTTCCAAAACCTCCAGCGAGTATAACAACTTTCATATTTAGATTTTTGCCCAACTCATCCCTCTTTTAGCTGCTAAGTTCTGGTATTTTTTAATTTGTTTTGATGTAGTTTCAGATCCATATTTTTTATTTAAATAGTAATATTTATACCAATCGGCTACCATACTCATTAATTCATCAAACTTTAAAATAGTTTTCCATTTTATTAGCGTGTTCGCTTTTTTACAATTAAGTCTCAGTAATCCAGATTCAAAATATTTTTTTTTTGATTTTGTAACTTTTTTCCAAGAAACATTCTTCCAATGATTACCCATTGTCTTAACCAAATCCAGAACGCTATATTCTTTTGACAAGTTTGGGCCAAAATTAAAAGATTCTCCATGCAGATTTTTATTAAATTTTAAATTTATTGCTAAACATAAGTAACCCCCTACAGCCTCAAGTACATGTTGCCATGGTCTAGTAGAGTTAGGATTTCTTAATTTTGCCTTTTTATTTTTTGACCATGATCTAATACAATCCGGTACAATTCTATTTTCTGACCAATCTCCTCCTCCAATTACATTCCCTGCTCTGGCAGTTGCAATTCTAATTTTGCTTTTACTATCAAAAAATGAACTGACATATGACTTGATAAGAAGTTCCGCCGATGCTTTTGAACCGCTATAAGGATCTTTGCCTCCTAAAACATCAGTTTCCTTATACCCGTAATGCACCTCTTTATTGAAATAACATTTATCACTGGTAATGATTACAACATTGCATTCATTTTTTAATTTTCTCAAAGATTCTAAAACATTCAATGTTCCAAATACATTAGTCTGCCAAGTTAGCTGAGGATTTTTATAAGATGATCCAACTAACGCTTGAGCGGCTAAATGGAAAATAAAATTTGGTTTAAAAGAAACTATTTTTTTTTCAAGTTTTTTTCTATCTCTAATATCTAATCTAATATCCTTAATACCTTTGTTTATTTTTGAAACTTGAAAATGTGACGGGTAAGTATGCGGATCCAAAGAAATTCCCATTACATTAGCTCCCAATTGTTTTAACCAGGCCGTCAACCAGGAACCTTTAAATCCTGTGTGACCAGTAACAATTACTCTAGAATTTTTAAAAACTTTTAGATTTTTCATATTTATAATTTTAAAAAATTATGAATTAATTGCTGGCCTGTTTTTTGACTTTTTTCAGGGTGAAACTGAACTCCAAATATATTGTCTTTTTGAACAGCTGAGCAAAAAGTGTTTTCATAATTTGTTTCTGAAATTATAAGATTTTTATCTTTGACATTAAATGCATAGCTATTAACAAAATAAAAATCATCCATATTTTTTAAATCTAAAAAAATAGGAGTTTGTCTTTTTATTTGTATATTGTTCCAACCAATGTGTGGCAAAACTTTAGCTTTAAGTTTTTTTACAGTTCCTTCAATCCATCCCAAGCCATCATGTTCTCCAAACTCGAATCCCTTGTCTGCTAAGACCTGCATACCAATGCAAATCCCAAGAAAGGGTTTTTTTTTATTTTTAACCTCATCCTCAAGTAAACCGATTTCGATTTTAGTTCTAATTTTTTCAATTGAAGCGCCAAAAGCTCCTACACCAGGTAAAATTAGGTGTGATGAATTTTTTATATCCGAAGAACTGTTTGAAATTTTGACATTATAATTTAAACGACTCAAAAGATTATAAACTGAAGCTACGTTACCGCTTCCGTAGTCTAAAACACAGACTTTTTGATTTTTCATTATTAGATTTTTATGTCTAAATTTTTATCTTGAACGTAATCTATATTATATTTAAGAGCTAATTCTGCCTTGCAAAGCTCTATTCCCATATCTCCCGCATGTTGCAGGCTTGATATATAATTTTCTCTTATAATAGTATTAATTATTTCTATTGCAGTTTTTCCAGTAATTTCCGCTACCATATCATTAACAGGATCATTGCCCAGCTTAGTAAATTTACAATAACCAACTCTCAATAAATTATTTTTTCTATCTATTCCAATCAAAAAATATCCTTTGGGATCCATAACCCAATCTTTAATTCTATGATATTTTGCGGTAATTTTTTTTTCTATTTTTTTATTAATTTTATAAAATACTCCCTCGATGGAGTTGCTTTTTGAATCTAAACTCATTTTTAAGAAGAAACTTTAATAATCTTTTTCTTTAATGCGAGCTCTAAAAGTGTTTTGAAAACAAATAAGTAAATAAAAGTAGATATTAGTGAATTATGAAAAAATGGTATTGCCATAATATATGACTGCATTAAGCCATTAAAATCTTTTGTATACATATCAATCGTTAGCCAAGCCCCAAAATTTGTTATCAGAAAGAAAACAATTGAGCTTGCTATGGTGCTGTATAAAATTTTGCTGAATTTAAGATTTTTTATTACTACGCCGATTAAAACGACAATGGCTAATGCTAGATAAGTAAAAAACATTGTGTTGTGAAATCCTAGAAATATGTCTCCTAAAAACATTGATAAAATAATTATAAATGAACCTAAGTAAAATTGTCTAAAATAAAATCCAGCAAATATACCAGCTGCAATCATTGGCGAAAAATTCCATGGATGAGGTATCAACCTTGAAAAAGATAGTGCCAAAATTATAAGTGCTAACGCAAAAATCCCATTTATATTTTTTTTGTAATTAAACATATTTAATATGATCTCTTTATACCAAAATTAAATGTTCTGTCCATTTGAGAATATTGAAGCGCTGTATTGTATTTTTTATCAAATACGTTGATTACATCAAAAAAAACATTATAAGCCCCCCACAATTTATAATTCAAAGATAAATCGTTAACCATATAACTGTTTAATTTGACATCTTCATAAGATCCATCTGCGGGTTGGTTAGCGTTACCATAGTCTCTTACTTTGTCTGATACTTTAGTATGTAAAGTTAAACTTAAATTTTCATCAGGAAAAATATAATTTGTTGCTAAATTGAAAAAATGCCTTGGAACTCTAACCATCTGAGAATTGTAATAATCAGAATTTTTATTAGGGTCATCTTGTTCAGCTCCATCATACGTAGAGGTGTAGGTATAATTAAAATCAAAGTTTAAAGAATCGTTAGTCTTCCATTTTGAAAGAAATTCCAATCCTTGTGCTTTAGTTCTGCTAGCATTATTTCTTGTATTTCCCCATGCAGCATACTCCGTATTACCTGACCATCCCTCAATTGCATCATAATAAACTGTGTTAAAATATGTTAAATCAATATTTAAACCTAAATCAAAAAAAGATTTTTCAAATCCAATGTCAAAACCTTTACTTGTTTCAGCTTGCATTTTCTCTCTAACTTTTGGATGAGCTCCATACACATAGTAAAGTTCATAAAGCGATGGAAATCTAAATGCTTTTCCGTACGATCCTTTAAATTTAGTTGTTTTATCGTCTAAAAGATAAGCAAGAGTTGTTCTGTAAGAGCTTTCCTCTCCAACAACAGAATGATCGTCTATTCTACCTCCCAAAGTTGCATAAAGGTTTTTGCTAAATCTTTTTTGATAGTCGGCATAAACAGAATTTGTTGTTGCGCCTTCTTTATTAAATTCTTTCCATGTTGAAGTTTGCCTATAGTTCATGGTGTCAAACTTGGTGTCAACACCGAAAACAACACTACTATCTAAATCAAAATTATAATTTCCATAATAATTTAAAGATTTCCGACTACCTTTATAATCATCTTGCTTGTCTGTATAAAGATTTGCAGTTCTTGTAATATTATATTTTGAAAAAGTTAAATGATTGGTAAATTTTTCACTTGGTTCGTATTTTAGTGCTGTGCTAAATGAAAAATCTGATTGCTCCAACTCTTCATCATCTTGTCTTGGATCAGACCCATCAGCCGTTGTATCGTATTCTACCAAGGCATCCATCAATCTAAAACTATTTTCCAGTTTTAATTTATTGCTAAATTTATGACCGAAGTTTGCAATTATAGAATTATTTCGATAATCATCAGACTCATCGTTATTATCCATAGCTGAAATACCATCTGTAATAAATCTTTCAAAGCCAATGTAGAAATCATTTTTTTCATTTGCTCCAGACATTGATACGCCTAGGTTATGAGTGCCGTTAGAACCAGTATTATAAGTTACATCTCTTTGAAAACCCGGTTTACCTCTCTTCGTTGTAACATTAATTGTGCCTCCCATTGCGCCACTTCCATAAACTGAACTTTGATTTCCTTTTAAAATTTCTACCCTAGAGATTGAATTTGTTAATATGTGACTAAAATCAAAATCATCGGAAACGCTTGCGGGGTCTGATTGCCTGACACCATCGATATAAACTGTTGAGTATCTTTTTGGAATTCCTCTTAATTGTATTCCTGAAGTCATGCCATGACCCCCTGTTTGGAAATAGTTAAAACTTGTAGTTCCATTACCCAAAACATCACCTAAAAAATAATCATTTGATTTATTAATTGTAGACTCATCATAAACCGTTACGGATGTGCCTACTGTTGACTTAGATTGTGGTTTTTGACTTGGCGCGATAACAATTATGGGTATATCAGCAGCAAATGTTTTTCCGAAAGAAAAAATAAAAAATAGTATTATAATAAATATTTTTAGCAATAGTTGCATAAAAACTCCGTTTGTTGATTAGAATTTTACTTCTAATTATCTAACTTTAAATGCCACTGCTAATTTTGCATTGTAGAACTAGACTTTTCCTGGCCTTCGTTCAACAGCGGGCTATGTCGGGTGGCGCTCGGACTTAAACTTTCGTTCACACCGTTGCAGGAACAGTCAATGATTCGCACATTGTTCCCCACCTACTTTTCGACATTAGTCTCTATTTTTTGAATATAATTAATTTTAAAAAATGTCAAGCGCTTTTAATATATAATTTTGAAATGTTTTTCCATGTCCGCTTTGTCTGTATCATCCCTTTCAAGATGCATAACGGACATTTCTTTTTCTAAAATTTTAATTGGACTCATAACAAATTTTCCAGTTTGCAGCATAAAAGTTTGAGATAATAGTATAATTTGCATTTGAGGGTTATCATCTATTAATTTCTCACAGTAATCAGCAACCACAGGATCTATTTTTAGATTTAAAGTTTTAGGACTTTGCAACCTTTGTCGCGCTGATATAAAACCAGAATTTTCAAGGGCTTTCATAACCTCTGGTGATAAACTTAGTGATAGTGCTCGAGTTCTATCTCCATTTTTATATCTCATAAAATAATTTCTCTCCTTACATATCATAAGTATTTGAGAGGCAATTTTCATTTGTTCTTTTGAAAAAAATTGAGTTAAAACCTTTTTAAAAACATTATAGTAAGCATCGTACTGTTCTTGATCTAAA
Organism: Pelagibacteraceae bacterium AG-414-E02; assembly: GCA_003214615.1. Taxonomy (GTDB): domain Bacteria; phylum Pseudomonadota; class Alphaproteobacteria; order Pelagibacterales; family Pelagibacteraceae; genus AG-414-E02. Next base: position 269,358 of record QCLK01000001.1, read on the forward strand.
CAAATTTTAGCAAAAAAACCTGTATTCAATTTAAGAAATGTTTCCTCTACTAACAAAGAGTCTTTTATTTTTGGTTTTGATATATGGTCTGCTGCTTTTTCAGGATTTTTATACCATTCTTCTACTGATTTTTTTAATAACCAATTTACACTATCCTTAAAAACAGGATCTTTTTTACCTTCTTCAACTAACTTCTCGCAAACCTTTGTAAACTTAATTCCTTTTTTAGTTAAATAATTAACCAAAGGTAGATGTTCTCCTAGGGTGACGCTAGCAAAGAAAAAAGCTCGAATAGCTCGAAGTTTTAACATTTCGGCTTCAGTCATACTTTTGGTTTCTCGAATAGCTTCTTGCAGTTCATAAACAAAGTTACCTTTGTAAAGTCCATAACCACCTTCTATAAAACGATATTTTGTCTTCAAACCAAAACGTTTTCGATGATCTTCTTCGTCCATTTCAGCACCTGGGAGCATCTGTATTTCTCCTCCAAAAATATGTGTAAGTCCCATGGATAGTGCTTTATCTAAAGATTCCATGTGACTTTTATATGTTTCTCCTGGAAGACCCACCAAAAGATCTGTTTGGGCTCCATATGAAAATCCTTTTAATTTTTCAATTAAAGAAGATAATTCTTCCGTACGTATATTTTTTCTTTTTATATTTTCTAAAACTTTATCGTCTAAACTTTGAAAAGCGATATAGGTATGGGTCAAATGTCCCAAAATTTTTCCAATATCTACCATGTGAGGTTTTGCAACTTTTGCCCAGTACATTCGAATACTCGAAAAAGATTTTGTTTTATTGTATAAATTTCTAATGTGTTGGGCGATTTCAACATCTCTCGGTAAAATACCGAAATTAGCATCTGCTAGTACGATTGCTGATGACTCATACGACGAGTTCGCTACATAAGAAAGTTCGTCTTTAACCCTCTTCATTGAAAATCTTAATAGTTTGTTTAAAGCTGATATTCCCCAAATACAAAACGTACAACTAAATGGGCAACCTCTGTTAGTTTCTAAAATAGGGTAATAACCTTCTTTTAAAAAAGGATCCATTAATCCCGTTAAGTAAGGTGAAGGAACTTCATCTAGATTGTCAGGTTTTGCATAATTAGAATTACCAATTAAACGATTTTTAAATATAGAATAACAACCATTGACTTTGTGTCCTCGCAAAATTTCTGCTGTTCTTTTTCCTTCTGGTTGCTTTAATAAAAATTTTAATATTTCATAAACAGAAATTTCTCCAGCAAACATGCAATAGGTATCCACATAGTTATTTTCCCTTAAAAATTCTTCAATTCCTTTTGGATAAGTACGAATGTTGGGTCCTCCCATAATTATGGGTAAAGATGGATCTCTTTGTTTTATCCACTGTCCGGCAAATTTCGATAAAGCACTATTCCATGTATAATTTGAGAAACCTATTAAATCTGGTTTTTTTTTCTCATAAGCGTCTATAAACTTGCTCACAGACTTAAAAAGACAAAACTCTACTTTTTTTCCAAGTTTTGATTTTGCATAAGCGGCAAGATATCCTACTCCTGTTGGGGTATACTGGTTTACTTTAAAATAATCGTGAGCCAAATCAGCTAGATAAACTAATAGAACTTTCTTTTTCATGAATATAAATAATTAAGTTTATTAAAATATAGTTTTTAAAGTTTGATTCAACGTATTATTTTTACCAAAATTTATGTGTTTCCCCAGCGAATCTAAACTATATTGATATGTGAATTGGCTTAATTGTTTAACTTTTAGATCTGGCCATATAGTTTCACTGTAAGATTGAAATACAGGATCTGAGCAAATATGTATAACATTAATTTTTTTTTCAAGGGACTCTAAAACTGCTGAGGTTACACCAAAAAATATGGAAGTATTTTTACTTAGAGAATCCTCAGAAAATTTACCTTTATGAGTTTCCATTATTTTTTCTAATTCTTTCTTTAAATATAAATGTTTTTTTGAATTTGTTACCGCAGGGTGATTTCTTACACTAAATTTAGGTAAACCGTTTGCTGGTGAATCAATTACTAATTTTTTAAATTCTGATAAAAATCTATCATAATTATGAATTGACATTGGAATAAATATTTTTTCCGATAAAATTTTTTTATCATTTAGTCGAAAACGTAAAGATTGGATTAAAAGTAATTTATCTTTAGGCCAGTTTAATTTTGATTTCAGTATATTAACTTGAGATTCCCCATGAACCAGCAATAAATCAGGTGCCCCCTTTCTATAAATAAGCTCAGATGTTAGTGGTGATATTGAATGAAGATAACCTATGGTCATAAGTTTCTTGTTAATTTTCTTGCTCTCTAAGAAAACACTGTTTTGAAAGGGTTGAGCCTCGTAAGGCAAAATAATCGCTTTAAAATTATTATTTTTTAATTGATTTTTAATAATTTGTATAATTTTTTTTGCAAAGTATGAGTTAAAAAAAGAATAATGGAATATTTTTTTAAGTGAAAATTTGTATTCAATAATTAAAGACAATAATATTTTAACAAGATAAAAAATATTATATTTTAAAACAGCTTCTTTTTTTTTAATTATTTTAATATTATTATCTAAATTTGAAGGTATGTAACCATCCATCGAAATTACTATCCAGTATGCGTTAGGTATATTTTTAGAATTTTCATTAAAATACCTGTCTTTAAAAGAACCATCTGATTGAAAATCTTCTTTGAAAGCCCATGAAAGAATGATCAAATCATGATTAGAATTTGGGTTCTGTTTGCTAAATTCCAAATAATTTCTGTGTGAGGCGATAGCTAAAATATTTTTTAGAAGTATGTTCCAATACTTAAATATAAAAAAACTTCCAGTAGACTCGAGTTTTAGTTTTGCGTACCCAGGGGTTTCGGCCCAAGAAGTAAAGTAGCAAAAGCTACTTAACGCAGAATCTATATTTGTAGATTCTAAACGTATTAAATATTTTTTTATCCAATTAATTATTTGGGCTTGTCTATCTCCAACATCCATAAAAATATAAAAAATGTTATTTTTTACAAACCACCATCATATGTGAGCTAAAATTAATATCTGAAATTAATTTTTGCATTTTGGCTTTATTAATTTCACTTGCCTGAGCCAGAAAAATTTTCCAAAAGCGATCTTTTACTAACGCTTTATCATTGCTTAATATATCAATATCAATTTTTCCGGGAGTTGAAATATCAATTATTTTAAATTTATGTTTTTTTAAAAATATTTCTATAGATTTAGGATTAAAAAAATTTATGTGATGTGGGGGGCTTACAGATCGCGAATTGCTCCATAAAGTCAAAATATCAGCTCCAGTACTAGAAAGTGTCGTAAATACAAATAAGTCCTTTTTACTCATTAATTTTTTTACATTTTTTATAAATTTTGATGGATTGTGCAAATGTTCTAAAAGTTCAAAACAAGTAAAACACTTTTTTTCGTTAGGTAAATCTTCTTTTTTCACATTTTCTAAAAACTTTTGAATGACGTTTAATTTTTTTTTTCTGCATTCATTTGCCATAAAAGGTGAAGGTTCGATAACAACTGCACTCCTTTTTTTTAAATTTGAAATTTCCCTTGCAAAAACTCCATTGCCACCTCCTATATCAACAAAAGTATAATTTTTTATTTTATTTTTATTTATCTTTTTTAAAATCATTTTTGCTTTTGGCTTCCAAATATTTTTTACTCTAGATTTTCTTGTTTTTTTATACAAGGTATTAGCTAAAAACTTTATTGAAGATGATTTTTTATAGTAATTTAAAAAGGCATTCTCCTTAGGTCTTGGATTTACAAATAGAGTTTCACAATTTGGACAAACACAGTAAGAAAAGTTATTCTTATTAAATGAAAACTTTCCCTTTTCCCCGCAGGCAACACAATTAATTTTTATCTTTTGATTTCTAAAATATTTTTTAACATCCAATGCTGCTAAATATAAAAATTTTTTAAATAGCTTATTAGGTCTAATCTCTTTTTCCTGCATAGTTAAGATTTTATTTTATTCGCCACCTGAAACAGTTACTGTTTGACCGGTCATATAGGAGTTTTTATCAGTTGTAAGATTAGTTATATAATTCGAAATTTCCTTTGGTTCAGCCATTCTATTCATTGGTATTAGTTTAAGCCTTTTTTTCATAATTGAAGATTTTCTTTTCATTTTTTTATGAATTTTTGTATTTGTTACTCCAATACGAAGGTTATTGATAAATACATTTTTTTTAGCCCATACTTTGTATCGGCTTGGTATAAATTCTAGGCAATGCTTAGATAATGAGTAATTGTAAGAGTTCACTCCCCCTCCAAATTTAACTCCAATGCTTGAGCAGTTTAAAATTCTACCCCAATGCTGGGATAGCATTTTTTTTAACAGCATTTTTTCAATTAAAATCGGTATTATTGCATTTGTAGATATGGACCTTAAAATACTCTTTAGGTTTGTATTTTCAAAATTTTTATTATCTACATATCCAATAAGATTAACAATTGAACTATAATTTTTGCTAAATTTCTTTTTTAAAATTTTTTCAATATTTGAATTAATATAATTCGAAAAATCTAATTTTATAATATCTAAATTTTTTGATCTTTTTCTTAAATTAGCTAATTTCTTTTTGTTTTTGAAACAATGCGCTGTAACTTTCCATCCTAGATTTAAAAAGTTTTTTACTACTTCTATACCTATGTCTGAACTACCACCCAAAATTAAAACATGTTTATTTTTCATTTTTTTAAACTAATACACACTTGTTGCATGGCGAAAGATTTTTTCTAAGTTTTGATTCATGCAGTTTCCGTAAATTATTATATTCATTCGATTGCCATAATTTTGAAATATTTGTGTTTTTAATATCCCCTACTGACAGTTCAGATTTATAATCAATATCACATGGATTTACTTTACCATCCCACCAAACAAACATACGTCTCCATAGATCTGAACATGGCGTTTGTATCTTTGAATAACCTGACTCATAAACATTTTCCCAAGGCAAATATTCAACAAAAGCTACTTGGTCAACCATATCGCCCCAATATTTTTCCATATTTTCAAGATTTTGTTGATCGTTCACTTTAACACCTGAAACGCGTGTAATGATTTTTGAATCAGAATAATTCTTTTTTTTAATTTTTTGAAAATTTTTTATATTTTTAACAATTTTATCTAATTTTCCATTAACTCTAAGTTTGCTATACAAAGAACTATCTGCAGCATCAGCCGAAAAAACCAGAGTTTTCACTCCACTTTTTAAAATTGCATGGGACATTTCTTCGTCTAGCAAAGATGCGTTGGTATTAATTTTTAAATTAAAAAATTTATCTCTAGTATAATCTAACATTTTTATAAAATCAGGACATAGTAAAGGTTCTCCTCTCGAAGCTAGGGAAATAAATTCAACGTTCCCTTCTGCTTGATCGATTAAAATTTTAAAAGTATCTAGGCTCATATGGCCCATATGACCTGATGAACGCTTATTAAATTTATTATCTGTTTGGTAACAAAATACACAACGGTAGTTACAAATCGATGTTGGCTCAATTTGAAGATATGGGGGAAAATCATCAGATATTCTTAATTGCGGATGAATCTCATATCTATATCGATGCACTAAATATTTAGGCGTCTGATCTAAATTAAGACTTTGAATCTCTTTTACAACATTTGGGGTTAAGTTAAATTTAGGTCTTTCACTTGTACCAGATGAAAATAAATCTTTTTTTACATAATCTAAAATTTTTAGATCATATTGATTTAGTTTCAGTAAGTTTTTTTTATCATTTAAAATTAATTTTAGATTATCTAAAAAATTATTTTCGTTATATTTCTCTTTTAACTTAATGCCAACAAAACTATTGTACTTTTTATATAATTGTTTCATTTTTTGTATTGAATTTAAGATTTAAAAATTTTATATCCATTTTTTTTAAGCCAAAACTCAACCATTGGTAATTGCCATTCATAATCAACATCGCACCCACCCCATGAAGGAATAGCTGCTATTTTTTTACCCATCCATTTTTGTGGTAACAGTCCTTCTTTTATGTTTTCTAGACATTTAGGACGCACAATTGAAACTGACATATCAGCATAATAAACATCTCCTTGAGAATCTCTATCACAATTCAGCGTTCTTGGATTTCCAAAAGTCTTGAAAGGAACAAACGGCTGTAATAGTTTTTTACTATTAATTTTTCTAGCACGAAGAGGACTCCACATATTATAAACTGATGTTGATACCGCAGAGTCAAAGCTCTTGTTTTTTCTTAAGATATTAATGCCTCTATCAATTAATTTTCCTGTTACTGTTGGTGCATTAGCCATTAAAAGAATAATAAATTCAATATTTTTTGCTTCTAAATTAAGAATTTTTCTAATTTGAAAATACCCATGTTGAAAAACATCTTCGCCCAAAGCTTTTTTGTTTGCCAGCTTCTTGGGTCTTTTAATATGGATAGCACCATATTTTTTACTAACTCTTGAAATAACGGGACAATCAGTTGACACAAATATTTTATCTATTTTTTTTGAGTTCCTAGAAGCAAGCAAAGGATATTCACACAAACGTCTACCTAAAACTTTTTTGATATTTTTGTTTGGAAATCCAGTACTGCCTGCTCTTCCCATCATGAGTGCACAAATCATTGTCTACTCCATATTTGGTTATATGTAGATGAAAAATCTGTATTATTAAATAAATTACTACGTTTTTTTTCTTTTAAATTAAATCCTAATTTTTTTAAATATTGCTCACAGCTACTTTTTTGTTGCGCAAATTTTTCATTAATTTCTATTAATAATTCTCTAGTATTTAGCAATACTTCTTCTCCACCCTTCAATATTAAATATTCTATACCATCAACATCTATTTTTATATAGTCAGGCTGAGGTATTTTTAATAAATTTTTTGCATCATTCATAGATATACCTAATGTTGAAAATTCGAAAACTTTTTTTAGATCTTTTCCATCATGACCATAGCTTTGGCCAAAAGTTGTTAAAGCTCCACTCCATTCTGTAGAAGAAAAATTTAGTGCGTTTTGTGACATAACATCAGTTAAAGGAGTAGGAACTACAATAACTTTTCCAGAAAGTTTATTTAAAAAAATATTTCTCCCTAACCATTCCAAATTAAAAATGGAAGGCTCAAAAGCATACACTTTGCTGTCCTTATGTTTTGCTGCGTAGCAGCTATAAAGTCCTATATTTGCACCGATATCCCAGAAGATTGTTTTTTTTTCGAATTGATTTATCCAATCTAAAGTTTCGGGTTCTTTAGTAGCAAATGTGTCGACTCTAAAGTAACTGAGTCTATTAGGTGTGTAAAATTCAAGCTTTAAGTTTTTATAGTTAATAACTTTTTTATTTTCTAAGGTGCTTTTATTTAATTCTTCCAATACAAATCTTCCTAGATTAATTTTACTTAAAAAAAGTACTATGAATTTTGAAATTGTACTAAATATTTTTTTTAAAATTTTTTTCACTGTTTTTCTTTTTTTATTTCACTAATCAATCGTGAAAGGCCATCGTAAAAATTTACTGTTGATTTAAATACAAACTTTTTTCCTTTAATAGGCTTATAATTATACGGGCTAACAGTATAATGGCCTGTATATTTTTCATTTTGAAATTTTATTTTTTTCGAAATTTTAAGCATAGTGCAAAGTTTTTTCAAAAAAACCGATACTTTTATCTTTTTAGCACCTGTCAAAACTATACTTTTATTTTCATATTTTTTTTTTAAAATATCCACACAAGCCTCGGCAGAATCAGAAACATTTATATATTCTCTTATAGATTTTCTGTTGCCATAATAATTTACTTTGCCAGTTTTAATTGCACTTTTAACAATTTTTTTTACTCCATTTGTATCATCCGATCGTTGACCATATAATGATCCAAATCTTAGAATCGTATAATTAAGACCATAATTCTTTTTATATTCACTAACGTAGTCTTCGGCAGCTTTTTTACTACTTCGATAAAAGCTACCGTCTGCACTATTTACATAAATAGTACTGGCATGAATAAATCTTTTAATTTTATGTTTTCTGCTTAGTTCAAGTGTGCGAACAGTTCCAAGTATATTGGTAATTACACTGTTTACAGGTTCTCTTAAAGCTTGATTCAAATCTCCCAATGCAGCAAAATGAAATACAACGTCAGCATCTTTAATCACATTTTCAAGAGCCTTTGCATCTAAAATATCACCGATAACAATTTTCTGATCTGACCTAATCCATTTTGATTTTTTTTTATCAAAAATTGTAACTTTATGCCCCTTTTTACTAAGCGCATCAGCTACGTGCGATCCTAAAAAGCCACTTCCTCCGGTAACCGTAATTTTCATATTTAAGATTTTTTTTATAATAGTTCTTTAATTATTTCGTCTACTGTTTTATCTGAGCCCCAAGATTTAATATATTCGGTTCTGTACCTATCATAACTGTTTTCATCAATTTTAAGTTCTTTTTCTAAATTAAAATCACTCAAACTCTCAATATTAATAGGCTTTTTGTTGAAAAGACTTGCTGTTCGTCTAACTGCTTCACCAGCATTTAATTTTGGATTTTTAATTTTCATATGAATATGATTATAAATAAAAATCATAGGTTTTTTAAAAAGGACAGCAAAGTTTATTGCCGTTGTTGATTGACAAATTACAAAGGAGCAATTTTTAACGAGCTGCGGTGTTTTATTTTTTATAATTGGATATCCAGAAATTAGGCTGTTCATTTCACCTCCTGATCTTGGATGTGCACAAAATGTTGTCTTAATTGAATATTTATTTTTTAAAAAATCAAAAAAAATTTTAAGAGATTTGTACCATTTTTCTGGCTCCATAACTTCTCCAACTCTTATTTGATCATTGTGAAAGCCAAAATTTTGATCTATCAGAACAGCATCAGATCTATATTTTTCATCATCATTATTTTTGCGCCTATGTTTTAAGTATAAATCATAATCTCTATGGTGTGATTGTATTATTTTTGTACTCCTTCCTATAAGTTTTTTTTTTAAAGAAATAGTATTATCTGCTGCTTTATTATCTTTAAAATAAATTGGTATATATGAAATTCCAAATAATCTTGGTGAAAAAGTTCTTAATAACATATTTTGAAAATACTCCAATGCGTCTGCGGGACTTTTATTAAAAAAAGTTTTAATTCTTTTTAAAAAGCTTCTTTTTGCCCATACAGGACTTGAATATAAAGGCCCGCTGTGTAAAAAATATTTAATCTTATGTTTGGTAAGCAGTCTAAATATTAAAAGTGTATTTATATTTATATTAATATAAACCGCAAACAAACTTGTGTTTTTTAAATTATTAAATGCAATTTTTATATCATGAGCATTTTTAAATTTTTTTATATAATCACCTTTAGCCTCATCTACGGGTTTAACCAATCTATCAAAATTTTTATTACAAAACTCTGTTATATCCCAGACCTCAACATCAATTTTATTGTCAAGAAAAAATTGAATTCCAAATCTATCAAAATCCCTTTCGATAAAAAAGTTTTCAAATATAAAAATTAACTTTTTCACTATTTTTAGATTTATAACGTTTAAACTAAATTGCTAGGTTCTTAGTAATAGTTGTTGCTATTCCTTCAGAATTTAAATTATATTTGTTAAGCAAATCCAAATACTCTCCTCCTTGAAAATATTTGTCTGGAAGTGAAATTGACAATTGTTTGCTTTTATTTATTAATTGACTATTGGCCTCTGATATAGCACTTGCTAAGCCTCCGATGACCGAGTGTTCTTCAACAGTTACAATTAATTTTCGGTTTTCAGAATTTTTATTAACAAAGTTAATGTCTAAAGGCTTAATTGTGTGAACGTTAATCACGCTGGCTTTTATATTTTGTTTACTCAAAATTTTAGATGCATCGACAGCGCGTGATACCATTGAGCCAGTAGCAAAAATTGTTATATCATTTCCTTCTTCTAGTTTAATTGGCTTGCCTATTTCAAATTTATAATCATCATTATATACAATTGGATTATTAGCGACTCCAGTAAGTCTAATATAAATTGGTCCCTTATGTTTTGCGGCCGCAAAAACAGATTTAGCAACTTCTCCGCAATCTGCTGGTGATATTACGGTCATACCTGGTATCGAACGCATTAAAGACAAATCTTCAATAGCACAATGAGTAAATCCTAAGGTTCCCAAAGCAACACCACTAGCTATCCCAACCATAGTAACTTTTTTTTTCATGTAACCCAAATTTACTTTTATTTGTTCAAAACATCGCATTGTTTGGAAAGGTGCAAAAGTTGTCGTAAACACATTGTGGCCTCCTGACGATAATCCAGTAGCAACACCAATAAGATTTTGTTCTGCTATTCCTACATCAAGATATTTATCAGGATATTTTAATTTAAAACGATCTAAACCAGCAGAGGTAGATACATCTGATGTAAGTACCATCAGGTTATCAATTTCTTTTGCCAAATCTAAGCATACCATTCCAAAAGTTGCTCTTGAGCCGATCGTTGAAAATAATTTTATCTTTGATTTATCAAGTTTCATTTTGATTCAATTTCCTTTAAAGCTTTTTCATATAAAGCTTTGGTCAAAACTGTATGATGAAATTTGTTATTATTTTCTGCGAAAGACAAACCTTTACCTTTAATTGTATTTGCTACAATGGCTTTGGGTTTTGAATCAGTTTTTTGTGAAAAAATATCATATAAATCTTTAATATTATGACCATCTATGCTGTGAGCATCCCATCCAAAACTACTTATTTTGCTTTTTAAATCTCCTAAACTCATAATATCTTCATTTTTTCCAGTTTGCTGAAGATTATTTTTATCTATTATAATAGTCAAATTATCCAAATTGAAATGGGGTGCTGACATCATTCCTTCCCAAATTGATCCCTCGTTACACTCACCGTCTCCGATAATAACGTAAACCTTATTTTCAGATTTTTTTTTCTTTAATGATATTGCCAGCCCAATTCCAATTGACAACCCCATTCCTAGACTACCTGTAGAAAAATCAATACCATATTTTTCATTTAAAATTGGATGTCCTAGTAAAAAACTATCGGTTTTTTCAAAACTTTTTAAATCATCCCTTGAAAAAAAACCTAACTCAGCAAGAACCGCATAATAAACCAAACATGCATGACCCTTGCTTAAAATGAAGTAATCCCTATCTTTTTTTGAGAAATTTTCTGGGTTAATTTTAATAAATTCCGTAAATAAAGTTGAAACAATATCAATACAAGATAGCGCTCCACCAATATGTGCACTACTTGCTCCAGCATAATATGCAGTGTCAACGACGTTTTTCAATAACTTCTTTTTTAAGCTTTTAATATTATTAATTTTTGTATCGGTGCTCATAATTTAAGATTTAAAAAGTTAAGAACTTTTTTGAAATTATAACTTAAATTTATACTAGAATTAAACTTTACAAATAAAATAGATGTATGAACTAAGGTCCACCTGTAAGCATGCTTAATGTTCTGTCTTCATCACTTCTATTAAGCTTCATCATTCTCTTTGCTACTATAGTTCTCAAAGATCTGTCTTTTTGAGTAGTTTTAGATGGGTCTATCTCTTCATTTTTAATTCTGATTTCTGGTTTAGATTTTGCATTTATAGATGCATGAATATTATTGTGAGCTTCCTTTATAAAATACTTTTGAATTAAAAATTCTAAATACAGCGAATATCTTACAAATGGATCAACTAAAAAACGTGGCAACTTTGCAATTTTTTTGTTGAAAACAACATGCTGTTTTAAAAAATTTGTTATTTTATACTGATTAGCTGTACGATCTACAGTTGTCTGTGATCCTCCCATTGATCGTACTTCTTTTTGTTTGTCATATATATGTGGATTCCGGCCTTGAACTTCAAGTTTTCTTAAAAATCTTTTTTTCCATTTCTCATTAACTTTTTTACCCTTCATTAATTTTTCATATGTTCTAGTTGCTTCTAGCCAAGCTAACATATCCCAAAAAAGCACTTCCGATATTGGTGCGCCATTAAAATTTATGTAATATCTTTTGTATGATCCAACATTTGAAACTAGTTCAAGATATTTTTCTTCTTCATCAACAGTTTGACCAATTAAACCGAGTTGTTTGCCATATTCATACAATGGTGTTCCAACTAATGGGATAGCATAGGACATATCATTGTGCGCAAAAATATAACTTACTGGAACGCCAAATCTTGCTGCAATCTCACCCATTAATTTTCCAGATTCTCTAGCGGTCTTCATACTCTCACCTGGCATACCAAGCATAAAACCTGTGGTATGAACAAAAAGATCAAGATCAATACATGAAAATAGAGAGTCTTTTATATCCTGCGTGGTATATTTTTTTTCCATAATATCCAGCATCGTTTGGCTTCCTGACTCAATGCCAAAAGAAGCGCTCGACAAACCTTTCTTTTGAAAGTATCTCAAATCTTCTTTGCTTAAACTTCCACATCTAACTCCCATTATTGACCAGAGCATATTGTATTTATCCATTATATCCGCAACTGCAAATGCATGTTTTTTATTAGATCCGAAATTTTCATCTGCAACAAAAATAAATCCCACATTATGATTGTCTCGTAAATCTTTAAGGTAAATTTCAAATTTTTTGAGATCGTAAACACTGTAGCCCTTGGCTCCTCTTTGACAAAATGTACATTTTGCTACACACCCTTTTGTTAAAAAAATATTAAAAGTCATAGGTTTTCTATCTTTGTCAAAAGCTCTATCATCCATTATATGCATTTCGGTTCTATCAACTGGTCTAAAATAATTTTCTATAGCCTTGTCATCACCTTGCAGGCCAGTCTTTAAATAATCTAAAGATGGAAATGCCATTTCACAATCTGATAATCTTTTTCCATAACCACTAAATCTTAATTTTTTATCATCATCAATAACAGCAATTCCTTTAACTTCTAATAATTTATCAATATCTATTTTATTTTTTCCTTTTTCTAAATGCTCTTTCATGAAATTTAAGATGCCTACCCACGCCACTTCTCCATCACCCACTACGCAAACATCAACTTCGGTTTTTCTCAAAACCGTATTAGCTGCAGCTGTTAAATATCCGCCACATACAATCAAAGCATTTTTATTCGCCTTTTTTATAATTTGGGCAAGTCTTCTGACCTGCATATATGAGGTTGAAACAACAGCGCTTAAACCTACCACGTCAGCTTTATTTTCTTTAAAATATTTTTCTATTTCTTCATCAGATGGATAAAGCATATCTACATCATAAAATTTACAAGTAGGAAAACCGTTTTTCTCGGCCCAATTATTTAAATGGGTAATCGCAATTTTAGGCAATATAGGAAGAGGACCTTCCGATCTCTTTCTACGCATCTGAGTACCTGGTATTTCTACCGGTACGCTACAAAGTACTGTTTCCATAAATAGCTATATACAAAATAATATACAATTAATATACAACAATAAATTCTTTTTTAAAGGCATCATTTATCAACATTTACCCCTTCTTAAATCAAAGGAATGGAGTTTTTTTTAAATTTAGGTTTGTTTTTTAAAAGATAGTAAAAATTTTTTTGTAATTTTGTTTTTAAAAAAGCAAAAAGCTTTTCAATAGATAATATTCTAACATACTCGTTTCCTAATCTAACTTTCTTTACCAAACCTGCTTTTTCAAGCTTTTTTTGCATATCCTTTGGTCTTAGATGTAAGACATTGCAATTTAAATATCTTACCGGGTTACAAACTGGCAGATTCACCTTTTTTCCTTTGCTATATATAGGCGTTTCAAAAAACTTATTATAAATATATGGGACTCCGACTAGAGATTCGACGTAGCGAACATACGTCACATCTCCAACTCCAATTAATAAAATTTTTCCTTTTAACTTAGTTAGTCTATCAAAAGGAGAATCTGGACCGTAACCAATAGCCGAATTCCCGCCGCAAATATATTTCGCTTTTCTTCCAATAGCTGCGACGGATGTTAAAGGATTTAAGCTTCTAACAACATTTTTTTGTTTGCAAAAAAAATTTGGAAATAAACCTAGGTCTTTCGAAACTGGAGATTTGTATACATTGAAAGGAGTTCTTTTCCTTGAATATTCATAATAAAAAGCTGGGACAACTATGGTTCCATTATGTCCGACCAATTTTTTAATTATATCTAGATAAGTTTGTAATTGTTGTCTTAAATTACCTTTAATTCTTCCTATTTTTGAAACATCTGATTGAACAAATAAAATATCATTTTTTTTAACTCCGCACTTTTTTAACGCGTTGATAATTTCTTTCTTATCTATGTAAGCGGACATATACGAGATGAATTTTTTAATAATTTATTTAACTTAGGAAGCGATGTCGGTTATCTGTTCAAATTTATTCTCTGATGGTGAAAAAGCAATGCCAGGTATTAGCTTAAGTTCATTTTCTGAAGGTAATTTATATCCATTTTTCATCATTTTACCTACTAGCTCAGTCAAAGTTATTTCGCTTTCACCTAGCATGCAAAGATCTACATTTTTATCTTTTAAGACTTCTTCATAATCTCCTGTTGGGTATGGACCTCCTAAAAATATAGGAGTTTTAATACCATTGCTTCTCATAGAACTTATTGCTCTATGAACAAAATCTTTATAAAAGGTCATTACACCTATACCAATTATATCTGGCTTAAAGTCTTTTATAATTTTGTTCATCTCCGAATAATTATCAAAATCCAATCCAGATTTAACGATCTTGCCATTAATCTTTTCTTGATACTCACGGTTCAAGTATGTCAGTAAGGCTATTAATCCTAATGGAGGTTCCATTAATTTTCTTTCCTGTGAATCAGAATCTCCTGAAAAATAACCTGAAAGATTCATAAGTAGAATTTTTAGGGCATTGGGACTTTTTTTAACTTGAGGAAATTTTTCTCTAATTCTGGCATTCAAATTAGGGATTTTCAATTTTTTTTCATCTAAAAAATCTTGTTTTTTTAATTCAGATTTGTTGATACGAGCTAATTTCAATAAATCATCAACTGTTTTAACTTTAGTTGGAAAATAACTATTGTATTTTTGATTAAGTTCATCTTCACAAAAGTTTTTCATTTGATGTGGTAATACCGAAAGCAATCTTTCTTTATTTAAAACATAATCTTTTAAAAAAATTGTTTTAACAGCTTTTGTAAAATCTTGCGAAAAAGTAAGTGATGGGGCAGTGTCCTCATAAGATATATCTTGGGATTTTTTTATTACTTCATCTGATATACCTTTTTCTCTAGCAAATTTCTCTAAATCAGTATTTGGAAAAGCCCTCACAGTTAGCAAATAGGGAAAGTGTATCCATTTTAAACTTTTTATAAAATTTAATGTCATCATTGCTTCTTCCTCTGTCTCTGTAGGAAATCCATGCATGGCATTTAATCCCAAAACAATATGGGGGTACTTTTCAGTAATGTATCTAGCGTTATCATAAAATTTGTCTAGGTTAAGATTTTTTCTCATAACTTTTTGCATTCTAGATGATCCACTTTCAAGCGATATATTTACACCAAGTGCTCCAGCTTCAACCATTAAATCAATTCCTTCTTTATCAAGCAAATCTCCCTTTAATGCGCTTGGAAAGAAAAAGTTAAGTTTTAATTTATTTTTTAAAACTAGTCTAAAGAATGCTTTGAAATCTTTATCTTTAACGTTAAAAATATCATCAATAAACTCTATTCTTTTTGCACCAAGATCAGCAAGTAGTTTTACTTCTTCAAATATATTATCAACTGATCTTCTAAAATGATGTAAGGTTGTCTTGTACACATCGCAATAAAAACATCTGTATGGACATCCCCTTGTTGCTTGCACCGAAACAGAATGTTTGACACCGGCATGACCTATATATTTATGATAATTTTCGTAATCAACTAAAGATCTGTCATAAAAAGGTAAAGTATCTAAATTATTAATTTGCTTTCTTGCGCTGGTTTTATAAACAGTTTTTTTATTTATACCATTTGAAAGACCTAAAATTGAACTATTTGGTTTTGTTGTTTTAGGTTTATCCGTTTTAATCAAAGTCATTATTTTTTATTATTATAAATTCTTTTCAGTAATGCAATTAATAAATTAGTAACCACCTGTTACAAAAATCACTTCTCCGGTGACATAACTTGATAAATCTGAAGCTAAAAACGCTACTACATCAGATATTTCTTCTGGTTCAGCTGGACGTTTTAGAGCCACCTTCTTTATGGCCTCATCAATAATTTTTTTCGAAATATCTTTTCCCATCATACTTGTATTGGTTAATCCTGGGGCTACAGCATTTACTCTGATGTTAAAACTTCCTAATTCTTTAGATAATACTTTTGTAAAAGCAATCAAAGCTGCTTTGCTGGCCGCATATCCCGATCTTCCAACATCACATTCCACAGCAGCATTAGATGAAATATTTATTATTGAGCCTTTTTTATTTTTTATCATAATTTTCATTAGTTTTTGCGTTAATTGTAAATGGGAGAAAAAATTTATATCAAAAATTTCTTTCATTTTTTCGATTGGAGTCATTTGAAATAAGGACACTTGATTTACTCCCGCATTGTTCACAATAATTTCTATCTTATCTGATATTGTATTAATTTTTTCTATGCCATCCTTTATTTCTTTTTCCCTTGATAAATCAAAATAAACTGGGGTAATTTTATTTTTGTACTTTTGAGAAATATCAAATATTAATTTTTCAAATTCGTCATTTTTGCTTCTGGCACAAGCTATGATATCCGCTCCATTTTCAGAAAATTTTTTTAAAATTGAAAGACCAATCCCTCTGTTGGCTCCTGTTATCAACGCTAATTTATTTTTAAGCATCAATTTATTTTACTTCTTGTAGTTGAACCATATCCAAAACTTGCTTTTGCTGTCTGCAAAATAACAATATCCCTTGGATCGCCTTTTTTAAATGCTCTTCTGCCATGCATAAATCTTTTATTGTCTATCATTAATAAATCTCCTTTTTCCCATTTATGTTCATAAGTAAGTTTGTTAGCTTTAGTTTCTATTTCACTTAAAATATTTTTAGGAATTTCTTTTCCATCGGCCATGCTTCTTTTAATTAATTGAGGTTCTGTATCTAAACCAGGAAGTATGTCGTTTGCAAAGCAAAGGTTGCCTGAAATTCTTCCTTCATGAACAGCAAATTTTAGTAACACGACATGAAATATACCGGTATCCCAATCTATGTATCCATTGCCCGCTCCTACACTATTTAATAGCCACGGACGTTTACCTTTATTTTTTTTTTTTTCACCTATTGGAATTTCAAGCTCAAAACGCATTGGATTTTGTAAAAAAAAATTCTTTGTTTCAACTGACAAAACATTCCAAAGTTTTACACCATCACAAAGAATTGTGGCTCCACCATTTTGTGGCGGGACATTGCAATAAAACCAAATTAGTTCTGGCCATGCCGGTGCAAAACTTGCTTCACTGTGAAGCAAAACTTCTTTGACTCCTTCATCAACATTACGTATGGGTTTTTTGTTAAATCGAACCTTACGACGTATAGCGTCTACTGCATAAGTCTCTGTAAATCGATCTGTTATATCGGTTAGTTTTTCTGGTTTAATATTAAATTTCTTAAATAAAATTAGGCCAGTTTTTTCAAATAAAGAAACTACCTTCGAGTAAGACAAATCCTGTATCTTGGAATTTATTTTTTGAGTAACAATAGCTCCCCCGTCTTGGAATAAATTACTGATTATTTTTTTTTCCATTTGGAATAATTATTATACAATTGAAATATCTACTTAGAATATTTTTTCAACTAATTTCCTAAGCTACATTTACGTTATACTTTTTTAATAGCTCTATTCCTTTTTTGAAAGAACTAAAATCCACTATATCGTCTGTTTCAAATGTAATTTTATATTCTTCCTCGATTGCAGCTATTAGCGACATGTGACCAATGGAATCCCATTCGTCAATTTCATTATATTTTAAATTTTCGTTGAATTTTTCTGGTTCAATAGAAAGGGACTTCATAAATAATGACTTATATTTTTGCTTATCCGACATAGTTTAAACAGTTTAAATTTATCAATAATTTTAAAAATATTACTATATATATAATAATTAAATTTTGTTCAATCCACCTTAGACAAAATCTTCTTTTGAAAATATATCTTTTGCTAAAGCTGGCTTGAATATACTTTGACCACTTTTAGTCATAAATTTTTTAATAAACTCCTTATCTTCGCCTGCTAGGCATAAATTGCTATGATTTCTGAAATATTTAATGCTAAACCCATAATCAACTATTTCCTTGAGCGAATTTTTAAATATGTTTCCTATTTTTATGTGAACATAAGGACAAACTAAAACATCTCCTATAGGAGTTATGTATAGTCTGTTAACTGTGGTACAGCCTAAAATTTTCTCATTATTTTTATCAAATGGATTCCAAATATTCCTTACAAGATTCTTGTATTCTTTCCTTATTTTTCTTAAATATTCCCTGTCTTTGTCATCACAAATAATGTCAGTCATTTTTTGCCACATACCAGAAGGTACGGCTACATTTAATAATGTTTTATATTTTTTATTTTTTGAATAATCCAATAATTGTTTAAAATGATCAGTATTAGCATTGTAGTGTCCGACTGTTATATTTAAATAAGGATCCATACCAGCATTCTTAACATGCTCTAATCCTTCGATTGCCCTTTTCCACGAATCTTTTCTTCCCCTTATTTCGTCATGTATTTTTTCATCCATGCTGTCAATGCTGACTGAAACTCTACTTACTTTATACTCTGCAAGTTTTTTAGCCATGACTTCATCTAAATGGTATCCATTAGTTGTTAAATATAGATAAAATCTTTCAGGTTTAATTGCTTCGAGTACTTCAAATAATTTATCGGGTTGCAAAAGTAATTCTCCACCTTGCAGATCAAATTCAAAATAACCTAATTCATCAGCATCATCTGCTAATTTTCTTATTGCTCCAATGTCTAAGTATTCTTTAACATGATCTCCTTTGGGAGAATTGGTAAAACAATACTTACATCTTAAGTTACACGCGTTATTAAAATTTAAATCAATACCTCTGGTCTTCGTGCCAACTTGTCCATTATTTTTTTGAACATAAGAATAAAAATCTTTCAGCTTCTTGACTAGTTTAGGTTTATTAAGCAATGATGAAGATATAGGCATTATCTAACTGTATATTTTTTTATTTTTTCTGGCAAGACCAGTGTAAATTCTGCCTTACATGCTAATTTATCATTAACTGTTCCAACTCCTTCACACTTTCCAATCCCTCTATTCCATGATTTAAGTTTAGTTTTAAGATACAATCTATCTCCAGGAACAATTTTTCTTTTAAATGTAATTTTGTCAGCAGAAGCCAAATAAACAACTTTTCCTTTGTTGTTAGGTAGTGTCAAGATAGTTAATGCAGCCATTTGAACCATAGCCTCTATTTGAAGCATGCCTGGAACATTAGGATCTGTTGGCCAATGAACTTTGAAAAACCAATCATCTTTTAAATCTTTAAATCCATTTGCAATTTTTCCAGGAATAACCTCATCAACATAATCTATAAAAAGATAAGGGTGCCGATTTTGTTGATATTCGTGAATTCCTTTTAAATCTAATTTCATAGGTTTTTAATAAAAATCAATTACTCTTGTAAGCTGTTTTTCAATATTATAACCATCCCATACAAAACCAAGATTATGCGATGATCCAATTGGAACAGCACGATCGATACCACTTAAATTATTTAAAATAACAAAATCCTTAAGCTCTTTTTTACTTAAACCAAAGTAAGCTAAAGTTTGGAATTTTTGAGTAATAGAATGTTTAATTTTGTCTAAAATATTACAATCAAATTCGTAAAAATAACCGAATTTATTGTTTAGCTTATGAACATTTTCATCTAATTTATTTATTTGCATCCTGTAAATTAAATTTTCATAATTCTGAAAATTTTTTATAAAATTATATTTTATTAAATCTTCACATGCGCTTGAATATTTTTCTATTATATTTGCAGGCTCTAATAAATACTTTTCTTTAACTATTTTAAACAGTTCCTTCCAAAACTTTTCTTTTGCAAATTTATTTTGTTGTCTTGAACCTAACCAAATTATTAAATGTGGAGAAGAACATGCATTCTGATCCATAAAATAAGTGTCATTATAAAACCCTCTAATAGTTTTTTGTAATAAATCACTATTACATTTGTTAATAGAGCTGGACTTAATTATACAAAAAGAATATCTGTCTGAAAAAAAAATATCTTTAGTTCTTGGTTTCGTTTTAAAGCTTTTTAATACTTCTATGGTTTTGTCTCCTCCCCAAACCATTCTGCCATCTGCTTTTAAGGACAACTGCTGGGTCAAAATTTTGTTATCCGAATTGTATTTAAAAAATAAATTTTTTTTAATAATGTTTTTAAATCTCTTTATTTTTACAATTTTTTTAATTGCTTTACAAAAAATATCTATTTGCAAAAAGTTTTGTGAAGGTAGTTTAACAAGATTAGAATTGCCTGTTAGAAAACCAAAGGCAAATGAATATGCAAAATTTAAAGGAACATTTGATGGAGTGACATGAAATACACATCCTAAACCTACCCTTGTTTCTGAACTTGAATATTTTTTTTTTAAATTTTCTATGTTTTTCTTTCTGCACCAAAAAGCAAAGGAAATTATGTCAGAAAATTTTTTTGCTTCTCTATTAGACATCAATTCTTTTGAAAGCTGATCTAAAAAATCAATCTCTAGGCTGCCAAATGGCAAACTAGGCTTAACTAAAAACTCTTTTTCTTTTCCGATTAAAAATTTTATTTTATCCATGTTCTAAACGTCGCTGCAACCTCTTAACTCAGTATTTTTGGCCCTTCCATGAACTAAAAAATGTTTTCCTTTTAATCCACATTTACAATCATCCTCTCCAATTATTTCTCCTACGTCTTCGGTCAAAATATTATGTCCTGGATAGCTAGTTGGTAATAAAGATAAAAGCTGTATTAATCCTCTTTGACCATTTTTGACTATGTTAAACTTTTCATCCCTGATTAAAATATCTGAAAAAATAGAAGTTATAAAATGTCCACACTTACACTCTAAAAATATTGATCCAGTTTGTTCTACCAAACCATAATAATTATGCACATTTACTAATTTCAATTTATCAAATAATTTTTGTTTAAATATTTTATTACTAACCTTTAATGCTTCTAATTTTTTCCATCCTCCTCCATGGAGTAAAATTCCCTTATTAAAATTATAATTTAATAATTTTGTAGACATTTTTTTAATTAAATTTTCGTAAATTAAGCTTGTGAAACCAAAAATAAGAAATTTTTTATTACCATTTTTTTCTAAAAAACTATTTAGCGTTTTATAGTCAATCTCAAAATTTTTATTTAAAAGATAACTGTGTTCTTTTCCAAATATTGAAAATCCAAATATCGCTACTGCCCTTGCATTTAAAACTGATTTTTCATTCAATCTTGGATTTTGATCAACAATTAACATTGGCAATCTTTCATTTCCTAGCAAAGTTGACATAATTTTATTTAATGCTCTTTTTTGATTATTTGCATTTTCTTTATCTAAATAGATTTTTGATGGTAACTGCCCCGTTGTTCCAGAGGAAACAAGTCTTTTTATTATCTTATTTTCAGATACACTTTTTAAATCAAAATTTTTAAAGATTTTAGTAGGTAAAAATGGATAATCTAAAAGTTCATTATTTTTTCTATTTTTAAAATTGAAACCATTTAAAATTTTATTGTATTCCTTGCATTTTTTTCTGTGAAAATTTGTAAGGTTTTCAATACCTTTACTGAAATAAACTTTTTTATCTTTCTTGTTAAATTTATAGGGATAAATTTCAAATAACTCTTTGTGTATCATTAACCAATCCTTTTATTTTTAATAATTCAATCAATTTACCATAAGATATCTTTCCATTATTATTGATAGGAAATTTTTTTAAGGTTAAAATTTTATAAGTTTTTTTAGGTATGTTAGCAAAATCTTTAAGATTTAAATTTTTATTTTTACAAAAAATGTAAATCTTTTCATCGACAGCAACGCAAGCTATAGATTGCTGATTGGTATTAATTTTTTCCTCTATATAATCAAGATTAATTCTATAACCATAAACTTTAATAAATCTGCTCTTTCTTCCTGTAATAAAAAAAATTTCATTTTTATCCTTAACAGCTAAATCTCCGGTTTTAAGCTCTGAAATATTATCAAATGAATTTAATTCATTACAGCTTTTGGCGTACCCTCCAAAAACATTTTTTCCCTTGTATATTAATTCACCTTCTACATTTGCTTTGTTAATTAAAGAGCCGCTTTCATCTTTCAGTAGTATTTTTCCCCCGGAAATTGGTTTTCCAATTGGAATCATTTTAGATTCTAAATCTTTCTTTTTAACTTCATGGTATGAAATTCTAGGGCTTGCTTCTGTTTGACCGTACATTAAATAAAAGGAAATATCATTTTGCAAACATTCTTTTGCAATTTCTTTAAATATTTTATTTTTAATTTTTCCTCCAGCTTGAGTTATAAATCTTGGTTTGTTTTCTAATATTCTCTCAGCTCCAATCTTTTTTAATATTTCATAAAAAAAAGGGACTCCGTTTAAATTTGAGGGTTTAGTATAGTTGTACAATTTCCAAAAATTTTTATCTACCAAACTATGGTTATTTAAAACAATACTTGCTCCAGAAATTAAATGGGAATTAATTATTGAAAGTCCATATGAATAACTCATTGGCATAGTAGTAATGGAACAATCTTTAGAATTTAAATTTAAATAAGAAATTATGGACTGAGTGTTTGATGTCATATTTTCTAAAGAAAGCTTCACAAATTTTGGCTCCGATAAACTTCCAGAAGTACTAAGCAAAAGCATTAATTTTTCATTGATTTTATAGAAGTTGCTTTCTTTAATTTGAAACAAATTAAAATTTTTAAAAGAATGAATTAAATGAAATAAATTTTTCTGGATTTTTATTTGATTTTTTTTTGAGCAAAATATGTATTGGGGTCGAAATTTTTCTACCAAAATTTTTAAATCATTCTTTGTTATATATGGGTCTAAAACCATAACTGGATTATTCGATCTCAATAAAGAAATATAGCCACACAATGACTCTACACAATTTTCTGAAATTAAAATTGAAAGAGAGTTTGTTTTTATTTTTTTTTGAAATTCGCTAGAAAAACTTAAAATGTCTTTATAGGAAATTTTATTATTGCTATCAATAATCAGTGCAATATTATTTTTATGTTTCTCAATGCTGTCAAAAAACATTTTGTTTTAATTTTTAATAGAATTTATAAATTTATTTTATTTCAGATTTTATAGCGTTCACTACAGTCTTAATAGATTTTTCGTCCATACTTGGAAATATCGGCAAATTTAAAATTTTTTTTGTAACTTCTTCTGCAACTGGACATGCTGTATGTCTGCATTTAGCTTGCCCCGACTTATAAAGATGCTGATCATAAACGGGCATGGGATATGCGATCCTTGTATCAATACCGTATTTTGATCTCAATGCCTGAGCAATATTATTTCTACCATTTAATAATATAGGGTAAAAAAAATATGCGTTAGTAGTATCACTATGTTTTGTTTTGGGCACTTTTATATCCAATTTACTTTCCTTAAATAGTTCATCATAAATTTTGGCAACTCTTTTTCTCTCTTTTAAAAATTTTGGAAGTTTTTTAAACTGAGCTAACCCTATGCCTGCTTGAAGATCTGTCATTCTTGCATTTGTTCCGAGTGCTAAATGTTCATACTTCCTATTATTTACTTCTCCCTGATTTCTCCTCATCATAATTTGTTTAAAAAAATTTTTATTATGGGTAAAAACCATACCTCCTTCTATACAGGTTAAATTTTTAGCCAAATGAAAACTCATTGTAGATATTTCAGCGTTAGCACCCATCGGTTTTCCATGATAAGTACCTCCGAGTGACTGAGCTCCATCTTGAACTACAGTAAGATTATATTTTTTAGCAATCTCAAAAATATTTGACTGATCACTTGCATTACCTCCATAATCAATAAACATAATAGCTTTTGTTTTGTTCGTTATAGATTGAACAATTTTACTGTGGTCTAAATTATAGCTTTCTTTATCTATATCGACAAAAACTGGTACTGCATTTTGGTAACTTACTGAAGATGCGGTAGAAAAATAAGTCATCGCTGGAACAATTATTTCGTCACCAGGTGAAATTCCAATAGTTTTTAATGCAATATCAAGAGCAACTGTTCCATTTGAGACTGCAGCAGAATAGGGTGCATTGCAATAGTTGGCCATTTGCTTTTCAAAAAGTTTTACCTTTGGGCCTAATGTAAACCAATTGTTTTCAAATGAGTTTTTGATTTCATCAAACTCTTCTTTTCCAATGTCTGGTTTTGCCCAAGGAATTTTTATCGTGGTATCCATGTCCTAAATTTATCTATCAAATAAGAATTTTTTTTCGGAAAAAAATTCGGTTAAAGCTTTAAGATTATTTGAATCATAATCTTTTTTTGTTAATATTTTAGCTTTAAAAGCATCTAATATTTCTCGATATCCTTCATTAACTGTTTTTGAATTTGTTATTTTTGCTAAATCTTCAATCTTTTTAAATTTAACCTTATAATCCCTTCTATCTTCACTAAAAGGCACGTATTCTATAACTAAATCAGGTATTATTTTTTCCAATATTTCAACAATATTTCTTTTGGTTAAATTTTGATTTGTAAAACCTGCATTAAATATTGTTCCTTTTATTTTGTTTTTTTCTATTTCCAACATTTTCAAAATAATCTTTGACATATCTAGAACATGGACATATGGCCTCCAAGTATCTGCTGAAAATATAACAATTTTTTTATCAGTTAATGCTTCGTAGGCAAAAGAGTTAACGGTTAAATCAAATCTAGTTCTAAATGACATTCCATAAGCTGTGCCAAATCTGAGATTAATAACTGAAAATTTTTCATCTGAAATTGAAGAAAGAAATTTTTCACAGTCTATTTTTGTTTCGGCATACAAAGAGACTGGATTTAATTTGCTTTCTTCCGTTGCGTATGAATTTGGATCGCTAATTCCATAATTTGAGCATGTTGATGCAAAAATAAATTTGTTTACACCGTTCATTTTTGCAAGCTCACCTAAAATTTTAGTTCCAAAATAATTAATTTGATATGCAGATTCTGGTGCTGCCTGACAAGGTTTATCCCCTACAATCGCTGCTAAATGGATTACGAAATCTACATTTTTTAAACAACTATTTAATATTTTTTTGTCCCTAATATCTCCAAAAATGAATTCAAAGCGTGGATTATTTGATAACCCTTTTAAAGCTTTATCTCCGTATATCAACATGTC
Organism: Pelagibacteraceae bacterium AG-414-E02; assembly: GCA_003214615.1. Lineage (GTDB taxonomy): Bacteria > Pseudomonadota > Alphaproteobacteria > Pelagibacterales > Pelagibacteraceae > AG-414-E02. Next base: position 294,739 of record QCLK01000001.1, read on the forward strand.
AATACATCTAACATTGTAATCGCTTGCTAAAAGCTCTCTAATAAGAGTACTGCCAACGTAACCAGCGCCCCCGGTAACTAAACAGGTTTTTCTAGATTTCATTATTTTTTTTTTTTATATTATCGGCTCTTTTTAATGATGGTAGATTTTCTTTACATATTAAACCGGGTTCAATATTTTGATTTTTCCCAACCTTGATATCTCGATAAATAGTCGATCTTATTCCCACAGATACGTTTCTTTCTATTGAAGAATTTCCGCCAATAATGCTTCCGGTATCAATATTGCAATTTTCCCCTATCTTAGTATTAAATTCAGCAATAACACCTTCTCCAATAATACAATTGTCTCCTACAACAGCTTTGTGAAGCAAGATTGATCCTGGACCTACAAACACCCCTTTTCCTAGTTTTACAGTTGGTTCGATAAATGCATTTTTTGAAATAGCATTTATTGGAGCGAGTCCCGCTAACGATGCTTCATAATATGCATCTTCACGAAGATATCTGTTCCCTATAGCTGCAATAAACCCAACAACATCATTATCTTTTATTTTTTTTAATATGCTTCTATCACCAAGATATGGGATATTGCTGTATACTTTTTTTCCAGAAAAAATTTTATTTTCTTCAGCGATTCCAACAAAACCAGCCACTGAAAAATTATGATCTGCAACCAAAATATCCGCTGTTGTCATTGCCGATGTACCGACACCTATTATTACAACTTTCATAATTTATTTATCTACTTTATATTATTTAATATTCTTTTTAACCAGTTCTCTTTGATTCAGTAAAATTGATTTATCATCACACTTTATTTCTAAAGTGTAATATTCCAAATTTTTCTTTATATGTGGCCAAAACCATGAACTTTCTGTGATTAAATCATTGCTATCATACTCTCCATCATTATCGCTCAAATGATAGCCCTTGATCCATGGGTCACAAATTTTTAAAAAATCAACAGGATTAAAATTAAGTGTTTTTGCGGCAACTTTTAAATGAGCAAAATCTACAAGTAGGTTAACATTGTTAGGAGTATTTTTCATAATATATAAAGCATCATCTGTGGATGTCATCAAAAATGGATCTTGCTCAAAAGTTTTATAATGTTCTTTATTTAAAACATTATTTTCAATCAATAATCCGACGCCCTCTTTCTTAGCAAAAACAGAAAGATTATTTAATCGTTCAACATAAACTTTTATTGCCTCTTCTTTATTATTAATTTTTTTTTTATTTATTTTTTTTCCTAGCTCTTTTGGTTGGGGGTCAATTAAAAATCCAGCATGAAAACTGTAATAGTTTCTTCCTAACTCACCTGAAAGTCTAATAGAGTTTTTGAGATGTTCATAACAAATGTTTAAAAGATCTTTATTAAAAGTTGCAAGATTTAAAGTAAATGAAACTTTAGGAGGGGGAAAATAATTGTGAACCTGAAGTGATGCTAATTTTTTAAATTTTTTTATTTTGTCTACAATATTTTCTTCATATAATCCTCCTGACAATTCAATTTCCTTGATGCCCAAATCTAAAAATTCTTTGGTTGTTTTTACTGCCGACTGGCCACCTATTGTACCTGTTGATATAAAAATCATTTTTTAAAATATATCTTGCTTTCTTATTTGATGATCTTTTTTAAAATTTTTTTTTAATCTTTTTTTAATTATCATATAAATTTTTTGACCATTGAGACCAGTACCTGGTCTTTTCATAATAATATCTTTCTCATTTATTATTTCTCCGCGTTTCATTGATCTTTTGAGCGTTATACTTTTTCTACCTACACGTCGCATTTCTCTTTCTTCTAATTGACATTTTTTTTGGCCATCGCCAAGCATTGTTTCTGCCTCTCTTATTGTTTTAACAAAAATTGAAAATTCTTTAGGATTTAAAGAAGCTTTATGGTCTGGACCTGGTAAATTTTTATTTAGCGTAAAATGTTTTTCTATTATAGTTGCTCCTAAACCTACCGCCAAAACCGCAGCTGAATTTCCCTCGCTATGATCAGAAAAGCCAATTGGTAAGTTGAACATTTTTTTTAATTTTAATATTGTTTTTAAATTCAAACTTTTTGATGAACAAGGATAGTTTGAGACACAATGAAGTAAAGTTATGTTTGATATTTTTTTCTTTTTGTAATATTCCACAGTTTTTTTAATCTCCGGAACTTCTGCCATACCAATAGATAAAATCAATGGTTTTTTAGTAGAACGGATTTTTTTATGTAAAATCATATCAACTAAATCTGCAGAAGCTATTTTGTATCTTTTAACTTTTAATTCTTCTAATAATTCTACACTTTTAATATCGTATGGTGTCGAAAGAAACTCAATTTTATTTTTATCGCAATATTTTTTTACTTCTTTAAAATCCGATCTTTTTAATTCTAATTTCTTTATCATTTCATAATGGCTTTCTTTTTTATTTGTACTAAGCAATTGATATTTTGCTTTCTTGGTATTAGATTTTACAAATTCTTCAGCAAAAAAAGTTTGAAATTTTACTATATCCGCGCCACATTTAATTGCTTCTTTAATCATTTTCTTAGCCAAGCGAACGTTTCCGTTATGATTGACTCCAATCTCAGCTACTATTGTTATTTTTTTCATTATTCTTTTGTAAATATTTGCATTTACATCAAACTGGTTAAATTTTTTTACAATCTACAACAAAACCTGACGCTAATAAAAAACCCCTCCAGTCTGTTGGGTTTTCCATTTTCCAGGAAATTTTTCTAAAATAAAGTTGGTCAAAATTTTCAAAAACTGGAGGAAGAGGATGATAATGATAAAAATAAATTCCCTCACATTTCAAACCAAGTTCTAACATTTCATTTGTAATAGTTAATGGATTATGAACTAAACTAACAACTCCTTCTTCATCAATATTTTTTAATTTATATTTTTTTCTATCTGAAAAATTTTTGGTCAAATTTTCATACTTTTTCTTCCATTCCTTTTTTAAATACTTTACTTCATAAATTTTATCTAAAAAATTTTTTGTATAATTATTCAAAGTAGCAACATCAAATAATCTATTTCTTAGTGAAAATATTAACCTACCATTTTTCTTTAATTTACTTTTTTGATTTAAAATTGTTTTTTTAAAATTTCTTGTGTAAAAAAAGGCACCCATTCCAAGTATACAATCCATCGAATTATCCTTAATTTTTTTTGGTTTTTCAAAATCATCATAAAATATTAAATCGGTTGATAACTTATTTTTTTTAAGGTTTTGCTGTGCTTCCAAAACCATATTTTTTGCTTTATCGTAACCATAAATGTTAAAACCTTTCTTTTTAATTTGAATTAAAGGCATTCCAGCACCACAACCAGCATCAATAATTTTCTTTGGTTTATGTTTTTTTAAAAGATTTATAAAAATTTCTAATCTTTTAACATTAGCAGGGTATCTAATATCTAATCTTATTTTTTTATAAAGTTCAGTATATTCATCAATTGAATATTCTTTATTAAAAAATTTAAACGCGTCAGTTTTCATTTAATTTGTTATTAATTTATTTTTTAGAAGAATGTTATTTATTTTTTTAACTGATTTTAGTTCTAAGTTTATTAAATTGGAAATTTTTTCTAAAGAATTTGTCCCATCAACATACTGAAGAAAACTCATATAATTTCTTGTTAATTTTTTTTCACCTTTTGTTGATAATGTTGGATACAATCCTCTTTTGCCCATTTGAGGTTCACAAATTATTTTAAATTTTGGATATGTTTTATTTAATAATATTTCAATTGATTTCTTAGCAACATTAAAACCACCTGTACAACCTTTCAAAGTTACCAATTTAAAATTATCTAATGAAGTATGATATTCAGGATATTCGCCATATTTTGTCCTAAAAATAGATGAAATTTTTAAATCTACACCTGGAGAATTATATTGTCTTTCATCTGAACCTCTTTTTAAAAATGAGTAAATTTTATAATTTTTTATTTTTAATTTTTTGTATGCCTCAATGATTGCTTCATCAGAAGGTGAATTTTGATATTTAGAAAACATGCAAGAATGTTGTCTGTCATCACCAATACAGGATAAATTGTATCCTCCAATAACATTTTCCTTTAAATACTTTAAATTCTTGCTCAAATAAGAAATTGAACCAATTGTTTCGGGAATAAAAATAAATCTTAAAGTTTTATCTAATTTTTGTTTTCTGAAATGATTTATTAAACCCATCGAAACAATAGGTCCAGATAATTCATTATTTGCCATTGAAGGATGACAAATGTAAGTTGAAATCAAAACTTCTTTTTTAGATTTACCTTTCAAAATTAATTCGCCATAATTTAATTCTCCATAATTTTTTAAACTTGAGTTTATAACAATTTTAAATTTATTTTTTGCAGAATACCTTTTATGAAATTGCTTGTACTGATTGTATGAAATGCAAAATCCCCATCTTTTTTTATAATATGAAGTAATATATGGAATTGCGGTAGGTTGATTTTTTAAAAAGTATAAATTTTTGAATAAATCTTTTTTTATTAAAGTTTTCTTAAAAGGAATTGAATATCCTACTAAGTGAAGATTATTTTTTTTAAAATCAATAATTTTTAAATTGTTTTTGTCTATAACATAAGCATCGGTAACATTCCATTCTGGCGGAATGTCCCAATCAAATACCTTGGTTCCTGATTTTATTTTTTTAATTTTTAGTTCTGGAAAATTTTTCTTTATGATTTTTAAAGTTTTTCTAACTCCATTTCCAGTTATACTTCTGCATATAGGAAAAAGTTTGTTTTTTCCAAGATTATAAAATTTTTTAATCGACATTTTTTAATTCTATTTAAGCATGCTCCATTTTAGAGCTGTCCCTTTTTTTAATTTTTTATTCACTTTTCTGCCTAACAATTCTTCATAATATTTTGGCGCTAGTCCCAATCCTGGGCGAATTATTCTTAAATTGTCTACTGTAAGTTTTTCATCAACATTAATATCTTTTACGATATAGATTGATCTACGAAATTTTAACCCTTCTTTTTCTGACTCCGTTACCCCATAAAAAATTTTTCCAAGAGATTGCCAAGCACGTTCTGATTCTTCTACCAAAATTTTTAATTCACTAGGATTGATTGAAAAGCTTGAATCAACCCCACCGTCATTTCTGTCTAGAGTCAGATGTTTTTCTATAATCGTCGCTCCATGTGATATCGCCGCTAAAGCAGCTCCTATTCCCAAAGTATGATCTGACAATCCAACTTCACAATTAAATTTTTTTCTTAAGTCTGGAATTGTTAAAATATTGCTATTTTCAGGTGATGCTGGGTATGAACTTGTGCATTTTAGAAGTGCAAATTGACTGCAGCCTCCATCTTTCAAAGCTTGTATGGACTCCTTAATTTCTAATTCGGTAGCTAAGCCAGTTGAAATTATTACTGGTTTGCCAGTACTAGCAACTTTTTTAATTAGCGGTAGATGCACATTTTCAAATGAAGCAATTTTATAAGCCGGTACATTTAGTTTTTCTAAAAAATCAACAGCAGTTTCATCAAAGGGAGAGCTAAAACAAAGTATTCCAAGTTCATTTGATCTTTTGATAATTTTTTCGTGCCACTCCCATGGAGTGTGAGCCTGCTTATAGAGATCATACAAACTTTTTCCTTTCCATAAACTTTTTGAATTGTTTATAAAAAATTCATTATTTTTAGAATTTATTGTTATAGTGTCGGCCGTATATGTCTGAAGTTTTAACATATGAGCTCCAGCTTTCGCAGCTGCCTCAACAATTTTTAGCGCTCTATCTAAAGATTGATTGTGGTTACCAGACATTTCGGCAACTATAAAAGGTTTATTTTCTCTCGAGATTGTGTAATTTCCAATAATCATATTTTATACTGAATTAATTAAAGTTTCTAAATTTCCAATGATTTTTTTTTTAATATTTCCTCTTTTGTCTAAATCATAAATTGTTTTGTTAAGCTCAGAGATCTCATCTTTTAATTCACTTGGATTTTTAAATAATAAAGATTTGCTTTTTTCCGATAAATCTTTGAAATCGTGACACATTAACCTAGATGGCGAATAATCAAATGTACTTGAAAATATTTGTTTCATGTTATGTGTATAATCATAAAATAAGACTGGAATTCCAATTGAAAGACACTCGTCTGCTAAAGAGGTGCTTTTAGCTATTACCAAATCTGCATTAGCACATAGTTTGTAAGAATAAAATGATTCCTTAAAATTAGAAGATATAACTATATTTTCGTAACTATTAATTTTTTCAAGAATTTTCTTAAAATATTTATTATTTGTCCAGTTTAAAGATTTATATCTAACTACTATGTAAGTATCCTTTAAAGTCTTTGAAAGTTTAATAATATCTTCCAAGAAAGTAATTTGGGATGTCCAGTTTGAATGCAGCGAAGTATATGACTCAAACCAATCCAGTGGTGAGTCATATCCCAAAACTACCAATATTTTTTTTCCATCATTTTTTGCTTTAAAAATTTCTTTGGGAATATTATTGTTTTGATATAAAGAAAGATAATCGCTTCTATGAATACCAACAGGAATTAAGTTTTTTATATCATTGTACATAGACCTCTTAAGAAAATTTGCTGTAAATTTGCTTGCAACATAATATGTATCTACAGTTACATTTGCATAGGATTTACAAAAGGTGTGCATAAATCTTTCTTGGGTAGCAACAGTTTTAATATTATTCATTTCTAAAGCTAACAATAAAGTTTTTGGACACAAAATATCATAATCTATAATAGCTATCTTAAGATTTTTGAATTTTTTTATAACTTCATAATATTTGATATATGTATTGTATTGATGAATTAGTATTAACCATCCAAGAAAAGTTGACCAACTCCTGATCAAATAACAAGTTTTTATGCCAGCTAATAAGGTTTGAAAAAAAAATTTAATTTTGGAAACTTTTATTTTATTAATACACACCCAACAAAAATTTTTGTCTGGACTTGCATAGTCCGAATAGTCTAAATGTAAAATATTGTATTTATGCAAATATGAATTTGCTTCGCTTGAATAATAAAGTGACTTTTCATAAAGTTTGTTATCTTTTGAAGAACCATATAAAAGTCCCTTATGAGTAATATACGCTATATTTTTATTTTCAAATTTCTGAAAAATTTTTTTATTTATATCTTGTTCATTTTTTTCCGTAGTTTTTACTTTTTTAAAAAATGAAAATATATTTTTAATTTTTATTATTCTGATAAAATAGTTAATAAGATCAAAAGGAATTATTATTTTATAAATATTATGTCCAGTATCAGACATGTAAAAACATCTGAACTTAAAACTTACATAGAATATTTTTTCTTTCGGATACAAGGCTGACCATGTACAAAGTTTGCTGGAAATAGATAATTGTCTAGCATAAATAATATCTTGAATTAATAGTCTAAGTTTCTTTGTACATTTTCTATCCTTAGAAAATAAATTAGAATATTTTTCTAAAATTGAATCTGGAATTAATTTTAAATTTTTTTTATAAGTAAATTCATTTGGGTCACTCAATAATGTTGAAAAGCCCGCCTCTGATAGAATTTCTTTTTCCAATTCTATTGGCAATGGGTAAATTTTTTTATTTTTTAGATCTGATGCTATTCTTTCTTTTTTATTTACGTTCGTATTTATATAAAGATAGTAAACTTTAAATTTTAAGTATCTAAGTAATTTTAAAATTGGAACTTGCCAACTCGATATATAGCCAAAAATTATTTGCATATATTGATTTTTAGATGAAAATTTTATTAAAAAACTTTCTTGAAATAATGAATCTTGCCTTTTGAATTAGATATAAAACCCGAAGATTCAAAAATCTTAACAGAAGGTAAGTTTGCACGTCTTACCCTGCCTACTAATACATTGTCATTTTTCGGTTTATATTTATTTATAGCCAATCTAAACATTTTTTTACCAAGACCTTTTTCCCTAAATTTCTTAGCAATTGAATAGCTAATTGTAACTGTTTTGTTTTTTTTATCGAAACGCACCTGTCCTATTTCAGTATTTTTTTTGATGAAAACAAATAAAGTACAATTCTTACTTAATAATTTTTTCTTGAACCACTTTTTGTGAGAATTCCAAGATATATGCTTTTTGCCACTTAAAGAATATTTCCGTGCTTGAATTTCATTAGTCCAAATATAAAAAAGCTTTGTATCTTTTAGTTTAGCTTTTCTACAAAAAAGTTTTCGATTTTTGCTATTCATCAAAATCTTATTTAACTGAAGATAGTTTTTTCAGCAAAGAAGATATTTTTTTGTCTTCTGAATTTACTCTTTTTAATAATTGTCTAGCTTCTTTTGGTGCGTGTCTAAAAGCTAAACGCAATATATCCATCCAATTTACGTTATTTTTTGATCTAATTTTTTCAATTTTATTTATAATTTTTAAATGATTATTTTTATTTTTTATCATTTTTATTTACTATTTTTTTTATTCAATATTTTATAGCTTAATTCTGCACGTTTCCAATCGTCTGGAGTATCAATATCATGATATCTCCACTCTGGAACCACAATTATATCAGAACCTTTGGCAAAAATAATTTTATTTTTAAGCCAGCTTTTTTTGGATCCCCAATAAAATTGGCCTGCATCACACATAATTTGTTTTAAATCTTGAGATCTTTTTTTAAAGTTTTTTTTAAATAGCATTTTTATTCCTTTTGTATATGAGTGAGTAAATGATCTAAAAAATGGAAAACGATATGGCGTCGCTGAAAATACATAATTAAATTTTTTAGACTTTATTTTTTTAAAACCCATTTTTAAATCTGAAATTTCTAAAAAAGGATTAGGTGCAAATACACAACAAACATATTCAAATTGATAATTTTGCTTAATTAAAAATCTAACGATATTTGAAATTACCGGATAAATAGTAACATAATCATTTGATAAAAGTTTTGATCTTAAAAAAGGAACTTCAGCTCCATATTTTCTAGCAATTGTGGCAATTTTCTTGCTATCGGTTGAAACTATTATTCTATTAAATATTTTGCTTTTTTTGAGCTTTCTGATTGTGTTTATTATTATAGGTACTCCATTAAACTTTTTATAATTTTTTCCAGGTATCCTTTTGCTATTTTTTCTAGCAGGTATTATAGCAACTACTTTTTTCTTTAACATTGATTATCCAATTAATTTCTTAACTTGATCTATAACGAATAACTGCTGCTTATTATTTAAATCATAGTATAACGGAATTGACAAAGCAGAATCATAATAATCAAAAGCATTGGGGAAATCATTTTCATCATAATTTTTTTTTTTAAAATAAGGATGTGAGATTACTGGTATATAGTGAACTTGAGTCATAATCCCTGTTTTTCTAAATTCATTCATTAATTTTGCTCTTGTTTTTCCTAATTTTTTAAAATTAATTTTCAAGACGTACAAATGATTACTACTAAAATCCCTCATATTTTTTTGTATAGGTTTGCAATTTTTTAAATTTTCAAAAGCTAAATCATATTTTTTTGCAATTTTTTTTCTTTTATTTATAAATTTGTCAATTTTTTTTAATTGTGATAAACCTAACGCACATTGTATATCTGTAATTCTATAATTGTAACCTAGTTCCTGCATTTCATAATACCAAGGATTTTTTAAATCATTTGTAAAAGCATTTTTTTTTAAAAGAAATTTTTCTTGTTCTTTTTCAAGGCCATGGTTTCTTAAACGCTTAAGCTGTTCATAAATTTTTTTGTTATTAGTAGTTATTATACCTCCTTCTCCTGTAGCTATTGATTTGACGGGATGAAATGAAAAGATCGTCATATCTGAATACTTGCAAGATCCCACTTTTGATCCATCTGAATATTTAGCTCCAAAAGCATGTGCGGCATCTTCAAAAATTATTGCATTAATTTTTTTTCCAATTTGTTTAATTTTTTTCATATCGCATGCTAAACCACCAAAATGAACTGGCGCTATAACATGAACTTTATTTTTTGAAATAGTATTTTTAATACTATCTATTGAAATATTAATTGTTGATTTATCAATATCTGCAAATATTGTCTCTCCTCCACAAAATAATGCAGAATTTGCAGTCGAAGCGAATGTTATAGCAGAAGTCAATAAAACCTTTCCCTTGTTTATTTTTGAAACAATTGATGCTAAATGAAGTCCTGCGGTACAACTTGTAACTGCAACTGAATATTTTGCCCCAACATATTTAGAAACCTTTTTTTCAAAATAATCTATTAAAGGACCTTGTGTTAAATTTTCACTTTTTAGAACTTTAATTACTGCTTTTATATCATCCTTATCTATATGATGTTTGCCGTAAGGTATCATTTCAGTTAGCGTGGTAGTTTTATGATTTATAAAATAGTAAATCTTTATTTAATTTTATGATTTCTTGAACAGTTAAGAAATGAGTATTTGTATCTGATCTATACTCAAAATTTTTATTAACTGGTTTACCAACTTCTTTAAGTTTATTTTTTGAAAAGTTAATTTTTTTACCGTAAAATTGAATACTTGGTTTAATTACATAGTGGTCTTTAAAAGCTAAAGTCAAATATGATTCGTTCATTGAACACATTTTTTCATGTAATTTTTCACCGGGTCTTATTCCAATAATTTTATGATTTAATTTCGGAGCCATCGCTTTTGCTAAATCAATCAATCTGATTGAAGGTATTTTTGGAACGAAAATTTCGCCACCTTGCATTCTTTGGAAAGATTTTAAAACAAATTTTACTGCTTGATCTAACGTAATCCAAAATCTTGTCATTTTAATATCCGTTATAGGTAACTCTTTACTACCTTGGGATATAAATTGTTTGAATATTTGAACGACTGAACCTCGCGATCCCACAACATTCCCATATCTGACAACAGCAAATCTTGTAGGGTGTCTAGTGCCCACTATATTATTTGCAGAAACAAAGATTTTATCTGATGTTAACTTTGTTGCCCCATATAAATTTATAGGGTCCGATGCTTTGTCTGTTGATAGTGATATTACTTTTAAAACGTTTGCACTGAAAGCTGCTTTCACAACATTTTCGGCTCCACTAATATTTGTTTTAATACATTCCATTGGATTATATTCTGCAATATCAACTTGTTTTAAAGCAGCTGCATGCACGACATAATCCACGCTCTCCATAGCTAGCGTTAACCTGTTCAAATCACGAACATCTCCAATAAAATATCTCATAAAGGGATACTTTTTTGTGGGAAATTTTCTTGCCATTAGTGATTGTTTAAGTTCGTCACGTGAGAAAATAATAAGTTTTTTTGGTTTAAAATTTTTTATAACTTTCTCAACAAATAAATTGCCGAAGGAACCTGTTCCACCAGTAATTAAAATACTTTTATTATTTAACATTTAGTTGATTTCGTTTTGCAAAATTTTTCATTTTCCAATTTTATGATTAAGTAATTAAATAAATTCGCTGTAAACCCTTATCTCAGTGTTCCTTCTTGAGTAGCATAATTTAAAGTTTCGATATTAGTTTTGTTTTTGTCAACTTTGTTAAATCTTTCTTTCGTATTTTGATGTTTGGAATGACTATCATAGCCACCAGTTTTTAGCAATTTTTCTTTACTTAATGAGTTTCCAAAAGTTTTATTTAATCTCTCCAACCATTTGACCGTCTCGGTTTTGAGATCTTCTTCCTTCATCTTGGTTAGGTTTAGACTAAAGTCCTGTCTTTCTGTAATTTGAGTTAAATAATCATCTATATCTTTAATATACCCATTATCTATTGCGTATTTAAACATTCCAGTTTCTGGTAATGGTAATAGAAAACCTGTGCTTGGATAAACTTTTAGTTCTTCAAGTTGAGTCATCGTTTCTTTTATAGTTTCTGAAGTTTCCTGCGGATATCCCATTACTAAACTAGTATTAGTTACTAACCCCGCTTCTCTGCAAATGTGAACTTGCTCCTTAAAATATTTTGATTTTACTTTTTTATTCATTGCTTTCAGTATTTCATCACTTCCCGATTCTAAAGAATATCCAGCAGAAACACAGCCAGATTTAACAAATTTTCTTGCCAAGTTTAATCTTTCCTCTCTCGGTATTGGATTACCTTTATTGTCCTCATCTTTACCCATAAGGTCTGCTCTAATAGCACAAGTCCAGTGTATTTTTAGGTCTGCCTTAATCAACTCATCAACAAATTTTGCTGCAGGACCAACTTTATGAAATGTTAACTCATCCCAAAAATTAATAAAATTTGCATTATATTTTTTTTGGTTTTGCTTTATTTCAGCTATAACATTTTCTGCTGATCTGTGGCGATATGGGTCATGCCAATAAACATAATGACAAAATGTACATTTAAACACACATCCTCTTGCGGTATTAACTGGCATTGGAATAGCCTCATTTGGCTTATAAAACCAAGAATGCGAAGCTCCAAACTTTTTTCCACTTTCAAGATAAGTTTCAATATCAAATAATTCCCAATCTGGAAAAGGGAAATCATCAATGTTTTTCACAGCTTTTCTTTTTCCGTTATTTACGATTAAATTATTTTTTGCTCTATATATTATTCCTGGAATTCCAATACCTTTTATTGTAGCGGGATAACCTTTGTTTGTGTGAGGAATTTCAATATGAGGCTCAACAATTTCACCAAAAGATTTATTAGATTTGATGGTATCAAATACCTCTTTTGTTGTAATTTCTCCTTCGCCATATATTACTATATCAACCTTAGTTGTTTGAAATAAAACCTCGGGTATACTTCCTCCCACAGAGTTTCCTACTATTACGGTTGTTTCAGGTTGATGTTTTTTTATAATATTAACACACCATTTAATCCATCTGTAGTGGGTTACAATACAACCCATACAAACCACATCATATTTATTTTTTATAAAATATTTTTCAACATAATCATCGTCATAACCTCCAGCATCAATATCCAGAAGATCAAAACTATAACCATGTTTTTTAACATAGGTCGTAACGTACCCTAAGCCAACCGGAAGAAACAAATGACCAGCCTTGCCGCCTCTCAAACTGCAATTAACAAAAAGTATTTTCATTTATTTCTAGTAGTTTATGGAACCTAACTTTGTATCAATATATCTTCTCATCAAACTAGAATTCATATATCTAAAAAAATGAAAGCAATCTGTTCTTTTTTGTTGTTTGTCTTTTTTAATTATTTCTTTAACAGTATATGAATTTCTACACTTGAGCATTATTTTTTGTGGTTTTTTAAATTTATAAAAACTTAATTCTTTCGAATATCCTTGATGCATCCAGCTATGTAAATCATATTTTGTTTCAAACTCAATATCTGGAACAAAAACTTTTTCAAAAGGATCTATTATCAATTTAATTGCTAAATCAAGTATAACTTTTGTATCTTCTTTTACTTTTTCGCTAGAATTAATCTCACATATAGCGTCTCTAATTTCTCTCAAATATTTTTTTTCTGGATCTTTTAACATGTATTTTACTATATATACTAGAAGTCCTCTCTTGCTTGCTAAGCGAATTAAATATTCTTTATCTTTTTTAAATTTTTCAAGATTATCATTTATAAAACTATATAACTCCTCTTCAGTATCAAACATATTTTCGGTATACGATTTTACATAACTTTCAACTAACTCATTAATTGTTGGATATTTTTTGGGGTCACTTAGTACATGATCAAAGAGTGTTATAGGTTTAATATTAATATTGTTTGCATAATACATAAGATCCTTGCCGTATCCGTAAAAATTAGTCATTAAAAGATTAATTTGATATTTTAAAAAAATTTTCCATTCTTCATAAGTAAAGTATTTTGATTGCACAGTTATTTCATCCCTTTCGACCGATATAAAATCGTCATGTTGAGTTATCGCATTTTCTGCCACCATAAATTTACTAACATATTGATTTGTTTCTCTAGCAGACGCTCGGTTTAGATCGGATCCCTTAAGTAACCACAGAGGGTTCATTATAACTGAGTCAAAACCATAGCTCAAAGTCCTATTTATTACTTCTTTCCACGACTCTAAAGTTTCACCAGGTAAACCAAATATTAATTCAGTAGCAGTGGGCATTCCATTTTTTCTTGCAAAGTTAATAGAATCCACTGCCTCCTTGTGTGTTGCGGATATTCTTGTTGTTTCTTTTAAAACTTTTGGAGTGATTGTTTGAAATGATACTGTATATGTCATCAGCGGTTTTAAAATTAAACCCACTTCTCTTGTTCTATCATTTTGTTTTTTGGCTGAATAAACTTTTAATGCAGCTGGATATTTATACGTGTCAAAACATTTTCTAATATACTTAGCAACTTCTAGATCATGCTTGATAATGCCAAAATTATCATCAGAAAATCTTATAATTCTATTTTTTGCATTATTACGTAAATAAGTTATTTCTTCTTTTATTCTTTCTAAACTAAAATTTCTAATTTTTCCTAACTGAGTTCCAGAAACACAAAATCTACATAGGTAAGGACAGCCTCTTATGTTTTGAAGAATTGGCGTGAGTACAGGATTTTGAAGCAATTCATCAAAAACGCCGGTAAGATAGGGTGAGGGAATTTCCATTAGATCCATCACGGCATCATATGGTTCTCCATGTATAAGTTTACCATCATGTAACGTTCTGCAACCATCAATTGGAATAGATTTCAACTTTGCTCTCCATTCTTTGCACTTACCTAATTTTTTATAATTTTCGATTATATTACTGAATGGTTTTTCACCATCACCGTAAACTATGTAATCAATATTTGGATGTTTCGCTAAAAAAACTTTATTATCTTCCATGTTTATTTCTGCGTTTGCGCCACCGAAAACTACTAGACAATCTTTATTTAGATCTTTTAATTTCTTTATAGTGGTCAAGGTTAAATTATAGTTCCAATCATAACTTCCAAAACCAACAATATCAGGCGGTTGTTTATGCGCATCCTCCCAGAATTGCTTGAAAGTTCGAAAAACTTTTATCTCAATGGAATCGCCATGTATTTTTTTGCAGTAAGCACATATGAAACCAACACCTATTGGTATTGATTTATTATCAATACCATTCATATCATTCGCAAGATCACATAGTGCTACTTTAATTTTTCTCATGTTCTTCTTTTTTTAAATTTCATATAACTATACAGGAATATATACAAAAGTAACTAATTCTTTTCTTGGTAATGAGCGGTTCTTTTGGGGAGACTTGTTTACTAATCTTTTCATTCTCAATTTTGAATTCTAAAAATCATTTTTCGAAATTATTGAAAAAGTGTTAGCTCTTGAATTTCTTCTAGGATATGCAACATAAATTAAAACTGCTTTGTCTTTTTTTGAGAAAATAATTTTTTTATATTTCTTAATACTGTTATAAATAAATTTACTATTTTTGCTTTTTGTGAATTTTTTTATTAAAATGCAAACAGTATTTGATTTAAAACCGCAAAATGATTTAACTTTTTTACTATCTGTAAATACGGTTAAATCAGTCTTATCATTAGTTTCGCTAATTTTTTCAAGTGCGTAACCTTTTTTTGTAAATATAACTATTGGTATACTTCTAATTTCTCGAACAGCTTTCCAAAAAATATCGTTTTCACTTTTTCTTTCTATATAACCTTTATTAATTTTTTTTAGAAAGCCATCCAACCATTTGATTATATTTATCCAATTCTTTGATATAGCAGTTTCGGCACTTAACATTATTCGATCCGCTAACAAATTATTTGAATATGCAAGAGAAATAATTTCACTTTTAGTAGGATTAGTTAATCCTTTTCTAAAAATCATAGATTCTAGATTTTCTGTAGCTATTATCAGTGGCTTTCCATTTTTTTTCACAGTTTTTGAAATTTTCTGCACAGCAGGAAAAAGTTTATGTTCACCTATTTCCGCACTCAAATCTCCTCTGTCTACCATGATCACGTCGGATTTTTTAGAAATTTGATCTATATTTTTTAACCCCTTAATATTTTCAATTTTGGATACTATAATAAGTTCTTTATTGAATTTTCTTATATGGTTAACTAAATCATCACTTTGCACATAACTTAAACCAATAGCATCAAATTTAATCCCTTTAGCTTTTTTTAAAAAGGAAAGATACATTTTTTTTTGTACTTGATCATCGTAAACTGAATTAGAAAAATTAATTCCTTTTTTCTTTTCAAGTTCAAAATTTTCCATAGACTTACCAAGAACAAAATTCTTAGTAATTTTTTTTACTCTAAAAAAATATTTTCCATCATTAACGCTAAAATTTTTAATTCTTTTTGAAGTTTTTGGTAGTGGAGCTGTGATTTTTATTTTTAAAATTTTTTTAATTTTGCATTTTTTATAGAAAAAGACGACTTTTTGATTTTTTTTAATTAAATAATTTTTATCATTATTAGTTCTTGGTTTGATTCCTGGTAAATCTAACAAAATTTCTGAATCTTTATTTTTTTTTATGCGCTTAGATATTTTTTTGTGCCATGATAAAGTATTGTGAGCACCATTAATACGAACTAAATTTGAAAATTTTAAAATTTTATTAATACTTTTATGGGATTCAGTTATAGGTCCAATTGTAGGTAAAATCTTGCTCATACTAATTAATAGAATAAATTTCTTTCAAATTTTCTTAAAAAATTTTGTAAATTCTTTCTTGCATGCTCAAAATACACTTTATTTAAAATAGATTTTCGAAATCTAGAGCCCGATATATTTTCCAATTTACAATTAAATTTATTACATTCATTTTTAATTACAATTTTATTACAGGTTTTGCAAAAAAAGCTCCCACCATGAGTAATAATATTTATTGAAAAATTTTTTTTAAATTTATTAACCATTTTGGTTGCAGCATTAAATTCATAAACATCCTCACTACCAGCATGATCTCTTCCTACTACAAAATAATCAAATCCTAAACTTTCTCTTATTAACGCATGATGTATTGCTTCACGTGGTCCAGCATAATGCATATTAGCATAAACAGGTCTATAAATGACATTTTTGCCATAATATTTTCTTATTAAAAAATTGTAAATTTTTTTCAAGATCTCTGGTTTTACATCACCACGTTTTTTAGGTCCAATAACTGGATTTACTATTACAATATCGCAATATTTCAACAATAATTGTATGATCTTTTCATGGCCTTTATGAGGTATATTTCTGGTTTGAAAAGCTCCTATTATTTTATTCTTCTTTTTAAGTTTTAAAATTAAATTTTTAAGTTTTATGTTTTCTTCATTTATTTTTTTAATTAATTTATTAAATTTTTTTTTAGGTACAGGACCAGTACAAAAATTATTTCCATAATTAAAAAAATTTAGCAGGGGTTTATATTTTTTTTTTCTGATAAAAAATATTTTTTCTCGAAATCGATTCTTATTTACACTGAATTTATTTTTATTCTTTTTGTAATCAAAACAGGCTATTCCTTCAGGTAAAATTAGAGGAAAGCCAAATTCAGGCCTTTTATAGAAAGCCTCCAAATTTTTTTCATCCAGAAAATCACTTTGATATTTTATTAATCCACACTTCATATTTGCATAGTCAATTAAATATCTTTTTGTGTTATCTATTTGATTAATTTCATTATATTTTTGCAAAAGCTTTTCTCTCCTGAATTAAAAATTTGCGTTGATTTAATTGGCTGTAATTTAATATCTTTCCCCACAACATTTTTTTTATTTTTATACGTTTTATGTTTTTTCATTATTTTTTTTAAATCTCTATTAATTTTTACCAAATGGACTTTGTTTTTTTTTAGATTTTTTGAGATATATTTATTCATATAAACCGTTGAAATAATAGGAAACAAATTAGATTTTAGTACTATTTTTGTTATACCAAAAATTCTTTTTATTTGTATTTTTCTATCATGAGAACTATATCCAAGATCCTGACTTAATAATTTTCTAACATCGTCCCCATCAATTAAGATGGAATTCTTCATCTTTTTTGCAAGTATTTTGGATGCGTATGTTTTCCCTGATCCTGACAGACCATAAAACCATATACCCTTTTTTTCGCTTTTTTTCATTTAAAGATTATTCAATTTTATTAAGTATTTCCTTTGGGTGTCCGTGTTTTGTAATTTGGCCTTTATCAATAAAAAATATCTTATCGCAGCTTTCGACGGTGTATAAACGATGCGTAATCACTATTAGAGTTTTTTTTCCTTTTAATAATTCAATAGATTCTATTATTTTTTTTTCTGTTAATTGATCTAATGAACTTGTTGCTTCATCTAATATCAAAATCTCAGGATCACGATAAAGAGCCCTAGCAATTCCTATTCGTTGTTGTTGCCCGCCAGAAATATTAATTCCTTTTTCCCCAACTACTGTTTCTAATCCATTAGGAAGACTGTTTAGAAATTCATTTAAATTTGCTTTTATCGCTGCTTTCTTAACCAAATCATTATCAATATTTTCTTCTAACAAACCAAAGGCAATATTTTTTCTAATAGTATCATCCGTTAAATACACAGATTGGGGAACATATCCAATTTTTTTATACCACTCTGTTAAACTTTCATTAATGTTAAATTCATCAACTTCTACTTTTCCTCCTGTAGGTTTTAAAAGTCCGATCAATAAATTTATTAAAGTACTCTTACCACTACCAGTTTTTCCTATAACTCCTACAAATTCCCCTTTTTTAATATTCATTGATATTTTTGATAAAGAAAACTCTTTTCTTATCGGATATGAAAAAGATACATTTTTTAAATTAATTTCTTTTTTAAATTTTAAGGGTTTGATGTTTTCTTTTAACAAATTATCTTTTTTTACATAAGAATTATTTTTTGAATCAAATTCTCGTAACAAAAGCTTAATTGATGGTTCTATATATTTTAAATTTTGATAAGAACTTAATATTCTTGACGCACCGGGCACAATTCTAAAAGCAGCAACGGCAAATAGACCTAGATATTGGATTATGTCTACCATTTCTCTTTTAGAATCAAGCATTATAAATACAAGAGCCGAAAATATACAAACTATAAGTATTTCAAATGAAAATCTTGGAAGTCCAGTAACAAATTGAATTATCTGGTTAAATCTACTCTGCATAAACGCATTCTTATCAACTTGGTAAATAAGATCTTCTTCTCTGTCCAAAATTTTAACATCTTTTGCGGAAGCCATTCCTTGAAGCAAATGTTTATTTAACTCGCCACTCACTATATTTCTCTGTTCTCCAAGTAAAGATATTTTCCCTATTGTTGAAACGTAAATTACAAGAGAAACAGCGCCTACTGAAAATACAATGATTGCTGTCCCTAAAAAATCCACATAAAATAATAAAAAAACAATACCAATAAAAACTATAATTTCACCTAAAAGAGTCATAGACTGCTTTACGAAGCCTATATATGAACCGATTACTTCCGTAAGATTTCTATAAAGAAGAGCAGAGTTATTTTGAAGAAAAAAAATATAATCACTTCTTAAATAGTATTTAAAAAGCCTGTTGGTAAATTCAAATTGAAGGTCCCTTAAAAATTTTGTTTGTTGCCAAAGATTAAACACTAAACAAATATTTTTAATCAGAAAAATTATTAAAATTACTAATAGTCCAATATAAACTAAATTTTTTCCTGTTAATGTTCCAAAGGCAAAAAAGTTAGAAAAAAAGCTTGTTCCGATTTCACCTTTTAATAAAATGGAAATTAATGGAAGTACAGCTCCTATACTCAAACTTTCCAAAATCATTGCAATAAACATCAAAATAAATAAGAAAATTGCGTATTTTTTTTGTTTAAGATTTAAAAGCAACCACGCTTTTTTATACAGATACATATTTTAAAATTTTAAAGTTAAAAGAAGCTTTGTTAGTAGAAATTATTGACTGATAATTTTTTTATTAATTTAATTTAATTTACTTAATCCATTTTATGCTGCAACCCATACTAGGAATTTGTTTTTTTGGACCTTTTCCTGTTGTTGCTATTAGTTTCATAGCAGCACCAAGTTCTGTAGGTCGCGCAGCATATATTCTTCCTCGATATTGCAGTTCAAGATTTTTATTATAACCAAAAAAATCGGGGGTACACACGGCACCGTAATCTTTTGCAACCTTTTGGGTTTTGTCAAAAAGATATGGAAATGGAAAATTATGTTGTTTTGCAAAAGATATCATATTTTCGAAAGAGTCTTCAGGGTATTCGTTAACGTCATTAGACATTATTGCAGCTGATTTAATCCCCTCATTTTCTAAAAAATTTGCATCTTGAACAATAGAACTAATCACTGCCTTTACATATGGGCAGTGGTTGCAAATGAACATAATTAGTGTTCCATTTTTCCCTTTAATATCGTTTAAGGATACTTTTTTATTTTCAGTAGACAACAAAGTAAAATCTTTTGCTTTTTCCCCAAAATTACAAATGGGTGTTTCTATAGCCATATTTTATATTATATCAGTAAAAATTTATCCGCAAACTTAAAAAATTTATTCGAAATAAATGAATTCATAATCACCTGTGTAACCAAAATGATCATAAATCCAAACCCATTCTTTTTCATCAAAAAAAGATTCACAAGTTAAAGCCCAACATTGAAGATTAAATAGTTCTTTTTCGTTTCTAAAGCTTTCTAGCATTATATAGCCTTTTTTTCCAACACGCTCTATTTCCTTTAATGCCTTCTCAAGCTCAAATACTTTTAAATTATGTAAACATCCTAATGAAATAACCAAATCAAACTGCTTATTTTTAAATGGATAAACTTCTTGCGCCCGATGAACAAATAAATTTTTTTTTATTTCTTCTTTTGCTTGATTCAAACCATATTTAGAAATATCAAAACCTGCTATATTTAGTCCAGGTAACAATAATTTCATCTCGTAAAGCAAAAAAGCTTTTCCACAACCAACATCTAGTACGCTCGAATTATTACTTAAATTGTAATTTTTTATTAGCGTTTCTGCTACAGACTTCCATCTTCCAGGAATATATTTATAGCCACCATATCCATAACGTCTGTCGCCATCCCAATATTCTTTTTCATATTTTTTAGCAATTTTCATACATTCAACTTTTTCGTCGATCATTCTTTTTAAATAATCTCGATTTGTAGATTGATGTAATTTAGAAACAATATTTATTAATTTTCCCATAATTTTTAATATCAGGACAATTATCTAAAGTTTTTTTTAATAACCAAATTATTTTGACTCTTTCGGCTTCATTTTTATTTGAAATCTTAAAATCTTCATTTGCAAAGTAAATGGTTTTTTTTAGCTTTAGAATTTTTGATAATATCTTATTCCTTTTTAAATCGCTAAAAGGTAGCTGAAAAATACTATATGCTACAATACCATCTATATTTTTCAAATTATCTATAATTTGTTCTAAAATAAAATTGGAATTGTACATAGAGTACTCGGTAGCGCTTAGTAAAAGACTTAATTTTTCTTTTTTACAAAACTCTCGTATAACTATATTTTGTATATGTTGAGGAACTCTTTCTCCCATAAAAGTTCTGCTAAAATTATACCCTCTAACTTTTTTCATTTTATTTTTGGTAAATTATATTTAATTGCTAACTGAGATATTTTTCTTAAAGTAATTGGTTCAAAAAATTCTCCCAATCTTTTATCTCGATATGGAGTAAAAACTCCTTTAAATCTGCAATTTAAAGACCACCTTGTTTCTTTTTCCCTATTAATTCTATTTCCGTGAGGAAGGGTTTGATTAAACAGCAAAACTTGTCCGTACTTAATATTTAACCAAGTAACCTGTTTCTTTATTAATTTAAAAATCTTTTCACTTGATTGTCTTCCTTTTTTTAAAAAAATCTTATCTAATTTTTGAACTTTTGCGGGTGGTAGAATATACATAGATTTTGTCTTGTAACAATCTACCAATGGTAACCAAACAACTATTTCAAATGGCGAGTCCCCAGACCACACATCTGAATGCACCGGTAAGAGAGAGCTTGAATCTCCAGGTAGCTGGATACTTAGATTTACTCTTATTTGCATTGCTAATTCATTACCAACCAAAATATCAAGGTATGGTTTTGCAAGCTTATAGTACAATTTTCTAGTCTCTTTATTTTTGTTTATCTCATTTATAACTTTCAATCTTAGATTATTTAACTCATTCTTCTTAATTTTATTATGAATAAAATTTAAAATTTCATCAGGAGATTGTTTTGACGTTTTTCTTATATTTTTTTTTATTGCCCCTAAAAATATTTTTCGTAATTTCTCAAGAGAATTTAGATCTTGTATATTTTTAACAATATATCCATTTTTTTCAAAATCTTTTGAAAGTTTCTTTTCAGCGTCTGATATAAAATTCATCTGTTTACTACTAAGTTATCTTAACCAATTTTTGTTTTCTCTAAGAAATTTTGAACTATAACGACATCTAACCTTACCATGCAATATTACTGGACCTTTTCTAGGATCTTGTATGTGCCATAACTCATTCTCTCTATCTGGTCGTTGATTAAAACGTTTAAGATTGGTGGTGTACAAGTTTCTGAAAGATTTTTGTAATTCTTCATCTTCAAAATTTAATTTTCTATTAAATTTTAAGTATTCATCCATCTCTATTACTAGATTTTTTATTTCTTCTGAGGTGTTATCAACTAGTTCAATTCCTTTTTCGTCATATAATCTAGTTTCATATGCAAATGCAACGCCATGTGAAAAAATTTCCGATAGCGATAATCTTCTTTTTTCTTTTTTAAGGACATGATGTTTTACCAAATACAAATCTTTTTCGCGATATGAGTGCATATCACCCAATGGAGCAATGCTAGAAAAAACAATTGGTTTACCAAAAAAGTCAGGTAATTGGTCAAAGCCAAAACTTGATGAAATACAAAACGAACACTTTGCACCAAGATATATGTCCATAAAGTCACTACGCAAATTTGAATTTGCATAATCGATTATTTTAGGATTATTTGAAATTAATGGTTTTTCAACGGATACTCCCATTCTAAAAACATAATATCCTCTTTTAACAAGTTCATCTATGGCTAATAAATAGTTGTCTATGTTTTGATTTCTATAGTTGTGATAAGACCAATCTTTATATCGTGGAGGTATTTTTTTTTTTTGGTAACCGCTATCTCTTATGGCTAAACAAATAAATTTATCGTCATCCTTTAATCCAAATTTATTTAACATTTTTTTTCCATAAATTTCTTCCTCAGTTGTAAAATTTAGAGGTTGATGTTTATTAATTATATTATCGACATCACGTGAACGTCTAGCTCTTAACGCTTCTATTGAGTGGTTTTGCCATCCTGGCATAAGTTTGCTAACTCTATTAATTGGATCTAAAAAATATCCTGGAAGAAAATTAGATTTTCTTTTCCACATCTTTGCTAATTGTTTGTTAAAAATCTTAAAATTAGGATCAATATACACAAAATCTAAATACCTTTTCTTTGGCACATCTATGTTCAGTGCCTTTCTACAGTGATATAAAGAAGCGTTTTCAATAAAATCACCAAAATTATTGCAGGGAAATTTTTCTACTCTAATAATTAGCCACGGACTTATTGAACGAATTACTACACATATAACAATAGCAATTATATAAACTGGGATACTAAAAAATTTTTTTATTAATAAAAAAAATTTTCTAAATAGCTCTCGCAAACCACGGGTCTTGATATCTGTAATTTGCTTATAGATAAAAGAATCTTGCATTAAAATTATCTTGATTATATCTTTTATGAAAAATTATCTAGAGATACGTCTATTAATTTCTTTTTGGAATTTTAAAATTTCTTTTTTATTATTTTTAAATTTTTTCGCCCATTTAGGAAAAACACTGTTTCCCTTTTTAAATGGTCCTAATGCACCTTCGTGATAAATGACATATTCCGATAAAGGTATCTGAGTATGGTAAGTATTAATTGGAGTTCTGAAAATATCATTTGGATACATAGCCTGAGCAAATTTTACTTTTCCTTTATTGTTAAATATTACGCAAGCCATTTTTCCTTTTATCAGATGATAAGTCTCACCTTTTTTTAAATGTTTGTGTGGAAAAGTTCCCATTTGTCTATTTTCATACCAAGGTTTGTAAAAATTTTTTCTTTTTTGTAACAAAACCATATCGTGATGCTTATCAGAAGGATCTTTGTGCATACATATTCTGATGTCTTTTTTTGTTTTACGATAATGTTTTTCTAAAAAACTTATGAATTTTTTATTAAATACTACACTGCTATTTTTGAAAAAAAATGCTTTGGTTTTTGCTTTTTTATCTTCTTTAAGAAAGTTTTTCATATTTAAATGTTTTTAACAACAATATTAATAATTGTAAATAATAATCTCTTAATTTAACTAGTTTAGCTAATTAGCTCTATAATTTAGAAAGATATTTTTTTTTAATAATTGCCAAGTAATGGATATTAATTGCGGCAAGGTCAATAGGAATAATATTAAGTTTTTTAATTTGGTTAAATGAAAAAAATTTATATCTTTGTCCTTCGGTTAGAATTATTTTTCTTTTTTTTAAAACCTTACATTCATAGTAAATTGTATTAAATTTTTTTTTAAAATTTATTACTTTACTATTTGTTGCTAAAATCATTTTGGATGCTTTAACAATTAAATTTGTTTCTTCCTTAATTTCTCTTTCAATAGCTTTTTTATAAGACTCATTGTTTTCAACTCGTCCTCCAAAAATTCCCCAAAAATTTGGAAAATAAATACCTTTTTTATTGTCCCTTAATTGTAAAAGATAATTATTTTTATCAACAATTATCCCCTTAACAGACTTAATCATTTAATTGTTTACGGTTTACCAATTTTTGCCAATTAAAGTATCGCTTTTAAGGCTTATAAAAGTTGGACCGTTCTTTCTATGGCTCTGATATATGGCTGCTTCAGTTTCATCGCTGTTTTTTGGAAAAAAAGATTCTATATTTTTAAAGAGCTTCATAAGACTTTTGCCATCAAGTTCTGTATGAGTCGGTCCAAGAGTTGGGTAATCTGCAAAACCCACTAGATTCACATTCACATTTTGTTGATCAATATCCAACTTTACTTGCTCAAGTGGTCGCTCTATAAGAAAAGGTGTGATCGTATAAACCCAGGGCTTTAAACCTTCTAGAGCCATACCTGCAGAAACACTTATAATGCTCTGTTCACAAATTCC
Organism: Pelagibacteraceae bacterium AG-414-E02; assembly: GCA_003214615.1. GTDB lineage: Bacteria > Pseudomonadota > Alphaproteobacteria > Pelagibacterales > Pelagibacteraceae > AG-414-E02. The sequence continues at coordinate 319,821 of QCLK01000001.1, forward strand.
TAAATTAAAAAATCTTTTAGGATGCTCTTTTCTGAATTCATCAAAAACTCCAAAGCCAATATCACCAACAAGTAATATTATTTTGTCGTCTTTTTTTGCTAATTCATTAATAATTTTCCCAAAACGTCTTCTCATTTAATACCTAATTTCTTTTTTCCAATTTCTATATCTTGTTCTTTTAACTTTCTTGCGTGCCATATTGGATCATTCTCAAACTCTTTGATGCCTTTTCCTTTAATAGTATTCATAATAATTACTGAAGGTTTGTCTTTCTTGTTTTTCTTTTTAAAAGATGTAATCAGTGATTTAAATGAGTGGCCATCTTTAACTTCCGTGCAGTTCCAATTAAACGCTTTAAATTTGCTTGGCAAATTTTCAAGGGGCAAAGCATCTTTTAATCTGGATAACGCTTGTATTTTATTATAATCAACTATCACCACAAGATTGTCTAGTTTGTGCTTTGAAGCAATTAATAAAGATTCCCAAGTAGTTCCCTCTTGGCACTCTCCATCACTTATCATCACATAAATCTTTCCAGGAATTTTTTGCTTTTTTCTAGCAAATGCCATTCCTGTCGCGATAGGAAGTCCGTGTCCTAAACTTCCAGTAGTACAATTTATCCCGTTTTTTTTATCTAATTCTAAATGTGTAGTTAATTTAGGATTTAAACCTCTATCTTGAAGTAAAATGCATAATGGATAAGAAGCATGAGCTTTACTAAGAATAAACTTATCTTCTTTTTTCATTATAATTTCATAAAGAGTTAAAAGCATTTCAATCATAGAAAAGCTCCCCCCTAAATGAGCTTCTCCTTTTTTGATAAACGCAAGAAATGTATCTTGTCTAAGTTTTTTAGCTTTATTAGCTAATTTTTTATAATCTATATTAGTAACTATATTTTTCATTTTAAATTGAGTGATTGCATCTTTTTTATATTAAAATATTTTTCATCTGTTAAAGAATTTGGTAATAGATCTTTTTTAAATGCTAATTTAAGATCATTTACAGCATCTGAAATTGTTTTTTTAGGCTCAAAACCTAGAATTTTTTTTATTTTTTTTGATGAAATATGATAAGAGCGATTATCATTTGAAAATGAAGATTTTATATTAACATCATCTCCAATGACTTTTTTTACTGTACTGGCTAATTCTAAAACTGAATAATTATCGTAACCTGCATTAAATATTTCACCAGAAACTTTAGATTTTGGAGCCTCAATTAAAATTTCATAAGCTCTTGCCATATCTTTAATATGAATATTTGGTCTTAACTGTGTTCCTCCAAAAACAGTTATTTCTCTTTTATGATAAGCCAAATTGGTTAAAATATTTACCACTACGTCTAACCTTTGCCTTGGTGAATAACCACAAACCGTAGCAGGCCTAATTGTTATGGGTGTAAAATTCTCCGATTCATATTTTTTAAGTATTGTCTCACAACTGGCCTTATACCTTGAGTAGTCTGTTAATGGTTCCAAAGACATGGTTTCGCTAACGTCTTTTTCTTTTTTTATTCCATAAACTGAAGATGTTGATGCGTAAATAAATCTTTCAATTAAATTCTTTTTAGCTATTTCAACTAAAGGAGTAAACGCATCCAAATTTATAGATTTTCCGAGCGTGGGATTAAGTTCAAAACTAGGATCATTAGATATACATGCTAAGTGTATAACGACATCATGGCCAGGTAAAACTTTGTTGAGTAATTCGGTATTTCTTATATCACCTTTTATAATTTTTAAATTAGAGTTTTCTTTTAAAATATTTTCACCGAACATCATAAGATCAAAAACTGTAACTTTATGACCTTTTGCTAAAAGATAAGGAGTCAAAACAGCTCCAACATACCCTGCGCCTCCAGTAATAAATATTTTTTTCATTAATATTAGATTCTCTTCTTCCAAAAAAATTGTTTGCTATCTGACTTAAGCCAATTTTTTCCAAATCTTTTTTCTAAAAATTTTTCTGGATTAGCTGGTGACATGAAAATTTTCCCGTAAGCTTTAACTGGTTTTAAATTTTCTAAATCTTCAATAGGAAATCTATTAGAGTCCGTTCTAGATTTATCATAAGTTTGTCCTTCCCACATTTCAACTCCTTCTATCTTTACCTTTCTGAAAAATTCTACATCAATCAAAATCCCCTCTAATATAATTTGTAATTTTTGCATTTTGTCGCCTGCGGCTGGTCTTGCTTTTACACAAGGCGAACCATGGCTTACTAATAATGGAATTGAATCTAATAGTTTTGGAAGCTCATCTTGTTTCATTCCTAAATCTACATCATGTGGTCTACCCGCAAAAGATTCTTGCCTAATTGCTCCCAAAAGGGATCCATCGAGCAAAAAGAAATTAATTTTTTTCTTTTCTAAAATTTTCAAGAATTTAAGCAATGCATGAATTGTACGAATATGTTGTGATGGTAAACGAAAGTACGCTGGATATTTAAATTTTAAAAAAATGCTCTTTAATATAGGTAAAAACTCTTTAATAATTTTAACTCTTATAGCTATAATTTTATTTTTGTAAGACAAAGATTTGTTTGGAGAAAGCTTTGATAAGATTTTCAATACTAATTTCTTCGCTAGCCTCTGCAACCAACTTTTTTTCTCTAAGTGTAACAACTTATATTCTTTACTACTATCTGTTTTAGGATGATTTTCCATTTTTTGACTAATATTTCTTTATTAAAATTAAATTTTGCATTGAAAAAATACTATTTAAGTAAATGTTCTATACTCTTTAAAATTTTTATTTTATTTATAGCTTCCTTATTACCTATTGTTTCAACTGAATCTGCCGCCGCTAACGAACCAATCAATAACGCCAATTTTTCATCAAATTTAAATTTCAAACATAAAGCAACTACAGATAGCATGGAATCGCCGGCACCGATTTTATCAACGGCCTTTTTCGCAAAAGCATCTGATAAATCAAATTTATTATTTTTCCTGTTATAAAAAATTGATCCATCTATGCCCTTAGTAACAATCATATTTTTTACTTTTTGACTATTTGCTAATCTTTTCATTAATAATTTAATATTTCCATTTTTGTCTCTTAGTTCATTTCTGATTTCTTTCTCATTGATAATCATACAATCAACATTTTTATATTTTCTCATGCTATGATAACCCACATTTGCTGCATTGATTTGAGCATTCAACGCTAAATATTTTGAATTTTTACAGATAATTTCAGAACTTTTTTTAGAAATCAAACCATGACCATAATCAGAAACAATTGTTAGATCATGTTTTGGTATTAATTTTCTAAGTTTATCATTAAATAATTTTTCTTCTGATTTTTCTAAAACATCATCATTTATCTTATATACGCCAAGAACCTTATTGTTAGTAATAATATCTAAAAATCTTTTCTTTAAAATTGTTGGAGAATTCTTTTTTTTTATGTAATCAAAATTTACTTTCTTAGGTAAATTTTTCTTAATTTCATTTAAAAACTCTCCTTGTTCCCCTACCATGCTCAACAAGGTGATTTTGTCACAAAATTGTGATACGTGCCTTGATATCGCCCCTGCTCCACCTAAATATTGTTCTGTTTTTAAATCTCTTAAAACAAGAACAGGTTCCTTACCAGATTTACCTAATGCATCACAAAAAAAATATTGATCAATGATTGTTTCTCCAATAATTAGAATTTTTAATTTTTTAAAATTTTCAATTAATTCTCTAATTTTTAAAAAAGAATATTTTTTTTTTATTTTATTAATTGCTATTTTTTGTCCAGGTGAACAAATTTGGTTAAATCTATTTATTAAATTGCTTGAACTAAAAGTAATCCCTTTTGTGTAAACAATTTTTCCTCCATTTTTTTTTAAAGCATCAATCTCATTAATAATTTCACCTGAAATATCATTTTTATGCAATTTATAATCTGGACCTTTACAATAAATGTTTGGTTTCAATCCTTTTATTGCTGAAATGGCTGTTGGACTTTTGTTTAACGCAACATAGTCAACAACGTTCAATGCTGCTAATGCTTTAAGCCTATCTTCTTCGCTAAAAGCTGGTCTATTTGGACCTTTATTAACATATTGATCAGAAGTAACTGTAACAACAAGAATATCTCCATGGTCTTTTGCTTCGTGAAAATGATTTATGTGTCCTATATGTAATAAATCAAATACGCCATGACAAAGAACTACTTTTTTTCCTTTGGCTTTTAATTTTGAAACAATTTTTTCTAAAGCTTTAATCTGAATAATTTTTTTCATATGTATTGAAAAATATTTATCTTTTTTTTAATAGTTTAAACCAAATTCTTGTCGCTTTTTTTATACTCTTAGGCGTCCAAACAGGTGCTTCTTTCCAATAATCAATTTTTCTTAAAAGTTCTTTTACTCCTTTTTCTATTTTAATTTTAGGCTTCCATTTAAGATCTTTTTTTATTTTTGAGATGTCCGCTAGAGATCTATCTGGTTCACCTGGTCTCTTTGGTATGTGAATTTTCTTACCACCAATAATTTTTGCAATTTTATTGACTGTTACTTCTTTTCCGCTTCCTACGTTATAAATTTCTCCAATTTTTTTCGATTGGGCTGCTTTAATAATTGCGCTAACCAAATCATATACATGAATAAAATCTCTTGTTTGATTTCCATTTCCTACAATAGTCAATGGTTTATTCGCTAACTTTTGAGCAAAAAAAACACCAAAAACTGCTCCGTAAGCTCCAGTGGTTCTGGACCTCGGGCCATATGCATTAAAAAAACGAAGTGATACTGCAGGAAAATCAAAAATTTTTGCCCAATGCATAACTAATTCTTCAGCCTGCCATTTTACAAATGAGTAAGGGTACATAGGCTTAATTTTTTCGTTTTCTTTTGTTGGAAATTTTTTTGGAAAACCATAGCAACTAGCTGAAGCAGCATAAATAAATTTTTTAATTTTTTGATTGCTGGCAGCTTTAATAATATTCTCTGTTCCTATAACATTATATTTAAAATATTTATGAGGATTTTCTATACTTGGAACAATATCGGCAATTCCAGCTAAATGAAAAACGTAATGAACTTCTTTAAAATATTTATCCAATTGTCTATTTTCTGAAATATCGACTTTTACAATTTTTACATTTTTTCCAGCATGGTGGGATAAATTTGATTTTCTACCTGTGCTAAAATTATCTAGAACAATCACTTTATGACCCATTTTTACTAGTCGATCAACTAGATGGCTACCAATAAAACCTGCTCCGCCTGTAACTATTGATTTCATTTTAGTTTATTGAAATAAAACTTTTTCAATTCTCCTTATTAGTTTCTCGTGATTATTTAATTGTCCCATATACCCGTGTATGTTGATGTTAGGTAATTTTGAAAGCTGATAGCCATGATAAAAATTTATTGCAGCTGATTCAAAATGATTTCGTGATCTAAAATCGTGTTTATATTTATACATATTAAAAAATAATTGCCAGTAGTTCATTTTTTCAGGTGATGAATCTAAATAAAAATCCCATCCGTATACATTAATTTTTGAGGCAAAATATGACAAAGCACAAAGTATTGGTAATAAAGAGCCAGAAGGAGCAAAAAAAGGATAGGGGTCAATTAATGGAGGTTTATAAATTTTTTCTATTACTGATATACGTTTTCCAAAAAGCTCAGTGAAAGATGATGTGGCGAGATCTTCATGGAAAGGCTTCGCTTTACCATTTTGATCCTCATAATGAGTTGAAACAGCTAGTGTATCATGTCCTCTTTTTTTAAGTATTTTAAGTATTTTTGTTCTATTTATTACATACGTTATATTTTCGTTTTTATAATCTTTGCTTGTTGATGCAGTAGATAAATATTCTTCAAGTTCCATTTCAGTTCCTGTTTCATATGAATAAGGATGGTTATAGAATATTTTTCCATCATTATCTATTTTTAATGGATTCCAAAAAGCAAGAAGAAATATTGGTCCATTAATCTTTTTTATTGTATTTAAATCAAATTTTCCTCTTCCAATGATAGAGATTTCTTTCATCTTTGAAATTTTGCTACTTTTATCCATCAATAGTTCATAGGGTATTATCGATCTTGATTGTTTGGAAAATCTATTTTTTTTACTAGGTAAAAACTTTCTTGTTGAAAATTTATATGTTTGTTCTGGCCAAATGTGGAACAAAATCATCATCATCAAAACATCTTTTAATCTTGATAGAATCATTAAGCGAATTTTTAACCAAACAAGAAATTTCCAAAGAAAAGGAATTTTTTTTAAATTACTATAAAGCATCTAACGTTTTTTATGTATTAATTAATTTTTTCTTAAAATTAAAAAATTACTCTCGAATGATTTTTTGACTAATTTTCTATTAAATGCTTTATTTTCTTTAACGTGATTTAAAAAAAAATTAACACTTTTTTTAAGAGAGTTTTCATGATCAGTTTTTTCATCTATTTTGACAATTTTTATTTTTTTTGGGATTTTGAAAAATCCTTTGCTATCTAAATTCATAGCGGGACCACTAACACTTATTTCATTATCTTGTTGTTCGACTATTCCATTATCAAATAAAAAAAATAATCTTACTGATAACGGGGAGCTGTATGTTGAAGATATATTAATAAAAGCTTTATTCTTTAACATTAATTCTACGCTAGAGGTGTCAAAGCTATTACCAACACCTGAGTGATTTATTAATTTTGGTTTCTTTATAACCTCGATATCAAAGTGAAAATTAATTAGATCAAGAAAATGTACCGATACCAGCTCATAAACGCCTTTCGGACATTTTTTAAAATCAGATCTCCAATTTTTTTTATAATTTCTTTTCAGTGCTAAACCATGTGCGACTATGATATTAGCATAAATCAATTTTCCAAGTTTATATTTATTCTTCTTTTCTAAAATTTCTGAAATTATAGAAAATCTGTAGTTATAGTTATAATATATTTTATTACTATTTATTTTTTTTAAATTATTTAATTCTTTCAATGAACTTGCGGGTGGTTTTTCACAAAAAATATATCTACCTTTTTTAAGTTTTTTTATATACTCACAATGAGTTTTATTTGGGGTAAGGATAAAAATTACATTGCATTTTTTTACTTTTTCAAATTCATACAAATTGAAATAATTAGGTCGATTGGGTTTGTACAAGAAAAAATTAATATTTTTTTTTTTTAAAATTTTCTGGATTCTTTTGGATTGAACTCCATCACCTATTAACCCAACTCTCATTTGTTAAATTCCAAACCACATCTATCACATGGAACTATATTTTTTCTTTTTTCTTCTAAATGGTCATTTCTTAATTTTGATATTGTCTTATTGTTCCAAATTTCTTTAATCCCATTGTTTTTAAAATTCCCATAGCTGAGATAGCTTTTGTAATCAAGGTCACAAGGATTTACTTTTCCATCAAACCATATATACATTCTTTCCCATAAATACACGCAAGGATCATTCGCTTTTGGGGTCTTTTTGTTTTTGTAAGTATTCCATCTTTCCTCAGGAAAGCTTGCTGTTACATGATCGCTCCTTTTTATCCAAAATTCTTTAAACTTTTCTCGATCTAATTTTTTTTCATTATCAATACCTGAAATTCTAATTTCTATAATTGATTTAGAATAATATTTTTTTCTAATATTAAATAAGCGATCAACATTTTCTACTGTTTTTTTAAAATCACTATTCAATCTTAATCTTTCATAATCTTTCTTAATATAGTGATCTGCTGATATTATAATTTGTGTAACTTTATTTTTTAGTATAGCGTGGCAAATTTTTTCAGTTAGGTAATTACCGTTAGTATTTATTTTAATTTCAAAAATATTTTTTTTACTACTAATATATTCTAACATTTCCGCAAATTGCTTGTGCATAGTAGGTTCTCCTCTGCTAGCTAGTGTTATGGCACAAATACCTAGATCATTTGCTTCATCAATTATTTCTTTAAATAAATCAAATTTCATCACTCCCATATACGGTTTTCTAGTGAAAGACGTATCTGTTTGAAAACAAAATGGACATCTTAAATTGCAAGCCGATACTGGTTCTATAAGCAAATAAGGTGGATAACCTAAGTTAATTTTGTCCTTACTGCATCTCATGTATTTATATCTAAAGATCAAATATTTAAATATTTTTATAAAATCATTCTGATTATTAATTATAAATATTTCTTCATGTTTATTTAATAAAAATTTTATTTTTTTATTTTTTTTTAAGTAATCTAATAGTTCTTGAGCAAAATTATCGTTACTACCCTGCAAATAATTTTCCATCTCGTTTATTTTGTTTAAAAATAATTTTTCTATTTTTTCCTGGTCTATTTTTTCATCAATAGAGAATTGTGTTATTTTTCCAAAACCTATACCTGGATTCTTATTGTTATTCATAACCTTTTTATTATTTTTTTAAAATTTTCCTAATAATTATTATTAAATCTTTTTTGCTTAAGATAACTGGATTAGTTGATCTTTTTGATATTACTATGTTATTTGAACTATTTTTATTTAGCGTTTTAGTTATAAATGCTAATATTTTTTTATCATGATTTTCTGGAATATTTCTATTTTTTAAGGTTAATTTATTATTTTGTAAAATTTTTAATAAACTATCTATCACAAATTTACTTTTTTCTTTTTTGGATAAAATTTTTTTTTTAGGTTTTTTTTCTATTAAATCAAAAAGTTTAGAATATTCGTGATATCCCTTTTCATGATTCCTTTTGAAAAAACAGATTCCGGAAATAGCATATCCTAATCCCTGTGGTATTTTGTAATTTGTAGAAAGATAATATGCAATTGGTCCTGCTGGACCCTGTGAAGAATTTAGTAAAGCTGCTATTGAAAAATATGCTCCCCATTGCATGCTTGACCAACTCTCAAGATTGTTTCTTTTCTTTAAAACTTTTGGCAAATTATTAAATAGTAATTTAAAAGAATTTTCAGAAAATATTTTAGAAATTTTATTGGACTTTTTATTAAACATGGTATCAATTGATCTTATAAGTGCGCCCAAACTTGAGTTTAAAATAACATTTTTTGGTGAATTAGCAGGAACTTTTGGATCTAAAATAGAAAGCACTGGATAATTATTTTTGGTGTTAATTCCTAGCTTTTTTTTAGATTCTGAATCAATAAAAACTGCATTATACGCAAGCTCAGTTCCGGTACCTGTGGTAGAAGGAATAGCAATAACAGGAATTGAAGGTTTCAAGTTTTTGGGAAAGCCTCTGTATTTCAAACCACTTCCAGAATTTTTGAGTAAGGTAGCTACACCCTTAGCAAAATCTATTGCACTACCGCCCCCGATGGCAACGAAACAATCAAATTTATGATACCCTTTTTTTTTAAATTCATTTGTTACAATATCCAAGTGCTGGTAGGTAGGTTCTTCAGTTCCGCTAAAATAATATATTTTCTTTAAAATTTTTTTCTTTTTAAATTGTTTTAAAAAAAATTTAATATAATTTGAATTTTCATATAATTTCTTATCTAAAATTAATCCTACTTTTTTATAATCTTTTTCATACAAAAATTGATAAACATCATTAATTGAATTTACTCCCGAAACAACATTCGTTACCAATTCAAAGTTAAAATTGTTGTTAATCATTTAAATTATTTTAATTAACGGTATTTTTGTAAATATATTAATACTTTTTTTACAGAAGAAATCATGTAGTCAAACTGCTTATTTGTCATCCAAATATGGAATGGAAATGAAATCATATTATTATAAAACTTTTCGGTATTAGGACATTGGTGTCTGCCGAGTCTCATCTTTTTGAACAATGAATATTTGTAAAGAGGATAAAATTGTATTGCACATTTGACTGAATATTCTTTATGTAATTTCCCTATTAAATTATTCCTGTTAATTTTTTTGCTTGGCTTATAGTATGCGCTTAATAAATGATATACATGACTTCGCTTTTCAAATGACGAATTAAAAACTAATTCTTTAAAATTTTTTAAACTCTTAACAAATTTTTTCGCTCTTTTTATTCTTAATTGATTAAATTTATCTATTTTTTTCATCATAAGAATTCCAGCTCCACATTGAATCTCACTTAAAGTTAACTTGTATGGCCATTTGTTCTGTAAATCTAAATCCACATTTACCATTGCGGGTAACCAATAATTTTTTCTTTTAGAGCTGTATTGGCTATGACCATTGTGTCGAAGTCCAGGTACTTTAAGTGCTAATCTTTTATCTTTTACATAAAGCATTCCGCCCTCACCTAGGGTAGTTATGTTTTTTACTGCGTGAAATGAGTAACACGAAAAATCTGCTAAAGTTCCTGTTTTTCTATTTTTTATTTCTGCCCCCAATGATTGAGCACAATCTTCAATAATTTTTATTTTTCTTTTTTTACAAAAGCCAATAATCTTTCTAAAATCGCAAGCATATCCATAAAGATGAACAATTACGATAGCTTTAGTTTTTGATGTAATTTTTTTTTTAATATCCTCTAAATCAACTACCCGAGTATTAAAATTTATATCAGCCCAAATAATTTTTGCACCTTGCCTAGCAAATGGTATAGCTGAGGCGCAATAAGTATGTGCAGGAATTATTACTTCATCATTTTTTTTTAAATTTAAAAGCGAAGATATTATTTCCAATGCTCCAGCAGCTGAACTAATTGCAAATACATTTTTTTTCTTTATGTATTTTCCAAATACATCTTCAAACTTTTTTAAATATTTTCCTTGGCTTAAAGGATCAGCAGTCTTTATTATATTAACTAGGTAGTTAATTTCTTTTCTACTGTAATTATGTGCGCGTCCGCTCCAATTTATTTTCATTTATTTTTTATTAATGATTCTACTATTTTTACTTCTTCTAAATCGTTTACATCTATAGATCTAATTTTTGGCATTAAAAGAAGACCATGATTTTTTTTTTCATTCATTTTTTTTTTCACAACTAAGTCTCTGTGAGCTATGTATATAGCTCCATTAATAAAATAGGATCTAAAGTCGAAATCTTGTCGTCTGTAATACAATTTTGCTTTGCTTAATGTATGTTCCCATATTTTATTTTTACTTATTTTTATACTTTCGTATGGATGTTCAAGTGATTCGTTAATGCTGAACAAGCTTTTGAATTTTCCTTTTTTTATTATTTGAACAGCAGAATTTATATCCTTGTAACTTCTCAAAGGAGATGTTGGCTGTAAAACTACCAAGTAATCGTAATATATTTTTTTTCTAATTAGCCAATTGTGAAAATGATTTATAGTATCTGTAAGAGATGTATTGCTTCTTGATAAATTTTTAGGCCTATCATAATCAACGCTAATACCAAATTTTTTTGCTAATTTTTTAATATTTGAATCATCACTTAATAAATATTTTTCCTTAAGAAAAGATTTATTTAACTGCTCAAAGGTATATTGAATTAAAGGTTTTTTATTTAATTGATGAAGGTTTTTGTTTTTAATTGATTTAGAACCTGCTCTCGCTGGAATGACAGCAATAAATTTCATTTTTTATTTAGTTTGTTAAAAAAAATTGAAGTATATTAATTTTCCCAATATTTAAATTTTGGGATTAACTTTTTTTCTTCTTTACTTATAGTTTTTTTTCCATTTCCATACATCGTGGGGAATTTGGACAACAAATCTGCAAGTTGGGCAATGCCTTGTTCAGAAAGTGAAGCTGCCTGATCTGTTCCATACATGGATCTATCTAAAGTTATGTGTCTTTCAATATAATCTGCACCTAAAAACCAAGCTGCAATTGATGGCGAAACTGTGCTCTCATGACCGCTATAACCAATTTTACATTTAAATTTATTTCTCAGTACCGGAATTAAATTTAAATTTAAATCTTTTTCTTGGCATGGATAGTTAGACACGCAATGCATCAAAATAAAATTACATTTTTGCTTTCTAAATATTTTAACAGCATAGTTTATATCTTTCATATTACTCATTCCTGTTGAAATGAATGTTAATTTTTTTTCTTTTGCGATAAGTTTTATAAGCGGCCTATTTGTAAGCATTGCCGATGCTATCTTATTGTATTTTGTATTAAATTTTTTTAAAAATTTAAAACTTTTTGTATCCCAAGCTGAACAGAACCAATCTATTTTAGTTTTTTTGCAATAACTGTCTATCGCTCTAAATTCTTTTTCTCCAAACTCTATTTTTTTCTTATATTCCAAATAGGTCATCTCTCCCCATGGAGTGTTTCTTATTTTATCTTTTTGATCTTCAGGGATACATATATCAAGATCTCTTTTTTGAAATTTCACTGCATTAAAATTATATTTTTTTGCAAGATCTATAAGCTGTTTCGCCAATTTAAGTGAACCGTTATGGTTAATTCCAATTTCTGCAATTAGAAAAGGTTTTTTTCTTTTAATAATTTTATCCATACAAAAATTATAGTTTTTAAATATTAGTAATAAAAAAGTTAATGAATTGATTCCAGCTTTTTTAATGCCAGTTTGTGTATAAAGATGAAGTTGCTTTGGGATTAACAGGTTTTTTCTTTTCTGCTTTTCTTGTTTCCGCAGTAATTGCTTTTCTCTTTAAGTAAGTATCATAACTTTTTAGTGACTTATTGCCGTTTGTACCATTGCTTGTTTCTTGTGAAAACCTAGCTGCATCCGCATCCCTACTTAATGAGTTTTCCCAATTAACAAGTTTTTCTTTGCCATTCTTTTTATTTGATGTTCTAAAAGAATCTTCTGTTGATATTGACGCGTCCGTTTTACCACCGTGGTGTCGAAAGCCTCTAAATGAAGAATCTAATGTATCATAAAGATGATCTATCATTTTTAATGTGCTATTTCTTTGCTTATCATAATAATTTTTCATTAATGTTCTATTAGCCCATTTTAAAGATTCATAAAATTCTTTATCTGATAATTCTGTAAAGTTACAGCAAAGCAAATCTGAGTTTAGATGTTTTCTTTCATAAAAATCTTCGGCTGGATTGTTTTTATCTAAAAGTCCAGACTCTATTGCATCATAATAAAGAGGCGAGCCAGGATAAGGAGTTACAGGTCTAATAGTTCTTTTTTCAGCAAAGTCATCGTATTTTAATAAAAAATCTACACTTTTCTTCAAAGTTTCTTTGTTATCACCTCTGTTACCAAAAATGAAATTTAAACCTGGGCTTATACCAACATCTAGAGTTTGTTCTATTCCAGAAACTATTTTCTCTGGTCTTAAACCTTTTTTCATATTATTTAGAACTTTTTGATCCATTGATTCAATTCCATAAACAATATAAACACACCCAGAATCTTTCATTAGCTGAAGCAATTCTGCACTAGTATAATTTAACCTACCCATACAGTCCCACGTGATAGGTAAATTTCGTTTAAGCATTTCTCGACAGACCTCCTCTGTATGTTCTACAGAAGACATTAATAGGTCGTCCATAAATGTAAATCGCGTGATTCCATAATCCTTATGCAATTTTTCTACTTCATCTAAAAGTTCTTTTGGATCTCTTTTTCTATAACCAGGATCCATACGATAGCAGAATGTACATTTAAAAGTGCAACCTCTTGCCGACATCATAGGAAAACAAAAATCTGTAAGGGAAGCTTTTGGCATTCTTACTAATCTGTAAGTTTCCATTGGAAACATTTCGTACGGTGTCATTGGAAGCTCATCTAAATTTTCAACTAAAGGTGCCCGAGGTGTTTGTTTAAATTTTCCATTATCAAACCAAGCCACACCAGGGACTTTGTCTAGTGATGTTTTGTTTTCAAATGCATCCATAAGTTTTGAAATCGTGACCTCGCCCTCTCCTAAACAAACTACATCACATCCTGATTTTTTAAGAAAAAATTCTGGTTCAGGAGTTGGCCCGTAACCACCCATTACATAAAATGGTCTTTGTTTAGATCTATTTATAGCTTTTGATAAATTTTTCATCTTTTGATATTGGTAGTAACCTCCTATTAAACTTAAGAAAACTACATCAAATTTATTTTTATCAAGATATTCTGTTAAATATTCATCAGGGTAGTGATGTATATCCTGATGCCAAATCGATACATCGTGTCCTTGTTTTTTAAGTATAGCGGTCAAAGCTCCTACTCCCATAGGAAATATTTGATCATATGCACCGTTGTCGTAAACAACGAAAAGTACTCTAGAAGCCATGAGTGAAATTGTAGTTTATTAATAAGTAGGACACAAGTTCTTCAATAAAATTATTTTCTTTAGAATTTTGTTGATATTTTATCATTTTTACCATTTCTGCTTTAAGCATTTGAGGCATACATCATTTTCATAATATTTTCCATTTTTATGAATTGATCTTAGTTCCTTCATTTTGTCAGAGTTCCAGGCTTCAAATAAGCTCATTTTACTTAGGTTTCCCAGAGGTAAATATTTATTAAACATAGCGCAACACGGATGAACTTCATTATTTCCTTTAATAAAAAGTCTTTGCCACGGTTGATTGCATTTAATATTTTCTTCATTTTCTTTTTTATTAATATCCATTTCATTATATTTCATATCAAGATCTGGTTTCCAAAAAGGTTGGAAAACGATGTAATCAACTTTATTTTTCCAGTAATTTATAAAGCTGTCACGTTCGTGTGTATTATTTTTCATCTCCACAAAATTTACACCAACGATTGGCAACTTTGAATTTAATGATTTTCTAATTTTTAAGAAATTTTCTATATTTTTGTGAACCTGTTCGTAATTACCTCTTATTCTTATTTTATTATAAGTTTCTTTACTAAAGGCGTCTAAACTAAACCTCAATCGCGTAAGTCCTGAATTAACAATTTTGTGCGCTAACTTTTCATCAATTAACGAACCATTGCTATTTACCATAATATCCAAGTAACCGTAATTTTTTGCTAGCTTAAAATAATCAGTTATATTTTTAATTAAGAAAGGCTCATTATCTCCTTGAAACGAAACTGAAGGGCAACCATATTTTGATCCTTCTTTCAAAACTTTATCTACGTCTTCTTTTTTAAATCTTTCATGATAAGCAAATTTTTCAAATAATTCTGGCACACCATGCGTACACATTGGGCATCTAAAATTACATTTGTATAAAAGTTCAATATGTAAAAAATAAGGAAATTCTGTTTCTATCTCGAAATTATTTATCTTTTTCCATTTTTCCCTATACTCGGAAAATTTTTTTCCTTTGACACTTTCTATTATTTTTATAGCGTCTTGTTCAGTTGGAAATTTTTCCATAGCTCCGCACTTTGAAAAAATCAAAAGTAAATCTTTTCATAAAAAATTGAATTAATTAATATATTGGACTGTAAAAATAATTTGATTTTTTGTTTATTATTACAGTCATCGACCCTAATGTACTCTTAATATTATTTTTTCTTTTTTCCAAAATATCAAAAATTAAATTTGAAAAAGGACCGTTTAAAAACTTTATTTTTGCTGATTGTAAAATTGAGAAAAAACTTTGTTTCAAGCTTCCTTCTTTATCCTCATTGTTTTTACATAATTTTATAAAATCAACTATTTGATTTTGATTTTGAATATGTCCTTCTAAAAAGTATTCAAGTCCTTTTGTAAAACTCAACTGTGAAAGAAATTTTTTTTCTTGAAACTTTTCATAAAAGCAAAATGCATAGCCTCCTAAAATAAAATTTTCGAAAACTTGATCCTTGTTTTTTGTTTTTTTTAAATATTTTATTTTAGGATTATAAAATATAATTTTATCTCCTACCCTTTTTTTAAGATCTGAAACCAAAGACTTGTATTCTTTTTTTTTATATTTTATTACCGCCCACATTATCTTCTTTCCTTAAGCTCATCTTTCAGCTCGTCATATTCTTTCATTTTTCTTTTCATGAAATTAATTGTCAATTTTGTTTTGGCGCTAATACCTTTGGGTGTAAGTACGTAAAAATAGTTAATTTTGTTAGGATTCTTTTTAAAATTTTCAATTTTAACCAAACCCTTATCTTTTAAAGATTGTAAACAATAATTGAGCTTGCCTAAGCTAAAACCAAGTTTTTTTGCTAACTGCCTTTGAGTAGTTTTCGGGTTACTATCAATTTTTCTTAATACGTTAAAATGGTCTTGATTGTCATTCATATCAATGTTCAATAATTGAACATTCTATAGTTCAATTATTGAACAGTAAAGCTCATTTTGTAGTATTATTTTCATCCACACTATGGTGGGGTAATAATTTAAATACAACTATATATCGTATGCTAGTTTTTTCTATTTTTAATTGCCGTTACTTAAAATTTTTTTAGGAAAATGTCCAAAAAAAGAAAGGTCATGTCTTTAATTTCCAATACTTCATAAAAAGAAAATGTAAATTTAAGAGCTACTTATTGCAATATAAAGATAAATTAGTTTGAAAAATTAACTTTTCTAGCTGTAAACACAATCGTATGTTATAGATCGATTATGAAATTTTTAATTTTAGATGTTTATCCTAAAGATGATTGGCGTCTAGTTAAAGACACAGCTGGCGGGTATGGCACGGGGAATGACTTTGGAAATAGTTTTTTTTCAAAATTAATTAATAAATTTGTTTCTAAAATGATAGCTATGCCACCAATGTATGCAATGTATGTATACTCAATAATTAAAAATAAAGGCCATGAAGTTAGTTATTCAAGAGATATAAATAATAATGTTAAAATTCTAGAAGCTGATTATATCATAATGCCAACCTCTATAATAGCTCACGAAACCGAGAAACAAATACTTCATTGGCTTACCAAAAAAGAAAAAAAGATTTTTTTAATTGGAATTTTTTCAAATGTGATGAACAAAGAATATGATGTACATAATAGTTATATTGTTAGAGGAGAGCCGGAAAATTTTTTTTTAAATCTAAATTATAATCAACAAGAATTAGATTTATATTTTAAAGAAGGTTCAAGTCAAAGAAATTCTTCAAATGGAATGGTTGCAAATATAGATGAACTACCTTTTCCTGATTGGGCTTATTATGTCAAAAAATATCCTTTAAAAAATAATTTTGTTGGTTTTAATTCAAAAATTGCAATCCCATTACTAGCTACTCGCGGCTGCCCTTATTCATGCTTTCATTATTGTACATATCCATTACAACAGGGCAGAAAAATCAGACACAGATCTGTAGAGAATATTGTCAAAGAAATGAAACATTGGATAAAAAGTTTAAAAACAAATAAGTTTATATTTAGAGATCCCGTTTTTTCAATTGATAGAAAGCATACAGTATCTTTGTGTGAAGCAATTATTAGAGAAAATTTAAAAATTGAATTTTTAATAGAAACTCACTTGAAAAATTTAGATGATGAAATGATCGAACTACTCAAACGTGCAGGATTAAAAATGGTTTACGTAGGCATCGAGTCTTCTGACACCACTATACTTAAAGATATAAATAGATTTACGGTGAATAATGATCAACAATACCAAGTTATTCAAAAACTTACAAAGAATGGAATATATGTTAAATCAATGTTTATGTTTGGAAATCCAGAAGATACTGAAGAAACAATTAAAAAAACAATTCAATATTCAAAATTTTTACCCAACCAATTAGTTCAATATAGCGTCTTTACACTTTATCCCGGTACGCCCGTTTATAACGAATTCAAAGATAAAATCATACTTCACAAACTTGAAAAATATAATCAATACAATTTAGTTTATAATCATAAATATTTAAATAATGACATTATTGGTAAATTAAAAAATCTAGGATATAGAAAGTTTTATTCAGATCTGAAAAATTTCTTAGTTGTTTTCTTGTCTTTTACAAGCTTTTTAAGAAAATAAGTTAGTGAGAAAAAAAAATTGTATTATTACAGGTGGAACTTCTGGTTTAGGATTAGAGTTAGTAAAAAAATTTATTAATAATAGTTTTTTCGTTCATATAATTGCAAAAGATAGTGAAAAAATAAAACAACTGACTAATTATTTTTATGAAAAAAATATTAAATCCTTCAAGTTTTATAGGGCTGATTTGGCTGAGAAAGATGAACTAGATAAAATTATATTTGAAATAAAAAATTTAGATACAATTGATATTTTAATAAACAATGCTGGTGCTCTTTTTCTAAAAAGAGAAACAAACTCAAATGGGATAGAAAAAACTTTTGCAGTTAATCATTTGTCACACTTTTATTTAACTATTTCACTTATTGATTTAATTAAAAAAACAAAAAATGCTAAATTAGTAAATATATCATCAATGCTTCACAAATTTGCAAAACCAAATTTTAATGATATTAACTTTTCAAAAAATTATAATGGATACGTTGCCTATTGTAATTCAAAGTTAATGAATATTTTATTTACATATAAAATAAATAAAATTTATCCAAATTATATTAAATGTTATGCTGTTAATCCTGGATGGCTAAATACAAATTTTGGTAATAATAACAAATCTAATATAAGATTTTTATTATGTTTTATTAGGAATATATTTGCCAAAAAACCAAGTTATGTTGCAGAAGAAATTTATAATATTTGTACAATTGAAAAATACCTAAATTTTTCTGGAAAATATTTTGAAAAAGGTGATATTTCAAAAAGTTCTAATTTATCCTATAGAGCAGATCTTCAAGAGGAATTATGGATAAAAAGTTTAAAGATTATTAATGAGCAAAAAAATATGAAATAATAAATAGTTATTGTAATACTGCTTTTCTATGAAGTTTATAGAAGTTGCCTTCCACTCTTTGCACTAATTTAACAAGGCCAGACAAATTATCACCATACCTATCTTTTGCATCCAGTTTCATATCAATTTGATGCTGTTTGTATATAAAAGAAATTTCAACAGAATTAGGTCTGTAATAATCTTTTAACTTTGTTTTTTCATTTGTTTTTAACCATGACAATATATCGTATTTGAAGTTTAATTTTTTGTTTAAATCAATATTTTTTCTAAAATCAAAAGAATCAGCTGTCATTCCTAATATATATTTTTTAAGTTCATTTATTTCAGAATTTAAATTTGAATTTATTAAATTCGCGTTTTTGGATTTGATAAAATCATTAGTTAGTTTAAATACATCGTTCACTAACATTTCCAAATTTCCATTCAACGTCATAATTTTGTGTCTAAAAAGCACATTTCCGCCAGCATCACCTTTTAAAAGTTTTTGGTAATTTTTCTCATTTGAATAGTGGTTTACTAAATCTTTCTCAGAGTCCCATAACTCAGATTTTGTTTCGTCAACAAAACTTTTGAAAATGTTTTTTATAGAAACGTCAAATTTATCAAGATTCTTATAAATATATTTTATCCAATCTGACTTCTTAAAATTATTTGACAGTAAATATTTTTTTAAAGGAATAAATGTATTAGAATTAGAGCATATAGCAATTATTAGAAGAAATTTCCTTGCCTTGATATAATCTTCAAAAGAAAATGACTTTGTCGCAATAGCTATTTTTTCATAATCAAAAATGTACGTTCCATCATATTTGCCGTAATCAAGTGGTACTAATCGGTACTTTGTTTCATATGCATATTTTTTAACATATTCTTTATCATCAAGATAAGGTGTTCCATGCAACATTTGAAGTTGGTGACTTAAAACACTACTAACATCTGTATCTAGTAAATCGGCCAATCCATTAATATGTGTCTCTAAAGTTTCTTCAGGCAATGGCATTATAACTTCAGCGTGCTGGGGTCGGCCCTGGTCGCTTAATTCTTTAGCAATTGACTTCATGTGTTCTACTTTAATATTTGATCTTGAAATTTTATTTAAAACTTTTTGGTCCATTGATTGCGGAGACATACTTATACTTAGCGTTTCCCCAAGCAATCTAGTTGCATCTATTATTTTTTCTTTACTGTTCTTTCCAGTCCATACTGTCATTGTTGATGGAAAAGAATATTTTTCCTGTAAAGATTTAATTAATTCTACAGTTGTTCTATCACGTGGTATCATTCCAAAATTATTGTCAGCAAATGTTATGTGTTTAATGTTATATTTATTTGCCATCTTCGCTATATGCGTAAGCTCTTCGTTAACATAGTCATTACTGAATTGGTTTACTTTATTATAATAATCATCACCTGCGTTGCAAAAATTGCACTTAAATGGACATCCTCTGGCTGTTTCAACAAGCGGTGTAAGTTTATATTTAAAAAACTTATCAAGTAATCCCGATGTATAAGGTGAAGGAATTTCATCTAAAAATTTTATTCTTTGCATTTGTTCGCCTGATATTAATTTGTTCTTTTTTATAAATTGACATCCTTGAATTGGTGTATCAAATACTTTTTTTGAGTCATTGTTGTTAGAAAGTAACCTTTCAATAATTTTTGAAAATGACCGCTCTCCTTCATAAAAAGTATGAATATCTATATTGGGTCTTTTTTTAAGAAATAATTCTTGATTGAATTTGTCGTAGGGATAGTTTGTGCCTCCAAATACAGTTATTATATTTTTATCTAAAGACTTAACATAACTTGCAAAATGGTAGCTTAAGTTGCAATTCCAAGTATAATTACTACATCCAAGTACATGGGGTAATTTTTCATCAATTGCTTCTTTTAAATCCTTAGGAAATTTAAATAATTTTATATCAACATCATTGCTAAAATTTTTTTTGCAGTATGAAGCTATTAAACCAACATTTAAAGGAAAGGCCTCTGTTGCAGGCATTAATCCAGTATGAGTAAGATCTGCAAGATAAATTCTTAGTTTCATATTATATAAGATTAAACTACTGATTGTTAATTGTATATGCTACAAGTCGGAATCCATATAGTCTAAAAGTGCCAGCTTTTGAGCGTCTTTTATGATCGGCGTAAACAATGTTATGTGATCCATAATGCGCATCTCCGCCAAAAAGGGCAACAAAATTTGAATCGAGTTTATTTTGAGTCCATTCACCAACATTTTCTTTTAATCCGTAAATACCCAGTTCGTTAGGTGTGGTATTAAAAACCGATTTAATGTTTATAGCGGCAAACTTATTTATATTTTTTTCATAAATTGTTTTATATCCTCCTGTTAACCAAACATATTCTTGAACTGTAGGTAAGCGATAATTATATTTTTTATTCTTTTTGTTTAAGTATTCAATCAGTTCTGCGATTCTATAATGTCTAACTCCATTAATAGGTAAGTCTGATTTCACTTTCCAGGGTTTATAAGGAATCGGTGTAACAAATAAATATCCGTTCAAATTTTCTGGTCTAAACTCATATTTCATTATATTAAGCTTTTTATTTCCTTCGATGCGTAAAGAGACAAATTCAATACCCAAATCATCAATAAACTCTCCAGTTTTTGTTATTGTAGTTTTTTTTGTCAAGGAACTAATTAAATTATTATAGCTTGATGAAAGTTTTAAGTCTAAATCGTTATCTTTCAAGTAATGAAGTAGTGCATCATCATTACCTTGTTGCATAAAAGTTCGAAAATATGGACTAAAATAAATGGATTGTGATAACCAATTTTTATCTGAAATGAGTCCCTTTGTTTTAATAAAATTATTTGTACAGTTTAATATTATTAAAAATGATATCAGTATATAGGAAATAAATGGTTTTCTATTATTAACATTTGATAAGAAAGTTAATAACGCCAACAAGGAAAAACATACAAAGAATACTCTAAGTCTTCCTCCTGAATAAAATGGGAACGATGCCATTGATAGTATTATTAATATGAATATAAAATAAAATTTGGTTGGTAATTTCGGTAGCTTACCTTCCTTAATTACATAAAAAAGAAACCCTCCGAATAGAAAACAAATTGCTATTAATAATGCATATTGCGATAATCCCAATGAAGGAGAAATTTGAAGCAAAAATCTCTTAGCTAGATAAATTAACTGACCCAACCCACCAAATGAATGTGTAGTTACATGCTCTGCCAGGCCACTAAATGCTATTGATCTAATGTAAACAATCGACGCCACAAACATTCCAACGCATAATGCCTGTATAATAATAGAGTAGGTAATTTTAAAATTCTTTTCATTGAATAATTGAGCAATTATGGGAACTATCAAAAAAGGTAAATTTGTTTCCTTTGTCATAGATGCTACAACTATCAAAAAGTATGAGATCGCAACGCTCCGTAAATCACATTTTTTTAAAACAATATAAATTCCTAAGAGTGTTAAAACATTTGAGGAAAAAGAAGGTATTTCTGTTAACCAAATCCTGTGTACAAATTGATCGGAGAAAATTACAAAAAGTATTGATCCTAAAGTAATTAAAATTCTATCTTTATTATATATCCTAAAAATTTTATAAGCTAGAAATCCACTCATAAATAAAAGTAGGACACTTATGATTCGGTAATAAAATACATTAACTCCAAATAAATTCCATATGATATCATAAATTATTATTGCGAATGGACGATATCCGGCGTTTTCAAGCCGCTGACCAACGTTCCAATCTCCAAAAAATGCACTGACCAACTCAGCATTAGAATAGTTTCTAAAAAAATTATAGTCGTCGTAGTAAAAATTAATTTTATAACCGTTTAAATAAACAACAAAAACAATAAGCGATAAAATAATACAAAACCCATACCAAGCTTTTTTGTTGTAAAAAAAATTATATTTTTTATTCATCATCTTTACTCAATATATATCAGGACTCCCAAAAACTTAAATTGGGACTTCTGATAAAAATCATATATCTAGAAATCTAAATTTTTTTCAGTGCATAAATCAAGCCAATTGAGCTATTAGTACTGGTCAGCTACACGCGTTGCCGCGCTTCCACATCCAGCCTATCAACGTGGTGGTCT
>QCLK01000001.1:345000-384656 GCA_003214615.1 Pelagibacteraceae bacterium AG-414-E02
TTATACCTATGAATTCAGTATAAAGTAACACACGAAGTGTTGGGTTACCCCATTCGGAAATTTTCGGATCAAAGCCTGCATACAGCTCCCCGAAACTTATCGCAGTATACCACGTCCTTCATCGTCTTACAGTGCCAAGGCATCCGCCAATCGCCCTTAAACGCTTGATTTATGCACAGAAAAAAATTTTTTCTGTAATAAATTAAATTTTTGTTGTGATTGTTTTCATTAAATTTGAAAACAATCGGATATAGATATTGATATTAATAATATTCACAATTTAAAAAAGCTAAATGTCTCAATTTTGGTGGAGGATAGCGGGATCGAACCGCTGACCTCCTGAATGCAAATCAGGCGCTCTCCCAGCTGAGCTAATCCCCCTTTAGGAATTGGTGGGCCGAGGAAGACTCGAACTTCCGACCTCACCCTTATCAGGGGTGCGCTCTAACCACCTGAGCTACCGGCCCCTTACTTACATATTACTCAGAGACATTAAAAGAAGAGAAATGAGGACGGTTACATTAACCTATATTTTTAAATCGAAAAAAATCGTTTCGATTTCCTTAGAAAGGAGGTGATCCAGCCGCAGGTTCCCCTACGGCTACCTTGTTACGACTTCACCCCAGTCGCTGATCGTACCGTAGCCAAAGTTTTTACGCTCTGTCTTAAGGTGTAACCAACTTCCATGGTGTGACGGGCGGTGTGTACAAGACCCGGGAACGTATTCACCGCGGCGCGCTGATCCGCGATTACTAGTAATTCCAGCTTCATGCACTCGAGTTGCAGAGTGCAATCCGAACTGAGGTACCTTTTTGAGATTAGCTTAGAGTCGCCTCCTAGCATCTCATTGTAAGTACCATTGTAGCACGTGTGTAGCCCAACACGTAAGGGCCATGAGGACTTGACGTCATCCCCACCTTCCTCCAGCTTATCACTGGCAGTTCTTTTAGAGTGCCCAACTAAATGGTAGCAACTAAAAGTGAGGGTTGCGCTCGTTGCGGGACTTAACCCAACATCTCACGACACGAGCTGACGACAGCCATGCAGCACCTGTGTTTCGTCCGGCCGAACCGAAGACTCTAATCTCTTAGAGTCGCGACGAACATGTCAAGTGTTGGTAAGGTTCTGCGCGTATCTTCGAATTAAACCACATGCTCCACTACTTGTGCGGGTCCCCGTCAATTCATTTGAGTTTTAACCTTGCGGTCGTACTCCCCAGGCGGTGTGCTTAACGCTTTTGCTGCGACACTGAAAAATAAATTTCCAACGTCTAGCACACATCGTTTACAGCATGGACTACGAGGGTATCTAATCCTCTTCGCTACCCATGCTTTCGCACCTCAGTGTCAGTAATGATCCAGAAAGCTGCCTTCGCAATTGGTGTTCTTTCTAATATCTACGAATTTCACCTCTACACTAGAAATTCCGCTTACCTCTATCACACTCTAGTCAAAAAGTTTTGGTGGCAGTTCCAGAGTTAAGCTCTGGGATTTCACCACCAACTATTCTAACCACCTACGTGCTCTTTAAGCCCAGTAATTCCGAACTACGCTAGGTCCCTTCGTATTACCGCGGCTGCTGGCACGAAGTTAGCCGGACCTTCTTATTCGGGTACAGTCATTTTCTTCCCCGACGAAAGAGCTTTACAACCCAAGGGCCTTCTTCACTCACGCGGCATCGCTGCATCAGGGTTTCCCCCATTGTGCAAGATTCCCCACTGCTGCCTCCCGTAGGAGTTTGGGCCGTGTCTCAGTCCCAATGTGGCTGATCATCCTCTCAGATCAGCTATTGATCGTAGCCTTGGTAAGCTTTTACCTTACCAACTAGCTAATCAAGTGCGGGCTCATCTTTCGGCGTTAAAACTTTCCCCGTAAGGGCTTATCCGGTATTAGCACAAGTTTCCTCGTGTTATTCCAAACCAAAAGGCAGATACCCACATTATACTCACCCGTTCGCCACTAAGTATTGCTACTTCGTTCGACTTGCATGTGTTAGGCGTGCCGCCAGCGTACGTTCTGAGCCATGATCAAACTCTCAAGTTTAATAACGGCGCACACTAGCTTCATATAAATAATTAAAAAATTACTTATATTTTCGTTGAAGTGTGTACGACAAATTTTTTGGTAACCTAACCGTCCACACTTCTCTTCTTCTTTTTTTACAATATAAAAGAGCTAAAAACGTTCACAACAAAACCGACAGCTATCGGCTTCGTCATTAACATTTTAATTAACAACTCCACAATTTAGCTAACAAAATTAACCTTTTTGGGGTGTTGGACGCATACCTATAAGCTAATTCGTAAATAAATCAAGGCGTTTAATGAGCTAAAATCGTACTAAATTAATGGATTTTTAATAGTTTCGTATATAAAATTATTGCAAAAAACATGATTTTCATAAATTAACATCTATCAAAATATATGTATCGAATACTTGGAAAAGACATGGAAAAAAAGAAGCTTATAATAGCTTTTGCAAGTATTTTATTGTTTTTTTTTCTAGTATCAGTTGTCTACAAAAATGATAGCTCAATTCAAGAAAAGGCAGAAGGAAGAAAATACTCTTTGGATCAAAATGATTTGAATACGATTAAGGAATTTTTTTATAAGCAAATTAAATCTCCATTTATCAATATAAGCCACGTAATAAAGAGTGGTGACACCATAGAAAAAATTCTAAAAAAATATAATGTAGAAAGTAGCCAAATCCAAAAAACGATTAACCAATATAAAAAATATAGTAAGCCTAATCAATTGTTAGTAGGTAATAAAATTGATCTGGTAATAGAAGAAGTTGCTTCTAAGGAAAAAAATTCAATTACAACTTTTTTCATTCCAATAACAAAGAGTACAAGCATAGAAATAAAAAAAAATGATGAAGGGAAGCTTGAAGCAAAAAAAATTATTACTAAACTTTACAAAAGAAAGGTATTAGCGGGAAACGAAATTAAAAAAAATCTATATTCAGCTGCAGTTGATGCCAAAATCAACCCTGATACTATAATTGAATTTGCTAGAATTTTTGGTTTTGAAATTGATTTTCAAAGGGATATAAGAAAAAATGATAACTTCAAAATTGTCTATGATAAATATTTTGATGAAGGTGGGGGTTTTGTAAAAAGTGGATCAATTCTTTTTGCTTATATGTCTGTAAATGGAAGAGAGATTACACTTTATAAATTTGGAAACGATAAAGACTACGGATATTTTGATATTGACGGTAAAAGTGTTGAAAAGGCTTTAATGAAAACTCCAATTAATGGCGCAAGATTGTCTTCACCTTTTGGTATGAGAAAGCATCCGATACTTGGTTATAATAAAAAACATTTGGGAACTGACTTTGCTGCTCCAGCAGGAACTCCTATAATGGCTTCAGGGTCTGGAACTATTACAAGGGCTAAATGGTGTGGGGGCGGAGGAAATTGTATTAAAATAAAACACAATTCTACATACGAAACTGTTTATGCACATATGAAAAGTTTCGCAAAGGGAATGAAGGTTGGAAAAAAAGTTAGACAAGGACAGATTATTGGGTACGTAGGTTCAACCGGAATGTCTACGGGACCTCATTTACACTATGAGGTAATTGTAAACGGTAAAAAAGTTAATTCACAAACATTAAAATTGCCTTCAGGAAAAACTTTAAAAGATGAAGAGAGAAAACAATTTGAAATTCATAGAATTAAAACAGATGTATTAATTGCTGAGCTTATTTCAAAACAAAATTAGTTTTTATAGAAATTTATTCTTTTTTTTCTTTGGTAGTATTATCTAGATCAGGATTAGTATTTGCTTCCGGAACATTTTTATTTTCTGTTATTTCGTTTTTGTTTAGATCTTTATTTAAGTTTTGATTTTTAATACCTATGATCCTCATATAATGATCAGCATGTTGCAAATAATTTTCTGATAAAGTTTTATCACCAGCTGATAGGGCTTCTTTGGCGAGCGCGCTATATTTTTCAAATAACTTTTCAGGATTTTGTATAGTTCTAAAATTGTTTCTTGGTTGATCGTTAGAAAACAATTGAGATCTTAATCTCCCTTGCATGCTTCCATTGCCACGGGATTGATAATTTCTTCCGTTTGACCTACGTCTAAATTTTCTTGATCTACGTTGATACATACATTTTGTAAAAAAACATTTTCTAACTAAAGGATTTATCTAATAGTACTCACTAATATTTAATTTTGTCAAAATATTTATTCTTGAAGTTAATAATAGTCACATTTTTGTGCTTATTATGCAACGCACATTGTTATTATAATCTAACTCTTTGCCCTTTTCCCTGTATCCATTTTGCTTGAGTAAATGTGCAACTTTTAAATATTGGCGATTCCCTATCTCTATTGCTAGCAATCCGCCTTTTTTTAATAACTTATTTGACTTGTAAATAACTTTTTTGACCAGGTCAAGTCCATCAAGTCCACCATTTAATGCGATTATAGGCTCAAAATTTCTTATATCTTTACTTAAATTTTTCAAATCCTTTGAGGAAATATATGGTGGATTCGAAACTATCAAATCATATTTACCATGCTGATATTTATTCATTTCAAAAACCTTAAACTTCGATCTTTTGAATAGTCCCATTTTTTTTGAATTGACTATGGCAGTTTTAATCGCAGGTGCAGAAATATCTATTCCAATGCCCTTGGAAAATCTTAATTCCTTTAGCAATGTTAGCAGTATGCACCCTGACCCAGTGCCTATGTCTAAAATATTTATCTTTTTATCTTTAAAAAAACTTACTATTTTGTAAATTAATAACTCTGTTTCAGGTCTAGGTACCAGAGTATCTCTATTAACAATAAAATTTTCGCTCCAAAATTCCTTTTTTCCAATTATGTAGGCGACTGGCTCTTTTTTAATTCTACGTTTAATTGCATGATTGTATTTTTCTAATAATTTTTTTGTAATAATCAGATTTTCTTTTGTAATTAAAAACTCTCTTGTAACACCCATTATATTTGAAAGTATTATTTCTGCATCCAATTGATGTGAACTAATGTTATTATTTCTTAAGACTATTGATGCTTTTCTTATTGTATTTTCTAAAATCATTTTACTGTTTCAAATTAGCTAGCTTAATTTCTTGATCTTGTAATCTTAAGCTTTGACTTAATTCATCAAAAGCATCTCCACTCAAAAATTCTTCAAGTTTGTGTAAGGTCATATTTATTCTATGGTCGGTTACTCTCCCTTGTGGAAAATTATACGTTCTAATTCTTTCTGATCTATCTCCTGTTCCTATTTGATTTTTTCTATCTTTTGATCGCTCTTTGTCTTTTTTTTCTCTCTCAGCTTCATAAACCCTCGATCTTAAAATTTTCATACCTTTTGCACGATTTTTATGTTGTGACTTTTCATCCTGATTCGTAACTACAATTCCAGTTGGAATATGAGTTATTCTAACAGCAGAGTCTGTTGTATTTACTGATTGCCCTCCTGATCCAGTGCTTCTATAAACATCTATTCTTAAATCTTTTTCTTGTATTTTTATATCAACCTCTTCTGCTTCAGGAAGCACAGCTACCGTAGCAGCTGAAGTGTGTACACGGCCTTGCGTTTCAGTCTTAGGTACTCTCTGCACACGATGGACGCCGCTTTCATATTTTAGAAAAGAATAAATATTATTTCCTTTAATAAGTAAAATAACTTCTTTAAATCCGCCCGCGGTACTCTTTGATACACTTATTATTTCAAAGAACCATTTATTATTTAAACATACTTTTTCGTACATTTTATAAAGATCTGCAACAAAAAGGCCTGCTTCGTCACCGCCCGTCCCTGCTCTAATTTCTAATATAGCATTTTTAGAATCTGCTTCATCTTTTGGTAAAAGATATATTTTTAAAATTTTTTCATTTTTCTCATTTTTTTCTGTTAATTCATTAAGTTCGTTTTTTGCCAACTGTATCATTTCTTTATCACTTTTTTTATCATCAATAATTTTCTCAAGCTCTACCTTCTCTTTTTCAAAACTAAGGTAACTTTTGGCCTCATTTATAATCTCACCAATGCTAGAATATTCTTTTGATTTTTTTACAAAATCTTTTTTGGAAGTTTCACCTGAAGCAAGTTCTTTTTCTAAAGCTTTATAAGTATCTACAATTTGCTTTATTTTACTGATAGGAATCATTTTTAAAATTTAATTTTTTCTTAATTCTCTAGATTTTTTTTCAACCAAAGTAACCACTTCCTCAATTACTTTATTGCTAGCTACTTTATGGTGAGGAATTCCCGACAAATACATCATGTGATTGCCTTTTCCTCCTCCTGTTAGTCCTACCTGAGTTTGAGAAGCTTCTCCGGGACCATTAACTACACAACCTATTATGGACAGTGTGATAGGTTCTTTTATGTGAGACAGTTTTTTTTCCAGAATTTTTACAGTATCAATAACTGGAAAGGCTTGTCTAGCACAAGAAGGGCATGAAATAATATTTACACCTCTATGTCGTAAATTTAATGATTTTAATATTTCATATCCTGTTTTAACTTCTTCAACAGGATTGTCACTTAACGAACATCTTATAGTATCTCCTATTCCTTCCATTAATAAAATGCCAATGCCTATTGATGATTTCACACTTCCTGGAATTAAACTTCCCGCTTCAGTGATGCCTAAATGTAGAGGGTAGTCACATTTATTAGATAATAACCTGTAAGCTTTAACTGACAAAAAAACGTCGGAGGACTTAACGCTAACCTTAAAATTAAAAAAATCTTTATCTTCTAAAATTTTAATATTTCTTAAAGCGCTTTCACAAAGAGCTTCTGGGCAAGGTTCTCTATATTTTTCTAATAAATCTTTTTCTAATGATCCAGCGTTTACACCTACTCTTATTGAGCAGTCGTTGTCTTTTGCTGCTTTAAGTACTTCGTGCACTCGGTCAACAGATCCTATATTTCCTGGATTTATTCTTAAACAATGAGCTCCGGACTTGGCAGCTTCTATAGCTCTTTTGTAATGAAAATGAATATCAGCTACTATGGGAACATCAACTTCGTTTACAATTTTTTTTAGTGCTAAAGATGATTCTTGATCTGGACAAGAAACCCTTACTATATCTGCTCCGGCTTCAGCTAATTGGTTAATCTGTTTAATAGTTTCTTTAATATTAGTTGTTAATGTATTGGTCATAGATTGTACTGATATAGGTGCATCACCACCAACATCAATTTTACCAACTTTAATTTTTTTGGTTTTTCTTCTTTTAATATCTCGAAATGGTCTTATGCTCATTTAAATATCAATCTAATTCAAATTCTTTATGTAATGTCCTTACCGCTTTTTGAGTTAAGTCTTCTCTTATTAGAACAGATATTTTTATCTCCGAAGTCGAAATTGCTAAAATATTTATTTTTTCTTCTGCTAAAGATCTAAACATTCTATATGTAACCCCAGGACTTGCTATCATTCCTGCACCGATAATTGATACTTTTGCAAGCTTATCATCATGCGTTATCTTATTATAATTTAATTTTTCTTTATTTTTCTCAATTATGTTCAGTGTTTTCTTTAGATTTTCTTGCTTAATAGTAAAAGTTATATTGGCTGTTTTTCCATCTAAGGAAGTATTTTGAATTACCATATCAATGTTAATATTATTCTTTCCCATAGGTTCAAAAACATCAGCTGCAACTCCAGGTTTGTCTACAACTCCAACAATCGAAACTTTTGCATTGCTTTTTGAATAAGCTATACCAGTTACTACTTTCTTATAATCAGCCTCATTTTCTGAAACTATTTTTGTTCCAGATTTTTCGGAAAAAGTAGATCTAACATGTATAGGAATATCATTTACCATAGAAGCTTGGACTGAGCTTGGTTGCATGACCTTTGCTCCCATTGAAGACATTTCTAACATTTCCTCATATGATATTTTATCAATTTTTTTAGCTTTTTTATTTATAGAAGGATCTGTAGTTAAAACACCATCCACATCAGTATAAATTTCACAAGAATCTGTCTTGAAAAACTTTGCAATCGCTACTGCTGATAAATCAGATCCTCCTCGACCTAAAGTGGTAACTCTAATTTCTGGCGAAATTCCTTGAAATCCTGGAATCACTGCTACGCCCTTTTTTGAAATAAAATTTAAAATTTCATCGGTTTTGATTTTTATAATTTGTGAAGATGTATGATTGTTATTTGTAATAATTGGAATTTGCCATGCCAGCCACGACCTAGCTTTTATACCTAAATCTAGAAGTGCGCCAGATAGTAATGAACACGAAATTTGTTCGCCAGAAGAAAGCAATACGTCTAGCTCTTTGTTATCAAAATCTTTGCTGATAAGATTTGATTTTTTATTTAATTCATCGGTTACACCAGACATTGCCGAAACCACAACAATGATTTCATTGCCTTCGGCATGTCTTTTTTTTATAATATTGGCAACTTTCTTAATCTTTTCAATAGTCCCAACAGATGTTCCTCCAAATTTGAGGGTTAGTCGTTTCATGATAAAATATCTTATTTACTTTATTTATTTTTTATTAATAAATACTCTTAATTGTAAAGATGCACAAGTATAACTAGAATATTATTATTTTGACTACAGTAGATAAAAAAGAAATAGAAAAATTTTCAAATTTGGCCAAAGATTGGTGGAATCCAAACGGTAAGTTTAAGCCTTTACATCATTTTAATCCTACAAGAATTAAGTTTATTAAGGAAAAACTAATTTCTCATTTTGGTCTTGATGCAAAATCAAATCAACTGCTAAAAAAAATAAATATTTTAGATATAGGTTGTGGTGGAGGATTATTATGTGAACCTTTAAAAAGATTAGGAGCAACTATCACGGGAATAGATGCTTCGCAGAGTAATATAGAAGCGGCTAAACTACACGCAAGAGAAATGAATTTAAATATTAACTATATTTGCACATCACCCGAAAATCTAAAATTAAAAAATAAATTTGATGTAATTTTAAATATGGAAATAGTTGAACATGTTCCGAATGTAAATCTTTTCATTCAAAACTGTTCTAAACTTATTGAAAAAAAGGGAATAATGTTTGTGGCTACTATCAATAAAAATTTAAAATCTTACTTATATGCAATTCTCGGAGCAGAATATATATTGAGATGGTTGCCAATAGGAACACACGATTGGAATAAATTTTTAACACCTCAAGAATTAGAATCTATTGGTAAAAAAAATAATTTTATTATGGATGAACTTGTTGGCATGAAATTTAACTTGTTGTTAAAGGAATGGAAAAAAAGTAGCGATACTTCAGTAAATTATATTACAACTTTTTTAAAAGATTAATTGTCTGATTTATTCACCCAAGGTATAGTTGCGACATCTATACCTTCTTCTTCTAACTCTGACGCTTCCTCTGGCGTAGCTTGACCGTAGATGCCTTTAGAAGTTTTTTTATCGTAATGAATATTGCGAGCCTCTTGCGCAAAATTATCTCCAACATTTACACAATTTTTTTCTATGTACCGTCTAAATTTTAAAAGCTGTTTCTTTATGTCTTTGAACTCTTTCTCTTTACCCACCTTTCTATTCGACTTGCTAGATAAATTCGGGGCCATAATTGATTTTTTAACAGAAGAGGAATCGCAATAAATACATTTAATAAGTTTTTTTTTGCTTAACGAAACATACTCTTCGGAACTTGAAAACCAACTTTCAAAGGTCTCACCACACTTACATGCCAAATTAAATTTTATCATACCAAAGTATATAGTTTTTTTTAGGGAAAATAAAAATAATTATTAATTTCTATAATCTGCATTTATATCTACATAATCTTTTGTAAAATCACATGTATATACGGTGAAAGACCCGGCTCCAAGATTTAAATTAATTTCAATATCTATTGAATCCCATTGCATATATTCCTTTAAATCTTTTTCTTTATAAGTTTTAGAAACTGCACTATTTTCTGCAACAATATGATTTCCTATTTTTACTTGAACTTTATTAGCAACAATGTTTTCTCCAGATTTGCCAACTGCCATAACAATCCTGCCCCAATTAGGATCTTCTCCTGCGATTGCAGTTTTAAATAGAGGAGAATTTGCAACTGAAAAGCCAACATTTTTTGCCATATTTGTTGATCTTGCTCCAACCACATTAATTGTGATAAATTTTTTTGCACCTTCGCCATCCGAAACAATTTGCTTCGCTAAATTTAATGATAGTCTATGAAGTGCTTTTTCAAAATCTTGCAGTTTCGGATCTAAAATATTATATATTTTTGAATTTTTAGCTTTTCCAGTAGCAAATATAGCAACCATATCATTTGTTGAAGTATCTCCATCAACAGTTATAGAATTAAAAGTTGTTCCAATAACTTTTTTCAAAATACTTTTTAAAAAAACTGAAGGTATATTCGCATCAGTGAATATAAATCCTAACATTGTAGCCATATTAGGAGCTATCATACCTGACCCTTTTGCTATTCCGGAAATTTTAATTAATTTTGTTCCTATTTTACATTCTTCGTAGGCTAGCTTCGGTCTTGTATCTGTTGTCATTATTGCATTCGCAGCCTTAAACCACACAAACTTATTCTGTTCTAATCTTAATTTTTTTACTAATTCAGGAATCCTATTTTTTATTTTTGTATGAGGAAACTCTTCTCCAATTACTCCTGTTGATGCAAAAACCAAATCAGTTACTTTTATAACATCAGTAACTCCCTTTGGGGACTGAGAGGATTTTAATGTAAGTGACTTTGCCAAAGTATTTGCCACCTCTTTTAATCCTTGTGCACCTTTAATTCCAGTAAAAGTATTGGCATTCTTTGTATTTACAAAAAGCGCTTTAACAAAATGTCTTTTAATTTTTAAATTCCAGTTTATGCTTGCTGAAGTAACTTTTGAAGTTGTGTAAACAGAAGCAAAATTAGCGCCATCATGAAAATAGAATAAGGTAATATCATCTCTACCGTCTCCATAGAGATCTGCAGATACTGCTGATATTTGCAAACCATCAATGGATTGTAATTCTTGAAATTCACCCATTTTTGAGACCTTTACTTTGGGATTAAAAAAATTCTTTAGGTTTACAGTCATAAGTATTTAAAATTTACCAATAATGATTATATAAGTCTTAATTGAACTAATATAATTTATACCAAATTACAAAAAAAAAATAACTATTTATGCTTAACATTAATAAGATTATTGATAAATTTGTTAAAAATTCAAGTCAAAGGGAGTTGGATCGATTAAGATCAGTAGTCAAAAAAATTAATAGCTGGGAAGCAACAGTCAAAGCTGTTCCAGATGAACTTTTTCCAAAAAAAACGGCCGAATTAAAATTAAAAGTTAAAAAAGGGGCAAATTTAGAGGATTTAATTCCTGAAGCTTTTTCTTATGTTAGGGAAGCTGCGCGAAGAACATTAGGCGAGCGTCATTATGATGTGCAATTGATGGGCGGTATCATTTTACATCAAGGAAAAATAGCTGAGATGAAAACTGGAGAAGGAAAAACGTTGGTGTCTACACTTCCAGTTTATTTAAATGCACTAACAGAAAAAGGAGTGCATGTTGTTACTGTCAACGACTATTTAGCAAAAAGAGATTCTGATTGGATGGGTCAAATATATAAATTTTTAGGTTTGTCTGTTGGATGTATTACAAGTGAAATCACGGACGATAATATCAGAAAAAGAAATTATGAATGTGACGTGACTTATGGAACCAATAATGAATTTGGTTTTGATTACTTAAGAGATAATATGAAATATGACATTCATCAAATGGTTCAAAAAAATCATTTCTATTGCATTGTAGACGAAGTAGACAGCATTCTTATAGATGAGGCCAGAACTCCTCTTGTAATTTCTGGTAGCACTGAAGATAAATCTGACCAATATTTTTTATGTAATAAATTTATTAAAAAACTTGAAAAACATGACTATGAATTAGACGAAAAAAATAAAAATGCTATGCTTTCTGAAAAAGGTATTGATAAAATAGAAGACTTATCAAAATCATATGGAATTCTTAAAAATAATAATTTTTATGATCCACAAAACATAAATCTGGTTCATCACATAAACCAAGCCTTAAGAGCAAGTTTGTTATTTCAAAAAGATACTGACTACATTGTTGTAAATAATAAAGTACAAATTATAGATGAATTTACAGGCAGGGTGCTTGAGGGAAGAAGATTTTCCGATGGATTGCATCAAGCTTTAGAAGCAAAAGAAAATGTCGAAATCCAAAGTGAAAATCAAACCTTGGCATCTATCACTTATCAAAATTATTTCAGACTTTATGAAAAATTGTCTGGAATGACCGGTACAGCAATGACAGAGGCGGAAGAGTTTTTTGATATATATAAACTCAAAACTGTTTCTATACCACCAAATAAGCCTATGATAAGAAAAGACTTAAACGACCAAATATTTAGAACAGAAAAAGAAAAAAATACTTCCATAATCGAAAAAATAGAAGAATGTAAAAAAAATAAACAACCGGTATTAGTAGGAACAACAAGTATAGAAAAATCTGAGAAAATTTCTTTGTTGCTTAAAAATAAAAACATTGAGCACAATGTTTTAAATGCAAAGCACCACGAAAAGGAAGCCAAAATAATAGCTCAAGCAGGGAAGCTTGAAGCCATAACAATAGCTACAAATATGGCTGGTCGTGGAACAGATATACAATTAGGAGGCAACTTAGGTACTTCGGAAAAGATAGATGTAAATAAAGACAGAAATTCTATTTTAGAAGAAAAATCCCATGTAAAAGAAATTGGAGGTTTGTTTGTTGTGGGCACAGAAAGACATGAAAGTAGAAGAATTGATAATCAGCTAAGAGGAAGATCTGGAAGACAGGGTGATCCTGGAAATTCTATATTTTATGTCAGCTTAGAAGATGACTTAATGAGAATTTTTGGATCTGAATCGTTGGACGGGGTAATGAAAAAATTTGGTTTAAAAGAAGGCGAATCAATTGACCATCCATGGATCAACAAAGCTTTGGAAAGAGCACAGCAGAGAGTGGAAGCGAGAAATTTTGATATAAGAAAAACTTTGCTTAAATTTGACGATGTTATGAATGATCAAAGAAAAGTTATTTTTGAACAAAGAAAGGAAATACTGAAATCAAATAATATCAATGAAATAATATATTCCTTTTTGGATGATTTGGTTAAAAGCTTTTTAAATGATAAAAAAATTTATGAAAGAGAAAATCAGCTAAATAAATTAAAAATTAAAATAAAACCAATAATTGGTAAATCTTTAAAAGAAACAGAATTTGTTGATATTTTTAATAAAAAAGATGAAGAATTTGAAAGTATTATTAAAAAAAGATTTAACGAAATTAGAGATAAAAGAAAAAAAGCTCTTACTGAAGCAAGTAATTTAGAGCTCGAAAAAAGAATATTTTTACAAACAGTCGATTTTTTATGGAGATCACATTTACAATATTTAGAACATTTAAGAAGTGTAATCGGTCTGCGAAGCTATGCGCAAAAAGATCCTTTAGAAGAATTTAAAAGAGAATCTTTTAAACTATTTGAGGAATTGTTATATAAAATTAAAACTGATTTTATTACTTTTTTAAATAATCTTGAAGTAGTTGAACGGTCAGAAGTAGAAAAAAAAGAAACAAATATAAACAATAAAAATTTTAAAAATGATCCTAATTGTCTATTGGTATTAAAAAAGAATCAAAAAATATCTAGAAATGAAAAATGCTTAGCATCAGGGAAAAAATTTAAACATTGTTGTGGGGCACTATAAAAATAAAAATGCTACTAAAGCTAACAAAATTATTGAAATAATTGCCAATTTTCTTTTGTTAGTAAAAAATTTTTCTTTAACAATACTACCTTCGCCAGTCAAAAATTGAGTAAACCTACTTTGTTTGCCAATTTCTAAAAATTTATTTTTTCTTTGTTCGAATATTTCTTCTTTATTGTAACTTGAAAAATCTTCGAGATACTTTTTTAGTGCAGCTTTAGTAGAAGTAACAACTTGATCTTTGTTCCTATGAGCTCCACCTAATGGTTCTCCGATGACCTCATCAATAATACCAATTTTTAAAAGATCAGTTGCAGTTAATTTCATTGCCTTTGCTGCTTCTAAAGATTTGCTCGGATCTCTCCACAATATTGAAGCACATCCTTCTGGTGAAATAACTGAGTAAATTGCATTTTCTAACATCAAAACTTTATTTGCTGAAGCTAAAGCTATGGCTCCTCCTGATCCACCTTCACCGATAATAATTGAAATGATTGGAACCTTAAGTGACATACAACATTCTATGGAACTTGCAATTGCCTCTGCTTGCCCTCTTTGTTCAGCTCCAATTCCTGGATATGCTCCGGGCGTATCAATAAATGATACAACAGGAATATTAAATTTGTCAGCAAGTTTCATTAACCTAATACATTTTCTGTAACCTTCGGGTCGCATCATTCCAAAATTTCTTTTAAGTCTGGTATCGAGATCATCACCCTTCTCCTGACCTATAACAAAAACAGATCTACCTTCAAATTTACCAAAACCTGTGATGACCGCTTCATCTTCTGCAAATTTTCTGTCACCAGATAAATTAACAAAATTTGTAAATAAATTTTCAATTAAAAATTTTGCTTTGGGCCTCTCTTCATGCCTAGCGACTTGGGTTTTTTGCCATTCATTTAAATTTGCATATGATTCTTTTAGTTTTGTATCAATTTCATTTTGTAGTTGAGTTATTTGATCTGTATTGACTTCAGATATTCCTTCTTTTTTATTAAAAGGATCCTTTAATTTTTCTAATTCTTCTTCTAAAACTTTTACTTCTCTTTCAAATTCTAAATAATGCTTCATTTTATAAATTGAATAATACTTGATTAAAAATACTTATAAACATAAATTATTTTATAGTGAGTAAAAATATAAAAATTAGTGGCAAAATTTTGTCCAGGTATAAGGAAATCATATCTGATGGAGCTCTTGAGTTTATCCAGCAAATCCATGAAAAATTTGATGATACAAGGATAAATCTACTAAATGAAAGAAAGAAAAGGCAAAAAAAAATTGATGACGGTGGTAAATTAGATTTTTTAAGTGAAACCAAAAAAATTAGAGAATCTGATTGGAAAATAAAAAATATCCCACAAGATCTTTTAAAAAGACAGGTTGAAATTACAGGACCACCTGTACCAAAAAAAATGCTGATTTCAGCATTAAATTCGGGAGCAGACTGTTACATGACTGATTTTGAAGATTCGTTAACCCCTACATTTGAAAACTTAATCCAAGGCCAATTAAATGTAAAAGATGCCATAAGTAGAAAAATAGATTTTACAGATCCACAAAGTAAAAAAGAATATAAGTTAAATGATAAAACAGCAGTATTAATTATCAGGCCCAGAGGTCTACATTTAAGCGAAAAAAATGTAGCTGTAAATGGCAAAAGAGTATCTGGAACTTTTTTTGATTTAGGCCTCGCATTATTTCATAATGCAAAAAAACTAATTGATAATGGAAGTGGCCCATATTTTTATTTACCTAAAATAGAGCACTATTTGGAATGCAGATTGCTTAATGACGTAATTTCATTTTGCGAAAAAAAATTAAATTTAGAGGTTGGCACCGTTAAAGTTACTGTACTAATTGAAACAATTAATGCGGTGTTTCAAATGGATGAATTTTTATGGGAACTAAAAGATCATATTGTTGGGTTAAATGCAGGAAGATGGGATTATCTTTTTTCTTATCAAAAAGTATACCGAAATACTAAAAAGGTTATCTTACCAGATAGATCGAAAGTAAATATGTTTACTCCATTTATGTCAAATTATAATAAACTGCTTGTTGATACTTGCCATAAAAGAGGAGCATTTGGTATGGGAGGCATGTCGGCCCAAGTAATTGCAAAAGCAAATCCTACAGAGATAAACGAAAAAGCCTTAGCTGGTGTTAAGAAGGATAAAGAAAGAGAATTGAACCAAGGAAACGATGGCGCATGGGTTGCACATCCAAGTTTAGTAGAACCAGTAAAAAATATATTTGAAAAAAATTTTAATGGCCCAAATCAACTTAAAAAATTTAATAATGAAAAAATAAATAGAAAAGATTTGCTAGATGAGCCAAAAATAGATAACGCCATTACTGAGTTAGGAATTAGGGAAAATCTTAATGAAGGTATTGAGTACATGGCTTTTTGGATGATTGGAACTGGATGTTGTGTTGTTAACTATCTAATGGCTGATGCAGCAACTTGTGAGGTTAGTAGAGCTCAACTCTGGATTTGGCTTAAATACAAAGTCAAACTAGATGATGGTAGAATTGTTGACGAAAAATTAATCGAAGAATTAATTCAAGATGAACTTAATAAAATAAAAAATAAATTTTCAGTATGGAGAAAGAAAACAAATGATAAAAGTCTTGATAATGTTTCTTTTGATGAAGCAGCAAAAATTTTTAAAGTTATGATAACAAAAGAAAATTTTGATAATTTTTTAACTTTACCGCTTTATGAAAAAATTTAATCATTAATAACCGGGCCTCTATTTTTAAAAGCTGAAAACAACGTTCCGTCATCTAAAAATTCTATTTCTCCCCCTACCGGTAGCCCTTGGGCAAGTTTCGAAATTTTTACTTTTGTATCCTTCAAACTATCTTGAATGTAATGAGCAGTAGTTTGGCCTTCTATTGTAGCGCTCGTTGCTAAAATAACTTCTTTAACAGAATTTTTTTTGACTCTATCAATAAGAGTTGAAATTAATAAGCCGTCATTTTTTTTACTTTCTAGAGCAGGCAAAGTACCTCCTAATATGTGGTAATTACCTTTAAAAATACCCGTACTTTCGATCACCCACATATCAGCAATATTTTCAACTACACAAATTTGATCATAAGTATTTTTTGAGCAGGTACAGTTAGAATCTGTTAATTTTAAATTTCCGCAAATTTTACATCGAACTACATTTTTATAAATTTTAGCTAATGTGTTTACTAATGGTTTTATCAATTCTTCCCTATTATTCATCAGTTTTAGCACAATTCTTTTAGCCGACTTAGGTCCTAATCCTGGAAACTTTGAAATTATTTTAATTAAATCGTCTATCTCTTTAAGATTATTGCTAGGCATTTTGCTCCTTAAAAAGGAAGTTTAAATCCTGGCGGCAAGTCAATTCCACCTGTTAATTTTGAAATTTCTTCTGAAGTTTTTTCTTTAAGTTTTGATTTTGCATTATTGTGAGCTGCTACGATAAGATCTTCCATTATTTCTTTGGACTCTTTTAGCAAAGAATCGTTAATAGAAATTTTTTTAAGCTCTCCATCACCATTCATGATAACCTTCACGGCACTTCCTCCGGACACCCCTTCGACCTCGATCTTTTTAAGAGCTTCTTGTGCCTCTTTCATTTTATCTTGCATTTTTTTAGCCTGAGATATTAAACTTGAAAAATCTGTCATAAATTAATCCTTTTTTTTAACATCTATCAGCTCAGCATCTTCAAAAATATTCTTAAATTTTTTATAAATATCATTCTTTCTTTCATCATCTAAAATTTTTTTTTTATTAATAGTTTTCTGTTCTAAAAAAGATATTTCTCCAGGGCCTTTTGTTAAACTTATTATCCATCTGGTCCCAGTCCATTCTAATAATTTTTCTGATAAATTTCGGACAAAATTTTTGTTAAGCTTTTCATTAAAGCCTATGTCAATTTTTCCTTGAGAAAATTTAATCAGATTCACATGTCTTTCTAGATCATATTTTAATTCAATTTCTTTTTTTTTTGATGATAAGTTTATTAAATCTTCAAGTGATGAAATGCTTTCTTTATGTAAATTTCTTGTATTTGTTTGACCTAGCTCTTCTACTTTTAGTTTTGTCTGGATTGTACTCTTAATTTGACTTTTTGTACTTTTGTTTATTTCGTTCTTTTCTTTTTCTTCATCTTTTTGCTGATTGTTTGTAATATGATCGCTGTCACTATTTGAAATTAAATTATTTTTATTTACCAAATCTAAAACGGACTCATATGACGGCATATCTTTTATATAAATTAATCTCATAATTATCATTTCTAAAGCTAATATTTGATTAGCAACAATAGAAAGTTCTTCTATTCCCTTAAGGATAAATTGCCAAAAAATTACTAAAGTAGATACATTTATGTTGCTAGAAATAGAGTTGATTATTTCCAGTTCCGACTCCGACAAAGTTAATTCACTATTTAAATCACCAAGATTTTTTTTTTGCAACATGAAATATATTATTTCCAAAAAATCGTTTAAAAAACTTGCTGGATCCAAGCCTTCATCAATTAAATTTCTTAACTGATCTATAGATTTTTTTTGATCCCCTTCAAATATAGAATGTAAAATTTTTAAAATTTTTGATCTATCCGCTAATCCTAGCATTTGTCTAACAAAAGCCTCGTCTATTTCTTTTTCCAAAATATGCTGACCTACAAGTGCTCTATCTAAAAGTGACAGAGAGTCTCTAACTGAACCCTCGGATGCTTTAGCAATTAATTTAAGTGCCGCTTCAGATATATTACCATTTTCTTTTTTACATATTCTTTTCAAATTTTCCGATAGTGTTTGAATTGGAATTCTGTGTAGATCAAATCTTTGGCAACGAGAAATGATCGTTACAGGTATTTTTTTTACTTCTGTAGTTGCAAAAATAAATTTTAAATGCGGGGGAGGTTCTTCCAAAGTTTTTAGCAATCCATTAAACGCTTGTTTGGAAAGCATATGTAC
Source organism: Pelagibacteraceae bacterium AG-414-E02 (assembly GCA_003214615.1). Classification (GTDB taxonomy): domain Bacteria; phylum Pseudomonadota; class Alphaproteobacteria; order Pelagibacterales; family Pelagibacteraceae; genus AG-414-E02. The sequence continues at coordinate 363,701 of QCLK01000001.1, forward strand.
TTCATCAATAATGAATATCTTGTATTTCGCGCTAGTTGGATTGTACTTAGATGATTCGATTAATTCTCTTACATCATCGATACCAGTTCTTGATGCAGCGTCCATTTCTAGTACATCTAAATGTTTTGAATAAGAAATTTCCTCACAATGGTTACAATCACAATTCTCCTCCTTGAGAAAATTTTTATTACAGTTTAGTGCTTTTGCGATTAGTCGAGCTGTGGTTGTTTTTCCTACTCCTCTTATTCCTGTTAGTAAGTATGCATTAGGTAACTTATTTAGTTTAATGGAATTTACGATAGTTTGAACCATAACTTCCTGTCCAATTAATTCTTTGAAATTTTTTGGTCTATATTTTAATGCAAGAATTTTTTGATTATTATTTTCCATAGTTTAAAAGGAGACTGAACAGTAACCTAAAATGTTCTCGTTGCGGCTGCTACGTTTCCGTCCTGACCGAGTTGTTCGAAAAATTCTACCCACTGCCAGCCTCCTATTTTATTATATCAGCATAAAATTAAGAACTACAGCATACATAGGTTGTTTATAAATTTTTAAATCTAAAATTGTCTGCTTCATAGACCCCAAGAATATCCAACTTCTGAGTGTGAAAACCAAGCTCTTCAAGCGCTTTTTGCAGAGAGGGATCTTCTATATGCCCTTCTATATCAATATAAAAATTCACCTGATCGAATGTATTTTTAACTGCAAAACTTTCTAATTTGCATAAATTAACACCATTTGTAGCAAAACCACCCAAAGCTTTGTAAAGCGCCGCTGGAATGCTTTTAAGTTTAAATATACAACTTGTAATATATTTTTTGTTTCCAAATTCTGGATGGTTAGATTCTTTGCCCATAATTAAAAATCTAGTCACGTTTCCAGCCTCATCTTCAATATTTGATTTTAAAATATCTAAATTATAAATTTTTGCAGCTAATTGGGAGGCTATTGCCGATTCAGTTTTATCTTTTTTTTCAAAAATATATTTAGCAGAACCTGCTGTATCTGCTGCAATAATACTTTGTAATTTATTTTCATTAATAATTTTTTGGCATTGCCCAATGGCCTGAGCATGACTTCTAACGGTTTTTAAATTTTCTATTTTTGCACCTTTAATGCCAAGTAAATTGTGAGTAACTTTCTGAAAATGCTCAGCATGAATTTGAAGTTTATATTTTGGAATTAAATAATGTATATCAGCAACTCTTCCAACCAGGGAGTTTTCTATAGGTATAACAATTTTAAATTCAGGACTTTTCTTCGCTAATTGAAAAGCTTCTTCGAAAGTAGAACAGCTTTTTACTTCTGCATTAGGAAAAACTTCTAAGCTGGCCAAATGAGAATAAGCTCCTTTTTCTCCTTGAAACGCAACTTTTATTTTTTTACTCATAATTTTTCATTTCATTTTTTACTTTTTCAAGATCTTCTTCAGTATCTACACTTAGTGGTACAGAATCAATTAAACCTACCTTAATTGTCATATTATTTTCCATGGCTCTCATTTGTTCTAAATTTCTTTCTATTTCTAATTTAGATCTTTTAAGCTTTACATACCGTGCTAAAGCATCTTTTGTAAATATGTAAACACCACAATGATGATAAATTTTCTCGTTTTTTAATTTTTTTTTAATACGAAAAAAATCTTTTACATCTAAAAAATCGCTATCTTTTAGTATTTGATCCACATGAACTTTTACAACATTTGGATCGGAAACTTCATCTTTATCTTTAATATGCGATGCTAAAGTTCCAATATCACAAACGTTGTCTTTCATAAGTTTTTCTAGTTTTAAAATAGAGTTGGGTGACATGATAGGACTATCTCCTTGTAAATTTATTATAAAATCTACTTTACCTTTTAGTTCCTTTAAATAAGCTTCGTAAATTCGATCGCTACCCGAAGGATGATCATTTTTTGTCAAAATTGCCTTTCCTTGACTTTCTTCGACAATATCTACTATTTCTTTATCTGGCGTTGCCACATAGACCTCACCAACCTGGGATTCTTTAGCTCTTTTCAGTACATGAATAATCATGGGTACATTATTAATTTTTGCCAATGGTTTATTTGGAAACCTCTTAGCTTTTAAGCGGGTTGGTATTATTATTGCGGTATTTTTCATAAATAATAAAATTATGCGTCTAACCGTCGCAAAATAGACTTGTTAAAATTCATTTTTTTGAACTAAGTCATGATATATCTTAAACAAAGTTGTACTAAATTTATTAACTTTTTAAAATGAATAAAATTATTGTTTCAATCTTATTAGCTGTAATCCTTGTTTTGGGAATAAATAAAATTGCAGATGTAATATTTTATGTAGAAAAACCAGAAAAATCTGCTTATCAAGTTGCAAGCAACGCTACCACAACTAGCACAACATCTTCTGAAACAAGTGCATCAGAATCTGAGTCTGGAAATATTATGGCTATATTTGCATCAACGAGTGCAGCAGAAGGAGCAAAAGTTTTTAAAAAATGTGCGGCTTGCCATAGCATAGCAGAGGGCGGCGCTAATAAAATTGGACCAGCTTTGTGGGGAGTGCTTGGAAGAAAATCAGGTGCTCTTCCTGATTACAAATATTCAAAAGCAATGGCGGCTCACGGAAAACCGTGGACATTTGATGAAATGAATGGTTTTTTAATTAAACCAAAGGATTGGATAAAAGGAACTAAAATGTCTTTTGCTGGATTAAAAAATGAAAAAGAAAGAGCTGCAGTAATTCTATATATGAACGAAAATACGAACAGTCCTTTGCCGCTAAACTAAATATTATCTAAGGCACCATTCAATAATACTTTTTTGAACATGGATTCTATTTAATGCCTCTGACCAAACTACAGATTGTTTTCCATTAATTACTTCGTTAGTTACCTCTTCTCCTCTGTTAGCTGGCAAACAATGCATAAATATTGCATTCGGCTTAGCTTTTTTCATAATTTTTTTGTTCACTTGATATTTTTTTAATAATTTTTTTTTCTTTTTTTTATTTCCTTTATCTCCCATAGAAATCCATTTATCTGTCATAATGCAGTCTGCTAAATATGCTGCTTCAAATGGATCTTTTGTAATTAAAATTTTAGCTTTCTTACTTTTGGCCCACTTTATAATTTTTTTATCTGGTCTCAGTTTTTCTGGACACGCTATAGATAACTGAAAATTAAATTGCACACACGCCTCAATTAAAGAATAAACAATATTATTTCCATCTCCCACCCAAGCAATTTTTTTATTTGTAATTGATCCTTTTGATTCCTCAAAAGTCATTATGTCAGACATTATCTGACATGGATGACTTAAATTTGTTAGACCATTAATTATAGGAATTTCCAAATGATTAGAAAATTCTAGAAAGTGTTTATGTTTGTGAGTTCTCATCATTACGATGTCACCGTATTGGGACAGAATCTTAGCAGTGTCATGTATACTTTCCTCACCACTTCCATAATGACTATCTTTTGGACTAAGCACTAATAACTGTCCTCCTAATTGTTTCATTGCAAGCTCAAAAGATAACCTTGTTCTTGTAGAAGGTTTTTCGAAAATCATAATTAATGTTTTATCCGCTAAAGGTTTATGAGGATCTATCGCTGATTTATTTAATTTAGATCTTTTTTCTTTTTGTAGTTTTGCATGATCTATAATCTTTCTTAACTCTTTTTTATCTACGTCAGATATATTTATAAAATTTCTCATGATTAACTCATTGCTTTACAAACTTTTTCGATTTTATCAGTGGCCTCGTCCAATTCTTTGTCGCTCACTGTAAGCGGAGGAAAAAGTCTTATAACATTCTCTTCGGCTTTAACGGTAAGCATCTTAAGGTCCATAAGTTTTTTTATAAATTCAACATTATCTACAACCATCTTTAAACCTTTTAAAAGTCCAACACCTCTTATTTCGCTTATTATTTTAGGATATTTTTTTTTAATTTTATTTAAGTTGTTATCAAAATATTCGCCTTTTTTTTTTACATTATTTAAAAAATCCTTTTCAAAAATAATATCGAGCACGGCATTTCCTACTGCCATTGCTAAAGGATTTCCCCCAAATGTACTTCCATGTGAACCTGGCGTCATACCCACAGACACTTTTTTTGTAACTAAACAAGCGCCCAATGGAAAACCCCCTCCAATTCCTTTTGCTATTGGAACAATGTCTGGTGTGATTCCTGATTTTTCAAATGCAAAAAAATTACCAGTTCTATAAGCACTTTGAACTTCATCTAAAATCAAGAGTATGCCATGCTCATCACATATCTCTCTTAAACCTTTGAGACAAAAATCAGGCACAACTTTAATTCCTCCTTCTCCCATAATCGTTTCAATCATAATTGCTGCTGTATTTTTATTAATAGCTTTTTTAATAGCCTCATGATCTGCAAAGGGAACTTGATCAAAACCATCTATTTTCGGACCAAATCCTTCAATATGTTTTGGGTTATTTGCGGCAAATAAAGCAGCTAAAGTTCTTCCATGAAAAGCTCCTTTAAAAGTAATAATTCTATTTTTTTCAGATTGACCAATTTTATGAAAATATTTTCTAGCAATCTTAATGCCTGCTTCGGTTGCCTCTGTTCCTGAATTTTGAAAGCAGACAAAATCAGCAAATGTATTTTTTGTTAATCTCTTTGCTAATCTTTCTTGTTCTGGAATCACAAATGCGTTCGAAACATGCCATAATTTTTTTGATTGTTCTTGAATAGTTTTTACTAAGTGGTTGTGGCAATGACCTAAAACATTTGTCGCAATGCCCTGAACAAAATCAAGATATTTTTCACCCTTTTCTGTAAAGAGATAGCTTCCTTTTCCTTCTGAAAAAGAAATATCTTTCCTTGCATATGTACCAAGAACTGAACTCATAAATATATTAAGATTTTATTTTATAACCTTTTTTGAATAAAATATACGCAGCAAACCAGGAAAGTAAGCTTAATATAATAAGATAAAAAAGTCCAAATTTTACCGATCCATCCTCTGCACCCAGAAAACCAAATCTAAAGCCATCAATGATATAGAAAAATGGGTTCATTTCACTTATATTTTTTAAAATATTTGGAAGCCTATCAATTGAGTAAAAAGTTCCAGATAAGAAAGATAGCGGTACTATAATAAAGTTTGTGGCAGAGGCCATATGATCAAATTTTTCTGACCATAAACCAACGATAATACCTATTGAACTCAAAATAAAAGCCCCTAGAAAAGTAAAAATAAAAATATAAAAGAAATTATGAAACTCTAACTCAACTATAAAGCTAAACACAATTATTGAAACTATTGCAATCATAAGACTTCTGGTACACGCTGCTAAATTTGTGGCCAGAATGATTTCGCCTGCTGTTAATGGAGCATATAAAATATCAACAATATTTCCTTGTATTTTTCCTATCATTATAGATGAAGAGGAGTGAGAAAAAGCTTGCTGTATAACTTGCATAGAAATAAGGCCTGGAGCTAAAAAGGTTATAAAGGGATAACCCAAAACTTCGCTCCTTTCATTGCCAATAGCTACTGAAAGTACAAGCAGAAATAGAAGTGAAGTTACTAGAGGAGATATGATGGTTTGAATAGCAACAATCAAAAATCTTAATACTTCCTTTTTATAAAGTGTCCAAAGTCCAATCCAATTAACATAACCAAATTTTTTCTCGTTAATTTTGTATTTGTTTTCAATTTTAAACATGAAGAAAGCTTATATATTAAAAGACTACTAAATATAAAGTATGCCTATTTATCGTCCTAAGTTGTTTATAACATATCCACATGGGGTATGATTTTTTATTGCAAATACAATATATAGTGTCTTTAATTAAGATATAAATAAAATGAGTTGGACACCAGAAAGAGAAAAGAAATTAAAAGAACTTTGGAAAAAGGGCCACACTGCTAGTGAAATTGCTTCACTTCTTGGGGACACTACACGTAATGCCATTATTGGTAAGGCCCATCGGTTAAATCTACAAGCCAGAGCTCCCTCAAAAAAAAATAAATCAGAAGCAAAGACCGAAACGAACACACCAGTTAGAGAAGGGAGGCTAAGCAGGAAAGCTAGATTTAAGTCTCTATTATTAGATAAAAACTTTGAACCAGAGAATCCAAAACAACTTGAAGAATTGACGGATGAAACATGCAGATGGCCCTTTGGTCATCCTAATGAAAAAGACTTTTATTTCTGTGGTCGAAAACCTTTAGAAAAATTTCCTTATTGCAAGCTGCACGTGCTTTATGCTTTTCAACCAAAAAATGCCAAAGACGAAGATATTATTACTGAAGAAGATATTCCTAAATTTATAACAAAAAAAATTAAATCTGCTTAATTTTATTCTGATAAATTTCTAATTTTTTTTACTAAATCAGAATTAATATTTCTTGGCCCTAAATTTAATCTATTTTTATGACGTCTTTCACCTGGTAAACGAACACCATCCATAGACTTCATTTTATTAAAAAATTCATCTGAATGTTTAATCCAATTAGAGCTTGTAATTTTTTCAGGTGATATTGCTAAAATAAACTCTCCGCCGCTTGGTGGTCCACCATCTTTATTATCTTTTTCTGCAGTTTCATAACTGAACGTTTCTCCAACTAAGGCCCCCGCCAACAATTCGACCATCATTGCAATTGCTGAACCTTTATATCCTGCAAATGGAAGTAATACTCCTCCACTTCCTTTGACTATTTCTTTTGGATCAGTTGTATCTTTTCCATCTTTATTAATACCTGTTCCTAGAGGAACTTTTTTTCCATCTCTAGCAGCAACCATGACATCCCCCATAGCCATGGACGATGTTGCCATATCATAAACCACTGGAGTTTTTCCTGGTCGCGGCCATGCAAATGAAATGGGATTAGTTCCAAATAATGCTTTCTTTGCTCCTGCTGGAGCTACAAGTGGCATATATGATGTGCAAGCAAAACCAACTAATCCTTCTTCTGCAATTGCTTCTGTTTCAGGCCAAAGAGCTGCCATATGATGTGAATTAGTAATAGCCAAAACTGCTACCCCTGTTTCCTTAGCAAGTTTAATTAATTCGGGTAAACCAACTTTTAATACCATTGGTGCAAGTGCGTTATTGCCTAAAACTTTAATTATACTTGGTGAAATTTTTTTTACTTCTGGTCTTGCTTTGCCGTTTACTTTTTTACTTTTTAAAGCAGCAACATAAGCAGGTAATCTAAATAAACCATGGGAATGAGAGCCATCTCTTTCGGCTCTCATTAATGTGTCTGATAAAATATTTGCGTTTTCCTCGTCGCAACCATTAGCTAATAAAGTCTTTTTAGCTAAATCAAATATTTCATTTAAAGATAAAGAAACTGTGCTCATAAATAATAATAAATATTATTTATGACAAAAGATCAATTTATTAATTAACAGCCTTTGAATGACTTGGACATATTTTTAATCAATTTAAAATATAATCCTTTACCTGGATCTAGAGTAGCTCCCAATGGATCTAGAACTCCTGTTTTTATGTCCATATCCTTGGCAACGGCATTTATTATATCTGGATTAAATTGAGGTTCTGAAAATATGCAACTAACTTTGTCATGCTCGATTATTTCTCTTATTTCTGACAATTGTTCTGCCCCAGGCATAACATCTGTATTCACTGTGAAAGCTCCCAACACACTAACATTAAATCTATTTTCAAAATATTGGTAGGCATCATGAAATACGATAAATGAGATATCTTTATTTAGTTCAGACTTTACATCTTTAATAAGCTTATCAATATCTTTTAGCGCTTTAGCTAAATTGTTTTTATAAGTAGAAGAATTCTTTTCATCATTCTCGATTAAATGTTCAACCATTTCAGTTAAAATTATTTTTGCATTAACAGGGTCTAACCAAATGTGCGGGTCATATTCTCCGTGAGCATGACCTTCGTGTCCGTGTTCATCATGACCTTCCTCTTCGTGTTTGTGCTCATCTTCTTCGTGTTTGTGCTCATCTTCTTCGTGTTTATGCTCATCTTCTTCGTGTTTATGTTCGTCTTCTTCGTGTTTATGTTCATCATGACCTTCTTCTTCATGTCCGTGATCATCATGCCCATCGAAAATGTTTTTTTCTCTAAATTTTAATTTTTTTAATCCTTTAATCTCCATTAATTCAATTTTTTCAGCTTTTTTCGCAATAGAATTTAAAGGTTTTATTAAAAAATTTTCTAAACCCTCGCCTACCCAAAATATAAGATCTGCCTCTTGTAACATTTTTGCATGAGATGGTTTTAATGCAAAACCGTGAGGTGAAGAATATCCATCTACTATCAAATCTGGTTTACTAACCCCATCCATTAGATAGCTAGCTAATGAATGTATTGGCTTAATTGAAGTTACTACCTTTATTTCAGCATTTGCTGATGTAAATAAAGTTAAAAATGATAATATTGTTAAGATAAATGAAGCTTTTTTAAGATTTTTCATAATTCCAATGTTCGTATATTGTTATAATATAACGTTATGTAATAAAGTAACATTTAAGAGTCAAGATACAAAATGAGCATAGATAAAAATATATTGGTTAAATTAAAGGATGCAGGTTTTCGCCAAAATGATAAGTGGCTTGTAAAAGGCGTATCACTAGTAGTTGAAAAAGGGAAAATTGTAACCCTAATTGGCCCAAATGGCTCGGGGAAAAGCACAACTGCAAAAATTGCTTTAGGTATTTATAAAAAAATTGACGGTGAAGTTGAAAAGTATACTAACAAAGTTGGGTATGTTCCCCAAAAAGTTTCGATAGATTGGACATTGCCACTGAGAGTTAGTGATTTCATGGTCTTGACTGAAAATCTTAAAGATGAGGCAATAAATGAGGCTTTATCATTAACAGGTGTTGAACATCTAAAAAATAAAAATTTAGGAAATTTATCTGGTGGTGAATTCCAAAGAGTTTTACTTGCAAGAGCTATTTCAAAAAAACCAGAATTATTAGTACTTGATGAGCCTGTTCAAGGAGTAGATTTCACTGGGGAAATAGCTTTGTATGAATTAATAAAAAAAATATCAGAAGAATTAAACTGTGGAATTTTATTAATATCTCATGATTTGCATACAGTAATGAGTGCTACTGACCATGTTGTTTGTTTAAATGGCCATGTGTGTTGTTCAGGCTCACCAATCGATGTTGCAAAAAACAAAGAGTATAAAGTTTTATTCGGCGAACAAGCTTCGCAAACCCTTTCAATTTACGAACATAGACATGATCATGTTCATTCCCATGAAGGAGATATAAAGAAAAATTAAAATGTTTGATGATTTTTTTATAAGAGCGTTAGTTGCTGGTATTGGGGTTGCTTTTGTAACAGGTCCGCTTGGTTGCTTCGTTGTTTGGAGAAGATTATCTTATTTTGGAGATACACTTGCACACTCAGCTTTACTTGGAGTAACTATTGCGTATTCTTTTGAATTAAATATTGCTGTATCGGTATTTATCATTTCATCGGTAATAGCGTTAATTTTAATACAGCTTCAAAAGAAAACTAATCTTCCAGGTGATGCTTTACTTGGCCTTTTAGCTCATTCCTCATTAGCAGTTGGTTTAGTAGTAATTGGTTTTTTAACATTTATCAGATTTGATATTATGGGATTATTATTTGGAGACATATTAGCTGTAACAACTGATGATTTGCTTATTATATGGGTCGGTGGAGGATTAATTTTGCTAGTACTTAAATTGATTTGGAAGCCTTTATTTGCATCAACAGTAAATTATGAATTAGCTGAAGCTGAAGGACTCAATCCAGATAGAGCAAAAGCAATATTTACAATTTTAATGGCTGCTATTATTGCAATTTCTATAAAAATGGTTGGTTTGTTGTTAATTACAGGAATGTTAATTATTCCAGCTGCAATGGCTAGAAACATCTCAGACAATCCAAGAAAAATGATAATATTTTCAATAATTGGAGGATTGTTATCAGTAATTATTGGATTATTTTCTTCACTAGAATTTAATTCTCCTTCTGGGCCTTCAATTATAACAGCTTCTTTAATTTTATTTATACTGTCATTGTTAAAAATAAAACAATCAATACATTTGAAAAACTAATGGGTAATTGTTAAAATATAAAAAATGCAAAAACAGCAATATCTTTCAAAAAATCAAAAAATAGTTTTAGAGCATGTTGAAAAAGCTAATCAACCTCTTAAGGCTTATTCGATATTATATAATGTTCAAAAAAAAGGATTAAAAGCACCTCTACAAGTATATAGAGCTTTAGATAAATTGGTTGAAATAGGTAAAATACATAAAATTGAAAGTAGAAACGCTTTTGTAGCGTGTAAAAATTCAAATTGCGTAGTTTCTAATGCAACAGCTTTTTCAATTTGCGAAAGTTGTGAAAAAGTCACTGAAATAAACAATTCAAAACTTTCTAAATATCTAAGTAATTTTGAAGACAACTCAGGAATGAAATATAGCAAATACAACTTAGAATTCTTTGGTTTGTGCAAAAAGTGCAAAAACAAATAAAATTAATTTCATAAATTTTAGTCTAAGGAATAACCAGCAGATCTTACTGTTCTTATCAGTTCTTTACTGCCTGCTATATTAATTGCTTGTCTTAACCTGCGTACATGAACATCAACGGTTCTGGATTCTACGTTAATATCGTTTCCCCAAACATTTTCAAGTAATTGCTCTCTAGAATAAACTCTCTTTGGATTTTTTATAAAAAAGTCTAACAAATTATATTCGGTAGGACCTAAAGAAATCTCTTTTTTTCCTCTGTAAACTCTCCTTGTAATTCTATCAATTTTTAAATCTTCAAAAGAAATAACATCTTGTGCCACTGAAGGTTTAGATCTTCTAAGCAAAGCTTCTATTCTTGCGAGCAATTCAGGATAGCTAAATGGTTTAGTTACATAATCATCTGCGCCAACATTTAATCCTCTAACTTTATCCTCTTCTTCTCCTTTAGCCGTCAGCATAATGATTGGTATACTTTTATATTGAGCACTTTTTTTAAGTTGTTTACAAATCTCTATTCCTGACAAATTAGGTAACATCCAATCTAATAAAACAAGATCTGGAGCGCTTTCCTTTATCTCTTTAAGTGCCTCTTCACCGTTTTCTGAAGAAGAAACTTTGTAACCTTCTTTTTCTAAATTATATTTAATTAAAGTTATAATAGACTTTTCATCTTCTACTATAAATATTTTAGCATTCATTAATTTTTCTCTATATCTTTACCCTTAGGTCTAGCTCCTTCTAAATACTCACCTTCAATTAAATAGTATAAGGACTCAGCGATATTAGTAATGTGATCCCCTGCTCTTTCAATATTTTTAGTAACAAATAATAAATGAGTAGCTAATTCTAAATTTTTTTTACTTTTTCCTAAAAAATCAGCTACCTCGTTCATTGCAGTATTAGTAAGATCATCTACTTGTTCATCATTTTTCCAAATGGTTATAGCACTTTCTTTTGATTTGTTAAGATAAGCATCTAATACATTTCTTAATTGTTTTTGAACTAAATCTCCCAATCTTCTTAGGCTGCCAATAAGTTCTTTGGGTAAATCATGGGGTAAAGGTTTAATTTTTTTTGCAACACTTTTGGCTAAATCTCCTATTCTTTCTAAATCGTGTGAAATTTTTAAGGTTGATATTGTTATTCTTAAATCAATTGCCATAGGAGCTCTTTTGACTAAAACAGTCATTATTTGATTATCAATTTTTGCTCTTAATTCATTAATCTTCGCATCATTTGCAATAATTTTATCTGCTGATTCTTTATCTACTTTTATTATAGCTTCCATTGAATCAGCTAATTGACTTTCAGTTAGACTTCCCATCTTAATCAAACTATCGTTTAAGTTTTGTAGCTCTTCTTCATAAGACTTAACTATATGTGCTTCATCTGACATAATTATCCGAACCTCCCTGTAATATAATCTTGTGTCATTTTATTGTTGGGATTTTTAAATATTTTTTCTGTTGTATCAACTTCTATGAGCTTACCGAGATGGAAAAATCCTGTTCTTTGCGAAACCCTAACGGCTTGGGACATAGAATGCGTAACTATTACTATTGTATAACTCTTTTTTAATTCGTCCATTAATTCTTCTATTTTAGCAGTAGCGATAGGATCAAGCGCTGAACAGGGTTCGTCCATTAAAATAACTTCAGGATTTACCGATATTGCTCTTGCTATACATAATCTTTGTTGTTGGCCACCAGATAAACTTGTACCCGGCTCGTTTAATCGATCTTTAACCTCATTCCATAGTGCTGCTTTTTTTAAACTAGTTTCAACAATTTCGTCCATCTTAACTTTGTTTTCTGCTAAACCATGAATATTTGGTCCGTAAGAAACATTGTCATAGATACTTTTTGGAAATGGATTAGGTTTTTGAAAAACCATTCCTATTTTCTCTCTTAAGCTTACAACATCAATTTCTTTTTTATTTATTTCATTACCATCAATTTCGATGGAACCAGTAACTCTACAAATATCGATTACATCATTCATACGATTAATACATCTTATATATGTAGATTTTCCACATCCAGATGGCCCGATTAGTGCTGTAACTTCTTTACTGTGAATTTCTAAATTCACATCATTAAGTGCCTGTTTATCTCCATAATAAACATTAAGGTTTGTAGTTTTTATTTTAACTTTATTATTTATCATGACCATTTTTTCTCAAATTTTTGCCTTAAATAAACTGCTATGAAATTCATTACAATTAAAAAGCTCAGCAAAACCATAATAGTAGCTGAAGTTTTTTCAACAAATCCTCGTTCAGCTTGTTCTGACCAAAGATAGACTTGAACAGGTAATGATGCAGATGGATCAATAGGAGTTGCTGGTATATCTACAACAAACGCAACCATACCAATAAGTATTAAAGGAGCAGTTTCTCCTAAAGCCTGAGCAAGACCAATAATAGTTCCGGATAATGTTCCAGGAATACTTAAAGGAACAACATGATGCATAACTGATTGAACTTTCGATGCTCCAACTGCAAGCGCACCCTCTCTAATAGATGGTGGGACAGCTTTTAATGAAGCTCTACATGGAATAATAATTCTTGGTAAAGTCATTAAAGATAATGTAATTCCCGCAACTAATGGGGTTGATCTGGGCAAATCAAATGTTCCTAAAAGAATTCCTAAACCCAATAAACCAAAAACAATTGATGGTACAGCTGCCAAATTATTAATATTTATTTCAATAAAATCTGTAATACGATTTTTTGGAGCAAACTCTTCTAAATATATTGATGCAAAAATAGCAATTGGAAAAGAAAGTATTAATGTAATAATTATAGTAAAAAATGATCCAAATAAAGAACCACCTATACCAGCTACTTCAGGATTTCTTGAGTCTCCATTAGTAAAAAAGAAAGTATTAAATACTTTATTAACTTTATTTTCCTTTACTAATTGATCGTAAATTAAAAGTTGAAAATCTGATATTCTTCTTCTTTCTTCTGGCAAATGTCTTGGATAATTTCCTTTATGGAGCTGATCAATATCATCTGAGGTAGTTAAATTAACTATGACATTTTTGTTTAAATTATCTAAATTTTTAATTAAAAAATTTTTAATCTCGATATCATGATCGGGGCTAAAAACTCTTAATAATTCTTTTTCTTGTTTCGCTCCTTCAGTTTTATAAAGCTTAAGTAAACTATTAATCGATAAATCATAAAAATCAGCATCCTGGATTTCTTCTATAGAAGCGTTTGAACTTAACTCCAGTTCTTCTGTATTGAAATTTACTTCAACAGCAATGGTTGTTCTCTGGAAAGCTGCTCTTCCTTTAGAAAAAATTACATTTACTAAAAAAATTACAAATAAAATTGCTAATGTAATTGATACTAACCCATAAAACTTAAATCTTTTTTCAGCGCGGTATCTTTTTTTAAGTAACTGATCTTTATTCATATTTCTCTCTATATTTTTTAACAACTCTTAGAGCTATGTAGTTTAAAACTAAAGTAGCAAAGAATAATGTAAGACCTAACGCAAAGGCAGATTGAGTTTTAGGACTATCAAATTCTTGATCTCCAACTAAAATCATTACAATTTGTGTTGTGATAGTTGTTGTCGATTCTAATGGATTTAAAGTTAAATTAGCTGCTAAGCCAGCAGCCATAACAACGATCATTGTTTCTCCTATCGCCCTTGAAACAGCAAGAAGTACAGATCCTACAATTCCAGGAAGGGCTGCTGGAAAGACAACTCTTTTAATAGTTTCAGATTTTGTGGCACCAATCGCATAAGAACCATCTCGTAATGACTGAGGTACAGCATTAATTACATCGTCCGACAATGAACTAATATAAGGTATAATCATAACTCCCATTACTAAACCCGCCGCTAAGGCGCTTTCGGAAGATACTTCTAAACCAAATTTTTCCCCTATTTCTCTAAAAAAAGGTCCAACGGTTAAAGCTGCAAAAAAACCATAAACAACAGTAGGAATACCAGCAAGAATTTCAATGATTGGTTTTGAATATTTTCTAACTTTTGTATTTGCATATTCAGCCATGTAAATTCCAGAAAATAAACCAATAGGGACTGCAACTATCATCGCAATCAACGCAATAAAAGCTGTACCAGCAAATAATGGCACCGTACCAAATGCATTTTTTAAATCTGCATATTCTTCTGCTGTAATGGTAGAAGCATCTCTAACAAATGCTCGTTGTGGGCTCCACGAGGTGCCAAATAAAAAATCAAAGATATTAATTACTGAAAAAAATTTAATACTTTCAAATAATAGAGCAAATATAATACCAATCGTAGTCAAAATTGCTACTAGAGAACATACAAAAAGGAGTCCCTTAAAAATTTTTTCTACATCCTCTCGTGCTTTATTATTATTTAATATTTTTTTAAGGGCATAAAGAGTTGTAAATATTATTATTGTTGCTAGTAAAACTATCTTCGACCCTTGAGCTATAGATAAGAAAGATTTATAGCTTTCTGCCCCCCTTATTATTTCTTCAGTTATAGTTCCAGTAAAATAACCAAAATGAAAAGACTTAATTTGTTGGTATATTAAATTTAATTCAGAATTATTATATGTTTGAGCATTTTCTCCGCTTATTCCTTGAAAAATAAATGCTTTAATAATTGATGGTTCAAAAATTGTCCAAACAATAAGTATCAGCAAAGCTGGCAGCGCACACCACAAAGAAAGATAGAACCCATAATAATCTGGTAATGCATTTAATTTTGTTTGATTTGAAATTGCAATTTTTTTTACTTTTGTTCTGGCAAAGAAAAAAGAAGAAATGCTAAAAAGAACTATTAATACAATTATGGCCAAATTCATTTTGACCAAACATTATTACAATAGTGTTACAGTTTTATTACAAACCTAAACCTATAATTGAGTAAAAATAAAGAAAAAAGGCCAGGAATTTATCCTGGCCTTTTATTAAGAGGGTTTATTAAAATTATTTAATGTTAATAACTTGCAACTCAGTAGCTGCAGTTCTAACTATTTTGTATTTATCTTTTGCTAATGGAACGAGACCAATATCAGTCAGATAACCATTTGATCCCATCGCTTTTTTAGAAGTAAATGCTTTGATAAATTCTTTTATACCAGGCACTACTCCAATATGTGCTTTTTTTACATAGAAAAATAATGGTCTAGCAATTGGATAAGAATAATCTTGAATTCCTTCAAGGCTTGGCTCGACGCCATTTATTGCAGAAGCTTTAATTTTATCTTTATTTGCAACTAAATAGCTGTAACCAAAGAAACCGAAAGCATCAGGATTAGAAGCTAGTTTTTGTACTATTAAAGTATCATTTTCCCCTGCTTCAACCGCGTATCCATCTTCTCTCATTTTTGCACATTCTTTTTTAGCTTTTTTTCCATCAGCTTCGTAAAGAGATTTTGCTGCTTTTGAACATCCTTTACCCATAACTAATGAATTCCATGCATCTCTTGTTCCAGATGTTGGTGGCGCAACTAGTATTTCAATTTTTTTAGAGGGAAGACTTGAATCAATATCACTCCATTTTTTATATGGATTAGCAACTAATTTTCCATCTACATCCACTTCATGAGCTAAAGCTCTCCAAAGTTGTTCTTTAGTAAAATCAGCGTCTGGTGCATTAACAGAGTGAGCAAAAGCTATACCATCATTACCTACTACGATTTCAATAATTTCAGTTACTCCATTTTTTTCACATAATGCTTTTTCTTTAGATTTAATTGCTCTAGATGCATTAGTAATATCCGGATGTTGTGTACCTACTCCTGCACAGAATAATTTCATTCCACCACCCGTACCAGTGCTTTCAATAACAGGTGTTTTAAATTTTCCACCTTTTCCAAATGTTTCAGCTACAACTGTCGCATATGGATAAACTGTAGAAGATCCTACTATTTTTATTTGGTCTCTAGCTTGAACTGATGATGCAAACACCAAAAGTACCAAGACTGATAATATAATATTTAACTTTTTCATTTTTATTTCCTTTTTTTGTTTAACTGTCTGTTAAATATGTGATCTAAGTTTAAGAATTATTACAAGAATGTTAAAGTTTTGTTAAAGATATAACTTTTTGGTTGTATTAAAATTAGCTATTTGGAAATGTTAATATAAACTCCGTTCCTTTTCCCTCTTCACTTTTAATATCTGTTTCTGCTCTATGTTGATTTGCTATATGTTTTACAATAGCTAAACCCAAACCAGTTCCACCCACCTCTTTGCTTTTAGCAGGATCTACTCTAAAAAATCTTTCTGTAATTCTAGGTATGTATTTTTTGGGTATTCCAATGCCCTCGTCTCTTATAGATACTGTTATACTTTCATTATTATTAACTAAAGAAATATAAATTTTTTTACCTTTTGGACTATATTTAATTGCATTATCAATTAAATTTGTAAAAACTTCGACTAATCTATCTCTGTGACCGAGTATTATATATTTTGATTCTTCTCCTTTTATATCTACAGAGATGTCATTTTTCTTAATTATTTGCTTATGTATTTCTACTACGTGTAAAATAATTTCTTTTAGATCAAGTTTGTCAGTGGGTCTTATATGCTCTTCTAATTCAATTTTAGACAAAGATAGTAAATCACTAACTAAGGTTTCCATTCTTGAAGTTTGTTGAAGTAAGATTGGTAAAAATTTCTTTTGACTTTCAAAATCATTAGTTGCGTGTCCTTGGTTAATAGTTTCTAAACCCAATTTAATAGATTGCAGAGGGGTTCTTAGTTCATGGGATACATTAGCAACAAAGTCTGATTTAAATTTTTGTGTTTTGAATACTTCCGTTAAATCCTTTAAAAAAATAATTACAGATTGCTCTTGATTGCAAAGCTTTGATGGTCCGGGAATAATACTAGCTTTATAGAATTGAAAATTTGGTTTTTTTACCTCAACATCTACTATTTGAGTTTTTTTTTGATTGATAGAAGTTTCAATGCTATCTAATAATTTTGCATCTCTTAAAATGCTAGATATATTTTTTCCTTCTAACTTCGATCCAAATCGATTATAAGCACTTTTATTAGCACAGCATATATTTTTGGATTTATCTAAAATAATTACTTGATCTAAAAGCTCATCAAGAAATTTTATTTCCTGTATCTGTATTTCTGACAAATTGCTCATATTAAGTTAAACCTTAGGTAGCATAAATTACTAATATTTAAATTGTAATAGTAATCAAAAAATATACAAATATTAAAAAAATGGAACTAACATTATTGTACACAATTG
Organism: Pelagibacteraceae bacterium AG-414-E02; assembly: GCA_003214615.1. Taxonomy (GTDB): domain Bacteria; phylum Pseudomonadota; class Alphaproteobacteria; order Pelagibacterales; family Pelagibacteraceae; genus AG-414-E02. Next base: position 381,413 of record QCLK01000001.1, read on the forward strand.
TTGGCTTCGGTTTAGCAGGCTGGTCTGTAATTGCTAACGACTCAATTCAAACACTAGGTACTTTTATTGCTTCAAAAAAGAAGTGGTTTAAATGGTATACGTTGGCCGGCTCTGCATCTTTTATGATGGCTGTTGTATTGATTTATGGCTGGTGGGCTTATGATGGAGATATTTCGTTTGGAAGATTAACAAGAATTCCTTACCAAGAAATTCAATGGTATCACGCCGTAGCACCTGGAATATTATTATTGCTAACAAGAATTGGAATACCAGTATCAACTACTTTCTTAGTTCTTTCAGCGTTTGCTTCAACGGTTGTTTTAGAAAAAATGCTTTTAAAGAGTGTTGTGGGTTATGGTCTTGCTGCAGTTGCTGCTTATGTTTGTTGGATTGTTATTTCTAAATTTATTAATGAAAAATTTGATGAAATTACCACTGGCTGGAAAATTTCTTTTTGGCGAAATGCGGTTTGGGTAAGTTCAGCCTATTTATGGGCAGCTTGGCTTTCTCATGATGTTGCAAATATTGCTGTTTATCTACCAAGACAACTTGATCTTTCATTGTTATTAATTGTTGTAACTTATTTTACAATTCTTCTTTTTTATATTTTCTACATACAGGGTGGACGGATCCAAACAGTAGTTTTGGAAAAAACTGGAACTAGATATGCGCGATCAGCAACTATTATTAATACCATTTATGCAGCTGTCCTTTATTACTTTAAAGAATTAAACGATCTACCAATGTCAACAACTTGGGTTTTTGTAGGATTGTTATGCGGAAGAGAGCTTGCAATTTCTACGATGAATAAGGAATATAAATTCAAATACGTGTTTCCATTAATTGGTAAAGACTTTGTTAAAATGGTCTTTGGATTGAGTATTTCGGTTGGAATTGTATTAGCTATTCACTATATAATTATTCCTACCGGATTTGGTTTATAATAAACCAAAATTAACCAAATTGTCCACCAGCTCTAAATCTATAAATGTATTTAGGTAAAATACTTTGAATTTGTGTTCCGCTAATACCAAGATCTTTTAATGTTGGATGATCACCAGAGACAATATTATTATGCTTTAACAATTCTACTTGATCAGGAGTCAACAGTGGATTCGGCATCATCTGTAAAAAATATGATTGAAACTTTGCAGCGCCAAAAGGTATAGGTATTAAAAATCTTTTCTTTTTAATCTCTGCTAATAAAATTCCCATAAGTTCTTTAAATGAATAATTGTTAGGTCCACCTAGTTCATAAATTTTGGGTTTGGAATTATTTAACTCTAATGCTTTTACAATAGCTTTTGCAACATCTCCTACATAAATAGGAGCAAATTTTGTTTTACCTCCACCTACCAAAGGAAGAGCGGGAGAAAATTGTGCAATTGAAGCAAAAGTATTAAAAAATTTATCTTCCGGTCCAAAAACTATTGAAGGTCTTAATATTACCGAAGGTTTAAAATTATCTTGTATATTTTTTTCTCCTTGAAGTTTTGATTGCATATATTGTGAAGGATGTTTTTCTTTAATTCCAAGAGCGCTAATATGTACTAAATTTTTTATTCCCATTTCATTACATAAATTACTCAATAGATATGGAAATTGTGAATGAACATGACTAAATTTTTGCTTTCTTGTTTCATATAAAATTCCCACAAGATTAATGGCCAAATCACAATTTTGTAAAACTTCTTTTACTTCTTCAGAATTAAAAATATTGGTCTTAAAAAGTTCAATTTGACCAGGACTGCCTAGCGGTTTTAGATAGCCTTTTAAATAAGGATTACGAGTAGCTACTTTAATTCTATAATCTAATTTTGTTAATTCACGCATTAAATGTTTGCCCAGAAATCCCCCGGCTCCAAAAATTGCTATTATTTTCTGATTATTTTGCATTTTGGCAACATTAACATTATATATGGATTTAGGTATGACTAAAATTTACAAGTTTCAAGATGATATTTCGACAGACGTATTAAAGGAGCTGGAAAAACATTCAAGTCTAGCCATAGACACAGAGGGTTCGGGTTTGCAGATTCCTCATAGAGATAAATTAAGCTTAGTTCAATTTAGTACAGGAAATAACGATGCTTACATTATCCAACCTAATAGAAAAAATTACAAAGCTCCCAATATTGTAAAAATTTTGGAAAATGCCAAAATTACAAAAATTGGCCATTATTTAAGATATGATGTATCAGGTTTAGAATATTTTCTTAAATGTGATGTAAAAAATATTTTCGACACCAAAATAGCTAGTAGGTTATGTCGAACCTATTCTCAGTCACATGGTTTAAAAGATCTTGTAATGGAATTTTGTAATAAAAAAATGGATAAAAGACTTGGTAGTAGTGACTGGAACAAAAAATTAGATGAATTAACAGATGCACAGCTTCAGTACTGTAGTAATGATGTAATTTATTTACACAAAGTAAAAGATGAACTCCACAAAATGTTGGTCAGAGAAAAAAGAATAGAACTTTATAACAGTTCAATTAATTTTTTAAAAACAAGAATTAAATTAGATCAAAGTGGATTTACGGAAGATATTTTTCAACACTAAAAATAAAATGAATAAAGATTTATTGGTAGCTAAAAAAACTGTTCAAACTGAAATCCAAGCTTTAAAAAAATTATCTGCTAGTTTTAATCGTTCATCTCAGTTTTCAAAAGCCGTAAACTTGATTTCAAAAATAAAAGGTAAAGTATTAGTTTGCGGAGTTGGAAAAAGCCATATAGTTGGACTCAAAGTTGCTTCAACATTATCTAGTTTGGGTACCGCAAGTGTAGCTTTTTCAGCAAATGATTTACAGCACGGTGGTCTGGGTGCTATTCAAAAAAACCATGATATACTTTTAGTGTTTAGTGTTTCGGGTGAATCTTCTGAACTTGATAGTATACTAAGATATGCAAACAGACACGCGATACCAATAATTGGTGTAAGTTGCAAATCTGCATCGATGTTAATTCGATCATCAAACATAAAAATTTTACTACCTAAAGTTACTGAAGCTGGCCACAGTTTAGCTCCAACTTCTTCATCACTAAATTTTCTTTCATGGGGAGATTCTTTAGCAATAGCCTGTATGAAAAGAAAGAAATGGACAAACAAGAAATTTATTTCAACACACCCATCAGGAACTTTAGCGACAGCTTTGATTCAAGTTAAAGAAATAATGGCAAAAGGCAAAAATATTCCGATTATTTCATCAAACAAAACAATGAAAGCTGCAATTAATGAAAT
>QCLK01000002.1 GCA_003214615.1 Pelagibacteraceae bacterium AG-414-E02
CAGCTTTCAACCTTCTTTCCTTTTCTTTTTTTAGATTATTCTCCTCTTTTTCTTTCAATATTCTGTTTTCCTCTTTTATTTTTGATAGCTCTTCTTGTTCTAATCTTCTTGTTTCTTCAGCTTTAGCTTTTTTTAATTCTGTATTTGCGATTCTTCTTTGTTTTTCTTTTTCTATTTTTTCTTTATAATTTTTATCCAATTCTTCTTTTTCTTGCTGTTCTTCTGTTATTCTTTTTTCTTTTAATTTATTGATCTCTTCAAGAGCTATTATGTTTTCATTTTCTATTTTTTCTAATTTTTCAGTGTAAATTCGGTTCATCTCTTCTAATTTTTGCCGTTCATCTACTATTCGTTTTTCTTTTAATTGAGAAACCCTTTCAAGTTCTGCTAGTTTTTCTTGTTCTGCTTTTGCTATGCCCTCCTTATAAATTGGATCAATTTTTTCTCTTTCTTCCTTTTCTTCTTTTGTCTTTCTCTCTTGCTCAATTCTTATAATGTTAATTTCTTTTAATCTATTTTCTTCCTCTTTTTTTAACTGTTTTTCTTCTTCTTTTAATTGTCTCTGCTGTTCTTTAATTTGTTTTTCTCTATTTTGTTCTCTAAATTTTTCTTTTTTTTCTTTTTCCCTAGTACGCTTTATCGTAAAATTCTTATAAATTTTTCCTAGAGTTTGAAATTTAAAATCTATAACTTTTTGAAGATCTATTGCTACACCTTTAGCTTTTTTTTTACTGTAAGTTTTAGCTTTTCTTTTTTTTCTGTTCTTTTTTTTTGACTTTTTTGTAATCTTTTCTCTCATTGTTTCCCCCAAACAATAGAAGTTATTGTATACCTGTTTTAGCTATTCAAAAACATCTTAGAGTTAGCATTGGGCGCAGGCTTGGAAAGCTTGTGTACTGTCAAAGGTACCGTGGGTTCGAATCCCACTCTCTCCGCCATTAATTAGTTATTAAATTAATTTGCTGCTTCTTTTACTTAAGTAGTACGCTATGAGGCCAACATATTCGTGAGCAGCTATTTTAAAGTGATTCAAATTTTTAAGAAATCTTCTGCCTTTTAGAAAGTAGTTAACTTTCCAGCTATAGTTTTTATGCACAATGTAATCTACTGGATAAGGAATAAAGTTTAACCCTAATTTTTCAGCTACACTCATAGCTCTTTTCATATGAGAAGCAGAGGTTACTAATAGCCATTTTTCTCCATCTGTATTATTGATAAATTTTTTTGAAAAAATAAAATTTTCATATGTATCCTTTGACTGGTCTTCAAAAATAATTTTATTTACATCTATTTTCATTCGAGTAAAAAACATTTTTGCAACGTCAACTCCCGAAAGTTTTTCTTGTGATTTAGCAGTCGGCATTCCGCCTGAATAAACAACTTTTGCATCAGGAAATTTTTTTATTAATTCTATGGACTCTGTGATTCTTTCAATACTTTCGGTTAGTGTAACTTGACCATGTTGATCAGTTAAAAGGGGATCTGTACCAGATCCTAGAATTAACATACCATCAATTTTATCTGGAAAAATTTTTGGTTTAGAATAAGTATTTTCTAATTTCCACAGCAAATAAGTACCGTTTGGTAAAAAAACAATCAAAATAAACAAAATTAATGTAATTAAATTAACGACCTTAAAAAGTTTGTTTTTACTAAAAAGATTTACAATTAACCCTACCAACAAAAGATACATAAGAACTTGTATCGGATGAAAGGTAGACCATAAAAAGTTTAAAAAAGAAAAAAAGTCCATACTATTTTCTTTAATATTTAACAATATTTCTTAAAGAATTATAGGGTTTTTAAAAATAAAAAAAGAAACATAGTTAAAAAATGCATAAAATGTTATAGGTTCCTTGAGTTAGAATTTTATTACCTCAGCTATTAACTAAAAAACACTATGTCACAGAAGAAATGAGAAAAAACTTTAACAGGCATCCAGTATTATCTGAAAAAATTTTTTTTAGAAAAGAAAAAAAAATTGTTATTGTGAATCGCGCTGCTCTTCATAAAAAATACGGTATAAACGGTATTATACTAATGTTAAAACAAGATTTTAAATTGATAAAAAAAAACATAAAAAGATTTATTCATTTTAATATACAAAATTCAGTACACACTCCTGGAAAAAAATATCTTATTATTAGACTCTACAAAAGAGGATATTTTAATGGAGTTTCTTCCAAGAGACCTATTCTTGACAGTGAAAATGTTATTTTAGCAAAATGTCTTTCTTCGGAAAATAATATTGAATATAAAAACATTAAAAGAAAAGTTTTTAAGCGTAGTCTCAGTAATACAAAAAATGTTAATGCTTTAAAAAAAACTATACTAAGACGCTACAAAAAAACCCTGGCTCACTTATCGGATAATGAAAAATTATCTTTAGGGGTTGCCACGACTGACTTAAAAATTATTAAAAGATTTTGATTAAGTTTTAATATATTGAGTTTAATTTTTAAATTATTATTGATATTAATAAATTGAGAAATGAACAAAAAAAGCAGTTCAGTAATAGAAGAAAAGCTAAACTCTGCGTTGGTTAGCCGACAAAAAAACAATTTTAGAGATGCTGAGAAACTCTATAGAGAGGTTTTGGAAGCGGATTCAAAAAATTTTGAAGCCACGTTCAGTTTAGGAACAATTTTTTTGCAACACGAAAAATTTGATGAGGCGAGGGAATTTTTTTTAAAAGCAATATTAATCAATCCAAATCACTCCAACACATATAATAATTTAGGAATAGCAATGAAAGAATTAGGACAAAAGGAAAAGTCTATAGTTTGTTTTCATAAAGCAATTGAAATAGAACCCAATCATGAAATGGCACATAATAATCTTGGAATAGCATTTAAAGAGAAGGGAGATTATAAGAAGGCTATAAACTCATATAAGAAAGCAATAGAAATAAACCCCGATAACTTCGATTCGTTAAACAACCTTGGGACAATTTATACAGAATTAGGAGAACATGAAAAATCAGCAAACTATTTTAATGAAGCAATTAAAATTAACCCAAACAATGTAACGGCTCATACCAATCTTTTATTTAATATTTGTTGGTTAAATAAAGACATAAAATATTTAGAATATGCAAAAAGGTATTACGATATAATTTCAAAACATGAAATTAGTCAAACTTTTACTTCTAACAAAGTAGACAAAAAATCTTTAAAAATAGGTTTTGTTTCCGGAGATTTTAACAATCACCCTGTAACATATTTTTTATTAGATACTCTAAAAAAGTTAAAAAAAGAAAACATTAAATTGTTTGCATATAACAACAACAATAAAGAAGATAAATTTACTGAATTACTTAAAAAAAATTTTGATCACTGGCATTCAATTTCAGATAAAGACGATAAAGATACGATAGAATTAATAAGAAAAGATAATCTTGATATTCTTTTCGACCTGTCTGGACACACAAAAAGAAGTAGATTAGGTATTTTTAAAAGTAAATGTGCACCAGTACAAGCGACCTGGTCAGGTTGGTTAGCGTCAACAGGAATTAAAGAAATTGATTATATTATTGGTGATCCATACGTAACACCTTATACAGATCAAAAGAAATTTACTGAAAAAATTTATCAGCTAGAAAATATTTGGCAATGTTTGTCAATTTCAGATTTTGATCCAGATGTCTTTTCAATTAAAAAAAATGACAATCAGTCAGTAGTATTTGGCTCCTTTAATAATACTATCAAGCTAAATGATACTGTGATTAAAACATGGTCAAAAATTTTAAATCAAGTACCGGATTCAAAAATATTTTTAAAATATGGTTCATTTGATATTACTGAGGTAAAAAATAATATTATAGAAAAATTTGTTGGAAACGGAATAAGCAAAAGTAGAATTATTACCGAGGGAAGATCTCCCAGAGATGAATATTTAAAATGCTATAATAAGATTGATATAGCCCTCGACACTTTTCCTATTAATGGTGGTACTACAAATTTCGAAGCTTCTTACATGGGCGTTCCAATCTTAACAAAAATTAGTGAAAATAATGCGTGGTTTAGAAGTGGAGTAAGTATAAATAAGAATTTAAAAATGGACGATTGGATAGCTGAAAATGAAATTGATTATGTTGCGAAAGCTGTAAAATTTTCAGAAAATAAAAAAAATCTTATTAACTTAAAAATAGAACTAAGAAATATTGCTCTTAAAAGTTTTTTATTTGATTCAGATAAATTTAGTAAAGTTTTTTATAAAATGCTATTGGATATTAAAAAAAAATAAACTTATATATTATTCACTTTTTACTAATTTATCGAATTTCCAAATACCTTTTTTGATTTTTCCATCTGGATATGTATAAGTTCCTTTTCCGTTTTTCTGTCCACTTTTAAAGTATCCAACATAGGTGTGACCAGTGCCATGAGCATAAGTGCCGTAACCATCAAATTTACCATTTTTCCATTGTCCAGAATATTTATCTCCATCTGGCCAAGTATATGTTCCTTCACCATGTCTTTTTTCATCCAGGTATTCTCCTACATATTTTCTTCCATCAGGCCATGTTGCTGTTCCTTCTCCATTTACTTTATCATTTGACCATTCTCCAATATATTGACCTCCGTAAGACCAAGTCATAGTTCCTTTTCCTTCTCGAATGCCAAATTTAAACTGTCCTTTATACTCTCCTCCATCAGGGTATTTCATATGTCCATTACCATAAGGTTTACCGCCTCTGAAACTTCCAGTGTATTCTGAGCCATCGCTATATATGAGAGTTCCTTCACCGTGCTTTGCTCCATTCTGCCATTCGCCCGTATACTTTTCACCATTGGCCAATCTCATCTCGCCTGAACAAGCAGTCCAGGTTTCCCAGTGGGCGCTTTTATCACAATCAGGAAGCGACAAAACTTTGCTGGGAAATAACAAAATTAGAAAAAATAATATTAAAATTTTTTTCATAAAAATAATATTACAACCTTTAGTATATAGTTAAAATAATAATTCGGTTTATTGTGTTTAAATTTTAGCTATAAGATAGAACTTGATTCGACAATTTAATTAAAAAGAAGGAGAAAATATGGGAGCTTTAGAAGTTATAGCAGTAGTAGCAGTTCTATACTGGTTTATGAACAAATAGAAGACAAAATATTACGTAATCATTATTAAAAGAAAGGAGGAAAAATGGGAGCATTAGAAGTTATAGCAGTAGTAGCAGTTCTATACTGGTTCATGAACAAATAGAACATTAGGTAATTCGTCTAACCCCGATTACTTTTAGGTTTGCAGTTTTGTAAATTTTGTCAATGGTGTTTTTGATTGGCATTAATATGGTTTTTTTTCGTGGGCCATATGCATGTATTAGTTCGCTTTTAGAAACTGCAATAGCCACGTGACCTCTCCAAAATATTAGGTCATTTTTTTTTACATTCTTGAGTTTAGTTTTTTTTTTAAAATATTTTACCTGATCGATAGTATCTCTTGGACAGAATTTATTATTAAAATTAATGAAAAGCTGTATGAGGCCAGAACAATCAACTCCGGTAAAATGTTTTCCTCCCCATTTGTATTTTGTATTTAAAAATTTATTAATATTTTGAAAAACATTTTTTGTTTTGAAGTTTATTTTTTTTAAATCATTTTTTTTAATCCATAAATTATCAAATTTGAAAAAATTTCCTCTTTTCTTGCTGACGTTTATTTTTGATCCAAAACTTAGTTTTTTGTTAATTTTATATTTATAACTTGGTTTTGAATAAAGACTTGCTGATAGAGTAAAAACTTTATGAGTATTTTTACAGTTTTGTGGAAAATTTTTATTCTTTATATAACCTTTGTAACCATCTGAATCATTTTTTATTTTTATCCAAGACCCAGATTTTTTTATTTTCTTAAAAGTATCACCATATAAAAGTTGTGTAGTAATTTTGGATTTTACACTACTTTTTTCATAAACATTTATAAATGATAAATTATTTCTCACTGTAAACGAAGTTTATTTCGAATAAACCAAAGGCAAATTAATGAGGGTATTACCATAATGGCAGTTATCACAAAAAAAATACCCCAATCACCATTTAACCAATCAACCATTGCTCCAGAGGATGCTGCTAATGTGGTTCTACCTGCAGTTCCAATCGAAGCTAGTAAAGCGTATTGAGTAGCAGTGTAAGTTCTATCTACTAACATTGAAATAAAAGCAACAAATGCGACAGTTGCAAATGCAGCAGCAATATCATCAAAAATTACAGCTACGGCAAAAAGCCATTCTGATTTTCCTGACCATGCAAGTAATGAAAATAAAAGATTTGTGGACGCCATTAAAATTCCGGATACAAACATCGCTTTGATCACACCAGAACGGATTGCAAACAAACCTCCCAAAAGTGTAAACACAACTGTAGTAATCCACCCTAGACCCTTAGAGTACAAAGCAATATCACCTTTTGAAAATCCAATTTCTTTATAAAAGATAATTGACATACGTCCAAGAAAAGCTTCTCCAATTTTAAAAAGAAATACAAAACCTAAAATACCTATCGCAATTTTAAACCCATTTTTTTTAAAAAAACTTATTATTGGTCCACCGATAGTTCCACTAACCCAAGCTATAGATTTTGTAGCAACGTTAGAAGTTCCTAGCTTTTGCTCTATCATTTGATCGGTTTTTTTTTGTGATTCTTGTCTTTCTAAAGGTTGCGGTTCATGAACAAACATAAGGCCAATATTGCAAGCAATAACAACTACACCAAGCACCAAGAAAGTAATTTGCCAATAATTATCCAAACCCATTTTTTGAAAATATTCTGCAGCATTTAATGCAATTACTCCTCCAAGTTTGTATCCTGTCCACCATCCAACAACAGCCATAGCAGCTCCTGCCTGCATCGATTTTCCTTCATCTTTACCTATTTGCTCAATTCTTAAAGCATCAACAGTTATATCTTGGGTAGCTGAAGCTATAGCTATAATTAGACCTATCGTAACTACCGCTGCTAAATTTGCAGTAGGATCAACTACACTCCAAAGCAATAAACTGATTAGAATAATGAATTGCATGGTTACAATCCATCCACGACGATGGCCAATCTTACTGGTTAACCAAGGAATACGAATTCTATCTATAATTGGAGCCCAAAGATAATTAAATGCATAAACACCAAATATTAAACCAGCCCAACCAATAGTGCTTCTGCTTAAACCATCTTCTTTCAACCACAGGCTCAAACTACTTCCAATAAGCACCCAAGGAAATCCACTTATTATTCCCAATAAAAGAATCCGAGACATCCGCTTATCAAAATAAACGGAAAAAGTTTCTGATAATGTTTGTTTCTTAACTATTTCCATAAGACATTAAAAAAAATTTAATTTTTCCAAAATGAAGGAAAAAATAAAACAAGTACAGCAAACAGTTCTAGCCTACCAAGAAGCATTCCTAAAGACAAACTTAATTTAGAAAGGTTGGGCAAATTATTAAAATTACCATTAGGTCCAATAACATCACCTAAACCCGGTCCTACATTTGATATTGCTGATGCTGAGCCAGATATAGCTGTAACAAAGTCCAAACCATTCAATGACAGAATTGTTGCTAAAATAAAAAAAATAAAAAAATAAAGAAATATAAAAGTTATTATTGAATATATAAATTTGTTGCTAATTTTTTCATTGTTATATTTCATTGGAAATATACCACGTGGATAGACTAACTTTTTTATTTGATTTAATATGAATCTGCCAAGTATTTGAAATCGAAATATTTTTATTCCACAAGTCGTTGATCCAGCGCAGCCTCCAATAAACATTAAGAAAAGAAAAAACATTAACGGTAGTTTGCCCCATAAACTAAAATCAGAAGTTACGTAACCTGTTCCTGATAAAATTGAAACAACATTAAAGGCGGATATTCTTAAATTTTCTAAGAGACTGTATTCGCGATTGTTTAGAATTAAATAAATAAACATTAATAAAACTGAGATAATTAAAATATAAATTAAGCCTCTAATTTGTACGTCAATAAAAAATATTTTTCTGTTTCCTTTGACAAATTTTAAATAAGCTATGAAAGGTAGACTTCCCAATATTATAAAAATTATTGAGACAATTTCAATTTTTGGGTTTTGAAAGTAACCAATTGAATCGCTATAAGTTGAAAAACCTCCTGTAGCTATCGTTGTCATCGCATGTGCAATGCCATCAAAAATATTCATTCCTGCCAAACAGTAGGCAATTACGCAAGCAAAGGTTAGAGCAAGATAAATTATTGAAATTATTAAAGTTACCTCACGTGTTTTGGGTAAAATTTTTTCCGCTGTATCTGAACTTTCCATTCTAAACAATTGCATTCCACCAATATTCAATAATGGTAGAATAGTAATTGCCATAACAATTACCCCTATACCACCGAGCCATTGTAAAATAGCTCTCCACAAAAGGATTCCTTTTGCTGTGCTGTCCAGATTAGTAATTATTGTCGAACCAGTTGTTGTTATTCCCGACATACTTTCAAAAAAAGCATCAACAAATGATAAATTTAAATCAGAAAACAAAAACGGCAAACATCCAAAAATAGCAATACTCAACCAAGATAAAACTGTTAAAAGGAAAGCTTGTTGCAAATTTAGCTTTCTACTCTCTTCAAGGTTGGTCAGAACAAGAAGTATTCCTATAAATACAGTAATAGCTGCCGATGATAAAAAGGCGCTATTTTTCTCATCATATATAAATTGTATAAAAAACGGTATAATCATGAATACTCCTAATATTATTAGGAGTACGCCGATTGCGAAAAAAACAGTTTTGTAACTATTCATTTTTGAAAACGGAGGTTATTTAAAAATATTTGAAATTCAACATAATAAGAACTAATTATACCTGTATTTTGCTTGTAAAATTTAATAAATCTTTTGTAACGTGATTGATAATTCGATAATTCAAGCTACTAGCTCTTGGCCATTTGTTGAGGCCAGAAAACTTATTAAAGAGAGACAAAAAATTTTCGAAAAAAAAGGAAAGATCACTTTGCAAACAGGTTATGGACCTAGTGGCCTACCACATATTGGAACTTTTGCAGAGGTAGCTAGAACTACAATGATGGTAAATGCCATAAAAAAAATTACCAACATTCCAACTGAAATTATAACTTTTTCTGATGATATGGATGGGTTAAGAAAAATTCCAGATAATATTCCAAATAAGGAAATTTTGAAAAAAAATTTACATAAACCACTTACAAGTATACCCGACCCATTTAAAAAATTTAAAAGTTTTGGAGAACACAACAATGAAATGTTGAAAAAATTTTTGGACGAATTTAAATTTACTTATACTTTTAAAAGTTCAACCGAAACATATAAAAAAGGATTATTTAATTCTGCCCTGCTTTTAGTTCTGGAAAACTATGAAAAGATAAGAGAGATTGTTCTTCCTACACTAGGTAAAGAAAGGCAAAAAACCTATAGTCCTTTTTTGCCTGTATGTCACGAGACCGGACAAGTTTTGGAAGTTCCTATTATTGAAATAAAAAAAAAGGAGGGAAAAATTATTTATCAAGATGGTGATAAAAAAAAAGAAACAGAAGTTACAAATGGAAAATGCAAATTACAATGGAAAGTAGATTGGGCAATGAGATGGTATGCTTTCGATGTTGATTATGAAATGTACGGAAAAGATTTAATCGAAAGTGCAATTCTATCTAGTAAAATTTGCCAAACACTTGGAAAAAAAAGCCCCAATGGTTTTGCATATGAAATGTTTTTAGATGAAAAAGGTGAAAAAATTTCTAAATCCAAAGGAAATGGAATAACAATAGAAGAATGGCTAAAATATGCTTCTCCAGAAAGTTTATCCCTATATATGTATCAAAATCCAAAAAGAGCAAAAAAACTTTATGCCGATGTCGTTCCCAAAGCCGTTGATGAATATTTAACATGCATCGATAAATTTAACGAACAAGATGATAAACAAAAACTTCTTAATCCGGCTTGGCATGTGCACAATGGAAACCCTCCAAAAGAAAAATCAATTATGCCATTTTCAGTTTTATTAAATTTAGTTGGAACAAGTAATTCTAGCGATAAAGAAGTGCTATGGAAATTTATAAAAAAAAATAAAAAAAATATTAAAGTTTCAGACCACCCTATTCTTGATAGTTTAGTTGGCTATGCAATAAAATATTTTGAAGATGTAGTTAAACCAAATAAAAAGTATAGAAAACCCAATGATAAAGAAAAAAAAGCATTACAAGATTTGATAAAGAGACTAGAGAGTTGTAAGGAACAGATGGATCCCGAAGCTATACAAACCATTGTTTATTCAGTTGGAAAAGATAATGGATATAAGGAAAATTTAAGAGAGTGGTTTAAAGCAATTTACGAAATAATTTTCGGTGACCAAGATGGTCCGAGAATGGGATTTTTTATAAGTTTTTTTGGTATAAAAGAAAGTATAGATCTGATTAACAAATATATTAAATAATGTTTTCTGTCTTTAGACCTTTTTTATTTAACCTAGATCCAGAAATTGCTCACGATTTAGCTATTAAATCACTTAAATTTAATCCTCTACCTAGCAAGATGTTTGAAGTTGAAGATGAGGAAATGTTAAATATTGAATTATTAGGAAAGCAATTTCCTAATCCGATCGGGCTTGCAGCAGGCTTTGATAAAAGCGCGGAAGCATATAATTCACTATTAAAATTAGGATTTGGTTTTGTAGAAGTTGGAACAGTTACCCCACTAAAACAATTTGGAAATCCAAAACCAAGAATATTTAGACTTGAAAATGACCAAGCTTTAATTAATAGGCTAGGATTCAATAATGATGGAGCAGAAGTAATAAGAGCAAGAATTAAATCAGGTCAAAAAAAAGGTATATTAGGAGTTAATATTGGGCCAAACAAAGAAACTAAAGACCAAAAAAATGACTTTTGTTTAGGGCTAAAGAATTTTTTTGATATAGCGGACTATATTACAGTTAATATTTCTTCACCAAATACAAAAGGTTTAAGAGATTTTCATGATCAAAAAAAATTGGAAGATCTTCTGGTTATTCTTAACAAAATAAAAAAAGATAATGGAACAAATATTCCTTTATTACTAAAAATTTCACCGGATATTAATAACAGTGAAATACCAGAAATTGCTAATGCGGCTATAAAAAATAATATTTCTGCAATTATACTTACAAATACTACAAATGGTAGTAGAGATAATTTAACAAGCGAATTTAAAGATGAAGAAGGTGGGCTTTCAGGAAATCCCTTGCATCAAATATCAACCAACATGATTAAAAAATTTTATAAAGAATTAAATAGTAAAATTCCTATTATAGGAGTAGGTGGTGTAAATTCTGGGAAAGCAGCGTACGAAAAAATTTTAGCAGGAGCATCACTACTCCAACTTTATACAGGCTTTATTTATAGAGGCCCTTCTACAGCAAAAGATATTAAAAAAGAATTAATCCAAATTTTAAAATCTGAAGGAATAAAAAATATAAGAGAAGCTATAGGCAAAGGTTTATAGCTAACCGATATTTCCAAGAGACGGAAAGTATTCTAGTATAAAAAATCCTAAAATTTGTAACTGACCAGTTAAAATAGCGATTCCAGTTAACAATAAAATAACACCACCAGATTTTGTTATAGTTGGGGTGTATTTTTTAAAACTTTTTGAAAATAATAAAAATTTATCGATCAAAACTCCCGAAATAATAAAAGGTATGGCCAAGCCTAAAGAATAAAATGATAATAACAAAATACCTCTACCAATGTTTTCTTCTAATGCTGCCAAAGTTATAATTGAGCCAAGAATCGGTCCTATGCAAGGTGTCCAGCCAAAACCGAATGCCGCTCCAACAACAAATGGAAAAGCTAAGTTATTATTATATCGGTCAGTATAAATTTTTATATCTTTGTTCATGAAATTAAAATTGATAATACCAATTAACTGGAGAGAAAGTATTATTATGATAATACCAGCTAAGATTCTAAAAACATTCGAATTAACTAAAAAAAATTGCCCGATAAATGTTGCTGTTGAACCTAATGCTATGAAAACAAAAGAAAATCCTAAGGTAAAAAAAATTGTTTTAATAAATATTAAATTTCTTTTTTTTTCTTTTATTTTGTCAAATGATGTTCCTGAAATATAGGAAATATATCCAGGAATTAAAGGTAGTACACATGGCGACAAAAAGCTAATTAGTCCAGCCAAAAAGGCAATAGATAAGGTAGTATTCATTAAATATATTCTCTTGATTCCATTTCTTACTGGATCTATATACTGCATAGGAAAATTAATATGTCAAAAAAATGCGAACTTACCGGAAAGTCTCCTTTAAAAGGTCATAGAGTTAGTCATGCTAACAACAAAATGAAAAGAAAATTTTTTCCCAACTTGAAAAATGTGACTTTTAAAAGCGATATACTGAAACGAAATATTAGGCTTAGTGTTAGTAATTCTGCGTTAAGAACAGTAGATTATAAAGGTGGTTTAGATTTTTATTTAAAAAGTGTCAAATCATTTAGGTTATCTCCAAAAGCGAAAAAAATTAAAAATAAAATAATTGCAAAAGCTTAATTGTTAATGGCTAAGATAGAAAATCGTTTCTTTTTTATTTTGGCGATTTTAATGGCTTTGGTGGTTGCTCTATCTAATTATCTTGTTCAATATCCAGTAAATTATTTTGGCCTTAAAGATCTATTAACATATGGGGCTTTTAGTTATCCGGTAGCATTTTTAATTACAGATTTATCAAATAGGAGATATGGGAAAAATACTGCTAAAAAAATTGTATATTTAGGTTTTGCGCTGGGAGTTTTTTTAACACTTTATTTTTCAACAAATTATTCAAATTTAATTTCAATTAGAATTGCAATTGGCTCGGGAACGGCATTTTTAATTGCCCAATTAATTGATGTTAATATTTTCGACAAATTAAGAAAAAAAATATGGTTTGCAGCTCCCTTAACATCATCATTAATTGGATCTAGCGTTGATACTTTTTTATTCTTTTCAATTGCATTTTATGGAACAGGTATAAACTGGGTAACCTTATCGATTGGTGATTTGTTTGTTAAGATATTCGTTGCCTTTGTAATGTTAATTCCTTTTAGAATTTTACTTTCACATATAAAAGAGATTTCAACAGTCGAAAAAAAAATTAATGTATAGTCTTTTTATTTTTTTCAGAAAAAAGCTTAGTTAATTGATTAATCATCACATCACCAAGTTCTTGCACATCTGCTATTTTAATTGCTTTTTTATAATACCTTGTTACATCATGACCAATTCCAACAGCTAGAATTTCAATATTTGAATTTTCTTCTATCCATTTGACAGTTTGTTTCAAATGTTTTTCTAAATAATCTCCAGAATTTACAGACAAGGTTGAATCATCAACTGGAGCTCCATCGGATATAACCATCAGTATCTTTCTTTCTTCTTTTCTTATTGCAATTCTTTTAAAAGCCCACAAAAGAGCTTCTCCATCAATATTTTCTTTTAACAAACCTTCCTTTAGCATTAAGCCAAGATTTTTTTTCGATTGTCTCCAAGGCTTATCCGCAGATTTATAAATGATATGTCTTAAGTCATTTAATCTACCTGGATTTTTAGGTTTATTTTCTAAGTTCCATTTTTCTCTACTTTTTCCGCCCTTCCAATTTTTTGTAGTAAATCCTAAAACTTCCACCTTAACCGAACATCGTTCCAAGGTTCTTGATAAAATATCAGCACAGATAGCAGCAACTGAAATTGGTCTTCCACGCATGGATCCAGAATTATCAATTAGAAGAGTTACTATTGTATCTTTAAATTTAGTTTCCTTTTCCATTTTGTAAGACAATGAATGAAATGGGTCTATAATAATTCTAGACAATTTTGAAGAATCTAACATGCCTTCCTCAAGATCAAATTCCCATGATCTATTTTGTTTGGCTAACAATTGTCTTTGAAGTTTATTAGCAAGTTTTGCAACTAAGCTTTGTAAATTTGTGAGCTGTTGATCTAAGTTTTTTCTAAGTCTTATAATTTCGTCGTCACTTTCTAATTCTTCAGCATTTTTCACTTCATCAAATATATTGGTGAATACTTTGTACTTTTCTTTTAATAAATTTTTTGGATTTTTTTTTATTAAAGTTGGATTTCCATCGACCTCTTCTTGTTGAGTATCTTCATTTTCATCTGAAGATTCTATGTTACTTTCTAAAACGTTTAAGTCAGATTCGCTACTTTGATCTTGCTGGTTTTGAGATGCGCTACTTTCCTCATTATCACTGTCTGATTGGGACGAGTCATCTTTTGAAGTTTCTTGTTTTTCTTCTTGTTCTTTTGATTCTGTATCTTCAAAATCAAGATTATCAATTATATTTGCAGCTAGTTGGTCAAACTTATCTTGGTCTTCAATGCAGCTGTCTAATTCTTTTAATTTTTGCTTTAAATTTTTATCAAATAAGTCTTGCCAGAAGCTTAATACTTTTTTGGTTGTATTGTTTTGTTTTAAATCAAAAAAATGGCTTCTTAAATATAACTCAAAAGCCTCTGTTATAGGCACATCCCCTTCAGTTTTAATTTCTTCAATTTTTTTATTCTTAAATTTATTTTCGTAGCATTGAATAATGTTATTTTTAACACCTTTAAGTTTATTTGATCCTATCTTTTCGTATCTGATTTTTTCTGCAATTGCATATAGCGCCTTACTCATAGCTCCTTTTGGCTCGTTTTTAAGGTATATTTTACCGTCTGTATATTTTATTTTTAGGGCCTCGGAGTCAGCAAAGGCTCTAAGATTAGTAAAATCTTGTAATTTTTTTAAATTTGCAACCTCCGGCAAATTTAAAGAATTTTCTTTTGAAGATAGGTTGCCACCAAATTTAATCTTAAGATCAAAATTTTCTGAAATAGCTTTTACAGTAGAGGAAACGGCAGATTTAAATCTTTCTTTTAAGAGCTCTTTATCATCCATTTTAAAGATTTATATTTTGATATTAATTGTAGATTCTGGCAAATCTTCACCAAAACATCTTTGATAATACTCGGCAATTATATTTTTCTCTAAATCATCACACTTATTTAAAAAAGTTACTCTAAAAGCATAACCTACATCTTTAAATATTTCCGCATTCTCCGCCCAATGTAAAACTGTTCGAGGGCTCATTACTGTAGAAATATCACCATTAATAAATCCTTTTCTCGTCAAGTCTGCAACTTTGATCATATTTGACACAAGTTCTTTACCATCTTTGTTATTAAAACTTTTGGATTTTGCTAGAACTATTTCTAGTTCCTTATCAAACTTTAAATAATTTAAAGTTGTTATTATGTTCCATCTGTCTAGCTGTCCCTGATTTATTTGTTGAGTGCCTTGGTAAAGTCCAGTTGTATCGCCTAATCCAATAGTATTTGCTGTTGCAAACAATCTAAAAAATGGGTGTTGTTTTAAAACTTTATTTTGGTCTAATAAAGTAAAGCTTCCCTCTTTTTCAAGAACTTTTTGAATTACAAACATTACATCAGGTCGACCCGCGTCATACTCATCAAATACTAGAGCTATAGGATTTTGTATTGACCAAGGAAGAATTCCTTCTTTAAATTCTGTAATTTGTTTACCATCTTTAATTACAATTGCATCTTTTCCAATTAAGTCAATTCGACTTACATGACTATCTAAATTAACTCTAATACATGGCCAATTTAATCTTGCTGCGACCTGTTCAATATGAGTTGATTTTCCCGTTCCATGATACCCTTGTATTAAAACACGTTTGTTATAAGCAAAACCAGATATTATTGCCAATGTTGTGTCTCTATCAAATTTATAAGTGTTATCGATTTCAGGGACGTATTCATTTTTTTTTGAAAAACCATTAACTTTCATTTCTGTATCTATTCCAAAAATTTGGTTAACAGAAATTTTCAAATCTGGGGTTAATTCATTTAGGTTAGTCATATTATTTTACCATCATTATCGTTCTTAAGTGGCTGTATGCCATAGTTATTTTTTTTAATCTATCTTCAAATTCTTTGTTACCAGAATTTCTATCAGGATGAAACTTTTTTACAAGAGTTTTAAACTTTTTTTGCACTGTGGTCCAGTCAGCACTGAATTCTAGGTCCATGAGTCTAAATGCATCTTTGTCTTTTTCTGATAATCTAAGTGTATTACCATGACGAGATGATTTTCCTTTAAACATCTTATATTTATCACTTAATGCATTATTCCACAAAATATTAAAAAAATTATCAGTAGAACCAAACTTTTGTGTAGGCCTATGCCAGGTTAAATCTGATTTTAAAAAAATTTCAAATTGAGTTTGCGTCATACCCTCAAAGTAATTCCAATTTTTGTTAAATAATTTTATATGTTCTTTGCATAGCCACTTAAATTTTCGACTATTGTCTTTTTCTATGGGGGCTTTAAATTCCCCTGTTTCTTTACATTTCTCCCATTCGCAAATATTTTCCATAGTTGAAAGCTATTATATGTTTTAATACATTATAATCAAATGGTTGATTTTTTAGAAGAATTAAAGAAAAAAATAATTAATAAAATTAATCCAGAAGAAATATCTTTAAAAGATAATTCATATTTGCACGAAAAGCATAAATCATTCGAAAAAAATAAATACCATTTAAAACTTATTATAAAATCCCAAAAATTAAAAGCAGTTAATAAAATAGAAGCGCATAGATTAATTTTTTCTATTTTAGACAAGGAGATGAAGAATAATATCCACGCTTTAGAAATTGAAATTAAATAATTTTTTTATTTCCATCTAGAAACTAAAAATTTCTTAAACTCTCCAACACTTATAGGAAATTCATTAGGTTTAGAGGCTCTACCTATTTTTTTTAAAAGAATTAAATTTATTTTACCATTTAAATTTTTTTTATCTTTTTTTGCAAAATAAACAATTTTATTAATTTTATTTTTTTTAAATATTTTTTTAATATTTATTGGCAAATTTAAAGCATGGTAGTGTTTTGCAATTGAAATTAAATCTTTAAGAGGTAATATTTTTTTTTCAAATGAAAACTGTATTGCCATCATCATGCCTAAAAGCACTGCTTCCCCATGATTTAAACTTTTTGAAAAATTTTTAGTCCCTTCAAAGCCGTGGGCAAATGTATGGCCAAAATTTAAAATCATTCTCAAATTTTTTTCTTTTTCATCAGAGCTGATTATTTTAGCTTTAATCTTACAGCTCTGGATAATTGAATATTTTAAAATTTTACTATCTCTATGATTTATTAACCATTTAGCATTTTTAGAAAGCCATAAAAAAAATTTTTTATCGGCAATAAGAGCATGTTTTAATATTTCTCCATACCCACAAATCATTTCTCTTTTTGGTAAACTTTTTAAAGTTGATATATCTGATAAAACAAAATCAGGCTGATAAAAAGTTCCTAAAAGATTTTTTCCTTGATTTGAGTTTATAGCTGTTTTTCCACCAATAGAGGAATCGACTTGTGATAGAAGTGTTGTAGGTATGTTTATAAATTTTAATCCTCTTTTTGTTATACTTGCAACGAACGACGATAAATCTCCTAGAATTCCACCTCCTAAGGCAATAACACAATCTGATCTATCAAAATTATTTTTAAGCAAATTTTCAGCTAAATTATTTGCTACTTTAAAACTTTTTATCCTTTCGATCGAATTTAATTTAAAAATTTTAATTTCATATTTTTTTAAAGATTTAATCAACTTTTTCAAAATTACATTTGGAAGCTTTTTATCAGTTATAATGCATATTTTTTTAACGCCAGGTAAATTTTTTTTAATTAAAGATCCTGACAGATATAAAATTTCATTACCAAAATAAATTGGATACGACTTGCTCTTTGTTTTAACGATAAATTTAGTATTTTTCATATATCTCTGTTATTTTTTTTGAAATACTTTTTTTAGTAAAGCCATCACAAATAACTTTGTGATTGGATAATTTATAAAAATTTTTTCTTTGAGAATATAGTTTTTTAATTTTTTCAAAGTTATTTTCTTTTTGTAGTAATGGCCTTTTTTGGTTCCACATCGATCTTTTATTTAAAGTATTAATATTTGCATCTAACCAAATTGAAACAGAATTTTTCAAAACGCTATATCTTATAGCTTTATCCATAAAAGCTCCACCACCAAGAGCAATCACACAATTCTTTCTCTTCAATAACTTCAAAATTTCATTTTTTTCCTCCATTCTAAAAAATTTTTCTCCTTTTTGCTCAAAAATTTGTTTAATGCTCATTAAATTTTTTTTTTCAATGTGTTTATCTGTGTCAATAAATTCTAAACCCTGGCTCTTAGCAATCATCCTGCCCAAGGTCGTTTTTCCAACAGCCATCATTCCTAATAAAACAAGGTTTTTTTTTACCATTTGTCTGAAAATTTTAAATTTGATTTTTCACAATTTTGTCTTAATTTGCGAGTTTAAATAGTATTTATAAATTATGCAACTTAGATTACATCCAAGACGTGGTAGAGGGAATTTTATAAGCAGAACTTTTATAATTAAAAGTATAGCAGTCGTTTTTGTTTTATTTTTAGCGATATTTTTAATAGATAAAATTGATATGCCCGCTCCTAACAAACTTATCAAGCAAGAACTAAGTAATGATAAACTTATCACAATTAAATAATTTGCTACGCTTTATATTTTTACTTCTTATTTTAATTTTTAATCTAAATTTTGCTTATGCTGCCGTAGATATATGGGAAAAAAAAGAAAGCGATGAGCAAAAAAACCAAAGTGGAAATGACAATGAAGAAGAAGAAATAATTATAAAAAGTCCAATACTGAAAGAAAATACAAATAAATTAGAAACAAGTATAAATGAAGAAAAAATAGAAAATTTTAGCCAGAGCTTAATAGGTATCTTCGATCCTGAAGAAAATAATTTTAATTTAAATATGTGGGAACAATCTAATGGAACAGAAATAAAAAAAACATTAAGTAGAATTAATAAATTAAAATTATCCAAACTTTCTGAAGATTTGCTTTTTGAAGTTTTGTTTACAAATGCTTACCCTCCCCAAAAAAATTTAGATCACGAAGAATTTTTAAAAATAAAGATAAACTGGTTAATAAAAAATAAAAGGTTTCAGGATCTTGAAACATTACTTAAAAATAATCCTGAGGTTGGTAAACAATCAAAAGCAGTAAAATTATTAGTTAATGAATATCTTTCATTGGCTGATATTAAATCGGCATGTGAAAAAATAAAATTTTTAGGAAAAGAAGTCCAAAATAATTATCTAGATAAATTTTTAATTTATTGTTTGGTAAACGATGGGCGAAAAGAAGAAGCCCAATTACTTTACGATCTCATGAAAGAGCGAGGCATAAATGATAATTTTTTTGAAAATAAATTTCTTTTTTTACTGGGCGTGACAGACACAACTAGCCAAAAAATTTTAGATAACAATCTTTTGAATTTTTATTTGTCTCATATTACTGTCAGTGATTTTAAATATGAGCCAAGTGATAAAACCGATAAATATATTTGGCGTTATCTTTCCTCAGCAAATTTAATAAATACTAAAGATTTTGAAAATGAAGACATTGTACCAACCTATGAAAAAGCTGCATCGGAAGATTCTTTCAGAAATGAAGATGTTTTTAAAATTTATTTACAATTACCTTTTAATTTTAATCAATTACTAAATTCAACAGAAATTTACAAAAACTTACCCGGATATAAAGCTAGAGCTCTGATTTATCAAAGCATGTTGTTAAGTGTTGATGCTGATCGAAAACTTTATTTAGCTTTTTTACTAAAAGATCTGTTTTTAAAAGAAAAATTGTTTAATGTGTATGAAGAAGAACTTTCAACTATTCTAAAATCCATCGAACCAAAAGATATTCCAGAAGGATATGTCGAATTAGTAGATCAAAATATAGACCCCAAATTCAAAGATATAAAAAAGATTAAGTTTGATAATGATATTTTGCATAGATCAAAAGTTATAAGACATTTTTTAGATAATTATGAAAAGACTAGTAGAACTGAAAAAGATTTTAAAGCAGTTTATAAAAAAATAAAAAGAAATAAAAAATATTTTATTTCAATAATGGATATTATTGTTTTAGAGTCCTTAGCAGCAGACGGTATAGAGATACCCAAAGACCTAGATTATGTATCACTTTCATCCGAGTTAACCGTGCCGCAAAATTTAGATGAACTTGTTAAGAAAAACCAAATAGGTATGGTTATGCTTAAAATCATTGAAATAATTGGAGAGGACAAAATACAAGATTTAGATCCTGAAACTATTTATTTTTTAAGTAAAATTTTAAATGAATTAAAATTAAAGAAAATTAGAAATAATATTTTAAGTGAAGCTCTTCCTATAAAAGCATAAGTAATTTTAAATTAAAAATATTCCTATTACTTGACTATAATAATTTTATAATTTATTCATATTTACATGGCTTTGAGAAAAATTTTAACTGAACCAAACAAGATATTGAGGCAAAAATCTTTACCTGTCGAGAAAGTAGATAAAGATTTACAAAATCTTATGGACGATATGTTGGAGACAATGTATGCAGCTCCAGGAATTGGTTTAGCAGCCATACAAGTTGGAGTTCCAAAAAGAGTTATAGTTCTTGATATTTCAAGAAAAGATGAACCAAAATCACCATTATATTTTGTTAATCCAGAAATTGCTAATAAGTCTAAAAATAATTCGACGTATGAAGAAGGATGTTTATCAGTACCTGGCCAATTTGCCGAAATTGATAGGCCAGATAAATGCAATGTAAAATTTTTAGATTATTATGGGCAGCCCAAAGAAATCGAGGCTCAAGGTATGCTTGCAACATGCATTCAACATGAAATAGATCATTTGGAAGGTATACTATTTATCGATTATCTTTCTAAATTAAAAAAAACAATGATTATTAAAAAACTTTCTAAGCAAAAAAAAGAACTTGAAAGAATTGTAGTTTAATTTCAATAATATATTAATGCCGCTAAAAATAGTTTTTATGGGAACTCCCAAGTTTTCTGTAGTTGCTCTAGAAACTCTAATTAAAAAAAAATTTGATATTTTAACAGTATATACACAGCCTCCTCAAAAATCAAAAAGGGGACAAAAAATTAACCCATCAGCCATAGAGGAATTTTGTAAAAAAAACAGAATAAATTTTAGAAATCCTCCAGGCTTAAACAATGAGCAAGAGTTGAAAAATTTTGAAAAATTATCTCCTGATTTGGTAGTGGTTGTTGCATATGGGCAGTTAATTCCAAAAAATTTTTTGGATAAAACTAAATATGGTTTTTTTAACATTCATGCTTCTCTGCTGCCCAAATGGAGAGGAGCAGCACCAATCCAAAGGGCTATAATGAATAGTGATAAAAACGTTGGTGTTAGCATTATGAAGATTGAAGAAAAATTAGATAGTGGACCTGTTTTAGCATCAAGAGAATTTAAATTAAATAAAAACGAAACCCATGGCGAAATTGAAAAAAAACTTTCTTTAGAGGGAGCAAGTTTATTAATTCAAAGTTTGAAAAATATTGAAAATTTAAAATTTATAGTGCAAGACCATTCCCAAGCCACTTACGCAAAAAAAATAGACAAGAATGAAACAAAAATTAACTGGAATAAAAATGCTAATAAAATTTTAGCACATATTCATGGCTTGAGTCCAAGTCCTGGTGCATGGTTTGAATTTAACAAGGAGAGATTTAAAGTTTTGAGAGCCGAGATATCTTTAGAAAATGGAAAAGCAGGCCATGTTATCGATGAAAATTTAACCATTGCATGTGGTTCAAACTCTGTAAAAATTTTGGAATTACAGCGCCAGGGAAAAAGTAGGCAAACCACCAAGGAATTTTTACTTGGAAAAAAAATTAGCAAAGGAACGATTCTTATTTAATGGAAAGATATAAAATCAAAATAGAATATGAGGGAACACCTTTTGTGGGCTGGCAATTTCAAAAAAATGGCCAATCTGTTCAAGAAGTATTACAAAATGCTATTTTTGCCTTTTCACAAGAAAAAGTAATAGTTACTGGTGCAGGAAGAACAGATTCTGGAGTTCATGCTTTAACACAGGTAGCTCATTTTGATTTAAAAAAAAAAATAAAAAAAAAAATTTTTCTTAGGGGGGTAAATCAGCACATTGGAAATAAACCCGTTACTATTTTGAAAATTAAAAAAGTGAAAAATAAATTTCATGCAAGATTTGATGCGAAAAAAAGAACTTATGAATATATAATTGTTAATAGGCTGTCTCCATTAGCCTTAGAAAAAAATAAGGCTTGGCACATTCGCAAAAAGCTAAATATTAAAGCTATGAAAAAAGGTCTTAAACTATTAAAAGGCACGCATGACTTTTCAACATTTCGTTCATCTTCGTGTCAGGCCAAGTCACCTATTAAAACGTTAAAAAGAGCTACAGTAAAAAAAAATGGTGACAAAATAATTTTACAATTTACTTCTAAATCATTTTTACAACAACAAGTTAGATCTATGGTTGGATGTGTAAAATACTTAGGTGAAGATAAATGGAATTTAAATGATTTCCAAAATTCTTTTAAGTCGAAAAGTCGTGCTAAATGCGCACCCCCAGCTCCCGCTTGTGGATTATATTTAAAAAAAATTTCTTATTGAAATTCTATTAAAGACTTTACGTGGTAATCAACACTCTCTCTAAGAGCATTTAGATCGTATCCACCTTCTAAAATAGACACTACTTTTCCGCCACAAAGCTCTTTTGCAAGCGTTAGTATCCTTTTTGTTAAAGTGTAATAATCTTTTGATTCTAGATTAATTTGAGCAAGGGGATCATCTTTATGAGCATCGAATCCAGCTGATAATAAAATAAATTCAGGTTTGAATGTTTTAAGCTTTTTAAAAATGCTTTCGTAGGCATTTAAAAATTCATGTGGTTGAGTTCCAGCATTGAGAGGAACATTTAACACATTATCTTTATTACCTTTCTCATTTGCAGCTCCAGAACCAGGGTAATAAGGGTATTGATGGGATGAAACATATAAAACTTTTTCGTTGTCATAAAATATATCTTGTGTTCCGTTACCATGGTGTACATCAAAATCAATAATAGCAACTTTCTTTAATTTATATTTTTCCAATAAATAATAAGCTCCAACCGCCACATTATTATAGACGCAAAATCCCATCGCTTTTTGTTTTTCTGCGTGATGCCCTGGAGGTCTTACAGCGCAGAAAGCATTATTGAAATCCTTTTTCATTACACCATCAATAGCCGTTAAAATTGAACCGACAGCGTCTTTCGTTGCATCTTTACTTCCAGGCGACACAATAGTATCCCCGTCTAAAAAATTTAAACCCTGCTTCGGAAAGGACTTAGTTACATTATTTAGATAATCTTTATCGTGGGCAAACTCTAAATATTTAAGATCGAATTTTGTTGGCTTTTTCCAAATTAAATTTTTTGATTTTACTTTCTTTAAGTGATCTATAACTGCAGTTACACGGTCCGCTCTTTCAGGATGCCCTTGTCCTGTATCATGCTGCAAGTAAGTATCAGTCGTTATAATTCCTGTTTTCATTAAAAATAATTTTCTAAAATATTTACATATATTTTAGTCAATTTTTTAAGATCTGAAATAGGTACAGATTCATCAATTTTATGCATGGTTTTTCCGACCAAACCAAATTCTAAACAAGGTGCGATTTTTCTAATAAATCTTGCGTCAGATGTTCCTCCCGTTGTAGATAATTTTGGTTTAATTCTAGTAACTTTTTTAATCGTATTTTGAATCATGTAGGTTGTTTTATTTGGTTTAGTTAAAAAAGCTTCACCAGACACCTCGTATTTTACATTAAATCTACACTTAGTTTTTTTAGTAATTGATTTAAATATGGAGTTAAATTTTCTTTTTAATGAACTGGATGAGTGTTTGTTATTAAATCTAATATTAAACACAGCACTAGCCGACCCCGGGATAACATTATCTGCATGATTATCTATATTAATTTTTGTTATCTCCAGATTTGATGGTTGAAAATTTTTTGTGCCTCTATCTAATTTTATTTCTTTTATTTTTTTTAAAATATTAATTATTGTATTTGATGGGTTGTTTGCTCTATGAGGATAAGCCACGTGGCCTTGCGTACCAATTACAGTTAATCGTCCGGTTATACTTCCTCTTCTTCCAATTTTGATCATTTCTCCAAGTTTATTAGGATTAGTTGGTTCTCCAACCAAACAGAAATTAATTTTTTCTCTTTTCCTTTTTAAGTATTCAACTACTCTTTTCGTTCCATTAATTGCTATTCCTTCTTCATCTCCTGTAATTAACAAGCTTATAGAACCATTAAATTTTTTATTTTTTCCTTTGAATTTACTTACCGCAGCTACGAAGCAAGCAATCGAAGCTTTCATGTCATTAGCTCCTCGACCAATTAATTTATTATTTTTAATTGTTGGTTTGAAAGGATTAACGCTCCAATCTTTTATATTTCCCGGGGGAACAACATCCGTATGCCCAGCATAGCAAAAGTTAGGAGATGATTTTCCTAATTTTGCGTATAGATTTTTAATATTTTTGAAATTTATTAATTGGCATTTAAAGCCAAGAGATCTTAAATTTTTTGCTAAAACATTTATTGCTCCAGCATCTTTTGGCGTAACGCTAGGACGTCGAATCAATTCTTTTGCTAATTTTAATTCACTGATTGGCATGAGTCTTTTTAATCTCTCAATAAATCATTAATTGAAGTTTTACTTCTTGTTTTTTCGTCTACTTTTTTTACGATAATCACACAATACAAAGATGGACCATCAGGATTATTTTTGCTAGGCATTGCTCCAGGCACTACCACAGAATAGTTTGGTACTTTTCCATAATGTATTTCACCTGTTGCTCGATCAATGATTCTGGTCGATGCTCCAATATAAACTCCCATGGATAAAACCGATCCCTTACCAACTATAACACCTTCTGCTATTTCAGCTCTGGCTCCTACAAAACAATTATCTTCAATGACCGTTGGGTTTGCTTGCATGGGCTCTAACACTCCACCAATACCTGCTCCACCTGATATATGACAATTTTTTCCAACTTGAGCGCAAGATCCTACAGATGCCCAGGTATCAATCATACTTCCCTGATCTACGTAAGCACCGATGTTTACAAATGAAGGCATCAAGACAACATTTTTTGCAATAAACGCTCCTTTTCTTACAACACCATTTGGGACATATCTAAACCCCTCTTTAATAAATCTTTTTTCATTCCATTTATGAGTTTTACCTTCTACTTTGTCGTACCAAGCAGCATAGGGACCTTTAGAAATTTTCATTTTATTAACCCTGAAACTTAATAAAATTGCTTTTTTAATCCACTGATTAACAATCCATTCATCATTTTTCTTTTCCGCAACTCTTATTTTGCCTGAATCTAATAACTCTATAGTTTTACTAATAGCATTTAATATTTTTCTACTAGATTTAGAATTCACTTGGTTTTTATTATTCCAAGCTTCATTAATTATTTTTTCAAAAGAATTTGTAGTCATTAAGCAGCTTTAGTTAAGTTAATTTTTTTTAAAAATTCAGCCAAATTATTTGTCCTATGATTTATAAATTCACTATCTGAAAATTTACTTGCCCATGGCTCATCGTTTTCTATCCAGACTGTTTTCATACCCATTTCATATGCCGGTTTTAAATTTCTTGCAATATCCTCAACTAATACACATAATTTTGGGTCAATTTTATGTTTTTTGACTAATTTTTTATAAGGTTCTAAAGAAGGTTTTGGAATAAATTCAGCGTCTACAATATCAAAAATATCATCAAAAAGTTGATCTATGCCTATTTGTTTAGTCACATTTATTGCGTGTTTTCTTGATCCATTAGTAAATATGATTTTTTTACCATCAAGCTTTTCAATTTCTTTAGCTAGCTCAAGATCTTTTTGAAGAAAGTCAATATTTATATCATGTACAAAATCCAAGAATTCATCTGGATTAATTTTGTGATTTTTTATCATTCCATTTAGCGTTGTATTATATTCATAAAAATAATTTTTCTGAATTTTTTTTGCTTCTTCGATGCTTATATTCAGCTTATTTGAAATATATTTAGACATTCTTTTATCAACTTGTTCAAAAACTTTAGTTTTCCCAGAATATAAAGTGTTGTCTAAATCAAATATCCAAAATTTGATAGAATTAAATGGTTTCATTTTCTTATCAGTGTTCCTGAACCTTTGTCAGAAAATAATTCGAACAAGATAGAGTGGGGCTTTCTACCATCAAGAATAACCACTGCTCTTACGCCGTTATTTATAGCGTCAATGCAAGTTTTAACTTTTGGTATCATACCGCCATGAATTGTTTCGCTATTAATTAGTTCTTTTGCTTCCGCAGTGTTTATTTCTGAAATTAATTTTTCATTATTATCTAAAACACCATCAATATCCGTCAACAACATCAACCTTCTAGACTTGATACTTCTTGCTATCGCACCAGCGGCAGTATCAGCATTAATATTATAGGGGACACCTTTTTCATCTAGACCCATTGGAACTATAACAGGAATAAAATCTTCTTTAATTATTTCTTTGAGCAGTTTTGCGTCCACTCTTTTTGGTTTACCAACAAAACCTAATTCTTTATTTTCTTGCTCAACATAAATTATATTATTTTTTTTTATTGTTATAGATTTTGCTTTGCATGATTTTTTTTCAAGTGCACTAACAATTTCTTTATTAAATTCTGTCATAGTATTTTCAACAATATTAATCATTTTTCCATCTGTAACTCTTAAACCCATGATAAATTTACTTTTGATATTTTGCTCATCTAATTTTTTTTTAATTCCTAGCCCCCCACCATGCACAAGTATAGGTGTCAAACCTAACTTTTTCAAAATTACTATATCTTCGATTAAATTATTTAAAAGTGATTGATCTAAAAGAACTTTGCCGCCACATTTTATTACTATTTTTTCTTTTGAATATTTTTTAACATACTTTTCTACTTCTAGATTAGAAGGTCCATCTTCTGGCCATAGCTCTTTTATTTTGCTTTCTAAATTTTGGGCTGGTTGTTGCATTTTTAAACAGTTTTTACTTTTGTTCCTCTCATAATTACCCATTGCTGCGCAATGGTTAAAATGTTGTTTACAGTCCAATATACGACTAGACCTGATGGGAAGGGAGCCAATATAATTGTTAGAAAAATTGGGAAGAACATAAAAATTTTTGCTTGAATGGGATCTGGCGGTGTAGGATTCAATTTTTGCTGAATCCACATGCTTATACCCATTAGTATTGGCCAAGCACCTATCATCAAGAAAGTTGGCGGATCCCAAGGAATTAATCCAAATAAATTAAAAATAGAAGTTGGGTCTCTTTCAGACAAATCTTTTATCCAACCAAAAAAAGGTTGATGCCTCATTTCTAGCGTAACATACAACATTTTATAAATCGCAAAGAAAAAGGGAATTTGTATTAAAACAGGTAAACAACCAGAAATAGGGTTTACTTTTTCTCTTTTATATAAAGCCATCATGTCTTGCTGTAATTTGACTTTGTCATTCTTGTGTAATTCTTTTAATCTGACCATTTCTGGCTGAAGTATTTTCATTTTTGCCATCGATTTAAATGAATAGTTTGCTAACGGAAAGAAAATTAATCTCACTAAAGCAGTAATAATTACGATAGCCCAACCGAAATTTCCAGTAAGTTTAAAAAAGTAGTCAATTATGAAAAAAAGAGGTTTAGTGAAAAAGTAAAACCATCCCCAATCAATTGCTAAATCAAATTTTTCTATTCCTAATTTTTCTGCATAACTATCAATTACAGCTACTTCTTTAGCAGCTACAAAGGTATTGATTGTGTTATTAATAGAGTTTCCAGGGTTTAAAATTTTTGCATCCTTAATTATATAATTAGCCCTGTACTTTTCATTTTTTGCTATAAACTCAGCTTTAAACTCATTTCCTTTTTCAGGTACTATTGCTGTTAACCAATATTTATCTGTAATTCCTAACCAACCTTTGGAACTGGTAATAGTAAATTTTTCTTTTTCAATATCATCATAATCTTCTTCTACAAGCTCTTCTCCAAACACTCCAAGAAAACCTTCGTGTAAAATGTATATTTGCATTCCTTCAGGCTTGTCACTTCGAGTAATTTGTGCGTATGGATAGAATTGAAAGGATTTGCTTGAATTATTTTTTATACCTTGTGTAATTTTAAATAAAAATTTTTCATCTAATTCAATTTTTTTTGTAAAAATTAAACCTTCACCATTGTCCCATTCAAGCGTTACAGGATTGTTTGGGGTAAGAAAGCTATTACCTTTAGCTTTCCAAATTGTGTCAACTAAAGGTAAGTTTATTTTTTCGTTACCTCCAGAGGCCCAGCCTGTTTCAATAAAATATTCTTTTGAGGAATTTTTTGGATTTAAGAAAACAACTTTATCTTCACCGTTTAAGGTTTCATTATAATTTTTGAATATTATATCATCTATAATTCCACCTTGTAACGATATTGATCCTTTAATATTTTCATTTTCTACTTTAATTCTATTAGTTTTATTTATTGCATCTTTTCTTGTTATTTCATTTTTAGTCTCTTCGCTTTCAATTGAAGGTGATGAAGCAACTTCACTATT
The DNA here is from genome assembly GCA_003214615.1 of Pelagibacteraceae bacterium AG-414-E02. GTDB lineage: Bacteria > Pseudomonadota > Alphaproteobacteria > Pelagibacterales > Pelagibacteraceae > AG-414-E02. The sequence continues at coordinate 28,588 of QCLK01000002.1, forward strand.
TTTAGTTTCATTTTCTACTACTTCGATTGGAGTAGGGGGAGGAGGTGCAAAAAAAGTTCCCCAACCAACTAACACAATTGTTGAAAGTAAAATAGCTAATATAACGTTTTTGGCATCCATCTATTTTTTTCCTTTTTTAAATTTTATTGCAGGATCTAATCCGCTACCACCACCAAGAAATCGAATTGGATGACAACTAAGAATCCGTTTGATGCCTAATGCAGAACCTTTTAAGGATCCATTTATTTTTAAGGAATCTATAAAATACTCAGAACAAGTTGGTAAATATCGGCAATTAGAAAAAAAGTAAGGTGAAATAAAATATTTGTAGAATTTTATTAATGCTATTAAAAAATTATTAATCAATTTCATGAATTAAACACCTGTCTGCTTTATTTTTTTAAATACACTATTTACTTCTTTAAAAATAAGGGCAAATTCATCCTTATATACATTATTTTTTCCAAAAATTACATAAGTATAGTTTAGGTCAATTTCCTTTTTTTCCCTTAAAATTTTTTGAACTGCAGACTTTAATTTCCGTTTAATTCTATTTCTAACCACAGCGTTTCCAATTTTTTTTTTCATTACAAAGCTAATATTTAAATATTTTTTAGAGTTTTTATCTTTATTATTCAAATATTTATCAAAATATACTGTAAAGTATTTGTTGTTTATTTTTTTCTTTTTTAAGATTTTCAAAAAATGACTACTTTGATTCAGGCTCTTAAATTTAATCATTGTTAGAACTTAATTAAGTGGATATTTTTTTTCTTCCTTTTGAGCGTCTTCTAGACAAAACTTTCCTACCACCTCTTTTTTTCATTCTAGATCTAAATCCATGCCTTCTTTTTCTTACTAAACGACTTGGTTGATATGTTCTTTTCATAAGATTTCTGTTATTTCTTGTTAAAATTTTTTGATATTTATAGGTAATAAGAGCTTATAAGTACAGTTAAAAGTTAATTATGAAACTAGATTCTTCAAATTTTAAAATCTATTTAGGGGCAGTGTATTTAATAGTCTTGTTTACAGCTATTTATTTTTTTTGGTCAACTTTTGATCTAAAAGATTTAACTAGCTATGATTTAATTAAAGAAAATAGAGAAGTAATCCTAACTTACAAAGATAATAATATTTTCTTTCTAACAATTATTTTTTTTATCATTACTATTTCTTTAAATTTATTATTGACCCCAATGTTATTGCCTACTTTAATAATTGGTTTTATTTTTGGTAAATGGCTGGGAACATTAATATTAATATTTGGAAATACAATTGGTGGTTTTTTGTTATATCGCTTAGCAAAAACTTTTTTTAGTGATTTAATTGAAGCAAAATTTAAAACAAGATTTTCTAAATTTATAGATTTTTTTGATAAAAATGATTTAATATATTTTATGTGTTTTAGATTTATCGGAGGAGGAGGAACACCTTTTCCTATACAAAATATTTTGCCTGTTCTTTTTAACATGTCATCTAAAAATTATATTATTGCAACTCTTATAGGAATACTTCCAACAACTTTTGTAACAGTAGCCCTTGGTAGCGGTATTGAAAAAATTATTGATCAAAATGCTGAGCTTAGTTTTTTACCAGTTATTCAATCACCAGAAATTTATTTACCCATAATTGGTTTTTTTATTCTTTTGCTTTCAGCTTTTTTTATTAAAAAAGTTTTTTTTAAGACTTAAATGAAATTTTTTACCAACAATAAAATATATTTTTTATTTTTTTTAATTTCATTTGTTTATCTAATTAGTGTCGTAGGAATCAACAATATTTCCTTTCAAAGCACAGTTTGGTTGCACCAAGGTAATGATTCCACCCTACCTCAGATGGCTTGGCATTTTTTTAAAAATGATACTTGGAGGTTTCCTCTAGGGAGCAATCCTAATTATGGTGGTGAATTTGCCAGCTCTATTGTTTTTTCAGATTCAATACCAATTTTAGCATTAACTTTTAAATTGTTTAAATCGTTTTTACCTGAAAGTTCTCAATACATATCTTTTTGGTATTTTATATGTTTTTACTTTCAGTTATTTTTTTCTTATAAAATTTTAGAAAAATTTACAAATTCAAGTTTGTATTCCTTTGTTGGGTCTATATTTTTTTTGACCGCACCTATTTTTTTGTGGAAATTATTAATGGTTCCGGCATTAGCAGGTCATTGGATTTTATTATTTGCCCTTTATTTAGGTTTGTCACGTAAAGCTGAAGAATCAAAATTTTTATGGATATTTATTATAATTTTATCTTCCTTAATAAATTTTTATTTTATGATAATAATATTAGCGACATATTCATTATTAAGAATAATAAATTTTAAATTCACAAAAAAACATTTATTTAATTTAACAAAAGATTTTTTTATTATCAGTTTTTTGCTGCTTTTAACTTTATACGTTACTGGGTATTTCGAAGTAAGAATGGTAGATACTTTAGCCCTAGGTTTTGGTAGAGATAAATTAAATCTTCTTAGTATTTTTGATGCACATAATACTTTAAACAATATTTCTTGGTCATGGTTTTTACCGGATATTAAATTAACAAACGGAGAGGAAGGGGAGGGCTTTAACTATCTTGGTTTGGGACAACTAATGATGTTAATTTTTATGTTTATTCTCATTTTTCAACAAAAACATAAAACTAACCTTGCATCTATTAAAACTAATAAAGAAATAAAAGCTTTCATTTTTATATCAATTTTTTTTACTATTTGGGCGCTTTCAAACAAAATTTCCTTTGGACCTTATACTCTTTTGGAAATACCACTAAATAAATACATTTATGGATTATTAAGCATAGTTAGACCTACAGGGAGATTATTTTGGATTGTAAATTATTTTTTAATCATAATGTCGATAATAATTATTTATAAATGTTTAAATAATAAAAACTCCCTATTAATTATTAGCGTTCTATTAGTTATTCAACTAATCGATATTTCAGCTGGGATGAAAAAACGCATAAATTTTTTTACACCAATAGATAATGAAAAACTTGTAAAAGATGAAATATGGGATTCTTTATTTAAAGAATACAAAACTCTTAAAACTACTTATCCAAAAAATTACGCAAAACTATTCAGTGATTTGTCATACTCAATTGAAAAATATAATTTAGAAAAAACAAATTTGGTAAAGTTAGCAAGAATAAATCGCAAGGCCATAGCGGATGCTAAGTATAATTTATACGATGATTTTAGAAAAAAAGATCTTTCTTTAGATACTGTTTATGTAATTCCTAATTCAAGTCATTTAAGACACTTAAAATATTTATTCAAAAATGAAAATGTAGGTTTCTTTTATAGAGATAATATTTGGATTATGGTTGCAAATGAGAAAGATAAAATGAGTGAAAATGATAAAAAATTATTTAGTGAAGTAAAATTAAAACTTTTAAATATCGATAAAACAAATAATTTTTATTTTAACGAAAAAGATAATTATTATGGTTTTGGTTGGTCTCATAATTTTGATAAGTTAGGCATATGGTCTGAGGGCAGGCAGTCTACTTTGCTATTTAAAACGGATCAAAATCAACAAGGCCTAAAGCTAAAAATTATTTGTAAGCCATATATAACTAAAAAAAACAAATTTTTAGAATTTGATGTATATATCAATGATTCAATAAATAAAAATATTAAATTAAGCGAGAGCAATCAGGATATAGAGTTTGAAATTCTTATTAATAGTGAATTGATTAAAGATGGTGAAATTAAGCTTGATTTTAAATTTAAAAATCTTCTTTCACCTTACGAAGTGCTTGAAAGTCCAGATTCTCGAAAGTTGGGAATATTATTAAAAAATATTAGCGTTAACTCAATTTAGAAATACAACTTGTATTAATTATTCCATCTTGAATAAGAATAAATTTTGTTTGCCAATATTTTTTGCAATCCAAAAAGTGCTAAAACACTACCAAGTGCAAAAGATATATTTGCCAAATTAATGGTTAGCATTGTTAAAAAAAGAGTTTTAATAGATTTTATATATTTTTTTGTTTCTAAAATAATTGCAAAATTAATTAATAGTAAACCTGATAAAAAAATTAGTATTTTACTAGGCACGGCAATTTTGGAAATTAGCAAAATTAAAAATGAAACAAATATTAAAATTGGTAATATTGGCTGAAATCCTCTAATTCCAACATTGTATTTAATCAAATTTAAAAAATCCATGCCAAAACATGATCTTTGAAGCAGAAATCCAAAAAATCTTCTTTCTCTATGATAGATAAAAAGATCAGGGCTATAAAAAACTTTTATATTAGGATTCTTTCTTCTTGCTCTTTCGAAAAATTCTTTATCTTCGCCAGTATATCTTTTGCTATCCATTCCCCCATATTTTAAAAAGAATTTTTTTTCCATTATAAGATTACAAGACTCAAGCCAATCACAATGGCGTTTTTTAGCTTTATATTTTCTAAAATTAAGATAGCCAGTCACAAATATAGACCTTTTACTTAAATAACATATTTTTTCGGAATAATTTTGTTTTGCAAAAGGCAGGCTAGGTCCTCCAACTACATCTCCTTTTTTTTGTTTTAGGTATTTTATACCATTTTTAAGCCAGTTTTTATTTGGGTAAGCATCACTATCAATAAAAGCAATAAATTTGGATTTAAATTTTTTGGTTGCAAGATTTCTTTTTTTCGACATATTAATTTTGCCAACAACCATTTTATTAATTTTATATTTTAATTTTGGCAATTTGTTTTTTATGTCGTAATCTAAAACTATTGTTACAAAAAAATTAGGATATTTGATTTTATTAATTTCTTTTAGGCATGTTAAAAGTTCATCGTCTAGTTTAATGGCGGGTATAATAATATTTACAGGTTCTGTCATAAAATTAATTAAAAATTAAAAAACGAACTAATTAAACGAGGTTGATATCTCCAATTACCCAAAATATTATATGTTAGCGCGCATTCATATGTGCAATTACAATTTGTTTTTTTTATAAAATCTTTAGTTTCTGCGGTATCTTTATTGTTCCAAATTTTCATAAAATTCATTTCATTTTTTCTTAAATCACCTAGTAATTTATCTTCTAAAATTTCACACGGGTATACCATTCCAGAAGCGGTAACTATTCCAAATAATCCAGCTGCATGACACGGGCTAACATAATTAGGTTTTAGATACATTTTTTTTGTAAGCTCCCATGAAATTTCATCTTTTTTATTGTGCAACTTTCCTTGAAATGAATTTGGATTATAATTTTTAATTGTTTTATTTTTAGTCATTTCTAATATTTTATTTGTTAACCAAGAGTATGCCTCAAAGATTTTTAGTCTTTTTTCATGAGGAGTTTTATAAACTCCTTCATCTCTTACAATAGTACATTTTAAGGAATCGATTTTACAAGCGTTCACCAAGTGATCAAAAATGTTTTGTATATCATCACAATTTTCGTGATTAACAGTTATACTAACAACAGGATTTATATTGGGTGTTAATTTTTTAAGACGGAAATATGTGTCAATACAATTTTCAAAAAGATTATCAATTTTTCTAACTTTATTATGCTTTTCTGGAAAATCATCAATGGAGATTTGGAATGTAAGCTCAATGTCATTTTTAAATTTTGTAATTTCTTTTGCAAATTCTTCTACCCGTTCAGGAAGGCTTGCGTTGGTTGTTACGTAAATTGATTGAATGGTTGAATTCTGTATATATAATTTGGCAATTTCTATGATGTCTTTTCTAGCAAATGGCTCTCCCCCTGTTAAATTCACATTTAATAAAGACTTTCCAAAACTTTTTGTTAATTTTTCAATTTCATCTAATGTAAGTTCGCCTTTAAAAGTATTGGGGTCATCAAAATCTATAAAACAAAACGAGCATCTTGCATTACATCTATTTGTCAAAAAATGAACAATACTAATAGGTTCATTTTTTGTAAAATTAACATTTTTTAAAACTCTTATAAGATTTGCTTTTTTTGTAATCATTTTAAATTAATCTAATTCATATTTATATTTATAATCTTTTTTTAGAGATTTGTTTTGATTTTCTTTAATTAAAAAACAATTTCCTATTACCAAGATATCAATTTCAGTTCCCATAAAACAATCAAAAGCATCCTTCGGAGTATTCACAATAGGTTCGCCTCTCACATTAAACGATGTATTAACTATAACTGGGCATCCTGTCTTTTTTTTAAATTCAGAGATTAATTCATGATATTTTGGATTCGTATCTTTATGGACAGTTTGAATTCTTGCAGAATAATCAACGTGTGTTACTGCTGATATTTCGGATCTTTTAATATTTAACTTATCTATTCCAAATAACATTTTTTCTTTCTCTGTCATTTGTCTGCACTTTTTTTTTTCTACGTTAGAAACAAGCATCATATACGGGCTATCAATTTTTAAATCAAACCATTCAGACAAGTCTTCGGAAATAATAGAAGGAGCAAAAGGTCTAAAGCTTTCTCTGTACTTAACTTTTAAATTTAAGTTTTTTTGCATAGTTGTGGATCTAGCATCTGCAATAATTGATCTGCTTCCGAGAGCTCTGGGTCCAAATTCCATCCTGCCCTGAAACCAACCGATTGCTTTTCCTTCTTTTAGCGAAGTTGTAGTTTTTTCAATAATTTCTGTCTTATTATAAGTTTCGAAATTTGCTCCAGACTGTCTCAAAGACTGTTCAATTTCTTCTTGAGAATACTCTGGACCTAAATAAGCACCCATCATACTATCTTTGTTATTTATAATTTTTCTATCTTTTTTTTTTTCTAGATGCCAAATTCCTAATGCTGCACCTAAAGCTCCTCCGGCATCACCAGCAGCAGGCTGAATCCATATATTTTTAAAAACTTTATCTTTAAGGATTTTTCCATTAGCAACACAATTTAATGCAACACCCCCAGCCAGACATAAATTAGGTATTTTGTATTCATTGAATAGTGATCTTGTTAATTTTAAAAGAATTTCTTCTGTTACAGACTGAATTGAAGAAGCAACATCCATATGAAACTGAGTTAATTTTTCATTTTTTGGATTTCTTGGTTTTTGACCAAAAAGTTTTGAGAATTTTTTATTGGTCATTGTAAGTCCAGTTGCGTAATTAAAATAAGACTGATTTAATTTAAAAGAACCGTCATCTTTTATATCTATTAAATTTTTTAAAATTAAATTTTTAAACTTTGGTTCACCATATGGAGCCAGCCCCATAAGTTTATACTCTCCACTATTAACCTTAAAGCCCACAAAATATGTGAAAGCTGAATACAGCAAGCCAAGAGAGTGTGGAAAATGAATTTCTTTTAGAATTTCTAAATTATTTTTTCTCCCTATAGCAACAGTTGTTGTTGCCCATTCCCCAACCCCGTCAGCTGTTAGCACTATAGCCTCTTCATAAGGTGAAGGATAAAAAGCACTTGCCGCATGACTTAAATGATGTTCAGAAAAGTATATTTTATTTTCATCATTAAATTTATTGTCATGTAATTTTAATTTGTTAAAGATTAGTTTTTTTTGGAACAATTTTTCTCTAAGCCATATTGGCATAGAAGAGCAAAAAGATTTAAAACCAGAAGGAGCAAAGGCCACATAAGTTTCAAGCAGCCTTTCAAATTTTAAAAATGGTTTTTCATAAAAAACTATATAATCGATTTGGCTTAAATTTAATTTTGCAAAATTTAAAACAAATTCGATTGCATTAAAAGGATAGCTAGAGTCGTGTTTTTTTCTTGTAAATCTCTCCTCCTGAGCAGCTGCAACTATTTGCCCATCAATTACAATTGCTGCTGCACTATCATGATAAAATGCAGATATACCAAGTATTGAGGTCATTTAAAATATTGTATAAATAAACGGTGCTACAACAGATCCTTGACTAAGAACAATTAGACCGCCAAATAAAACTAAAACTATTATTATCGGCATCAACCAATATTTTTTTCTAATTTTTAAAAATTCCCAAAATTCTTTTAGAAAACTCATACTTAAAATTGATTTCTCATTGTACTTTTTATTTTTTGTTTAGTTATCCAGTAACTTTTAGCACTTTTATTAACTTTTAATCTTAATAAATCCTTTCTAAATATACGCATGATAATACCTATTGGTGACACTACCAAAAAAAAAATTACTCCCATTACTAAAGGCGATACTATCATTCCTAAAAAAATTCCAAGATAATTCCAAAGCTTGTTTAACGGGTATAACAATCTTGAATTTAAAATACCTAAAGTTAGAAATATAAAAGATAAAACAGCTGACCATATTATTAAGTTCCCACCATGTTTAAGAGGCCACAGCGAAATTATTAAAAATACCGCGAAAAATACTAATCCAAAACTTCTGTTTGATGAAATTTTTTCTAATTTTGGAAGACCCATGTTAATCAAGGTTATATAAAGTATTCTTTTATTTTGCTAGCAGCTATTTTCACGTTAAATTAGAATTATTTAATATTAAGTTTTTAAGTAAGCAAAAAATAGCCACAATATCAAAGTAACTTGACAAAGTGGCGAGCAACAAAGTAAAAGTTATTATCATTATGACGGGTGACTTATGGGTATACACTACGATTACAAATCAAAACGCGGCGAAAGAGCAATGCTAAAAGAAGCTAAGAGAAAAGCAAGGTTAGCTCAAAGAAGAGCCAAAAGACTAATGTCATCCGACTCACTTCAAAAAGATGAAGTTAAAACGCACGACATAAAAAAAACAATCACTTTGGAAGATTTAACTAATCCTAATCAGAAATAAAATGGATGCAGCTGAACTCAAAAAGAGAATTAAGACATCAAAGAATTGAGCAAGCTTTAAAAAATAATCTAAAAAAAAGAAAAGTATTTCAAAATACAATTGGTAAAAAAAATAAAAAAGTAAAAAAATAATGAGTGTTTTGTCAGATCGTTGGATTAAAAAGATGGCAATTGAAAAGGAGATGATCAAGCCTTTTGTCGAAAAGCAGGAAGCAAAAAAAAATATTTCTTATGGACTATCTTCTTTTGGCTATGATGCTAGAGTTTCTGATGAATTTAAAATTTTTACCGATGTAGATTCAGCTCTAGTTGACCCGAAAAATTTTAGTAATAATAGTTTTGTATCGAGAAAAAGCAAAGAATGCGTTATCCCTCCCAATTCTTTTGTATTAGCAAGCACAGTTGAATATTTTAAAATACCAAAAGACGTGCTGGTAATTTGTTTAGGCAAATCAACATATGCGAGGTGCGGTATTATCGTAAATGTTACGCCTCTAGAACCTGGTTGGGAAGGTTATGTTACATTAGAATTTTCTAATACTACACCACTACCAGCTAAAATTTATGCCAACGAAGGAGCAGCTCAATTTATTTTTTTAAAGGGAAATGAGGCACCAGAGATAACCTACGATCAAAGGAATGGAAAATATATGAAACAGTCCGGTGTTACTTTGCCAAAAATATAATCTTAAAATAAATGCAAAGGTTGGAAATTAAAGGTGGCAGAAAGATTTCTGGGATAATCGAAATTTCAGGTTCTAAAAATGCAACTCTTCCTATACTGGCTTCTACTATATTAACAAACAAGAAAGTTTTAATAACAAATGTTCCCATAGTTCGGGATGTAGAAACTATGGTTGAGCTTTTGGGTGCTATCGGTTCGAACATCAATTTAGATAAAAAGAGAAAAAAAATTTCTATTCATAACAAAAAAAAGTTAAGAAATTTTGCATCTTACCGTCTTTTAAAAACTATGCGTGCTGGTGTTTTAGTTCTAGGACCTTTGTTAGCCAAGTACGGAACTGCAAAAGTGTCTTTACCTGGCGGCTGTGCCATCGGTTCGCGACCCATAAATATTCATTTGGACGCATTAAAAAAAATGGGAGCAAATATAAAAATTAAAGATGGATATGTTATTGCGTCTGTAAAAAAAGGTTTAAAAGGTTGTATTTTCAAATTTCCTAGAATTTCAGTTGGGGCAACAGAAAATATTTTGATAGCAGCTTGTTTTGCTAAAGGAAAAACCGAATTAAAAAATTGTGCTCTGGAACCTGAAATACAAGATTTGATCATCTTTTTAAAAAAAATAGGATGCAAAATTAAATGGACAGGAAAAAGAGCTTTGGAAATTATTGGTGTGGATACCTTAAAGTCAACAACACATAAAGTTATTTTCGATAGGATTGAAGCTGGAACCTATATCATAGCTTCGGCATTAACAAACGGCCGTCTTAAAATTAAAAATGTTAATTTAAAAATTATGTCTGCAGAAATAAATTTATTAAGAAAAATGGGCGTAAAGATAATTAATAAAAAGAATTATATTATCGTAAGTTCCAAGAAAAAACTTAAAAGTGTAAATGTTGAAACAAAACCTTACCCAGGATTTCCTACCGATCTACAAGCACAAATTATGGTCTTGATGACAAAATCTTATGGAATTTCAAAAGTGAAAGAAAATATTTTTGAAAACCGCTTCATGCACGTTTCTGAATTACGAAGAATGGGTGCTAATATTGAAATTAAAGGTAATAAAGCAAAAGTTTTTGGAAAGAGAAAATTAAACGGAGCAGAATTAATGGCAACTGACTTAAGAGCCTCAGTATCCTTAGTGCTTGCGGGGCTTGTGGCATCAAATAAAACAATTTTAAATAGAATTTACCATTTGGATAGAGGGTACGAAAAAATTGAAAAAAAATTAACGGATTGCGGGGCTAGAATAAAAAGATTGAAATGATTGAGGGCGAAAAGGTTAATCTAAAGTTACTAGGAAACAATAAAGAAGATCTTAAAATTATTTCCGCTCATCTTCAGGACAGTATTGTGACAGTAAAAGATATAGTATTTTTACAACAAAATAGAACTTTCATTATGATCGTGAACAGATTTATGTGGGAAGATGTGGAGAGAGGAGTTTTTAGAGCTAATAAAAGGATAAGATGTGCAGTAAAATTTGAAGAAGTTGTTAAAGTAGAATCTAAAAATATTAATCAAAAAAATAAAAATAAGGTTTTAGAATACCTGGCTATGGAATGTAACTTAATCCAAGACTCAACTTATAAAATAAAGATTTTTTTTTCAGGAGATAGCATTATTACAATGATTGTTGAAATTATTGATGTAGTTCTTCATGATTTAGGCAAACCCTGGAATGTAAAACATATTCCAAAACACAAAATTTGAATGTTGAATTATCTTATAATTTTGAATAGAACTTTGAAAAAAAGGATTAATATTGACAAAACAAGATTTTTTGGAATTTAAAGGTAAGGTTACAGAACTTTTGCCCAACGCAATGTTTAGAGTAAAATTAGAAAATAATCATGAAGTTTTGGCTCATACAGCTGGAAAGCTGAGAAAAAATAGAATAAGAGTTCTTGCCGGAGATAATGTTTTGGTTGAGGTTACTCCTTATGATTTAACTAAAGGAAGAATAATTTTTAGGTTTTAATTTGGCCAGGTAGCTCAGTCGGTAGAGCAGAGCCCTGAAAAGGCTTGTGTCGGCGGTTCGATTCCGTCCCTGGCCACCATCCTTTTGAATTTTAGAAAAAAAATAATTATTTTTTTTATTAATTACTTAAGCACCAGGTACATCCCCAATAGAACCAAAAACATTAATACAATCGAGCCCCCAGTATAATATTTTTGGTGAGCTATCGCTTTGATTTTATCCTTAGGGGATTTTTTTAATTCTTCTGTGTAGTATTCTTTAATAGGTAATCCATTTTTATCATATCTCATATCTTTATTGTACGACGAAACATGAAAAATGTCAGGCTTGCCTTATAGCATTCCCAGGCTTATTTTTAGCCATTACAAATAAGATATATTTAAACTTGACATTTCTGCATTAAATCTATTAAAGGGTTTTTGTTGCAGAATTAGTACTGCAATTAATTAATAATAAATAAGGAAAGTAAATGAGTCTTAAAGGTAAAGTAAAGTGGTTCAATGGAAAGAAAGGTTATGGTTTCATTGAGCGTGAAGATAAAGAAAAAGATGTTTTCGTTCATCACACAGCAGTTAGAGAAGCTGGATTAAAATATCTAAATGAAGGCGATGAACTAACGTTTGAAGTTGAGAATGGCGAAAAAGGTCCTGCCGCAGTTAAACTGCAAAAAGCTTAATCGTATTTCAATAAATTTCACAAACTTGGGGCAGAAAATATTTGTTGTTTAATGAATCTGCCCCAAAGAAACTTGTTGTTAGATTGACTAGCAACTAAATAAACAAAGAAAGGTAAATAACATGAGCATCAAAGGAAAAGTTAAATGGTTTAACCCAACAAAGGGTTATGGTTTCATCGAAAGAGATGACAAAGAAAAAGATGTTTTCGTTCATTCTTCTGCAGCTAGAGCAGCGCAGATAGAATTAAACGAAGGTGACGCTTTGACTTTTGAAGTTGAGAATGGCGAAAAAGGTCCGTCAGCAGTAAATCTTCAAAAAGCCTAATTACATACAATCTATTGTTGCAAAGTAAAAATTTTATGTTACTTTGCAGCAATGATTGAAAATTTAAAAATCATAAATCTTCTTAATGCAAAACACCATTTTGCACATGCTAGGCTATTGCTTAGCTAAATCATTACATATTTAAAATATAAATTTATTAACAAATAATATAAAAAGGAGTTATGCAGCAGTAGCTCAGTTGGTTAGAGCACTAGTTTGTGGAACTAGGGGTCGGTGGTTCGAATCCACCCTGCTGTACCAAAATAATGAGTAAAGAAAAAAATCTTAAACCCTCTAAGGAATTACCTTTAGGTTTTGTAGATAGACAGGAAAAAGAATTATTAATCCGAGATTTTATAATTTCTAATATTAAAGAAGTTATGACTAAATACGGATTTCAATATCTCGAGACACCAAGTTTTGAGTATACGGATAGTATTGGCAAATTTTTGCCTGACAAAGAAAGACCAGACCAAGGAGTGTTTTCTTTCAAAGATGAAAATAAATGGTTATCACTTCGATATGACCTTACCGCTCCTTTAGCAAGGTACGTTGCGAAAAATTACCTTGAGATTCCTAAACCTTTTAAACGTTATCAACTAGGAACAGTATGGAGAAACGAAAAACCAGGACCTGGAAGATTTAGAGAGTTTTTACAATTTGATGCAGATTATGTAGGAACAAAAAGTTTACAAGCTGATGCTGAACTTTGTGTATTAATATCTGAGATATTAGAAAAATGTGGACTAGATAAAAAAGATTATACCGTGAAGATTTCTTCTAGAAAATTCACCAATAAACTCTTTGAGCAATTAAAAATTAAATCAAAGGAGCAAATATCAACTACTTTACGTGCTCTTGATAAGATCGATAGACTTGGATGGGAAGAGGCAAAGAAACTTCTTGGAGGAGGCAGAAAAGACAAGTCTGGCGATTATACAAAGGGTGCAAATCTTAATAATGATCAGATAAAAATAATTGAAAATGCTTTAAAAAGCAAAACATCCGACAGCGAAGACGTTTTAGAAATTATCAAAATATTTGAAGATTATAATTTTGAAAATTATAAATTTGATCCATCGGTGATAAGAGGTTTGGAATATTATACAGGACCTATTTTTGAGGTTAATTTAAATTTTGAGGTAAAGAATTCAAAAGGACAAGCCATTCAATTTGGCTCGATAGGGGGAGGCGGAAGATACGATAATCTTGTAAGCAATTTTGGAAATTATGATTGTCCCGCAACCGGAATATCAATCGGCCTTGATAGGTTAGTGTTTGCTTTAATGCAAAAAAAAGATTTTAAAATTAAGACTACTCGACCTGTAGTCATATGTGTTTTTGATCAAAACAAAAACAAAGAATATGTTGGGATATTAAATAAACTTAGAATGTCAAATATCAGTTCTGAGATTTATCCAGGTGAAGGTAAGTTAAAAAAACAAATGGAGTATGCAAACAAAATAGGCTCTCCAGCTGCTATTTTGTATGGCGATGATGAAATAAAATCTGGAAAAGTTACTTTAAAAAATCTTAAATCTGGCAAAGAAACTTCCATTACAATTGAAAGTTTAAGCGATGAAATCAAAAAAATACTCTGAAAATATAATAAAAGTTTTTAAGAAGGATGGTTTTGTTTTATCAGAACCAGATGTTCTTTTAGATTCAGATTACATTATTCAAAGGTCAGGCGAAAATTTTAGAAAACTAATGCTCACTTTTGAGGATGATAGTGGGAAAAGCATTTGTTTACGACCAGATTTAACCGTTGCTTCGTGTATAAAATATTTAAAAGATAATTCTAAAGCAAATTCAAAAATTTTTTATTCAGGCCAAGCCTACAGAAGATCAAATAACTCAAAGGACAAGGTCATTAATGACCAGTTAGGAATAGAGATTTTAGGTTCTAAGAATAAATTTACTGATGATTTAAAAGTTTTAAAAACAATTGCAAGTTCAATTGAAAAAATAAAAATAAAAAATACGTCGATCAAAGTGAGTGATGTAAGTTTATTTCAAAAGTTAATAGAGTCATTAACAATTCCAGAAAGATGGAAAATGAGATTAAAAAGACACTTTTGGCGACCTCAATATTTTGAAGATTTGCTTAAGAGACTCGAAACGAACTCTGATGTAGATCCAGCGGCAGTTGAGTTAGATAAAAAAAGATTTACCGAGATGAAAAATCTTGATCAAAGCAAAGAAATTGCAAGTCGTAAAGTTTCTGAAATTTTGTCTAGATTTGATAGAAAAATCAAAGATCCCAGATTATTTAAAGAAAATAAAAAAATTGTTAAAATTATTAGGGAGTATTTAAAAATTAATTGTCCAATTGATAAACTAGAAGAAACTTTAAAAAGTTTTGCTAAAAAAAATAAATTAAGTAATAGTGTTTTTAAAGATTTATCAACTATAAAAAAATTATCAAAAATAAATTCAAAAACTATTTTTTCAACAAATTTTGGACGAGATATAGAATATTATACCGGAATAGTTTTTGAAATATATAACGCATCAAGAAAAGAGATAGCTAGAGGCGGGAGATATGATGGTTTGCTCAAAAGTCTTGGATCTAAAAAAAATATTTCAGCAGTTGGAGCTGCAATCAATTTAAATAATTTATAAATATGAAAAATTTAATAACCATAGGCTTACCAAGCAAAGGAAGATTAAAAGAAGGTTCAATAAGTTTCTTTGAAAAAAAAAATTTTAAACCAACGTCCAATGGAGGTGAAAGGAATTATTTTGCTCAAATAGAGAATTTACCTAATTCAAAAATTATATATTTACATGCTAAAGAGATAATCCAAAGACTGGGTGATGGGACTATTGATATGGGAATATCAGGTTTAGATTTACTAAAAGAATCGTCGACAAATCTCCAAAAAAAAATTGAAATTAAAAAAAAACTAGATTTTGGTTTAGCGAATGTTGTAGTTGCTATTCCTAATGACTGGATAGATGTTCAAACAGTAGCAGATTTAGAGGAAGTTTCTTTTGATTTTAGAGACAAAAAGAATACCAGGTTGCGGGTTGCAACGAAGTATCCAAATTTAACTAATAATTTTCTAGTTTCAAAAGGAATTACCCAATACAAACTTGTGTCAAGTCTTGGCGCTACAGAAACCTATCCATTCATTGGATCATCTGAAATTATTACAGATATAACTTCAACAGGAAAAACCTTAAAAGATAATAATCTTAGAATTCTTAAAGATGGATGTATTTTAAATTCTCAAGCTTGTTTATTAATTTCAAAAAAAAAGGCCACAAAGTTGCGGCCTTTTTTAAATTCATTATTTTAAGCGGGTTACATTCCCATACCACCCATACCACCCATACCACCCATTCCACCTGGAGGCATAGCAGGACCAGAATCTTTTTCTTCTGGTTTGTCAGCAACCATTGCTTCAGTTGTAATTAATAAACCGGCAATTGAAGCTGCATCTTGTAAAGCTGTTCTAACCACTTTTGTAGGGTCTATAATTCCTTTTGCAAACATATCGCAGTATTCTTCATTTTGTGCATCATAACCTTGATTTGTTTTTTTACCTTCCAAAAGCTTTCCAACTACGACAGACCCATCAACACCAGCGTTTGTAGTAATTTGTCTTATTGGACTTTCTAAAGCTTTCCTAACAATATCAACACCAGCTTTTTGATCGGCTCCTTTGGATTTTACTTTATCCAAATCTTGTGCAGCATAGAGTAATGCACATCCACCTCCAGCAACAACTCCTTCTTCTACTGCTGCTCTAGTTGCGTTGAGGGCATCTTCTACTCTATCTTTTCTTTCTTTAACCTCAACTTCTGTTGCTCCACCTACTTTGATTACAGCAACCCCACCAGCTAATTTAGCCAATCTTTCTTGAAGTTTTTCTTTATCATAGTCAGAAGTTGTTTCTTCTATTTGTTGTCTAATCTGATTACATCTCGCTTCGATGTCTGCCTTTTTTCCAGATCCAGCAACAATTGTACTATTATCTTTATCGATTTTTACTTTTTTGCAGGAACCAAGATTATTTATTTTTACGTTTTCCAATTTTATTCCTAAATCTTCAGAAATTACTTGTCCTCCTGTTAATATACCAATATCCTCAAGCATTGCTTTTCTTCTATCTCCAAATCCTGGAGCTTTAACAGCAACTACTTTCAATCCACCTCTTAATTTATTTACAACTAATGTTGCCAATGCTTCACCTTCGACATCTTCAGAAATTATCATCAAAGGTCTTCCTGCTTGAACTACCGATTCTAAAAGCGGGACCATAGCTTGCAAATTAGCTAATTTTTTTTCGTGTAATAAAATAAGTGGATTATCAAGTTCTGTTGTCATTTTATCTGCATTGGTAATGAAATAAGGAGACAAATATCCTCTATCAAATTGCATACCTTCAACAACATCTAATTCCGTAGCTAAACCTTTTGCTTCTTCGACAGTTATAACACCTTCATTGCCTACTTTCTGCATTGCTTTTGAAATCATGTCTCCGATTTCTTTTTCTCCATTTGCAGAAATTGTTCCAACTTGAGCAACTTCGTCATTTGTTTTCACCTTTTTTGAAGAAGATTTTAATTTTTCTATTACGTGTGCAACGGCGTTATCAAGACCTCTTTTAACATCCATAGGATTCATGCCGGCTGTAACATATTTAATTCCTTCTCTAACTATAGATTGTGCTAAAATTGTAGCTGTTGTAGTTCCATCTCCAGCCTCATCATTTGTTTTACTTGCTACTTCCTTTACCATTTGAGCTCCCATATTTTCAAATTTATCTTGAAGCTCAATTTCTTTAGCGACAGTAACACCATCTTTTGTTGTTCGTGGAGCGCCATAAGATTTATCTAAAACTACGTTTCTTCCTTTAGGGCCAAGTGTTACTTTAACTGCATTAGCTAAAGTATCTACACCTTTCAACATTTTAGTTCTTGCTTCTGTGTCGAATTTTACGATTTTTGCCATTTTATTTTTTTCCTTTCGAAATTCCCATAATGTCAGACTCTTTCATTATGCTGTATTCTTTTCCATCTATTTTAACTTCTGTTCCTGACCATTTGCCAAAAAGAACAATATCTCCCACTTTGACATCCATGGGCACAATTTTTCCATCTTCGGTTCTTGCACCTGATCCTACAGCTACAATTTTACCTTCCTGAGGCTTTTCTTTTGCAGTATCGGGTATGATTATTCCTCCAGCCGTTTTTTCTTCACTTTCTAAAACTTCAATTAAAACACGATCATGTAGTGGTCTAAATTTCATTTAAATTTTCTCCTAATTTTTTATAAGCTGATATATAATATTGGATACTAAAATTTCAATACCCTCAAAAAAACCTATGTTTTATAGCACAATTGTACCAAAATAGTGTATTTTTTTCCTCTCTTGAGCTAATCATTTAATATCATGGAAACTAAATTAATTAAGGGCCTGAGCCAAATTCAAAGTAATTATGATGCTTTCTTTATTGATTTATGGGGTGTAATGCATAATGGAATTCAACTATACCCAGAAGCTATAAAGGTTTTGGAAAATTTACATAAATTAAATAAACGGTTTGTTTTAATGTCAAATGCTCCTCGACCATCAAAAAATGTTGAAAAATTTCTGTTAAATTTAAAAATGAACAAAACTTTTACTAAAAATATTTTTACCTCAGGGGAGGCAGCAATTAAAAGTATACAAAGCAGCAGATATGGAAAAAATTTTTATCATCTTGGACCTGAAAGAGACAACAGTTTATTTGAGGGATTAGAAAAAAATAAAAGAAGTATAGAAGAAGCTGATTTTATTTTATGCACTGGGTTTTTAGAAACAGAAGAAGATTCATTAAATTTTTATAAAAATTTATTAAAAAAACATATTGGATTAAAAATGATCTGTACTAATCCTGATTTAATAGTTAATCGAGGCTCCAAAAAAGAATACTGCGCCGGTACGCTCGCTGCAATTTTTCAGGAATTAGGTGGAGAAGTGATTTATTTTGGAAAACCTTACCCTGAGATTTATAAATTTTGTACCAATAAAGATGAAAAAGTACTTGTTGTTGGAGATAACATTCGAACAGATATTAAAGGAGCAAATAATATGAAATTTGATTCTTTGTTTATTACTGACGGAATTCATAGAAATGAATTTATAAATATGTCATTAGAAAAGTATGATAAAATTTTAGAAAATTATGGTGTTGAGACTAATTTTTTTCAAAAAAAGTTAACCTGGTAGATTATGGATAATTTTAGCAGCGCAAATATTTCCAATCGTTTTAAACGCTCAGCAGTGGCTATAGGAAATTTTGATGGCGTGCATAAGGGCCACCAAAAAATTTTTGCTAAAGCAAAAAAATTTTCTAAAAAAAACAAAATTAAATTTGGTATTTTAACTTTTACGCCATTACCTGTAATGTTTTTTAATAAAAAAATAAAAAACCATAGGCTAGTATCAGAGAATCATAAATTAAAACTTTTTAAAAAATATGGAGTGGACTTTGTAATAAATATAAAATTTAATAAAACTTTTTCAAAACAAAGCGCAGAAAATTTTATAAGTAAAACAATTTACAAAAAAATTAATCCAAAATTTATTTTTGTTAGTAGTAATTTTAAGTTTGGAAACAAAAGGAAAGGTAATATAAATTTACTAAAAAAATTTAGTAATAAATATGATTATCGCCTAATAAACACGAAAGCGTTCAAGTATAAGAAAAAAATAGTTTCATCTACTAGAATAAGAAAATGTTTGCAAACAGGAAATATAAATTTAGCCAATATCTTGTTATCAAGAACCTGGTTTATAGATGGCGTAGTTAGAAAAGGAAAAAAATTAGGCAGAAAATTGGGATTTAGAACGTGCAATATTAGAGTTAAAAATTATATTTTACCCAAGATTGGAATTTATGCAGTTAAGGTATTGATAGGAGACAATAAGAAAATATTTAATGGTGCGGCCTATTTAGGATTTAGACCTACTTTTAAGGGCAAAGAAATTTTTCTTGAGATATATATCTTTGGAATTAATAAAAATTTATATAAAAAAAGGCTAAACGTTTATTTTTTAAAGTTTATAAGAAGAGATCAAAAATTTAAAAATTCAAGGAAATTGATTGATCAAATGAATAAAGATGTAATTTCTGCAAAAAAAGAGTTAAAAACAAAATTAATACCATGAGCAAAGAAAATATTAACTTACCCAGGACTTCATTTTCAATGAAGGCAAACTTGCCAAACAAAGAGCCTGAAATTTTAAAAATTTGGGAAAATTTAAATTTATATAAAAAGCTGAGAGAATCTCGTAAAGGAAAAGAAAAATTTATTTTACACGATGGTCCTCCATACGCAAACGGTCACATTCATATGGGAACTGCTTTAAATAAAATTTTAAAGGATATGATTACTAGATTTCATCAAATGGATGGAAAAGATTCTGTTTATGTGCCTGGTTGGGATTGTCACGGGTTACCTATAGAATGGAAAATTGAAGAGCAGTATAAAAAAAATAAAAAAGACAAGGATCAGGTCCCGATAAAAAATTTTAGACTAGAGTGCAGAGAATTTGCTGAAAAGTGGATAAAAATTCACATCGAAGAATTTAGAAGATTGGGCGTAGAAGGTGATTGGAAGAATTATTATTCTACAATGAGTTTTGACGCCGAGGCGCAAATAGTTAGGGAATTAGGAAAATTCTTACTTGATGGTAGTTTGTACCAAGGTTATAAGCCAGTGCTTTGGTCTACGGTTGAAAAAACTGCACTAGCAGATGCTGAAGTTGAATATAAAGACCACACTTCAAATACGGTATATGTAGGTTTTAAAGTTAAGACTTCAAAAAATAATTCATTAATAGGTTCTGATATTATAATATGGACTACTACGCCCTGGACCATACCTGCAAATAAAGCTTTGGCGTATAACAAAAATCTTGATTATTCGATTATCGAAATTAGATCAGCATCAGAGAATCTTGATAATAAAAAAATTATAATCGCAACACAGCTACTCGATCAAGTTTTTAAGAGTTGTGAAATAGAAAATTATAAATTAATTAAAAAAATAAAAGGTAAAGATTTTGAAGGAACAGTTTGTTCACATCCTTTTGAAAATTTAGGATATCTGTATGACGTACCAATGTTGGAAGCAAATTTTGTAACACTTGAGCAAGGAACGGGTTTTGTGCATTGTGCCCCTAGTCATGGACCAGATGATTTTAATTTGTGTTTAAAACATGGAATCAAAGCCTTAGATACAATTGATGACGATGGCAGATATACTAAACACATAAAAAAATTTGAAGGAATCCATATTTTTAAAGCAGATCAAATCGTAATTGAAAATCTTAAGGAATGTAAAAGACTATTAAAAAATGGCAAACTTAATCATAGCTACCCTCATTCTTGGAGATCCAAAGCACCTTTGGTTCATAGAGCTACATCTCAATGGTTTATTTCTATGGAAAAAAAAGATTTAAGAAAAAAAGCACTTAAAGCTATCAATGAGACAGATTTTTATCCTGAAAGGGGTAGAGATAGAATTCGATCAATGATCGAAACTAGACCTGACTGGTGTATTTCCCGACAAAGAATTTGGGGGGTACCTTTGCCTTTGTTTGTTTCAAAAAAAACAAAAGAACCTTTGAAAGATCCAGATGTAATAGAAAATATTGCAAGAATTTTTGAAAAAGAGGGAGCAGACTGCTGGTTTACGGACGATCCTCAAAAATTTTTAGGAAAAAAATATAAAAAAGATGACTACATTAAATCTAGCGACATAGTCGAAGTTTGGTTTGATAGCGGTGCTACGCACAGTTATGTTTTAGAAAAGAGAAAAGATTTGGCTTGGCCAGCATCAATGTATTTAGAAGGTTCTGATCAGCATAGAGGCTGGTTTCACTCGTCTTTATTAGAATCCTGCGGAACTAGGGGCAAAGCTCCATTTAAAAGCATTCTTACCCATGGTTTTGTAGTTGATGGAAAAGGTTTAAAAATGTCAAAGTCCACTGGAAAC
The DNA here is from genome assembly GCA_003214615.1 of Pelagibacteraceae bacterium AG-414-E02. Classification (GTDB taxonomy): domain Bacteria; phylum Pseudomonadota; class Alphaproteobacteria; order Pelagibacterales; family Pelagibacteraceae; genus AG-414-E02. The sequence goes on from QCLK01000002.1 coordinate 49,987, forward strand.
ATAATTGCTCCAGAAGATATTCTTAAAAAATATGGTGCTGACATTTTGCGTGTTTGGGTTGCGGCTTCTGATTATGCTGAAGATTTAAGGTTGGATTATTCTATTCTAGAGCAACACGCAGAATCATATAGAAAAATTAGAAATACATTTAGATTTTTATTAGGAAATCTAAAAGATCAAAAAATGGAATTTAAATTAAATTCAAAAGAAATTGAAAAATGGCCAGAACTTGAACGTTATATTCTTCACCAAATTTTTGTACTAAATATAAATTTTAAAAAGTGTTTAAAAGAATATAATTTTCACAAATTGTATAAGGAACTTCTTAATTTTTGTTCCCTAGATTTGTCTGCTTTTTATTTCGATATTAGAAAAGATGTGCTTTATTGCGATGATTTAGAGTCACCTCGTAGAAAGATTTGCATTAATTTATTAACAATAACATTGGATAATTTATTGAAATGGTTCGCTCCCATACTTTCGTTTACAACTGAAGAGATTTTTCAAATTCTTAATAAAGAAAAAAAAACTAGCATTCATCTTGAAAACTTTCCTAATATTCCTTCAGAATGGGAAAATAAAAAAATATTTGAAAAATGGGAAAAGCTTAAAATAGTTAGAAATGTTACAAATGCTGCAATCGAGGTTAAGAGATCAAGTAAAGATATTGGTTCTAGCTTAGAAGCTGATATTGAGGTTTATTTAGGTGAAAAATATTTAAATTCAGTTAAAGACATAAATTTGTCTGAATTTTTTATTACATCTCATGCTAAAGCAAAAAGCATGACAAACAGTGACAAATTTTTCAAAATAGAAGGCATAGACGGTATAGCTGTTTCAGTAAAAAAGGCTGAAGGGGAAAAATGTTCTAGATGCTGGAAAATTTTGGGAAATCCATGCGATAGATGTAGCAGCGTATTAAAAAACTACCTTTAAATGAAAAAAATTATAATTATTTCGTCTATTTTTTTTGTTGATCGAATATCCAAGATGTATTTAATTAATTTGCAAGAAATGGGCACGGAAATTGATTTTTATATATTTTCATTTTTAAATTTTTATTTAGTATGGAATACTGGTATTGGTTTTGGTTTAGCTTCAACGGAAGCTAATACCATATACCACATTATTACCGCAGTTATTGTTCTAGTAAATATTGGTCTTATTTATTTTCTTTTAAAAGCAAATGGTATTTATATTTACTTAATCTCCATAATTTTAGGGGGGTCATTGGGTAATCTATTCGACAGAATCTATTATTATGCTGTACCAGATTTTATTGACTTTCATTTGGGTAATTTTCATTGGTTTGTATTTAATATTGCTGATATTTTTATTACAATTGGTATAATTGGTCTTATAATCGGTGAATTTACAAAAGGAAAAAAGTTTTCAGAAAATGTTTAAAAAAAAAATAATATTTCCTTTACTATTTATTTTCTTATTTACCGCGTGTTCCAAAAATGATTGGGACTCAGTAAAAAGGGGATTAACTGGTCAAAAAGGAAATAATACGGATGAATTTTTAGTTAGAAAAAAAGATCCTTTAATTTTACCACCAGAGTTCGGTAAACTACCAACTCCTGGAGAAAGAAGGGCGGCAAAAAGAGAAACATCAATTTTTGAAGAAACATTAGGCAGAGTAGAAGAGGATACATCAGCAGCACCAAGCAGCATCGAAGATTCAATTTTAAAAAAAATCAAAAAAGATTAAATGTTAATTAAAAATAATTTTTTTAAGAATTTTCCATTTAATTCAAAAATAATTAAAAAAAACTTAAAAAAAACAGAAAAAGTTTTTACTTTATTTAAGTCAGATTTTTACAATTTGAAAATTCCTTTATTAGAATCATACGAAAAAGATTATCAATTTGATTTTTCAATATTGATGGTTAAAAAATTTTCCAAGTATAAAAATATTGTCATTATTGGTATGGGTGGTTCAATCCTAGGTACAAAAAGTATTTATTCATTTTTAAAAAAAAAAATTAAAAAAGAAGTATTTTTTTTTGACAACTTAGATTTAAATTTAAATCTAAAATATCGTAAAATAAAAAATTTAAAAAATACTTGTTTCATTGTAGCTGGAAAATCAGGCAGAACTATCGAAACAATAATAAATTTAGGAACTATATTTTCAAAAAATTTATTGAAAAACAGATTGGTTGTTATTGCACAACCAACTGATAACGCTCTAATGGCTATAGCTGATAAGTATAATGCCGAGGTTATTGAACACAAAGAATTTATAAGCGGTCGTTATTCAGTCTTGTCAGAAACAGGAATGTTTCCAGCGGCATTGATGGGATTAAATTTAATGAAATTTAAAAACCTTAAAAGATTAATTAAAAATAAAAATTTTACAGCCACCTTAATTCAAAACGTAGCGTGTATGTACACATTTCTATCAAAAAAAATTAATAATTCGATTATTCTTAATTACGATTCCAATTTAAACGATTTGGGTTATTGGTATCAACAACTTGTTGCAGAAAGTTTAGGAAAAAAGGGCAAAGGAATAAATCCTTCTTTATCTTTTGGACCAAAGGACCATCATAGTCTTTTACAGCTATACTTAGACGGACCAAAAGACAAATTTTTCACTTTCTTTAATGCCACGTATAAGGACGACCAATGCAAAGTTTACCAAGATATAATTCCTAGTAATATGAAATTTTTAAAAAATAAAAACTTAAGATCTGTCGTTAATGCACAATGTAACGCTGTAAAGAATATTTTTAAGTTAAAAAAAATTCCATTTAGACAAATTACCTTTAGTAAAAAAAATGAAGAAGAATTAGGAGAGATATTTACTTTTTTTGCTTTAGAAACAATTCTTCTATCGCGTTTAATGAATATAAATCCATTTGATCAGCCTGCTGTGGAAGAAGTTAAAATTGAGACAAAAAAAATTCTTTCACAATAAAAATTTCCCGAAAATTATTTTTGACATACCATAGGTTCGCTCATCTATCACTTTAAAATAATTTTCAAATTTGTCATCAGTATTTTTTTTCCTATGTATAATTATGATTCCATTTTTTTTTAATAAATTTTTACTAAAAATTAATTCAATTAATTTTTCTACACTATTATCCTCGAATGGCGGATCACAAAAAATAAGGTCAAATTTTGTGTCGAAAATACTTATTTTTTTTATTAAATGAAACACATCTTTAGAAAATACTTTAGTTTTTTTTTTTAATTTTAATTTTTCTATATTTCTGTTTAAGATTTCAATTACATCTTCTCTTTTTTCTATGAAATATACATTCTCAGCCTGTCTTGAAAGGCATTCTAATCCGAAAGATCCTGTTCCTGCATATAAATCTAAAATATTAGATTTTTCAAATTTGAATAAAATTTTATTCGAATGTTGAATTATGTTAAAAATACTTTCCCTAGCGAGATCTTTAAGTGGCCTAGTTTTTTTATTTTTTGGGCCATATAAAGTAACTCCTCTCATTTTTCCACCTACTATTCTCATGTTATTTTTTTTTAATTACCTTCCACCCAATATCTTTTCTAAAAAAACCATCCAGCCAATTTATTTTCTCTAAAATAGCTAAAGCTTTATTTCTAGCTTCAATTAAATTTTCAGACAAGCAAGTAATATTTAATACCCTTCCACCATTTGAATAAATTTTATCATTTTTTTTATAGGTGCCAGCATGAAATATTTGATTATTTTTATCTATAAAAATATTTGATAAATTTTTTATTTCGCTGTCTTTAATGTAGTTAGCAGGATAACCCTTGGCACATAAAACAATAGTAATACAATTTTTTTTATCCCATTTAATTTTTAGATCGCTAAGTTTATTTTTCGTAGCATAATCTACAATTTCTAACAAATCTGTTTCCAATCTCATCATTAGTACCTGGCATTCTGGATCACCCATTCTAATGTTATATTCAATCAAATAAGGCTCGTTATTTTTAATCATTAAACCTGCATATAAAAAACCCTTGTATGAATGACCTAGATTTTTCATAGCATTAAGTGTGGGTTCTATAATTTTTTTTTTAATTTTTTTTTCAAGTTTACTTGTTAGCAACGGAGCTGGAGAGTACGCTCCCATTCCACCAGTATTTGGGCCAATATCTTTTTCACCTACTCTTTTATGATCTTGCGCTGAACCAAAAAAATAATAGGAACTTTCATCAACTACTATAAAATAGCTTAATTCATCTCCGTTCAAAAATTCTTCTAAAACAACTTTATTTGAAGATTTAAATTTACCATCTAAAATTTCTTTTGTATTTTTTAATGCTTCTTCAATAGAGCTGCATACTGAAACTCCTTTTCCAGCAGCCAAACCATCTGCCTTAACGACAATAGGAACTCCATTTTTTTTGATAAAATTAGAAGCATCTTCAAAGTTATTAAAGATACCAAATTTTGCAGTTGGTATATTATTTTTTTTGCACAAATTCTTCATAAATGCTTTTGAACCTTCTAATTGTGCAGCAAATTTGTCTGGACCAAATACTCTTACTTTTTTTTCATTTAAATAATTTACAATACCATCAACCAAAGGCTGTTCCGGCCCAACAATAACAATGTCAATGTTATGTTCCTTTATTATTTTATAGACCGCTGGAAAATTTGAGATATCTTCCTTTATATTTTCTGCGATTTTTTGTGTGCCAGCATTCCCGGGTAAACAGATTATTTTTTTTACTTTAGGAGATTGCTTAAGTTTGTAACATATTGCGTGTTCACGACCTCCGCTTCCTATAACTGCTAAATTCATATAATATAGATATACTGATAATTAAATATACATGAACGGAAATAAAGCAAAACTTAAATATAATCCAAACAATTTTGAAATTATTGAGAATGGAGACCATGTTGTTTGCGCAGTTTCGGGAAAAAATATTTCTCTTGATAAATTAACTTATTGGAATGTTGATCTTCAAGAGGCCTATTTTTCGCCGAAAGAAGCCCAACAGAGATATGAAGAGTTAAATAAAAAATGAGAATACTAATAAGCTTATTTTTTTTATTAATTACAACCTCAAGTTTTGCAGCTACGTTTGAAGGCAAGTTTGTTCAGGGATCATTCATTCTTGGAAAGACCAAGCCAGGTTCGGAAGTTTTTATTGATAAAAAAAAAGTAAAGGTTACTTCAGACGGATATTTTGCTTTTGGCTTAGGCAGAGATAGAAAAAATGACGTTATTATAAAAATAAATGAAAAAAAAATTGTAAAGAAGGTTTTTAAAAGAGAATATAAAATTCAAAGAATAGATGGACTTGAAGAAAAAAAAGTAACACCACCAGAAGAGGTTTATGAAAGAATTAAAAGGGAAAATAAATGGATAGGTGAGGCTAGAGCAATAAATAGCGACTTAAATTTCTTTAAAAATAAATTTATTAATCCATTAGAAAATGCAATTGTTACTGGAGTTTACGGCAGCCAAAGAATTTTAAATGGCAAACCGAAGTGGCCGCATTATGGAATAGATTTTGCTGCAGACAAAGGAACAGAGATTAAAGCTATGTTGGATGGTGTTGTGACTTTATCGGAGCCAGACCTATTTTATACAGGAGGTACTTTAATATTCGATCATGGGCACGGCATCTCAACGTTATATATGCACATGGAAAAAATATTGGTCGAAAAAGGTCAAAAAGTTAAACAAGGAGATATTATCGGAACAGTTGGATCAACCGGCAGATCCACAGGCGCTCATTTGGATGTAAGACTAAATTGGTTTCAAACAAGGTTGGACCCAGCCACCGTTCTTGATATTAAAAACTAAAGTTTTGAAGTTTCTTTTTGCCATCTACAGACATCACAAAAAGGACTAGAAGCAGGTATTTTATTACTATTGTAACATTTTTCTAGCTCTACCAAAGTGTCTTCTATGTAATCTGTTTTAACATCGTAAGAAATTAAATCAATTTTGAAATTTAATTTATCCCCAAAAGTTTTTTGATCTATATCTCGGGCATTACAAAGTATCCAATATCCCGTTTTAAAAACTTTAAAATTATTAAGTTTTAATAAATAAGCATAAAAGTCTAATTGTCTCAGATAAGATTTATGATAAACTTTTGATGAAGTTACGTAATTAATATTTTCTTTAGTTGATGTTGCTTTGTAATCTAAAATAACGACCTCTTCAGTATCTTTATTTAACCAAATATCATCTATCGAACCATAAATTATGAAATTTGTTTTGATCGACTTAGCTCTTACACCTTTAAAATTATTTCTAAAATCTTTTAATTTTTGTTCTTCCATTTTATATGGAACAAAATTTAACTTATTTTTTCTAAAAATTGGGTGAGGCTCTTGTTTTTTCCTATAAATATCAAATTCTGCTTTTAATAAGGTGTCCACTCTACTATTGATAGGATATCCTGGCATTCCTATGGGCCTAACTTTTAGTTTTCTTTCAAGGTAAAAACATTTTTTACATCTTATAAAACTTTCCCAAGCGGTTCTGCTTACGTTTTGCATCACTTCCATCTATTGTGGGACCAAAGCCATTGATTTGGATTTTCAATCACCATTTTTTCAATGATTTCATTAATTTTTAGTGTGATATTTTGTATGTCCTGGTGATCATTACCTGTTTTTGAAATTTCGTAAGGTTGATGAATGGTCATTTCAAAAATAACATCTTCTATTCTTTTCAACGAGATTGGTACTAATTTGCAATCGTACTTTAGAGCAAGTTGAGCAGGTATAGTGGTTGTTTGAGCCGGACGACCGAAGAAATTTATTTTCAGACCTTCGCCAACGCGCTGGTCAACCATTAAGGCAATACTATAGTTATCCTTAACTCTATTAATAACTTGTCTCGTACCAGACCTACCTTTTGGAATTTGATTTGGACAAATATATTTCATTCTTAAATACTCCATTACTGGGTTTAAAAAAAAATTATTAAGTGGTCTATAAATTGCAGCAGTTTTAATGCCAGATTTATCCAATTCCATGGCCATAAGTTCAAAATTTGCAAAGTGTCCCGAATAAAAAATTACAGGTCTGTTAGATTTTTTGATTTCATCTAAATAATTTATTCCGTTAATTTTCATATGGTTAAAATTTGTTTTATTAAATTTAAAATCTTTTAAAAAAATATATTCAGCAAAGGTTCTTCCAATATTTGACCACATACCGTTGATTATTTCTTTTTCTTTTTTTTCATCAACATTCCCCAATCCAATTTTAATGTTTTGCCTGATTATACTTTTTGATCTAAAGAAAGGCCCAATAAATTTTCCCAAGATACTTCCCAGGTTAGATGCATTTCTTAATCCAATTATTTTAAATATACAAAATAAAGAAATTACACTTATAAATTCAAAAAAATATTTAATAATTTTCATATAAATTTTTTTACTTCCTCAACGAATAAATTTTCGTTTTCTATCTCTGTTTTTATTTTAAGGTATTTAATATTTTCTCTATAAATTTTATCTACTCGTAAATAATCTTTTTCTGTTGTTAATAAAATAACATTATTTTCTTTAGCTTTATTAACTAAATTTTCTAATTCTGTAATTGAATAATTATAATGGTCTGGAAAGTCAATTTGTTCAACTATATTAACATTATTTTCTTTAAGTAAATCATAAAAGTTACCAGGGTTACCTATACCTGCAAAACATACTGCTTTCTTGTTTTTAAACTCATCAGCATTTAGAGCCTTAAACTTTGTGTAAAAAATCTTTATTGATTTATTTTTTTCCAATATTTTATTTTCAATGTTAATGTTTTTTTTACCATTGATAATTATAAAGTTTGCTCTTACCAAAGACGAAAGACCTTCTCTCATTGGACCAGAAGGAATTGTAAAGCCATTTCCAATCCATTGTTTTTCATTAAAACAGATAATTGATAAGTCCTTTTTTAAAGAGAAATCTTGGAAACCGTCATCCAGAATCGCGACGTCTATCTTATTTTTTATTGCATTTTTTAAAGCATCTATTCTTTTGCTACTCTCATATATTGATCCAACTTGTTTTAAGAGAGTTATTTCATCGTGAAAAGATTTGTATTTTTTTCTGATGAATGCAGGATTTTTATTTATTTTTTTTAAAATCGAATACAATTCTATACAAAAAGGAGTTTTTCCTGTTCCTCCTATGTATATGTTACCTACACAAATAACGGGAATAGCAAAACTGTGTTTTTTACTAATCCAATATCTTAAAAAATTTAATAATTTAAGAAATACTGAAATAGGGAAAAGTAAAATGGCAAAAAATGTAATTTCAGTTTTATCCCAAAACTTAGGCTTTAAAAACTTCATATACTAAGTATTTATATATATTTTTATTTCTTTGATCACGCTATTAAGTATATCTAAACCATAATCGTTTATTTTTTTTATGGTAAGACTGTTATCTAATTGTTTAGAATTAAATTCTTCAACTAGAGATTGGGTTAATTCTTCGATATTATTTATTTTATTTGCGACTCCTAAGGATTTTAAATAATCATAAATTTCGTTGAAATTACTTATGTTAGGACCATGAAAGATCTTGCAATTTAATCTTGATGGTTCTATCGGATTTTGGCCCCCATGTTTTATTAGAGAGCCACCGAGAAAAACACATTTTGAGATATTATAAAACTTTGAAGTTTCTCCATATGAATCAACCAAAATAACATCAGTGCTAGAATCTACTTGATTCAAATTATTGTTAAAAACCACTTTAAGATTTAACTTAGTCAACTGTTTTTCAATAATTTTTGCTCTATTTATATGTCTAGGTATAATAATTGTTAAAATATTTTTATATTTTTTTTTAAGATTTAAATGAGTCATTCCACAAAAAGACTCTTCGGTCGGGTGAGTGCTAGCAGCACACCAAATTTTTCTATCTTTAATTTTTTCTAAAAAATTTGCATTTAGTTGTTTATTAGTATTAGACCTAGTATTTGTGAATTTCAGGTTACCGTGATTTTTTACATTTTTTGCACCTAGGATTTTAAGATAGTTTTCGCTTGTTTTGCTTGAAGCTAAACATAAATCAAATTTTCCAAATATTTTTTTCGAATAAGCATTAATAAATTTCCATTTAGAAAAGCTCTTTTTTGTTATTCGGCCATTAATTAGAAGCAAAGGTATATTTTTTTCTTTAATTTTTGAAATTAAATTTGGCCAAATCTCTGAATCGACAAAAATTGATAAATTTGGAGTCCAATGTTTTAAAAATTTATTTACAAATATAGGAATATCTAAAGGTAAAAATTGATGAACTACTTTTTTATTTTCAATAAATCTTTTTGTTAAAATTTCTCCAGAACTAAGTGTTATTGTGGTAATAAGGATTTTTTCAATTTTTTTTTCTTTTATAAAATTTTCAATCAAAGGCAAAATGCTCATTGCCTCACCAACGCTTGCCACATGAAACCAAATTAAATAACCTCCACCTCTTATCTCGCTTATTTGAGAAAATTTTTCTCTGTATCTTGTAGAATGTTCTTTTTTTTTGAGTTTTCTCAAAAATAAATAGATAGGAGAAATAGGATAAAAAAGGTATGTAAAAAATTTATACCAGTAATGCATAGATTAGTTTGCACTTATTTGTTTACTGTAAAGATTCTTATATATAGGTGAATTTTTTAGCAGTTCGTTGTGTGTACCTGACTCAACCAGCTCTCCTTCATTAATAATAATAATTTTATCTGCTCTAATTATTGTTGATAGTCTGTGTGCTATAACTAGTGTGGTTTTATTTTTGGTCAAATTTATTATTGCATTTTGAACTTTTTCTTCAGAATCTGCATCAAGCGATGATGTTGCTTCATCTAACAGAATTATAGGAGCATCTTTTAAAATAGCTCTTGCAATAGAAATTCTTTGTTTTTGACCACCTGACAATCTAATTCCGTTCTCTCCAATTATGGTATCATATCCCTGTGGTAATTTTTCAATAAATTCAGTAGCGGCAGCAAAATCACACGCATTCTTAATTTGATCATCAGAAGCGTCAAGCTTGGCATAGGCTATGTTTGCTCTAACCGTGTCATCAAATAAAATTATATCCTGGCTAACTAAGGACATATTTTTTCTCAATGAACCCAAGGAAATTTGGTGTATATTTTGTCCATCAATTATAATCTGTCCTTGCGTAGGGTCATAAAATCTTGGAAGTAAATTTATAATTGTACTTTTGCCAGCCCCACTGTGTCCCACTAACGCTGCAGTAGTTCCACCAATTATTGAAAAATTAATATTTTTTATCGCAGATTCTTTACTTGATGGATAAGAAAAACTTACATTTTTAAAATTTATGTTAGCCTTATCAATTTTTAGTTTTGGAGCACCCTCTTCTTCTTTAATATTTAATTTTGTGTCTATTACTCCAAAGACCCTTTCTGCTGCAGCAGCGCCTTGATAAAAAAGCATGTTGATAGTGGCTAGCGATCGAATAGGTTGATAAGATAGCATCATTGCCGTCAAAAAAGAAAAAAAATTATTTATTTGAATTTCTCCTGACGCTACCATAAATCCCGTATAATAGATAAATCCTCCAATTATTATTCCAGTTAATACTTCCATAATTGGCGTGGCTCTAATTAATACAGCTGCAATTTTGACCTGTTTTTGCATATGTTTTTTTAATATTTCAGAAGCTCTACCAAACTCAAACTTTTCGCGCTGGTATATTTTTACCATCTTGGACGCTTTAAGCATCTCAGATAAAAATTTTGATAAATCCCCTGAAACAACCGCGCTTTCAGAAGTTACTTTGCCAATTCTTTTTCCAAGAGATTTGGAAACAATCGCAGCTAAAGGCATCATAATTAAAGCAAAGCAAGCAAGTTTCCAGTTTTGATAAAACATTACTCCTAACAAAACAATTAACGTTAATGAATCCTTCATTAAATTTAATACCCCAGTACCAACCATGCTTGCTATTAATCCCACATCATAGAGAAAATGTGAGATGTATTTTCCCGAATGTTTTGTTTCTATAGTATGTGTATCTGATTCCAAAACAGTAGAGGCCATTTGCACGCCAAGTTTTCTAACAATTTCTTGACTTACATTAATTAAAATAACTCTTGAAAAATATAGAGACAAACCTTTAATAGTGAAAGCCGTAACAATTGCTAATGGAATCAACAAAAGCATTGCTTTATCCTGTTCCATAAAAATTTTTTTAACCGCAGGGTCCAATAACCAAGCTATTGCTGCAGTACCTACCGCAACTCCAAAAGACAATAGAAGTGCCAATATTAACTTTCCAAAATGTTTTTTTATATAATTATTATATAATCTTAATAAGATTTTTTTTAATATTGGAAATTTCATAGGATTGAAAATGAATAGATAAATAAAAAAATAAAAAATCCTGTAATATTGTTGTTTTTAAAAGCAGCAAGACAAGATTTAGGGTTATCAACTTTGAAAATTTTTAACTGGAATAAAAATGAAAATATAAAAGGTAATGATAAAAGCAAAATATAAATATCTATTTTCATCATAAGAAACATTAATAAAATAAATAAAAGGCATAAACAATAACAGCTTCCCACAAAGATTTTTGCTTTATTTTTAAATTTAATTGATGTTGATTTAACGCCAATAATCTCATCATCATTTATATCTTGAAGTCCATAAATCGTGTCATAGCCAAGTGTCCAAAATATGGCTGACACATATAAAATGAATGGTTCAATAGTTATATTATTTATTATTGAAGTCCACCCCATAATTATTCCCCAGTTAAAAGTTAGGCCCAAGAATAATTGTGGCCAGTAGGTAATTCTTTTCATAAAAGGATAAGCAAACGCCAGAAACATTGAACTCATTCCCAGTATTATTGTGATCTTGTTAAATTGCAGAAGGATTGAAAGAGCAATCAAACAAAGTATAGCCACATAAAAGAAAGATTCAAAAACTGAAATTTTACCTGAAGCAATTGGTCTTTCTTTTGTTCTTTTAACTTTTTTGTCTAAGTTTCTGTCAACAATATCGTTAAAAATACAGCCAGCACTCCTCATTAAAACAGAACCTAAAAAAAATAATATTAAATATTTTAAGTATAAATTTGTTTCACCTTCAAAATAATATCCAAGGCTAAGACCCCAAGCGCAAGGCCAAAATAATAATAAAAAACCTATGGGTTTATTCAGCCTTGTTAATTGGATAAATATTTGGATTTTTTCCATTAAGGAACTATAACTGCAGGTCCAATAATTTTTCTCGATTCTAAATCTTTGTGGGCTTGCACAACTTCTTCTAATTTATATTTTTTAAAAATTTTTATTTTTACTTGTCCAGATGTTATTTTTTCAAACAATTTATCAGAACCTTCGGCAATTTCATTCTTTGTTCCTAAATATTGTCCCATTACAGGTCTTGTAAAATAAAGGCCTTTTGGTTGTATCATTTTTATTACATCAATATTTAAAACTGGGCCAGAAGCATTGCCAAAAGACACCATCATCCCTCTTATTTTTAGGCATTCAATTGATCCATTAAAAGTGTTTTTTCCAACACCATCATAAACAACAGGAACTCCTTTACCTTTTGTAATTTCCAAAACTTTTTTAGCAAAGTCGTCCTTGGAATAATTGATAACAAAATCACAACCATTTTTTTTGGCTATACTAATTTTGTCGTCAGAACCAACCGTACCTATTATTTTGCATCCTAAACTTTTTGCCCATTGGCAAAAAATTTGTCCAACACCACCCGCGGCAGCATGAAATAAGATAGTTTCATTTGAGGAAACGGGATAAGTTTTATGAAGTAAATAAAATGTGGTTAGACCTTTTGTCATTATAGTTGCCGCAATATCAAAATTAATTTCTTTTGGTAATTTAACCAGATTTTTTGTTGGATAATTTCTTTCAGAAGAGTAAGACCCAAGAGGAGCTCCTGCGTAACAAACTCTATCCCCAACAGTAAAATCTTTAACTTGTGATCCAATTTCTTTTATGACACCTGATGCTTCTGCACCTATTCCAGAAGGTAATTGAAGCGGATATAAACCTGAACGGTGATAAGTATCTATATAATTAAGTCCAATAGCTTTATGTTCAATTAAAACTTCTTCTGGGCCGAGTTTTTCAAGTTTAATGGTTTTAACTTGTAGAACTTCTGGTTCTCCTGTTTTTTCTAATGTAACGACTCGTGTCATTTTTGAACAAAATTTCCACTATGATAGTCTTCAACTGCCTTAAGAATTTCTTCTTTTGTGTTCATAACGAAAGGTCCACCTCTAGCTATAGGTTCTCCAATTGGCTTTCCTGATATTAATAAAAATTTTGATTTAATTATACCTTTAACTTTAAGTTTACTACCTCTAGTAAGCAAAATTAGAGTAGAGTTTTTAACTTTTTTATGATTTTTATCCCCAATTTTAATTTCACCTTCGATTAAATAAACAAATGAATTGTGTGTTGGCGGAACTTCAAAATTAAACTCCCTATCTTTTTTAAGATCAACATCAAAATATATTGGTTCAACGTTGTGACCTTTAATAGGACCTTCGACGTCACCGAATTTTCCAGTAATAATCTTAATTTTTTTTTCCATATCTTCGTATACCTGCATTTTCTTAGAGTCTATGTAGATGTATTCAGGCTTATTCATTTTTAATTTTGCAGGCATATTTATCCATAATTGAAATCCGTGTAATTTTCCTTCCGACATAGCGGGCATTTCAGAATGAATGATGCCCCCACCTGTTTTCATCCATTGCACGTCACCCGAAGACATTTTCCCTTTTGCACCTGTGCTATCTTCATGTTCAAATTCCCCATTGAGCATATAGGTCACAGTTTCAATTCCTCTGTGGGGGTGAGGCGGAAACCCTCCAATATAATCATCTTTATTTTCAGATCCAAATTCATCTAACATTAAAAAAGGATCAAAATAATTCGGTTCAACGCCAATACTTCTTTTTAATTTAACGCCAGCACCGTCAGAAGCGGGTGTTGGATCTATAATCTTACTTACTTCAATATTTTTCATTTTAGACAATTGTAAGGAGTTCTTTTAAATCATTAATTATAAATTTTGGTTTATAACTTAATTTATCGAAAACTTTATTAAAGCGATTAACCCATACAGCGTTATAACCAAAAAGGCCTCCCCCCGAAACATCCCAAGTATTTGAACTCATAAAACAAATATTTTCTGGTTTACATCCATAATTTTTAATTGGCATTTCGTAAACTCTTGAATCGGGTTTATATATTCCTACGGTTTCAATAGAAAAAATATTATCAAAATAATTTTGAATTTTATTGCTTTCTATTAATTCCCTTAGAAGATCTGGAGTTCCGTTTGATAAAATAGCTATTTTTATCTTTTTATCTTTTAATCCTTGCAAACATTCTTCAACCTCGGGGTAAGTGCTAAGTTTTTTGTACAGATCTAATAATTCATTTCTCATTTCTTTTTTTATTTTAAAAGTTTCCATAGTATGATCTAAAGAATCTTCGGTAATTTCCCAAAAATTTTTATGATTTTTCATAAGGCTTCTTAACCAAGTATACTCAAGTTGGGTAGTTCTCCATGCGTTCGCAAAACTTTCCCATTTGTTTCCAAGTTTTTCTTTGCATTTTGCAGCAGCAGAGTTTACATCGAATAAAGTTCCATATGCATCAAATACACAAGCTTTTATATTTTTTATTTTCATAACAAATTTTTCAATTTTTGAACTTCGCCAATTTTAAATATAATAGCATCATCTTTGTGATAACCATACATGTTGGTTGCGTTTTTAAATCTTGCTGGGGGCTCAAATGGATCCTCAAGAGAAAGTACTACGGTTCCCCAATGCATTCCCAAAACTTTTTTGCTTTTTAAATCTTGAGCAATATTTAAAGCTTCTTCAGGATTTGTATGAAAAATAGACTTATCTTTTTGTGGAGCCATGGGATAAAAATTATAGGCTCCTATATTAATAAAAGTTAAATCAATAGGTCCATATTTTTCACCAAGCTCTTTATAAATATTTCCATAACCAGTATCACAGGCAAAAAATATTTTTTTATTTTTATATTCTATTAAAAAACTTCCCCACAAAGTTTTGTCAGTGTCAGTTAATGTTCTTTTTGACCAGTGGACTGCAGGAACAAATGTAATTTTTAAATCATTAATTATTGTTTCATCATACCAATCCATTTCTCTAACTTTTTTAAATTTGTTTTTAGTAAAATACCTACCAAGCTTAAGGGGAGTTAAAACATTTGCATTTTTATAAGGAAATTTTTTTATTGTTCTATAATCTAAATGATCATAATGATTATGAGTTAACAAAAACAAATTTACTTCTGGTATTTCTTTTAGATCAATAGCTGGATCAACATATCTTTTTGGTCCGAAAATTAAAGGACCCATATTTTTTGAAAAAACAGGATCAGTAATTATTGTGGTATCACCAAGTTTAATTAAAAAAGTTGCGTGTCCAATCCAGGCAACATAATCATCATTTTTATATTTTTTCAGATTTTCTAATACTTCTTTTTTATCTATAACATGATCAGCAGGAATATTTATTTTAATTTTTTTCTTTTCCTTATTCCATTTTGACATGTCCCATTTAAAATTAGGATCTCTTAATGGGCTTCCTTCAGGATTTCTAAATGTTCCATTAGGCAAATGATGATAAGGTGCATCTTTCATATTTTCTGCAAAACCATTATAACTAAGATTAAATACTAAAATGATTATTATTAACTTTAATTTATAAAAATTTTTCATGCCCTCCAAAATAAGACTTTATTTTTCTAAAGAATTAAAAGCAAATTTACAATCTAACCTTTCCATTGAACAGTCACACTATATTAAGAATGTAATGAGATTAAAGCCAGGTGACACAATTTCGCTATTTAATTCGGTGAATGGTGAATGGAGTGCAAAAATTGTTAGTCACAACAAAGAAAATACAGAGTTCAAGGTTGAAAAGATAATTAAAACAAAAAGGATAGAACATGATTTATGGTTAGCTTTTTCGCCAATTAAAAAAAATCCTTTAGATATGATGATACAAAAAACAACTGAATTGGGGATTCAAAAATTTATACCTGTATTATCAGAAAGAACAATCGTTAAAGAAATTAATACTGAAAGATTAAAAAAAATTATAGTTGAAGCCAGTGAACAATCAAATAGAATTTCAGTTCCCAAAATAGAAAGTTTATGCCCTTTAAAAATTTTTTTGGAAAAATTTCCGAATAATGGATCTTTAATATTTTGTGATATTAATTGCGACAAAACAGATTTAAAAAAAATTTTAATAAAAAAAAATCAAGGACCTATTTGTATTCTTATAGGACCTGAAGGTGATTTTTCAGAAAAAGAGAGACAATTTATAATTGAAAAAAAAGAAATTTTTTCTTTATCTTTGGCAAATAATATTTTAAGAGCCGAAACCGCAGCGATTGCGTCTGTTACAATTGTGAATTATCACTTAAATTTAAATTAATTGAAAACTGCAGCAAGTTGACACAGCTATTGGTCAAAATGACTAATGTTTTTTGTGGAAAAAAAAACAATATCAATTATAGAAAGTTGTTTTAAAACAGTAAAAGTTGTAAAAATAAACCATAAATTTGTAGGAAGGTATTTAAGTGTTTGTAGCAATTGTATTCGCATTAATCATTGTAGCATCCATAGTATTTCATTTTTGGAGTCCATGGTGGTGGACACCGGTTGCGTCTAATTGGGGAAATATTGATGATACAATTATTTTAACATTCTGGGTAACCGGTGCAGTTTTTGTTGCAGTTTGTTTATTCATGTCCTACTGCGTTTGGGAATATCGGTATAGACCAGAAAGAAAAGCAGAATATAAACCTGAAGACAAAAAATTAGAATTTAGATTAACTTGGTTAACAGCTCTTGGGGTGGTGGCATTGCTAGCCCCTGGATTGGTAGTTTGGAACAAATATATTACAGTACCAGAAAATGCATTTAAAATAGAGGTCCTTGCATACCAGTGGGGTTGGAATTATAGATTACCTGGAGATGATGGTGTTCTAGGAAAAACAAGTGTCGGATTTATTAATGATGATAATCCTTACGGTTTAGATTTAAGCGACCCAAATAGTAAAGATGATATTTTAGTTATGGATGCCGATCTTCATTTAAAAATAAATCAACCAGTAAAAATAGAACTTCGTTCTTTAGACGTACTTCACAATTTTTATATTCCGCAGTTTAGAGCAAAGATGGATACTCTTCCTGGTATAATAACTTATTATTGGTTTACACCTGAAAAAAAAGGAGAATATGAAATTCTTTGTGCGGAATACTGCGGAACAGGACATTATGCAATGAGAGGGTATGTTAAAGTAGATGAGGAGCAAGATTACTCAAATTGGTTAGCAAAACAAATTAGTTTTGAAAAAATGTTAACAAAAAAAGAATTAAATAAAAATTTATTAATTGCAGAAAAATAAGGAAAAAAAATGACAGATGAATATACAGATAATAAAATAGAGACCAAAGCAGCAGATTCTTCTTCAGGAAGTTATGTTCCTCCAGCTGAAACTATTCCAGCGCAAGAAGCTCCGGATCAAGAATTATACCATGCTAAAAGTTTCTGGACTAAATGGGTTTTTTGCCAAGACGCCAAAGTTATTGGTATTCAGTATGCTTTAACAGCGACTGCAATTGGTTTTATAGGATTAATTTTGTCTTGGGGAATGAGACTACAATTAGGTTTTCCAGAAACATTTTCTTTTCTTGGTCCAGCAACATATTATCAGTCAGTAACTATGCATGGTATGATTATGGTTATTTATCTTCTTACAGCATTATTTTTAGGAGGTTTCGGTAACTATCTTATTCCGCTGATGGTGGGAGCTCGAGATATGGTTTTTCCATATGTAAATATGGTTAGCTATTGGATGTTTCTTGTTGCGGTTTTAGTTTTAATAGCTAGTTTTTTTGTACCCGGGGGACCTACGGGAGCAGGTTGGACTTTATATCCTCCGCAAGCAATATTGCCTGGAACACCAGGATCTGAAATGGGAATAGTACTCATGCTAGTCTCTTTATCATTGTTCGTTATTGGTTTTACGATGGGTGGATTAAATTATGTAATTACGATACTTCAATCTAGAACTCGTGGCATGACCTTAATGCGAATGCCATTAACTATTTGGGGTATATTCACAGCTACAGTTCTTGCACTTTTAGCTTTCCCCGCACTTTTTGTGGCTTGCATAATGATGACGCTTGATAATTTATTAGGAACAAGTTTTTTCATGCCAGAAATTTTTACAATGGGAGAAAAACTGGAATATGGAGGCGGTAGCCCTATTTTGTTTCAACATCTATTCTGGTTTTTTGGCCATCCAGAAGTTTACATAGTAGCTTTACCTGCGTTTGGAATTGTATCTGATTTAATTTCAGTGCATGCAAGAAAAAATGTTTTTGGTTATAGAATGATGGTTTGGGCTATAGTAATAATTGGAGCTCTTAGCTTTATTGTTTGGGCGCATCACATGTATGTCAGTGGAATGAATCCTTGGTTTGGTTTCTTTTTTGCGACAACCACATTAATTATTGCGGTTCCTACGGCAATTAAAGTTTATAATTGGGTGTTAACTCTTTGGAGAGGAAATATTCATCTTACAATTCCAATGTTGTTTTCCCTAGGTTTCATAGTTACTTTTGTAAATGGTGGAATTACAGGATTGTTTTTAGGAAATGTTATTATTGACGTTCCTCTTTCAGATACTTATTTTGTTGTTGCTCACTTTCACATGGTAATGGGAATAGCGCCTCTAATGGTAGTATTTGGAGCAATTTATCATTGGTATCCCTTAATTACTGGAAGACATTTAAATCAAACTTTAGGAAAGATTCATTTTTGGATAACTTTTGTTGGTGCTTACGCAATATATTTTCCTATGCATTATTTAGGTTTTATTGGTGTACCGCGTAGATATTTTGAAATGTACGATAGTCCTTATATGACTTCAGGAGTAGGGTTAAATCAATTTATTACAGTAGCGGCTTTAATTGTAGGTTTTACTCAAATTTTATTTTTATACAATATTTTCACAAGTTGGTACAAAGGAGAAAAATCTGAGAGGAATCCATGGAAAGCGAATTCTTTAGAATGGCATACACCAGACTATCCACCGACACATGGAAATTTTGGTAAAGAACTTCCAGTAGTGTATCGTTGGCCATACGATTTTAGCGTGCCTGGGTCTGATAAAGAATATATTCCTCAAGATGTGCCACCAAGTCAAGTTCCAACGGCAAAGGCTGAACAAACGTGAGCAAAAAAGAATTAAATATTTTTAAACTGTTATCAGAAAAACCTTGGGAAGATTCTCAAAAAGTAATTGATGACCAGCATGATGGAAAGACGTTAGCTTTAAGTAAGGCAAAATTAGGCGTCAGAACTATTATGGTTGTTAGTACAGTAATTTTTTCTTTATTTGTTGTTTCTTACTCTGACAGAATGTTAGTGCATGATTGGAGAAGTTTATCTGAACCGTGGCTACTTTGGGTCAATACTATAATTCTAATATTTACTAGTTTTGTTTTTCACAAGACGAAAGTTCTATCTGACAAAAATGAATTTGAAAAAGCTAAAAACTATTTACTTATAGTTGGTTTCTTAACTTTTGCTTTTATCACAGGCCAATTATTAGTTTGGCAGTATTATGTAAATCTTGGACAATATGCATCTACAAATCCAGCAAACGCATTTTTTTATTTATTTACGGCTTTACACGGCGTTCATGTATTGGGAGGTTTATTTTTTTGGGGAAGAGCGACTACGAAATTATTTACAAAAAATTTTAGTGTTTTAAAAATTAAGCAAGCAATTGAACTTTGTGCTATTTACTGGCATTTTTTACTTATAGTTTGGTTTATCTTGTTTGGTTTAATGATAGCAACATAAACAAAAAATTAATTATATGAGTAAATTTGATATATCAAAACTTCCAAAAGGGCCCAAAGGTTTCATGCATGATTGGGGCTCAGATCAAAGAGCTTTTAAAGGAGTTCCTTGGGGCAAATCAATGATGTGGATTTTTCTTTTAAGCGATACATTTATTTTTAGTTGTTTTTTAATTTCATTAATGACTGCCCGTGCTTCAACAGTAGTTCCTTGGCCATATGCCAGTGAAGTTTTTGGATTAACAGTTTTTGGAACAAGTGTTCCTCTGCTGCTTATAGCAATCATGACATTTGTATTAATTACAAGTAGCGGAACAATGGCCATAGCAGTCAAATATGGATACGAAAAAAATCGTAAATTATGCGGTTGGTTTTTAGTAGCAACAGCGTTGGGCGGATTAACATTTGTTGGAATGCAAGCATTTGAGTGGTCAAAGTTAATTTTTCATGATGGTGTGCGACCATGGGGTAATCCTTTTGGCGCAGAACAATTTGGTGCTTTCTTTTTCATGGTAACAGGGTTTCATGGAACACACGTGTCTATCGGTGTGATTTTTCTGTTCATTTTTGCAAGAAAAGTTTTCAGAGGTGATTTTGAAACAGGCAGGAGAGGATATTTTACCTCTATGAAATCTGATTATGAGGCTATAGAAATTTTGGGATTATATTGGCACTTTGTCGATCTAGTCTGGGTATTTATTTTTGCATTTTTCTATCTTTGGTAAGGTAAATTATGACAACTGACAAAAAACAAGAAGTACATACGCACAAAATAGGGATTTATTTGTGGATATGGGGACTGCTGTTTGTATTTAGTTTCTTTTCATACATGGTTGATTATATAAATTATCAAGGACTATTAAGATGGTCTCTAATTATATTTTTTATGTTAGTCAAAGCAGGATTAATAATGGCAATCTTTATGCATTTATATTGGGAGCGCTGGGCCATTGTTAATGTTCTTTTGTGGCCCATGACTGCTATAGGGGTGTTCATAGCAATTATGGCTGCAGAATCTTACTACACATTTTTCTCAAGAATGTTTTACTTTGTAGTTGGGAGTTAAACTCATTAAATTTTTAAAAAATGGCAATTACTAAATCGAAAACGCTAAAGATAGATTACTTTAGTTACGCTAAGGCCTTCTTCAATCTAATGAAGCCTAGAGTGATGTCATTGGTAATTTTTACGTGTGCTGTAGGTTTATTAATTGCACCAGAAAAAATTAATTTTTTTGATGCTATTTTTTCATTAATGGCTGTTGCTCTGGGCTCGGGGGCAGCAGGGGCATTGAACATGTGGTATGAGTCAGATCTAGACTCACTTATGTCAAGAACGTGCCTTAGACCTATCCCGACAGGGAAGCTAAGCAAAAATCAGGCACTTATTTTTGGTATAATATCGTCGATTGTTTCTGTAGTTGCTCTTTATATTTTTTCTAATTTAATCGCGGCAACTACATTGGTAATAACAATTCTTTTCTATGTTTTTGTTTATACAATTTGGCTTAAAAGAAAAACTCCACAAAATATTGTTATAGGAGGGGCCTCAGGAGCTTTGCCCCCTGTAATTGGTTGGTCAATAGCTACAAATAACATAACACTTGAGCCAATTATTTTATTTTTAATTATATTTGTTTGGACCCCATCTCATTTTTGGGCATTAAGTCTCTATAAGTTAGAAGATTATAGAAAAGCAAGAATTCCAATGCTACCTATCACTTCAGGTGTAAGAGCAACAAAATTTAACATATTTGTATATTCATTAATTTTATTTCCAATTGCTTTATCACCATATTTTTTAAATTTTTCCGGATTAATATATTTAATATTTGCAACATTATTAAGTGGTTATTATGTATTTATATCTTATTGCCTATTGAAAGAAAAAAATTCTACAGTAGAAAAGAAATTAGCTATAAAATTATTTACCTATTCTATATTATATCTGTTTATGATTTTTTCCTTTGTTTTAATTGATAAAGCTATATAAAGTTTTAAATATTTTATATGAGTTTTTATAAAAAAAAAATTTCGAAACATTATTTAATTTTAATTTTTTTTATTTTACTAGCTCTAATTTTTTATTTTACTATAAATAGAATTCAAAAAGGAAATGAACTAGCGTTAAAGCCTATATCAATAAATTTATTAACTAGCGTACATCCAAAATTATCTTGGAACTTTCAACCAGTAAAATCTAAAATTATTGTTCAACCCGGTGAAGTTAAAACTGTTGAGTATATTGTCGAAAATTTAAGCACAGAAGCCACTACAGGTATAGCCACGTTTGCTTATTTTCCTAATCAATTCGGAAATTATATAAGCAAAATAAACTGCTTTTGCTATGATGCGCAAACTTTAAAGCCGAATCAAAAAAATAAGTTTGTGCTGGTAATAATGATTGATCCAGAGGTGACAAAAGATAGCAAGACAAAAGATATAAAGGAAGCTACTATTCAATTTACTTTTTTTGACTATAAAGAGTATAAAAAGAAAAAAAGCTAATTATGACTTTAGAAATTTTAACATTAAAAACTAAAACAATACTTCCTCTCTGTACAGTTTGTGTTACAGACAACAGTGGTGGAAAAATCGCCTTAACTATTATTATTTCAGCTTTAGTTCTTTTAGGGCTTGGAAATTGGGCTTGGAAGAAATATTTTTCAAATAAGAAGGAAATTTCCCAAGAAAAATAATTCAGGCCCAAAATATTAGTGGTTTTGCCTAGATAATATCAAAATTCTATACTAATAGGGAGGTATGGAATATATAAGTACCAGAAATATTAAAAAAACTTTTATGTTTAAGGATGTTTTTTTAAAAGGCCTAGCACCTGATGGAGGTCTTTTTGTTCCAAAAAATTTTCCTAAATACAATTCAGCAGAACTAGAAAATTTAAGAAGGTTTTCTTACAAAGATTTAGCGACAAAGATAATTTATAAATTTTGCAATGATGAATTTAGCGAACAAGAAGTTAATAATTTAGTTCAAACTTCTTACAAAAATTTCAGAATTAAAGAAGTAGTTAAAATAAAAAAATTGGGAAAATTAAATTTATTAGAGCTGTTTCATGGTCCCACTTTAGCATTTAAAGATATAGCCATGCAGATTATCGGAAACATGTATGAAAAAATTCTTAGAAAAAATAATTTAAAAATTAATATCATTGTAGCTACTTCGGGAGATACTGGTGCAGCAGCAATAAGTGCAATAAAGAATAGGAAAAATATGAAAATTTTTGTTCTACATCCTGATAAAAAAATATCAGAAGTTCAACGAAAATTTATGACCACAGTCAACTCGAAAAATGTGTTCAATATTGCTTTAGACGGAAATTTTGATGACTGTCAGAAGTTAGTGAAACTTATGTTTAATGATAAAGCTTTTAGAAATTCAGCAAATATGTCCGGAGTAAATTCAATAAATTGGTCAAGAATTGTTTTTCAAATTGTTTATTATTTTTTTGCGTATTTCCAGATTGCTAAAAAAGGGGAAAAAATCAACTTTTCAGTACCAACAGGAAATTTTGGAGATATTTACGCAGGTTATGTTGCAAAGAAAATGGGTCTACCTATTAATAAATTGGTAATAGCTACAAATAAAAATGATATTCTAAAAAGAGTTATTAAAACAGGCCTATATAAACCTACGAAGGCTTATCACACGGTTTCTCCCAGTATGGATATCCAGGTAGCCAGCAATTTTGAAAGGCTTATTTTTGATGTTTGTTCACGTAATTCTAGCCGCACTTCTAAACTTATGGGTGATCTTAATAAAAAAGGTAAATTTGAGATAGAAAAGAAAGAGCTATCAAAAATTAAAGATCATTTTATTTCAGAAAGTTTATCAGAAGAAGAAACTAAATTAGTTATAAATAGGATTTATAAGAGTAAAAAAATATTAATTGATCCACATACGGCAGTTGGTTTGGGTGTATTAAAAAAAATACCCCTGAAAGGAAACACAATAACTTTAGCAACTGCTCATCCATCAAAATTTTCTGAAGTTGTTGCAAAGTCAACTAGCTTAAAGCCTGAATTACCTGAAAAATTAAAAAATATATTAATTAAAAAAGAAAGTTACGCAAAACTACCAAACGACTTAAAAACTATTCAAAAATATATTTTAAAAAAAATATAATTTAAATTGGAGTAGCTTTTTTTGCCAAACTGTCGGCTAACTCATTCATTGGATTTTCCGAGTGCCCTTTTACCCAGTGCCATTCAACTTTGTTATATTCATTTAATTCTTTTAATTTTTTCCAAAGATCAACATTTTTTACATTTTTTTTGTCAGTTGTTTTCCAATTGTTTTTTTCCCAATTATTGATCCAGATAGTAATTCCATCTTTTACATAGTTAGAATCGGTATAAATTTTTATTTGCTTCAAAGATAATTGTTTTTTTTCTTGTTGTGCACAATATTCCAAAGCTTTAATTGCAGCAGTCAATTCCATTCGATTATTAGTAGTCAATTTTTCACCACCAAATAATTCTTTCTTACCATTTTCTGATAAAATTATGGCAGCCCATCCTCCGGGACCAGGGTTTCCTGTACAAGCTCCATCTGTATAAATTTTAACTTCCATAATTAAAAAAAATAATCTTGATAATTTTTTACACTGTTATGAAACTCTAATCTTTTTAGATATTCTACGGGGTCTTTAATTTTTACAATTGCACCCTCTATTAAATTTAAATAATCAAAAACTCTTGTGAGTAGAAATCTTATAGCAGCACCTTGACATAATATTTTTAAAGATTTTTTTTCTTCTTCGGTTAATTTTCTTATATTAGAATATCCATCAATAAATTTTTTTGCCTTAGTTACATTAAAACTTAAATTTTCCTTTATTCCTTCAAAACATAATGCATTCAAACATATAGCTATCTCAAATGCATAAAAATCATTGCAAGAAAAATAATAATCAATAATTCCAGACAACTTACTATTTTTAAAGAAAATATTATCAGGAAATAAATCTGCATGAATAATTCCAGAAGGAATATCTTTAGGCCATTTTTCCTCAATCTCATCTAAATTTTTTTCAATAATTTTTGGTAAATCTCGATCAATTTTTGAACAGTCATCTTTAACTTTATTGTAAATTTTTCTCCAAGAATTAACCGAAAGTCTATTTTCTCTTTTGCCTGCTAAATCTTTTGTGATTGAATGTAATTTTGCAGTATTAACACCAACCTCAAAGCAATCATTTGGATTTAAAGTCTTTTTTGACGTACCATTTAAAAAAGATACAACCGCTGCCTTTTTTCCTAGTATTTCAGATATATAATTACCATTTTTATTTATTATAGGTTCTGGAGCAGGAAAATTTTTGTTAAAAAGATTTTTCATCAGGCTTATAAAAAAAGGCAAATCTTTTTCATCAACTCTTTTTTCATATAAAGTGAGAATAAACTTACCTTTTTCAGTTTGGATAAAATAATTAGTGTTTTCTATACCTTCTTTTATTTCTTTATAATTTAATAATTTGCCCAAGTGGTACTTGGAAAAGAATTGTTCTAATTCACCAAGAGATAATTTTGTGTATACAGCCATTTTTCAAAATATTTATATCCTTTTTTTAATATTAATATAGGATATTGTTGTTTTATGACAAATCCCACATCATCTCAAAATGCTCCTTATAAGGTTAAAGTTGAAAAAGACAAAACTTATTCTTGGTGTTCTTGTGGGTTGTCCAATAAACAGCCTTTTTGTGATGGTTCTCATAAAGGAGGACTATTTAAATCAGTTAAGTATTTAGCCAAATCAGATAAAGAAGTTTGGTTTTGTGGTTGCAAACGTACTAGACACCAACCATTTTGTGATGGATCACATTCTAAGCCTTAGAAGAACTTTTCAAAGTGGATTTGGCTTGTTCAAAACTTTTTGTATAAAATTTTTCTAATTTGTCTTTTTCAACTGAATTTTTAATTAATTCCTCAACAGTTTCTATGCTAATTTTAATTGAAATATTTTTAATATCTTTTAAAGCATTTTCCTTCATCTGAGTAATTTTTTGTTCAGTATTTCTTTTTTTATTTTCCATAAAAAAATCAAATTTTTTAGTTTTATCTATTATGTTTTTTTCCACTTCTTTTTTTGCTAGAGTAATAATTTGTTGTGTTTCTTTTTTTGATTTATCGATCTTGTTTTCATAACTGCTTAATAAATTTTTGGCTTCAACTTTAAGTTTTTCAGCTTCGTTTAATTCCTTTTTTATCTCGTCTATTTGATGTGATAATGAATTATTTACTTTTTGAGGAATTTTTAAATAAATTAATACGCCTACAAATATAAAAAAAGATATTGCCACCCAAAAAGTTGCATCAATAATCATATATATTTTTCTATCTTTCTCTTAACGACATCATTTACAGTAGCAGCAACGTTGCTTTGATTAACCTGGGCATCAATTATTTGTTTAACTATATCAGTTGATGTTTCGGTAGCTATTTTGTTTATATTTAAAATAGATGTTTTTTTTAAATTTTTAACTTCACGTTCTATTACAGCTAATTCCTTATCAATCTCATCATTAAATTTTTGTTTTTTGTTCTCAATATTTTCGTCAAGTTTTTTTCTTTCGTCTTCAATAATTTTTTTTGCTTCCTTTTTTGTATCCTCGATTATTTTATTGTATTCTACTAGCTTTTTTTCAGCATCTTCTTTTAATTTTTGTGCCTGGTGCAAATCGTTAACTACTTTGGATTTTCTTGTTTCAATATTATAAGTAATTTTGGGCAAAAATATTTTCCAAATAATTAAATATAAACTTGTAAAAGTTAATAATAACCAAAATATTTGTGCTGCCCAAAATTCAGGGTTTAATTGAGGCATTCCCGCCTCTGATCCAAAAGCGCGATTTACCAAAACAAACATCGCAATGCATAAAGCAAAGCAAAAATTTTTCATAACTAAACTTTATTTTTAAAATGCAAATAAAATTATCAAGGCAACAACTAATCCAAACAACCCGGTAGCTTCTGCCAAAGCAAATCCCAACAATAAGTTTGGAAATTGTTTTTGTGCTGCCGAAGGATTTCTCATTGCGCCAGATAAATAGTTCCCAAAAATAAGGCCTATACCAACCCCAGCTCCCGCAAGCGCTATTGCTGCAAGACCTGCCCCTATCATCTTAGCTGCTTCTAACTCCATTATTTCCTCCTTTGTTTAATGGTGTAAATTTAATGCATCATTTAAATATATGCATGTTAAAATTGCAAAAACATAAGCTTGAAGGAAAGCAACAAGTATTTCAAGCCCTGTTAATGCAACAGAAAAACCAAGTGGTAACCATCCACCTAGCAATCCTAGACTTACAACAAACCCCCCAAACACTTTTAACATAGTGTGGCCAGCCATCATGTTAGCGAACAGTCGCACTGATAGACTTACAGGTCTGCTTAAATAAGATATAATTTCTATAACAACAATCAAAGGTAAAAGAACAATCGGAACTCCTTTAGGCACAAAGAGCTCTAAATATCTAATACCATGTTTAACAAATCCTAGAATCGTAACTCCGATAAAAATTATTGCTGCCAGAATAAAAGTTATAATAATATGGCTAGTTACAGTAAAGGAATATGGCAACATTCCTATCATATTACAAAAGAGCACAAACATAAATAAAGTAAAAATAAATGGAAAAAAAGGTTTAGCTTTTGATCCCGCTGTATCGTTAATCATTTTCGCAACAAATGTATAACTCATTTCTGAGATCAGTTGCATTTTTGTAGGTATCAATAATTTTTTTTTAGTTGAAATAAATAGTAAAAATAAAATAGTTGCCGCACTTAAAACCATAAAAAGACTAGCATTTGTGAAAGAAAAATTTACTGAACCCAAAACTATTTCTGGACCTATTCTGTAAACTTCAAATTGATGCATTGGATTTGTTGCCATTTTTTTCTTCTATTTTTTTAGGTTTTTTTGTATTTTTTTTGCTGATTTAATAACATTTAGAAATCCAGAAACTACACCTATAATAAAAAAACAAATTGTTAGTATTGGTTTAGTATCAAACCAACTGTCCAAAATAAACCCTATTGTTGAGCCAACAACTACAGCGGCAACCAATTCTGTGCTAATTTTTAAGGCAGTTCCTATAGATGTGACATTTGAACCATTATTTTTTATTTGATTTTTTTTGATTTTTTTTTTTGCAATCTCTAAGCGAGTTGATATGTCTTTAATATTTTTCATAATTTTTGATTTACCAAAAGCTAAGCTACTAACTCCTCAGCTTTTTCTAAGTCTACAGAAACTAACTGACTAATACCCTTTTCTGGCATGGTAATACCATATAATCTGTTCATTCTAGACATTGTAAGGGCGTGATGTGTTATTATTATAAATTTAGTTTTAGTAATTTTTGTTAATTCATCTAATAATTTACAGAATCGTGTAACGTTAGCGTCGTCTAGAGGTGCATCAACTTCATCAAGGACACAAATGGGAGCTGGGCTAGTTAAGAAAACCGCAAATATTAAAGACAAGGCTGTTAAGGCTTGCTCTCCACCAGATAAGAGTGTGATTGATTGTAGTCTTTTACCAGGTGGGCTAACAAATAGTTCCAAACCAGCCTCCAAAGGATCTTCAGAATCAATCAGTTCTAATTTTGCAGTACCTCCACTGAACAGTTTTGTATAAACCTCGCTAAATTTTTTGTTTACTTTTTCAAAAGCATCTAAAAGTCTTTCTCTACCTTTTTGATTAAGTTCATTTATGCTGCCCCTTAGCTTAGAAATTGCAGAAATCAAATCCTCTCTATCTTTTTCGATTTTTTTTATTTCTATTTTATAATTTTCAGTTTCTTCATCTGCTCTTAAATTTACTGCACCCAATCTATTTCTTTCATTTTTTTTAGCATCAAGCTTATCTTCTTGCTCAACTACATTTGGAAAATCTTGAGTAGTTTTTAAATCTGAATTATTTAACAAACTATTTTCTTCAATATTTAAGTCATTTTTTAATGCATTAATTAAATCCTTTTTTCTATTTTCAAGACCTTCCAAAGTTGCCCCAGATCTTGCTTTATTTTCTCTTGCAACCATCATTTTTTGTTCAACTTCTTTTAATTCTTTATTCATATTTTCATATATTTTTTCTGACTCATTTAGTTCATTTGACATTTCTAGTTTTTTGTTTTCAGTGTCGGATTTATTTTGTATGAGTCTGCCCTTTTTTTCAGCCAGCTGTTCCGGCAGTTTAACAATATTTTCCATATCAGTTTTAACAGTGTTAATTCTTTTATTTAATTCATTTGACATTTTTTCAGAGTTAAATTTCAAATTTTTCCAACTTTCTATTTCTGTATCGATCGCACTAATTCTTTCTTTTCTTTTTATAGACTCATTTTTTATATTTTGATTTTTACTGTAACTGTCTGCATATACTTCTATGATTGTTTTAAAGTTATCGAGAGCAGCTATTGCTTCATCATTTTTCTGAGCATTTACCAACTCTTTAACTTTATCTATCTCAGCCGTTAATCTGTTTTTTGTAACATTCAAGTCTTCGCTAGATTTTTTTTCTGTATCGTAGTATTTCAAGTCTATCTCAATTAATTCATTTTTTTCTTCTTTAAGTCTCTTTTCATTTGACGTTGCTTCTAAAATAATATTTTTCTCTCTCTCAATATCTTCTGTAAGTGTATTTTGAGATTTCTGTAATCTATCTTTATCTGTTTTAATTCTTTTTTCTTCACCTTCTAAATTTTGGAGTTCTAAATTAAGTCTTTGTAATTTAGATAGTATTTCCATATTTTTATCTCTTAAAGGTTTCAATTCTAAATTAGCTTTTTCTAAAAGATTATTTTTTCCATCAATAATTGTTTTTAAATCATTAATTTCATTATCTGAACCACTCGTAACATTTTTGGTTGAATCTATTTCTTTTTTAATTTCACTTAATTTTATGTAATAGAGTCCTGCTTCAATTTTTTTTATATCTTCAGAAATTGATTTATATTTAGATGCTTCTGCTGCCTGTTTTTTTAAATTTTCTAATTGTTTTTCTTGTTGTCTTCTTAATTCATCTGCCCTTTTCAAGTTATTTTCTGCAGAATTAAGTCTTAATTCAGATTCATGTCTACGAACGTGTATTCCTGATATTCCTGCTGCTTCCTCAAGTATCGCTCTACGATCAGATGGCTTTGCTGTTATTAAGTTACCAATCCTTCCTTGGCTTATCATCGAGGGTGAATGAGCTCCGGTTGACAGATCTGCAAAAAGCGTTTGGACGTCTCTAGCCCGAGTTTCTTTGTCGTTAATGTAGTATCTAGAGCCCTTATCTTTTATTATTTTTCTTTTAACATGGATAATATCCATTTCTTTAAATTGTAAAGGTCCATCTCTTTCGGAATTATCCAACGTTATAGAAACTTCAGCAATATTTTTTGACGCTTTGTTTGCTGTACCAGCAAATATAACATCTTCCATGCCAGATCCACGCATACTCTTTGCGGAGGTTTCGCCCATGCACCATCTTATAGCTTCTACGATATTTGATTTTCCACAACCGTTAGGTCCAACTATACCGGTTAATCCTTTTTCAATGAAAAAGGAAATTTTCTCTACAAAAGATTTAAATCCAACTAGTTCAAGTTTTTTAAATTGCATACTTTAAATTAGTTTATCTATTTTTTTTTTCATATTTTTGAAGTCAGTAGAACCTTCAAATTTTTTTTCGTTTATTATAATTGTTGGTGTTGAATTAATCGAATATTTTCTTTGTCCCTCAATTCTTATATTTAAAATATTATTCTCAACCGTTTCATTATTTAAGCATTTTTCGAACTCAGTTGGACTTATCCCCAAATCCTTAACCATTTCTTTTAAATTGTTGTTAATTTCACTTAGATCTGATCCAGAAGTCCATTTAGCTTGATTTTCATAAATAGTGCCTAAAAATTTTATTTGTTTTTTTTTATCTAAGCAGTGTAACAATTTAGAAGCATTTAGAGATGCGAGATCTAGTGGAAAATCTAGAAAAATTAATTGCACTTTACCAAATTTGACGTAATTTTTTTCAATTTCTGGAATAACTTCCATATGGAAATTTGCACAATGCGGGCACGTTAAAGATGAAAATATTTTGATTTTTACAGGTGCGTCGTCGTTACCAAGTACAATTAAATTATTCTTGATTGCTGAATCATCCGAGTATGATTTTATTGATACTAAAAAATAAATAAAAAAAACTTTTAAAAATAGTAATAATTTATAATTTAATTTATCTCTAGTCATTTTTAATTATATGTAAAAATTCTGATAAAGATTTTTTTATATTTTTATTTTTTATTTCATTTATTTGCTTTTCGAATTTTGTTGAAAATTTGCTTAAAGAATTTTTATTTCTTATTTTTTTATTTACCGTATTAAATGCGACTAGTTTTATTTCGTTTATTAATCGATAACCAAAGTAACTATTAATTTTGTTAATAATTTGCTCCTTTGAATATTCGACTGTTAACTCATCTCCTCTATTTACAGCAACGATTAACGTTCCATTGGCATCTCCCTTTTTCATTTTTATAGACTTGGGATATGAGCAGTTTGAGATTTCCTTACCTACGAGCATGTTCCATTTACTTATTATTTCATTATAGTTATAGCCATTTTTTTTTAAAATACTCTTTACCCCGCGCGGCAAAGTGTTAGCAAATGACCTTAAGCCTTGAACGTAAGTTTTGCTTTCTTTATTCTTTTGTTTGAAATGCATATAAATAATATGAATTTATCAAAAAAAATTCTGTCTTGGTATGATAATAACAAACGCACATTACCTTGGAGAATAAGTCAAAATTTCAGGAAAAAGCAGTATTATAGATTATTAAGCGAGTTTATGCTCCAACAAACACAAGTTAAAACTGTAATTCCTTATTTTAATAATTTTGTAAAAAAAATCCCAAGCTTGAAAGCTTTATCAAAGAGCAAGGAAAAAAAAGTACTAAAACTTTGGGAAGGGTTAGGTTATTACTCCAGAGCAAAAAATTTACACAAAACCTCAAGAATACTAATTAACAAACACAAAGGTATAATTCCTGAAAATTTTGCAGAATTAAAAGCATTGCCTGGAATAGGAGATTATACAGCAAATGTACTTTTGGCTTTAATTTATAATCAGCCTCGTGTTGCAATAGATGGTAACGTTAAAAGAGTTTTAACCAGGATAGTCAATCCAAATTCTCAAGATCAAGATCCAATAAATTTATTTAAAACCAAAAGGAATGGAGATTTAGCTGAGGCCCTTATGGAATTTGGTTCTATGATATGTAAACCAAAAGAACCAAAATGTAATGAATGCAAAATTAAAGAGGCTTGCGAATATTATAATTCAGAACCAAAAATTAAACTTAAAAGAAAAATAAAAATTCAATCAAAAAGCTACGATATTTTTTGTTACTTAAAAAGAAATAAAAAACAAATAGCATTAACTAAAAATAACGATTTAAGTTTTTTAAAAAAATTTAACTTACCTAAAATTAAAGAAGCTTCTAAAAAGAATAAAAATTGGAAATTTTTATGCAATTATAAGAATTCTATATCTAATAAGAAATTAAATATTAATTTATATTATAAATTTTCTACAAGAATACCCGTTCAATATAATTGGTATTCTTTGAAAAAAAATAATGAGTTTATTCCATCTTTTACCAAAAAAATTTTTAAAAAAGTTTCATATTTATATTTATGAAAAAAAAAATAGCTATTATTGGATCAGGAATAGGGGGTCTTACTCTTGCAAATCTTTTAAAAAATAATTCTAACTTTGAGTTTGTGATATATGAAAAAGAAGAGGCATTTAACCTTGAAGAGGGTTTTGGTATTCAGCTATCAGTCAACAGTATTATTATTTTAAATAAAATTGGTTTTAATCAACTTAATAAAAACCAAAAATATAACCCTGCAAAATTAGATTTTTTTTCGGATAATTTTAACAAAATTTGTGATTTGGACTTAACCATATTTAATTCTGGAGATTGCAAATATACAACTCTTAAAAGATCAATTTTAATTAATTTTTTAAAAGAAAAGTTGCTATCAAATTCTATAATATTTGGTAAAAAAATTAATGATATTCAACAACAAAATGGAAAAATTAATATTCATTTCATTGATGGATCGAGTGATAAAGTTGATTATTTAATTGTTGCTGATGGTATTTTTTCTAACACAAAATCAGTTATAGAAAAAAAAATTTTTAAACCAAATTACTATGGAGCTATAGCTATTAGGACACAGATTAAAAACCAAGATGTTGTCAATCTGAATAGCAACAATATATCTTTAATTATGTTGTCTAATGCACATATGGTTTTATACCCAATAAATCAGCAAAAGGAACTTAATCTAGTTTGTATAATTAGAAAAAAATTAGGAGATAAAAATTCTACAAATACAATTTTAGAAAATACAATTTTAAAGGAGGATAAAAATTTAATTAATTTTTTTAATGGAGATTTAAAATCATGGCCCATATACACATCTAATAACCCAATTAAATCTAATCAAAAAAATGTTTTGTATATTGGAGATGCTTTTCATGCCTTTCCACCAACTTTAGCCCAAGGAGCATCGCAGGCCATTGTATCCGCCAATGAAATATTTGAATTAATCAATAGTAATCATAAAGATATATCAAATGTATATTTTAAAAATAGAATAAAAAAAACAAATCAAATTTATAAAAGATCAAAAATTAATTATTTTGGATTTCATATTACCAGTCCTTTATTAAAAATTTTAAGAAACTTTTTTTTAAAACGACTTGTAAAAAATAAAAATTTTATTCAGAGTTATTTAGGAAAAATATATAAAATTTAGATGTTTTTACTTAAAAATCTTTGTCTAAGATTATCTATTGGAACTATTGAACCATCTACATTACAATACCAGTAAGTCCATCCATTGTAACTTTCAGTTCCCATTATTTTTGCTGCAACTTTATGTATAGAACCCGCAGAATCTTTATGTTTAATACTTCCATCCACCATGATTTTTGCGTTAATTTTTTTCTTTTGATCAAAAATACTAGTTCCTGGCTTAATTATTCCTAATTCAACTAATGATCCAAAAGGTACTCTTGGTTTAGATTTGTTATTTTCTAATACATCTAAATGGCTTTCTTCGATAGCTTCAACTTTACTAATTCTTTCATTTGCTACTTTAAAATATTTTTTATCTTTCTCTATTCCAAAGTATTTTCTACCTAGTTTCTTTGCTACTGAAGCAGTAGTTCCAGTGCCCAAAAATGGATCCAAGATAAAATCATCTTTATTTGTTGTTGCTAAAATAATCCTATGTAAAAGTGCTTCTGGCTTTTGAGTAGAGTGAACTTTTTTTCCATTCTTTTTTAGCCTTTCTTTTCCACCGCATATAGGAAAAGTCCAATCAGAACGCATTTGCAAATCATCGTTTAAGCATTTTAGGGATTGATAATTAAAAGTATATTTTGATTTTTTGTTTTTAGAAGCCCATATTAAGGTTTCATGAGCATTAGTAAATCTTGTTCCTCTAAAATTTGGCATTGGATTATTCTTCATCCAAATTATATCGTTAAGCAACCAATAGTCTAAATTTTGCAAGTGGTAACCTAGCCTAAAAATATTGTGGTATGATCCTATAACCCAGATGCTTCCATTATCCTTTAAAATTCTTTTACATTCCTTTAGCCAATCTTTACAGAAATCATCATAATGTTTGAAACTTTTAAACTGGTCCCATTTATCATGGACACCGCTAACTTTACTATCATCGGGCCTTTTTAACTTTTCCCCAATTTGTAAATTGTAAGGAGGGTCTGCAAAAATTAAATTAAAAGTTTTGTCAGGAATTTTTTTTAAAATTTCTAATGAATTTCCGTTTACAATTTTATTTTCAAATTTTGACATATCTAGATTCAACTTTACGTTGAATTAGACTCTAAATACTTATCTCAGTCAAACGGTAATGAAAAAAAAAGGAATCTTATTGTGTTTCACGTGTGGCACACATCAAGATATTGTGTACCGGTCCAAATTTCTTTCTATGATATTTTGTAACTCCATACTTTTCTAGACTTTTTAAATGATCTCTAGTTCCGTATCCAAAATTTTTATGCCAGCTATATTTTGGGTATTTTTTCGCAAGCTTCATCATGAACAAATCTCGAGCAACTTTTGCTATAATAGAAGCTGCGGCAATACAAGATATTCTCTCATCACCCCTAATAAAATTTTTGCATTTAATTTTTAAATTTTTAGGAATAGAAATTCCGTCAATGTAAGCTAAAGAGGGTTTATGTTTTAAATTGTTCAAGGCTCTTTTCATAGATAATAGGGAAGCATTCAAAATATTTAAATTATTTATTTCTTCTACATTTGCCTTTCCTAAGGCGTAAATAGAATTTTTTTTTATGTATTCAGCTAGTATTATCCTTTCCTTAAAAGAAGTTTTTTTTGAATCTTTAATATTTTTTTTATCAATTTTTTTGTTTAGTATTACTGCAGCCGAAAAAACAGGTCCCGCCAAACACCCTCGGCCCACTTCGTCCACGCCTGCTATTTGAATTATTTTTTTTGGCAAAATTATATATTTAAAATTTTGGCTTTATCTCTTATCATTTTTAAATCTATCCAAGCCAATTTTTTTTGTTCAGGTTGACGCATTAAGAAGGCAGGGTGAAAAGAAGCTATTATCCATGGTTTAATTTTTCCAATTTCCATCTGATTCCATTTCCCCCTAGCTCTTGAAATAACTTCTTCGTTTCCAATTATTGCATTTAACGCTGTACTTCCTAACAACAGCAATATTTTCGGGTTAATGATTTCAATATGACTTTTTAAGTATGGTAAGTATCTTTCTATTTCTTTGTCCGTTGGGCGTCTATTTGAAGGAGGTCTATAATTAACAACATTTGAAATATAAACTTTATCTCTATTTAATTTTATAGCCCCTAACATTTTGTTTAGCAACTTACCAGCTCGACCAACAAAGGGAGTACCAGCAATATCCTCTTGAGCACCCGGGCCTTCACCTATAATCATTATTTTTGAATTAATATTACCATCAGCAAAAACTAGATTTTTTGCATTTTTTTTTAATTCACAATTTTTTATAAGCGATATTTTTTTTTTTAGTTTTTCTAATTTTTGAATCTTGGTACCACTAAAAATAGGGGTCGAATTTTCAACATTTCGTTTAAGAGGTGTATCACTTAATAACAGGTTGTTATTAATTAAACTGTAATATTCGATGAGACCAATTAGATTTTGATTTAAATTTTTTTTCATTTTATAAAGCATATTATATGAAATATTTTATTAAAACGATTTATTTAGTTTTATTAATTGCAACAATTTTATCAACGAATTTTAAATCTTTTGCAAAAGATATAAGCTTTAAATATTCACAAGATGATATTTCTAATTACTTCTCGGGAATCGTGTCATTAAGCCAAAATGATCCTACTGGCAGTTTTAACTACTTGAGCAAGATACAATCATTAAAAAAAAAACACTCAAATTATAGCACCCAATTTATTCGATCTCTTGTTTTGCTTGAAAAATTTGATGAAGCTTTTGCTTTTTCAAAAGAGATATGGAGTGAAGATGAATTTTTTTTTGAAGCAGATCTTTTATTAGGACTGCAATCATATCTTAAGCAAGATTATAAAAATGCAAAAAAATACTTTAAAAGGTTAAATCAAATTTCTAGAAATAATGTCCTTTTCGGAGATTTTTTTGGGAACATTTTATTATCTTGGACAGCAGCTACAGAAAACAATCAAGAAGCTAGCTTTGAATTCCTTGATGAGGTTCCTAAACGTTTTAAAAATTTAAAGTTAATACAAAATAGTTTCTTGCATTGCTATTTTGATATTCCAAAAACTGAAATTACTTTCGAAAAAATAATTAAAAAAAGAGATTATAGTTTTATAAGATATAATTTTTTTTTAGCAAATTATTTAATATCTAAAAAAGAAAATTTAGCAGCCGAAATTTTAATCAGGGATGTTAAAAATTCAAACGATTCAAATTTACTTATAAAACAAACATTAGATTTTATTGAAAGAGGAAAAAATAAAAAAATAACAAATTTTTTTGATTGTAAAAAACCCGAAGATTCTATTGCTGAAATTTTTTATGTTTTAGCCAATATGTATTCGACTCAACAAGATTTTCTAATGTCAAATTTTTATTTAAAAATTTCTTTGCTTCTTAATAGCAATTTCATTCCTAACAAGATTCTATTAGCTGAAAACTATTTTTACCAAAAAAAATTTGAAAATTCAAAAAAAGTATACAAATCTATTAAAAGGATTGGACCCGTGTATTCATGGTTTGCTTCAAGAAGTATAGCTATAATTTTAGCAGCATCGGGAAATAAGAAAGATTCTATTTCGTATTTAGAAAAACAATTTAGCAAGTTATCGAATTTAAATTTTGAACACTATTATGAACTAGCAAATTTTTATAAGGATAACGAATATTATGAGGAATCAATAAAATATTATTCTTTAGCTTTAGAAAATATAAAACAAGGACATCGTCTTATTCCAAAAATATTAGATAGAAGAGGCACTAGCTATGAAAGAAATGGAAATTGGGAAAAAGCTGAAAACGATCTTCTCAAATCTTTGAAACTATTACCAGACCAACCATATGTATTGAATTATTTGGCTTATAGTTGGATAGAAAAAAAAATAAACATAGATGAAGCATTAGAAATGTTAAAAGAAGCTGCCAGATTAAAGGAAAATGATGGATATATTATCGATTCATTAGGCTGGGCATATTACGCAAGAAAAAATTATATTGAAGCAGAAAAATTTTTGCAAAAAGCTGTTGAGTTAAAACCACTTGATCCAATCATTAATGATCACTATGCTGATAGCCTATGGATGTTGAAAAAAAATATTCAGGCCACGTATGTTTGGAGACGTGTATTAACTTTAGATAACACCGAACAAGAAACAAAAGAAAAAATAAAAAAAAAATTAATTTTTGGTATCACTAATAATTTATAGTTTATTCAAGTGAAAAAATTTAAGTTAAAATCTTTTTGCAAGATCAATTTAACATTGAGAGTTATAAAAAAAATGCAAAATGGTTATCATAATATTCAATCTTTAGTAACATTTTGCAATTTATACGATAGTATTACGATTTCAAATACAAACCATTTACACGACAAAATATTTTTTTCTGGAAAATTTAAGAATGGTATTAGTAAAAAATCTAACACGATAACTAAACTTCTATATTTATTGAGAAAAAAAAATTTTTTAAAAAAACAGGCATTTAAAATAAATATAAAAAAAAATATACCACATGGATCGGGTTTGGGAGGCGGATCGTCTAATGCCGCAACATTATTAAATTTTTTTAACTCAAAAATGCATCTAAGGCTTAACAAAAATCAAATATATAAAATATCCAATCAAATTGGTTTTGACACACCAATCAACCTATATAAGAAAAATACACTGGTAACCGGAAAAAAGGGAAAACTTTTAAGATTTAATAATAAATTAGGCTTAGATATATTGATAATATATCCAAACATAGTTAGCTCAACCAAAAAAATATATGAAAAAAATAAAAAATTTAGTCCCAGAGAAAGTCAAATTAATTTTAATACTAAAAATAAGAAGAAATTAATTACTTATCTAATAAATGAAAACAATGATCTTGAGTCAACTGTAATTAAATATTATCCAAAAATTAAAAAAGTTATCAATTTTATAAAATCTCAAAATGGCTGTATCTTTTCAAGAATTACAGGCTCTGGATCTGCTTGTATTGGAATATTTTCTAGTAAGAAAAATGCAATTTATGCTAAAAAATTGATAAAGTTAAAATATCCAAAATACTGGAGCGTTATATCAAAAACTATATAAAGCAAATCATTTGTGATATATCTCAACATAAATTTGGGGCGTAGCCAAGCGGTAAGGCAGTGGTTTTTGGTACCACCATCCTAGGTTCGAATCCTAGCGCCCCAACCAGAAAATGTTTGATAAAATAAAAAATATTGTTTTAAAAATTGATCGTCAGCTTTATAAAAAATTTGGTTCGGATAAAAGTACTAAATTTCTTGAAAATTTAAATGAAGCACAAATAATTTTTTCATATCTCAATGAAATAGGAAAAGAAAGCAAAGTTAAATTTGTTGGAGGGTGTGTAAGAAAAGCAATTTGTGGCGAAAATATTGATGATATTGATTTGGCTACAGTTTTTACACCAGAAGAAGTTAAAAAAAAACTTAATCAAAAAGATATTAAAGTAATTGATACCGGGTTATCTCATGGAACTGTTACTATAATTTTAAATAAAAAGAAATTTGAAATTACAACCCTAAGAAAAGATATTTCTACTGATGGTAGACATGCAAATGTGGAGTTTACTTCAAATTGGAAAGAAGATTCTTTGCGCCGAGATTTTACAATAAATGCAATTTACGCAGACATGGAAGGAAGAATTTTTGATCCTTTAGAAGGAATAGCTGATCTAAAAAATGGAGAAATAAAATTTATTGGTTCAGCAGAAGAAAGAATACAAGAAGATTACTTACGTATTTTACGTTATTTCAGATTTTTTATTCAATATAGTAAATTGGATTATGATCAGGAAATTATTCGTTCAATAAAGTTGCATATTGATGGATTAAATAAAATTTCTAATGAAAGGATATTTGATGAGTTGACAAAAATTTTGTCCCTCAAAAATGTATATAACTTATTTTCTAATAACACATCACGTGAAATTATTCAAAATATATTTCCACAATTTAAATATTATGAAAGATTAAAAATAATTAACAATTTAAATCAAAAATTAAAGAATAACTTTGATAATTATTTAATTTTGGCTGCACTTATTTTAGACGATACAAACAATTATGAATATTTTTGTCACAAATATAAAACATCTAACAATATTAAAAATAGATTTGAAAATATTTCAAAAAATTTTGAAAGTCTTAAAAACAAAAAATTTTATACAGAAGAAAATATTAAAAAAATGATTTATTTATCAAATAAAAAATACGTTAAAGATTTGCTACTTCTTTCAATATGCATAAATAAAAAAATAAATATTTTAGAAATAGAAAAATTAATTGAATATGTTGCTAAATGCGAAGTGCCTAAATTTCCTATTTCTGGAGACTATCTCAAAAAATATGGATATGAAACTGGAGAAATGTTGGGCAAAAAACTCAAATCATTAGAAGAAAAATGGATTGAAAATGATTTTATTATAGAAAAAAAAATAATAGAAAAATCTTTAAATAAAGCTAGAAAAAATTAAATGTATTTTATATCTGTAATTTCAAAATTTTTTTCACCCGATGGTGTGCTAACCGATACTAGATCTTTTTTCTTTTTTCCTATTAAAGCCTTTCCAATTGGCGATCTGAAGTAAATAAAATTTTTTGCTATATCTGCCTCATCTTTACCGACTATTTTGTAGATATTTTTTTCATTATTTTCTAAATTTGTTACATGTACAGTTGAACCAAATATAACATTATCTTTTTTTTCTAATGTAGTTACGTCAACGACATTCGCTCTCGCAATTAAGTCATTTATTTCAATAACTCTACCTTCCATTTTTGCCTGCTCTTCTTTCGCAGCATGATATTCTGCATTTTCTTTTAAGTCACCATGCGCTCTAGCTTCAGCAATCGCTTGAACTATTTTTGGTCTTTTAATTTTTTTTAATTCTTCTAATTCTTTTTTTAATTTTGCTAGTCCTTGGGATGTAATTGGTTCTTTATCCATATATTATTTCCATTTTGCCAATGGCGGCATAGACATTAAAATTGCTTCTGGATTGCCACCGCTATTCAATCCAAATTTAGTTCCACGATCATATAATAAATTAAATTCTACGTACCTTCCTCGTTTTAGTAATTGGAATTCTTTTTCCTTTTTTGTCCATTTTTTATGCATTTTATTCTTTACTATTATGTATACTAAATGAGCAAATGTACTTCCCACGTCTTTGGTGAATGAAAAATCTTTTTCCCAGTCGTCCATTTTATAATCAAAAAATATACCTCCAATACCACGAGGTTCACCTCTGTGTGGCAAATAAAAATATTCGTCACACCATTTTTTATATTTTTTATAATACTTTTTATTATGTAAATTGCACATTTTTTTTAATTTGTTATGAAAATATTTTTTCTCTTTATTATCTATAATGTTCGGGGTCATATCTATACCACCGCCAAACCAATTTTTTTTCGTACAAATAAATCTAGTATTAAAGTGCATTGCTGGAATTTTTGGATTTTTTGGATGAAGTACAACCGAAATCCCAGAAGACCAAAAATGAGTACTGGCACTTGTTCCTGGAATTTTTCTTGCAAATTTTTTAGAAAATTGACCCATAACATTGGAAAAAGCAACTCCACCCTTTTCAATTACGTTACCATTTATAATTCTAAATTCTCCATGCTTCCATTTATTTTTTTTAAATTTAACACTAGATCCGTATTCCTTTTCTAGTTGTTCAACATTATTACAAATTATATTTTGAAGGTTTAAAAACCATTCTTTTGCTAATTTTTGTTTTTTTTTTATTTTCATATTTTTATAAGCAAGAATTTTGCCTTAAAGCTTCTGACAGGGTAATAGCTGCAGCCATGCCTATATTTAGGGATCTTGCGTTTTTTTTTAAGGGAATTTTTAAACTTTGATAACATTTATTATGCACAATCTTTGGAACACCTTCACTCTCCCTACCAAAAAGCAATGTATCTTTTGGTTTAAACTTAAAACTATTATAATTTTTTTTAGCCTTTGTAGTCATAAGTATAACTCTTGTATTTTTTTTCTTAATTAAAAATTTTTCGTATGATTTGTAGGTTATTATTTTGCTTTTATCTAAATAATCCATAGCAACTTTTTTTAATCTTTTGTCATCGAGATAGAAGCCGCAAGGTTCTATTATTTCTAGAGTTGCATCAAAACAAGAGCATAAACGAATTATAGCAGCAGTGTTTTGAGGTATATCAGGTTGATATAAAGCAATATTAAACATATTCTAATTGTGCATTAATTTGTGTGTCATTCTGACCCTAGCAAATTTATATTAATTGTAATTAATTCATAATATATACTACATAAAGGCTTCAAATATATGAGCAATAAAATAAAGCCAAAAAGAAGAGATTTTCTATTTACAGCAACCTATACAATAGGAGCGGTCGGTTTGGGCGCGGCCATTTGGCCATTGGTAGACCAAATGAATCCAGATTCTTCTGTAAAAGCATTATCAACAACTGAAGTTGACATTAGTACAGTAGAACCAGGGAAAACTATAACTGTATTATGGAGAGGCAAACCAATTTTTATTAGAAGAAGAACTAAAAAAGAAATAGAGGAAGCAGCCAAAGTAGATCTAAAAGATTTAAAAGATCCTGAAAAAGATTCGGATAGAGCAAAAAATCCTGAATGGTTGGTTATGGTTGGTGTTTGCACGCATTTAGGGTGTGTCCCATTAGGCGATAAAGGAGATTATAATGCTTGGTTCTGTCCATGTCATGGTTCACATTATGATACTTCGGGTCGAATTAGAAAGGGACCTGCTCCAACAAATTTAGAAATACCTAAATATGAATTCGTTAATAATAATATAATTAAAATAGGCTAGTTTTAAGATGAGTGAAAATAAATATATTCCAAAAACAAAATTAGCCAAATGGTTTGACAGTCGTTTACCTTTATTGTCCCTTTCTCATCATTTAAAGGAATATCCTACACCAAAAAATTTAAATTATTGGTGGACATTCGGTGGAATATTAACCTTTTGTTTGATCACTCAGATTATCACTGGAGTAATATTAGGTATGCACTATGTGGCCCATACGGATCATGCATTTGAAAGTATCGAGCACATCATGCGAGATGTTAATTATGGTTGGTTGCTTAGATATGTACATGCAAATGGTGCTTCAATGTTTTTTTTAGCAGTTTACATTCATATTTTTAGAGGTTTGTTCTATGGTTCATATAAAGCTCCAAGAGAGGTTATTTGGATAATCGGAGTAATTATTTATTTACTAATGATGGCTACAGCTTTTATGGGTTATGTTTTGCCTTGGGGGCAAATGAGTTTTTGGGGAGCAACTGTAATAACAAATCTATTTAGCGCAATACCTTTAGTTGGAGAAAGTATTACAACATGGCTTTGGGGAGGGTATGCTGTCGACAATCCAACTTTGACCAGGTTTTATGCTTTACATTATTTACTTCCATTTTTAATTTTTGGTTTAATTATACTTCATATTTGGGCTCTACACGTTCCAGGAAATAACAACCCAACAGGAATTGATGTTAAGAAAAATAGTAACGAAACTATGCCATTTCATCCATATATGGTCATGAAAGATATAACTGCTTTATTAGTTTTTATAATTATATTTTTTTGGTTTGTATTTTTTGCACCAAATGCTTTAGGGCATCCAGATAATTACATTGAAGCTAATCCATTAGTAACTCCAACACACATTGTTCCCGAGTGGTACCTATTACCTTTTTATGCAATTTTAAGAGCTATACCTAGCAAACTTGGAGGAGTTATCTTTATGTTTGCTGCAATTTTTGTATTAGTTTTGTTACCATGGCTTGATACATCAAAAGTTAGATCTTCAACATTTAGACCACTATATAGAAAGTTTTTCTGGGTTTTGGTGGTTACAGTTATTTTATTAGGATACCTAGGAGCAAAACCTCCTGAGGGGATTTATTTAGTTTTGTCGAGAATAGCAACAGCGTATTACTTTATTCATTTTTTAATATTACTACCCGTGCTTGGGCGTTATGAAAAAACAGATCCATTACCAATGAGCATTTCCGA
Source organism: Pelagibacteraceae bacterium AG-414-E02 (assembly GCA_003214615.1). Taxonomy (GTDB): domain Bacteria; phylum Pseudomonadota; class Alphaproteobacteria; order Pelagibacterales; family Pelagibacteraceae; genus AG-414-E02. Next base: position 93,714 of record QCLK01000002.1, read on the forward strand.
TCCAGTTTTAGATAAACCTGGTTTAATTGATAAGTTTAAAAAAGCAGCAGGACAATATGAAGGTGATAATGTTGGGTCTTTTAAATAGAATAATTTTAACAATTTTAATTTCAATAATTACTACTTTGTCCTTTGCTGATGATCAACATTCGCACGGAGCAAATACAAATTATTTAAATACAGATTGGAGTTTTAAAGGAATTTTTGGAACATTTGACCGCGCTTCACTTCAAAGAGGTTATCAAGTCTACCAAGAAGTTTGTGCCGGTTGCCACTCTGTACAACATTTAAGTTACAGAAATTTATCTGAAAAGGGTGGCCCTGAGTTTTCCGTTGAAGAAGCCAAGGCTATTGCATCTCAATTTGAAGTAGAAGATGGACCTAATAGTGATGGGGAAATGTTTATGAGACCAGCGAGATTATCAGATAAATTTGTAAAACCTTTTCCCAACGTTGAAGCTGCAACAGCAGCAAATGGTGGGGCATATCCTCCAGATATGTCTGTTTTAACAAAAGCAAGGGCAGGTGGAGCAGATTATATTTACTCTCTTCTTTTGGGATACGAAGATCCCCCAACAGGTTTTGAGCTTGATGATGGCGTTTATTACAATAAATATATGGCAGGAAACAAAATTAAAATGTCAGCACCACTTATGGATGGTATTGTAGAATATGCTGATGGCACTGAAGCAACAACAGCACAAATGTCAAAAGATGTAACCACATTTTTAGTTTGGGCTGCTGAACCACATCTAGAAGCCCAGCACCGCATGGGTTTTACAGCTATTATATATTTAATTATACTTTTAACTTTAGTTTATATGAGTAAACAAAAAGTATGGTCACGATTTGGTTCAAAGAAAGAATTAGAAGAAGAAACTTTTGATAAAGTTGAAAAAGCTGTAACAGAATACGAAGGGGAAGATCCCAAAACTTTTAAATAATTTAAATTCATAAGGGTGCGACAAAAAATTTCAATTTCAATTTTTTTTTAAGATTTTTTTCATATTTTAAACACAATCTAATACTAAATAAACGTTAAATGCGTCTCAAAATATTTTACACTTTTATTTTATTATATTGGACTGTTTTAGTTTTTGGTCCATTTATTCAGTAATTTATGACTAAAATACTATTTTTGTCTTCCTGGTCTCTTGTTATAGCGTTTTTTGCTGCAGCAACAATTTTGTCTTTTTAAAAACTTAACTTCCAACTCTGAAGTACATTACATCTCCGTCATTAACCAAGTAATCTTTTCCTTCAAGCCGTAACTTTCCGGCATTTTTACATTCATTAAAACCTTTGTACTTTATAAAGTCTTCGTGTGTTACTGTTTCAGCTCTAATAAATTTTTTTTTAAAATCAGTGTGAATCACGCCAGCAGCATCAACCGCTTTTGAGTTTTTTTCAATAGTCCAAGCTCTACTTTCTTCAGGACCAGAGGTGAAAAAAGTGCTAAGACCCAGAGTTTCATAACCAGTTTTAATTAAATTATCTAAACCAGTACTTTTTATTCCTGATTCAAGCATAAAATCTTTACGATCTTTTGTTTGAAGGTTCATAATTTGGTCTTCAATATCAGCGCATACAATAATTATATTTTCCTCAGAAAACTTTTTTTTACAAGCATCCGAATATTTATTTCCATTGGGCAAGCTTTTTTCGTCAACATTACAAACAATTATTTTTGGTTTAAGAGATAAAAGACCTGATTTTTTTATTATATCTTTACTATAATTTTTCTTTAATTCGTCTGGTCTTTTTCCGCTGTTAATTAATTTTTGGCATTCTTCTAAAAATTTTAATTCGTCTTTTTCTAATTTTTTTTTATTACTTTTTTCCAGTCTTTTTTGAAGAGATTCTAAATCAGATAACAGGATTTCAGTTTCAATAATTTCAAGATCCCTTATTGGATCTACATCTTTATTTACATTTTGTATTTTTTCAGAGTCAAAACAGCGTGTAAGATGAATAATAGTATCTACTTGTCTAACATGAGAAAGAAATTTGTTTCCCAATCCCTCTCCCTTAGAAGCCCCCTTAACTAGGCCAGCAATATCTACAAAAGTAATGGCTGCATTAATTGTTTTAGTAGATTTAGATATCACAGATATTTTATCTAATCTTTCATCAGGTACAGAAACTATCCCGACATTTGGATCAATGGTACAAAAAGGAAAATTTTCTGCTTGAGCTTTTTTGGATGTGCTCAGGGCATTAAATAAAGTTGACTTACCAACGTTGGGCAATCCAACTATTCCGCACTTAAAACCCATTGTTATTTTTGGTTAACTTTGCTTGAAAAAAGATCCAAGTCTTTTTTTATTAAAGTTGATATGCAGTCAACTATATTATCTGCAACTTTGGAGATATTTTGTTTTTCTTCAATAGAGAAATTATCTAATACATGGTCAGCACCTGTTGAATTTTTTTTAGGGCGACCAATACCTATTCTTATACGGGTATAATTTTTTCCTATATTTTTATCTAAAGATTCAATTCCATTGTGGCCAGCATTACCTCCTCCAAATTTAACTTTAATTTTCCCAATATCGATATCCATATCGTCATGAAATACAAAAACATTTTTTGCATCTATTTTAAAATAATCTATGAGTTCTTTTATGCATATCCCAGAATTATTCATAAATGTCAGAGGTTTTATTGCGTAAACTTTTTGTTCTTCGATTTGTCCTGTTGTTAATAAACCTTTAAATTTCGGTTTTTGCTTTGAGAGCTTAAATTTACTATTTATAGAGTCAATCAAAAGAAATCCAACGTTGTGTCGATTATTAGAATTATTTGGATTTGGATTTCCTAAGCCTACAAGTAGAAGCATATTAAATAATTTGTCCTATTTTATTTCTTTTTGGTTTCTTTTTCTTTACCAGAAGATTGACCTTTATCAGCTGCTGCTTTGGGCTTATCGTCAGCAGGTTTACCTGTTTTTTCTTTAACATCGTCTGCTTTTTTCTCTTCTCCCTCAGTAGTTCCTTCTGTTTCGGTACCTTCAGCAGGCGTTTCTCCCTCTGCAGCTGCCTCTTCAGTTTTTTCTGGTTCTACCAAGATAGTTGGAGAAGCCACAGTAGCAATTACAAAATCTCTATCAGTAATTGTTGGCAAAACATTTTCTGGGAGTTTTACAGATGATATTTTAAGACTGCTATTAATTTCTGTATTATCTAAATCTACAATTATTTCATCAGGGATATTTTCTGCCGGACATTTTAACTCTACTTTTCTTCTTACAATATTTAAAACTCCTCCTTTTTTTAATCCTGGAGATTTTTCTGAGTTAATGAATTTTACAGGGATTTCCAAATTTAATTTTGATCCTTTAACAATTCTGATAAAATCAATATGTATTGGCTCATCTGATATTGGATCGTAAGAAATATCTCTAGGAAGTACTTTTTGTTGACTTCCGTCAATATCTAAATCAAAAACTTTTGATAAAAAAGTTTTTGTTTTTATAATGTCTTTAAGATGAGATTTATTAAGACTTATATTAATATTATTTTCTTTTCCACCGTATAATACCGCAGGTATAAAGCCGTCAGATCTTAGCTTATTTATCTGTCCAGTGGACGTGGTAGTTCTCTTTATGGCTTTTAAAATATTCATGAATTGGAAATGTGGTTTTATATTATGTTTGAAAAAAAAACAAGTAAAATTATTTAAAAAGGCTTGAAACTGACGTAGAGTTTGCAATTCTTTTCATAGCTTCCGAAATCATTGGTGCAATAGAAATTATTTCTATCTTTCTGCTTCTTGCAATTTTTTTGGAATTATCAATTGTATCTGTAGTTACTAATTTTTTAATTTGAGACTTTTCTATCTTACTTACTGCCTCTCCACTTAGCACTGCGTGAGTAATATAAACATAAACATCTTTTGCCCCTTTATCTTTTAGAGCTTTTACTGCGTTAACAATTGTTCCTCCTGTGTCTATTATATCATCCACAATTACACAATTTTTACCTTTTACATTTCCAACAATATTCATTACTTCTGATTTTCCTGGAGCTGGTCTTCTTTTGTCAATTATAGCGATGCTAGAGTTTATTCTTCTACTAAGGGCTCTTGTTCTTTCCACACCACCAACATCTGGGGCAACACAAATTAAATTATTTAATTTCATTTTATTTTTTATATGTCTTGCAAAAATAGGTGTTGCAAATAAATTATCTACAGGAATGTCAAAAAAACCTTGAATTTGACCTGCGTGCAAATCGACACTTAAAATTCTATTTGCTCCAGCATTTGTAATAAGATTTGAAACCAATTTTGCCGATATTGCTGTTCTTGGAACTACTTTTCTGTCTTGTCTTGCATATCCAAAGTAAGGAATTACTGCAGTGATATTTTTAGCAGAAGATCTTCTTAGTGCATCAATACAAATTAAAAGCTCCATTAAATTATCGTTTGCTGGTGTAGAAGTTGATTGAACTACGAATATACTGTTTCCACGAATATTTTCATTAATTTCTATGTAAACCTCTCCATCCGCAAATCTTTTGATATTTGAATTAACCAATTTTAGCTTGAGTTGTCTTGCTATGTCTTTACATAATTTTGAATTACTTGTGCCAGCAAGAACTTTCATATGATAAGTTGTTTATACAACTTTATTTTTACTTTTCAATTTAATTAAACATTTAATTAAGTCATTAATATGACGGAAATACACCTTCCATAATCTTTCTCTTTTTCAACACATGATCTTCTATAACTGTAAAAAAAATCCCTTTTAGAAAAGGTGTCTATTTCAATATTTTCTACATTTTTGATTCCCAGATTGGATATTTCATCATTTATAAAAGCTCTTAGATCAAAAAAAAATTTATTATCATTAGTTTTTTCAAAAAAATATTTGTTCCTAGGATTTTGATTAGTAAATCTATTGTAAAAATCAATTTTTACTTCATAGCTTTCTTTTTTTATACATGGCCCAATTACGGCAATTAATTCATTTAAATCAGAATTTAGTTCTTTAAATTTCTTAACAGTATTTTTTACTACACCATTAAAAGCACCCTTCCATCCAGAGTGTATACATCCAATTATTTTTTTTTTAGGTTCGTACAATAAAATAGGCGCACAATCAGCAGCAAGTATACCGATTGCAACATTTTTAATTTTTGTAACTATTGCATCTCCTGATAATTTATTTTTTATGCTCTTTTCATTTTCAAAAAATATAACATGGTTGCTATGTTTTTGATTTAAAGTTATTAACGATTCTTTTTTACAACCAACTTCACGACTCACCAATTCAAGGTTTTTTATAACATTTTTTTTTTCATCATTTGAGCCTATTCCACAATTCAAACTTTCATAAATTCCTTTTGAAAAACCATTTTTTCTTGAAAAAAAACAATGTTTTATATTTTTAAATTTTTGCAATTTTTCTGAATAAAACATTATTAAAACCCCAAAGAAAACTTTCCGTCTTTTTTTTGCGCAAAAAGAACTTTAAATAAATCGCCCATTTCTCTAGAGTCTAATAATCTTTTTATTCTATAGTACATATTTGCTTTTGATTTAAATGTCATTTTTTGGGATAAAATATTTGCTCTTTCTAAAATACCCATTTTTTGCAAAAATTCCCTTTGCGTTACAATTTTTTTTACGTTTAAATTATTTTTTCTTAAAATTTTATTGAACAGGGCAAAATTTACAAGTGATGTAATATCTGAGTTACCAACTTGGGAAAAAATATTTTTATATCTGTGTTTCATGACAGATTGCAAAGTATTTTGGTTTTTATCTAAAATATATCCGTAATCAAAAGCCAAAAGGCACCCATTAAATTTATGTATTTTTTTTGATATGATTTTTAAATATTCAATTGCTTCTATTGGATATTCAATCATATTTTTTGAAGAAGACAAATTAATTATGTCATTGTATTGAATTAATTTTTTACTTATCTTTTTATATAAAAACTTTAAATTTTCCTTGTTATTTGATAGAGCAACGTGCTTTTCAAATAACAAATTTCCTTTTTTATATATTTGTTTGATGGGCAAAGAATCAAAAAATTCATTTCCGAAAAAAATTATTGGTCCATAATTAATATTATTTATACTGTTGATCCATTTTACCTTACTATTTTTAATTTTATTATTTTGAATTTTTTTTAACTTGCCGCTTATTTCTAGTAGATTTATTTCTAAACAATTATAGAAAGCTTTAAATTTTTTAAATGTTTTCAATAAATTATTGCATAATGATCCTTCGCCAGGTCCGAGTTCGACAATTATAATTTTTTTGGGTTTTCCTAAATACTCCCAGTAAGCAACACACCATACAGCTATCATTTCTCCAAATAAATTTGATATTAATGGAGAAGTAATAAAATCCCCTTCTGTACCGAAAGGATTTTTTTTCATATAATAGCCAAACTTCTTATCATACAGAACCATGTTGATAAATTTATCCAAAGGGATAGATTCTTGCTTTTTAAAAATATCAATTATTTTGTTCATTTTTTTTTATAAAGAAAATTATAAAAATTCCAGTTAGAAAAGTTACTACACTTAAAAACATTCCCATTGAAATATAACTATAAATATAACCAATATGTTGATCTGGTTCTCGAAAAATTTCTGAAAATGTTCTTAAAATTGAATATAAAATTAAAAATATCGCAGATACATATCCAGTTTTTAGTAATAATTTTTTTTTTAAAGCAAAAAAGTTTATTAAAATAAAAAGCACAACTCCTTCTAATAAGGCTTCATAAATTTGTGATGGATGTCTTCCAAAGTTTCCAGTTTCAGGAAAAATTATTGCCCATGGCATGGAAGATGCTTTCCCATAAAGTTCTCCATTTATAAAATTAGCTATTCTTCCTAAAAAAAGACCTATCGGTGTTACGCAGGCAACGATATCAGTAAATTTTAAAAAGTTAACTTTTTTGATTTTTGAGAAAAAATATGTTGCAACTATTACACCGATCAAACCGCCATGGAAAGACATCCCGCCGTGCCAAACTTTGAAAATTTCTAGAATATTTTGACTGTAATAACCAAAATTATAAAGGACTATATATCCCAGTCTTCCCCCCAAGATTATTCCAATTATCAAATATATTATTAGATCATCAAATTCAGAGGGTTTAATCGTTTTATCAGTACATTTATCATTTTTAATTATTTTAATTGCATATAACCAACCCAGTATTATCCCGAGAATATAGGCTATGGAATACCATTTAATTTGAAAAAAACCCAAATCTATAAATACTGGATTAAAATTATGAACCATCATTTGCAAAAAAAGATTTATTTAACAATTGAATTAAAATAACTTAAAGATATTTAAAAATATATGGAAAAATATAATAAGTTAATAAGAAATATAACAGAATTGATAGAAAAAGGTTTATTCACTTCTAAAGATTTGAAAAAAGAAGTGGAAGATTCGCTAAAATTTAAAATTGAAAGTATTACTAATAAATTGAACCTTGTTTCCAGGGAGGAGTTTGAAGTACAAAAAAAAATCATTGAAAAATTACAAAAGGATTTAATAAGAATAAAAGCAAAAAAAGTTAGAAAAAAATCAAAAAGGTAAAAAAATTCTAACTCTTAGGCCATTAAGGTGACTTTTTTCTAGAGAGATAGATCCTCCATGACTACGAATAATATCATTTGAAATTGAAAGACCCAGACCCACACCAGATTTATTTTGACCTCTGCTTTTATCAATTCTATAAAAAGGTTTCATTATATTTTGATATTCATTTTCTGGTACACCCGGCCCATCGTCATCGATTAAAATTACGACATTATTTGCAGTTTTTTTTTGTAAGAATTTCTACTTTTTTACCATATGATAGTCCGTTATCTATTAAATTAATTAAACATCTTCTAATTGAATTTGGGCGGACAGTAATTTCTAAATCGCCTTCAAACAATGTTTTGATTTTTTCACTATCATATTTTTTTGATATATCTTTAATTATTTTGTTTATATCAACTAACTTTGTATTCTCATTTTTTTGATATTTAGCAAATTCTAGATATTCATTTAACATACGTTCCATCTCTTCAATATCATCGGACATTTTTTTTGCTAATTCTTGTTGTTTTATAAATGCTAGTTGCAATTTTAACCTAGTTAAAGGAGTTCTAAGATCATGACTTATCCCTGATAACATTTCTGATCGTTGATTTAAATGTATTGTAATTCTTTTACTCATTCTATCAAACTCATAGGCTGCTTGCCTTATTTCCCTTGCACCCGAAGGTCTAAATCCTTTAATTGATTCTCCTTTTCCAAATTTTTCTGCAGCTTTAGCCAAATTTACAATTGGTCTTGTTTGGTTTTTTAAAAAAACTATAGCTATGAAAATCAGTAAAAGACCTGGAAAAGTTATCCAAAGTGCAAATATCCTGGCTGAAGCCGGAGCAATTTTATCTTTTGGAAAAAAAATTTGTAAAAAACCATTTCCATATTTTATTTTTAAATATACCACTTCTTTGTATGATGTCGTATCAAACCAGTAAGAATTAGGAAAAGCAGACTTTAATTCTCTTCTTAAACTTCTATCCATTGGGCTATACCATCTTTCTGGTATTTTAGTGGGAAAAATTTCATTTTCTTTTAATCTAACTACAAAATCAAAATTTTTATTATATGTATCTAAAATTTCTTGCTTTGAAGTTTGGTCACTTTGGTAAATTTCATATAAAGTTTTAACTTCACTAACTAGCGAGCGAGTCATACCTTTATTAGCTTTTATCCAAAGGCTATCAAAAAAAACTACAGTAATAATAACTTGCAACAATATTATTGGCGTGGCTACTATTATAAGGGATCTATAAAAGAGTCCTTTTGGTAGTATTTTTTTCACTAAATTATTCAATCCATAAAACATAACCTGACCCTCTAATTGTTTGAAGATATTTTGGATTTTTTGGATGTAATTCAATTTTTTGTCTTAATCTTGTGATTATGACATCTATTGTTCTTTCTTTAGAAATATTTATCAATTTCCCAATGTTATCTCTCGAAAAAACTTTACCTGGGGAACTAAGCATTTTTTCTAAAATTTTTTTCTCTTGTGGATTAATTTTTTTTATTTCGTTATTAATTTTGATATTCATTTTTTTTAAATTTATTAGAGTTTTACCAATATATATTTCTTCGGGCAAAGCTATTTCTTTTGTTTTGTTTAGAATGTTCTTGATTCTAAGCAAAAGCTCTTTAGGTTCAAATGGTTTTCCAAGATAATCATCCGCGCCTAATTCTAGACCTTTTATTCTATCTCTCGTTTCCCCTTTTGCAGTTAAAAGGATTATTGGAGTAGAAATATTTTTTTTAGTTTCTTTTGTTAAAGATAACCCGCTTTCTCCAGGCATCATTATATCAAAAATAAGTAAATCAAATTTTATAATTTTCAATTTTTGTTTTGCATCTATAGCATCTCTAGCGGTTGTTACTAAAAAATTATTTTCTTCAAGATATTGTTTTACAAGCTCTCTTATTTTGTCATCATCATCAACCATTAATAGGTGAAATAAATTTTTATTCATTTATAATTTTATCCAACACGTTTTTAAATTTTACAACTGAATCAGAGTCTGATTTTTTAAGCGCATTATAAATTCTTTTTTTTTGCTCAAAGAAAATTTCGTCAAAGAGTTTTTTACCTTTTTCATTTAAAAATATTAGTCTTTGTCTTGAATCAATTTCTCCTTTTTTAATAAGAATTGTTTTATTTTTTATCAAATCTCTCAGGACCCTATTTAAACTTTGTTTTGTAATTTTCAGTTTATTTAATAAACCAGAAACAGTTATTCCCGAATGTCTCTCTATTAAATGTAAAGCCCTATGGTGAGCAGTGCCGAAAGAATATTTTTTTAAAATTTTCTTAGGATCCGAATATGTTTCTCTATATGCGTAAAAAATTTGTTCTATAAAATCTTTAATTTGGTCATCTTTTAAATATAATAAGTCTCTCATAATCTATTTTGGGTCAGTTATATTGACATATCTATCTAAGATAGATACTTTTTTGAACTAAATAAATCAATTAAGATTAGTAAGTTTTTTTATGGAAGCCGTACCCTTTGATAAAAGATCGGGAAAAATTTGGATTAATGGACAAGCAGTCAATTGGCCAGATGTAAAAATACATTTATTAAGCCATGGATTACATTATGCCAGCTGTGTTTTTGAGGGCGAACGAGTTTATGATGGTCAAATATTTAAACTCGAAGAACATACTGAAAGATTGTTTCATTCAGCTTCTAGAATGGGTTTTAAAATTCCATATACACAAGAACTATTAAATAAAGCCACTAAAGATATTGTAGCGATTCAAAAAATAAAAAATGGATATGTAAGGCCGATCGCGTGGAGAGGTAGTGAAATGATGGCAATTTCCGCTCAACAAACTAAAATAAATGTAGCAATTGCTGCTTGGGAGTGGGGGCCTTATTACGATATTAACAAGGGCATTAGATTAAATATATCAAAATGGAAAAGACCGGCGCCGGACACAATTCCATGTGATACCAAAGCTTCAGGTTTATATATGATTTGTACACTTTCAAAGCATGAGGCAGAAAGTAAAGGTTACACAGATTCAATGATGCTCGATTATCAAGGTAATATAGCCGAAGCTACTGGTGCAAATGTTTTTTTTAAAAATAAATCTGGGGAATTACACACTCCAGTTCCAGATTGTTTTTTGGACGGTATAACCAGAAGATGCATAATTGATATTGCAAAATCTAAAGGTATTAAAATTGTTGAAAGAAAAATTAAACCAGAAGAAATGTCTGATTTTGTGGGGTGCTTTTTAACTGGCACTGCAGCAGAAGTAACTCCAGTTTCTCAAATTGATAAATATAAGTTTAGTGTTTGTGATGTAATTAAAGATTTATCAAAAAGCTATCAAGCCTTAGTAAGAAAAAAAACAGCGGCTTAACATTTTTTTAGTCAATGGCATGGTCTATTCCTTTTTTTACATAATCATAACCAGTATAAAGTGTAAGAAAAGCAGACAGCCATAAAAAAATTATTCCAATTGTATGAGCGTTGTAATCTTGAAAACTAATTATTGTATTTCCACTTTCTCCTGTTAGTAGAATTGCTATTGCAAACATCTGAATAAATGTTTTAAATTTAGCTAAGCCTGTTACTGGCATTGAGATTTTAGACCTTGCTAAATATTCTCTCAATCCAGATATTAATATTTCTCTAATAAGAATAATTATTGCAGCGATAACTTCGTAATTTCTAATAGTATCATTCATTACAAGGAGAACTAGGGCGGTTGCTACAATGATTTTATCAGCAATAGGATCTAGAAGCTCTCCAAGCCTCGACTCCTCTTTGTAAAGTCTTGCCAAAACTCCATCTAAAAAATCGGTAAAACTTGCTAATAAAAATATAAAAAGGGGTATTAAATCACCTAAAAGGCCAGGCAGATAAAATGTAAAAACAAATATTGGGACCAAAATTATTCTACCTATAGTTAAAATATTTGGAATTTTTAGTTTCATATATCCTTTTTAATTATGAAAAAAATCATGTATTTTTTTTGCCACAGAAGTTTCAATACCTTCTACCTTTTTTAGATCATCAAAACTAGCTGATTCAACAGCTCTTGCAGAGCCAAAATAATTTAACAAAGCTCTTTTTCTTGTTCTGCCTATGCCATTTATTTGATCTAATAATGATTTTGTTAAGCTTTTCTTTCTTCTCATTCTATGGCTACTAACTGCAAATCTATGCGCTTCATCTCTTAATCTTTGAAGAAAAAACAACAAAGGTTCCCTTTTATTTAATTTAATACTATTGTTTTTGTGTATAAAAGTTTCATCACCTTTATTTCTGTTTTTTCCCTTAGCAATAGCTATTATTGGAATATCATGAAAACCATATTCATCTAAGATTTTTCTACCAACTGAATATTGTCCTTTTCCCCCATCTATAATCACTAGGTCAGGTATTACAACGCCACTTGAACTTTTGTTCTTTAACATTTTAGAAAATCTTCTTTCAAATACTTCTTTTAACATCCCATAGTCATCTCCAATATTAAGTTCTTTATTTTTGATATTAAATTTTCTGTATTGCTTTTTAATAAAACCCTCTGACCCAAATGTAATTAATGATCCGACAGAATTAGATCCATGAATATGACTATTGTCATATACCTCAATTGTTCTAGGAGAAATGTTCAATTTAAATTTATCGGCCACTTGATTTAGAAGTTTAGTATTAGTTTCAGATTCGAATATTTTTCTAGTAAGAGCTTCTTTCGCATTTTTTTCAGCCATTTTTGATAGTTTTAAAGCATTTCCTTTTTTAGGAACTTTTATAGATATAAATTTTTCTTCTTTTTTTTCTAGCGCAGCTTTAATTAAGCTTAAATCTTTAATTTTTTTATTAAGCAGAATTTCAGAAGGTACATTTTTATTCTCATAAAATTGAGTAATAAATGAAGTTAGGACCTCTTCTGCGGTATGAGATTTGTCATGAAAAGGAAAATAAGACTGATTACCCCAATTTTGTTTAGATCTATAGAAAAATACCTGAACACAACTTCTTCCCGCTTCTTGTGATACAGAAATAACATCAGCATTATTTAGATTTGTAGAACTTATATTTTGTGAAGATTGGATTTGAGTTAAGGCTTTTATCCTATCTCTTAAAATGGCTGCTTTTTCATAATCCATTTTTTCACTACTTTTTTCCATTTCTACAGATAATTTTTTTTGAATACTTTTTGATTTTCCTGAAAGAAATAATACTGCGTCCGATACAAGCTTAGAGTACTCAGTTTTACTTAAATAACTTACACAGGGTGCAGAACATCTTTTAATTTGATGAAGAATGCAAGGTCTGTCTCTATTTTTAAAAACAGAATCATTGCATACTCTTAGCAAAAATACTTTTTGTAAAATTTTTATTGTCCAGTTGGCAGAGCCAGCAGAGGCGAATGGACCAAAATAATAACCATTTTTATTTTTTTTCCCTCTGTGTTTTGATAATTGAGGCCATTCACGGTTTTTTTCTATAAAAATATAAGGAAAGGATTTGTCATCTCTCAAAAGGACATTAAATTTTGGTCTGAATTTTTTAATAAGATTGGCTTCTAGAAGTAAGGCTTCAGCTTCGCTACTTGTTGTAACTATTTCCAAACTGTTTGTTAAGGCCAACATTCTCTCAGTTCGTATTGTGTGTTTTTTATCTAGAGCGTAACTTTTTAATCGATTTGGAAGACTTTTAGCTTTACCCACGTAGAGTACTTGATTTTTTTTATCAAGCATTCTGTAAACCCCAGGACTATTAGAAACTAAAGGTATTTTTTTTTTAATTAATTCTTTTCCGAAATCAAGATCCCTCATAGTCTTTTCTTGTTTTAAAAACTTCTACTCCAACTGATTCAGCATTTTTAATTGCTTCAGGCTTTTCAATTTTAACTGTCGCAGAGTTTATTCTTTTATCTTCAAATATCTCTTGAAAAGAATCTTCGGCCAAACTTTCTAAGAAATTATATTTTTTAATCTTAGTTAATTTTTCTAATTTATTTGTAATTTTTTCATAGTCTACAATACTTTTTATGTCTTTTTCATCAGGAAGTGTACTTTGATTAATATCTAAAACTATATTGAATTTTATTTTTTGTTTTTTATTTTTTTCATGTTTATGGATACCTATTATTTCCTCAATAATAAAATCTTTAATAAATACAGTTCTTTTAATCAAACTTTTATCATTTATAGGTTTTAGCTCTACAATTTTAAAATTATTCTTTTTCATTTTTTTTATTCCACGATAAATTTTGACCACTATCAACAGCTATAATTTGTCCTGTAACAGAATTATTATTGATCAAAAATTCAACGGTATCACAAATATCTTCTGATCGAACAGATTTTTTAAGAAGTGTAGAGCTTACTTGATTTTTAAAGTGTTTATCGGTTTGCCTTTTGCTTTTTATCGTTGGGCCAGGCGCGATAGCGTTAACTTTAATATTTGGTCCTAATCGCATAGCCATAGTTTTTGTTAAAGTTTGCAGACCACTTTTGCTTATCGTGTAAGACATAAAATAAGGAGTAAGGTTAAATATTCTTTGATCAATAATATTGATTATATTAGATATAGTTTTTTTTGAGGCTTGCTTTGCAAATTGTTTAGTTAAAATAGTTGGAGCAAGAAGATTAATATTTAAATGATCATTCCAGCTTTTATTTCTGAAATTTGTAATGTCGTCCTTTTCAAATAAAGCAGCATTGTTTACAAGACAATCAATTGTACCAAGTTTTTTTCTTGCCAAAGGTATAATTTTTTCTGCTTGTTTTGCATTTTTTAAATCAGCTTTTATTAAAGCCACTTTTACCCAGTTTTGTTCTATGATTTTTTTTAATTTTTTAGCCTTTGATGACGATCGAAAATAATGAATTGCGATATTCCAGCCTTTTTCAGCAAAATGTAACGCTATGGCCTTACCCACTCTTGTTGCTGCTCCAGTAATTAATAAATTTTTATTTTTCATCTTTTTCTTCTTGGCCTTGTTCCCGGCTTACCTTGTGTCGATCTTCCTTCAGGGTAAACTTTGTTTTGAAGTTTAGACTGTCTTATTTTTGGATTAATTCCAATCTCTAATTCATTTGCTTCCAATTTTCTTATTTCATCTCTAATTTTTGCAGCTTCTTCAAATTCGAGATTTTCAGCAGCTTCTTTCATTTTTTTCTTAAGAGATTTTAAATGTTTTTTTAAATTGTGACCTATGGATGTATCAACATTAATTTTTGCATAGTCTCTTTCATATATGCTTTCTAAAATATCTGTTATTTCTTTTTTTATTGAAGTAGCACTAATATTATTTTTTTTGTTGTACGCTAATTGTAACTTTCTTCTTCTATCAGTTTCTTCAATTGCTTTTTCAATACTTTTAGTTTTTTTGTCTGCATATAAAATAGCTTTTCCCTCAACATTTCTTGCTGCTCTTCCTATTGTTTGAATTAAAGATCTTTCTGATCGTAAGAAACCTTCCTTGTCCGCATCTAATATTGCTACTAAGGCGCATTCGGGAATGTCTAATCCTTCTCTTAATAAATTAATACCTACAAGGACATCGAATACACCCATTCTTAAATCTCTCATGATTTCAATTCTTTCTAAAGTATCTATGTCAGAGTGCATATATCTTACCTTTACTCCATTTTCATGAAGGTATTCAGTTAAATCTTCAGCCATTTTTTTTGTTAAAGTTGTTACTAATGATCTAAAATTTTTTTTCGTTGTTTCTTTACATTCTGCTAATAGATCATCAACCTGATTTTTTGCTGATCTAATTTGAACTTTTGGATCACACAATCCTGTAGGCCGTATTACTTGATCAACAAATTTTCCGGAAGTTTGTTCAAGTTCCCAGGGGCCCGGTGTAGCTGAAACGAAAATAGTTTGAGTTCTCATGGCGTCCCACTCTTGGAATTTTAGAGGACGATTATCCATACATGAAGGAAGCCTAAAACCATATTCTGACAAAGTTTTTTTTCTTGTATGGTCGCCTTTATACATTCCATTTAACTGCGGAACTGTTACGTGACTTTCATCAACAAAAACTAAAGTATTATCTGGAAAATATTCAAAAAGAGTAGGAGGGGGTTCGCCTGGGTTTCTCCCAGTTAAAAATCTAGAATAATTTTCTATACCAGCACAAGTTCCTGTTGCTTCAATCATTTCTAAATCAAATCGCGTTCTTTCTTCCAATCTTTGTGCTTCTAAAAGTTTGTTTTCAGATTTATGTTTTTTTAAAGTAATTTCTAATTCTTTTTTTATTTCTACCATTGCCTGTTCGATAGTAGGTCTTGGAGTTATATAATGACTATTTGCATATAATTTAATTAAATTTAAATCATTAGTTTTGCTTCCAGTAAGAGGATCAAATTCAACAATTTTTTCAACTTTATTTCCGAACAAAGATACTCTCCAGGCTCTATCTTCTAAATGAGAAGGAAAAATTTCTAAATTATCTCCCCTCACTCTAAATGTGCCTCGGTGAAAATTTTGATCATTTCTTTTGTACTGAAGATTAACTAAAGTTTTTATAATTTGTTCACGATTATGTTCGTGATTTTTTTTGATACCCAAAGTCATTTTACTGTAGGATTCCACTGAGCCCAACCCGTAGATACAGGAAACGCTTGCAACAATAATTACATCATCTCTTTCAAGGAGTGATCGGGTTGCTGAATGTCGCATTCTATCTATCTGCTCATTAATTGATGCCTCTTTTTCAATGTAGGTGTCAGATCTTGGCACATAAGCCTCTGGAGTGTAATAATCATAATAAGACACAAAATATTCTACTGCATTATTAGGAAAGAAAGTTTTCATCTCCCCATATAATTGAGCAGCTAAAGTTTTATTTGGAGCAAGAATTAAAGCCGGTCTATTTAATGCTTCAATTATTTTTGCCATAGAAAATGTTTTACCAGAGCCAGTTACACCCAACAGAACTTGATCATTTTTTTTACCTTTTATTCCTGAAATTAACTTTTTTATGGCTTCAGGTTGATCGCCTGCAGGTTTAAAATCAGAGACAGTAGATAACTTGATTCCACCTTCTAATTTTTTTCCAAATAAAAAGTCTTTATCAATTGGATCCAGTGACTTTTCTTGATATGTATTTTGCATAGTAACTAATAATTTTTATATATAATAAAATTAATGAGCATAGTTTCCAACTCTTTAAAAAGAATTAAACCATCACCTACAATAGCGGTGAGCCAAAAAGCTAGAGAATTAAAGGCCGCAGGTAAAGATGTAATAGGGCTGGGAGCGGGAGAGCCTGACTTTGATACACCCGACAATATTAAAAAAGCTGCTATAGACGCAATAAACAAAGGTGATACAAAATATACAGCTGTTGATGGAACTCCAGCTTTAAAAAAAGCAATAGCAAATAAGTTTAAAAGAGAAAACAATTTAGAATATTCTGCTGATGAGATCACAGTTGGAACTGGAGGCAAGCAAGTAATTTATAATGCATTTATGGCCACCCTAAATAAAGGTGACGAAGTAATTATACCAGCTCCTTTTTGGGTGTCTTATCCAGATATGGTTTTTTTAGCTGGAGGAAATCCAAAAATCGTTAAGTGTAATGAGAACGATGGTTTTAAACTAACACCAAAAAATTTAAAAAAAGCTATTACAAAAAAAACAAAATGGTTAATACTTAATTCTCCATCAAATCCTACCGGAGCTGCATACACAAAAGAAGAGATAGAAGCATTATCTGAAGTTTTAATTAAAAATAAAAATGTTCATATTTTAAGTGATGATATTTACGAACACATTACTTATGATAATTTTAATTTTTTTACGATTGCGCAAGTCTCAAAATTAAAAAACAGAACACTTACGATGAATGGGGTAAGTAAATCCTATGCGATGACAGGCTGGAGAATTGGTTATGCGGCAGGTCCTAAAGAAATAATAAAGGCAATTAGTAAAATTCAATCTCAATCAACTTCTAACCCTTCGTCTATTAGCCAGGCCGCTGCAGTCGAAGCCTTGAATGGTACTCAAGATTTTATCCAAGAAAGAGCAAATGCTTTCAAAGAAAGAAGAGAATTTGTAGTTAATAGCTTAAATAATATTAAAGGTATTAGCTGTTTGAAACCAAGCGGAGCCTTTTATGTATTTCCAAGCTGCAAAAAATTATTAGGAAAAAAGACAAAACTAAAAACAGACAAAGACTTTGTAGAGAAATTACTTGAGGAAGCCTTAGTAGCCGTGGTTCAAGGATCAGCTTTTGGTTTAGATGGATATTTTAGAATTTCATACGCTACATCTATGGATAATCTTAAAAAAGCTTTGGAAAGAATAAAATCTTTCTGTGAGAGTTTAAGCTAATTAGGCTTTAGATGATAAATGTTTTTCCGCCTCAAGTGCAGCCATACATCCCATTCCAGCTGCAGTAACCGCTTGTCTAAATATTTTATCTTTAACATCGCCTGCCGCAAAAACGCCAGGTATATTAGTGATTGTAGAGTCTGGTTTGGTAACTATGTATCCTTCTTTATCCATATTTAACTGACCTTTAAAAAGAGAGGTAGCAGGATCATGTCCGATAGCGATAAATAAGCCATCTATTTTTATTTCTTCAATCTTATTTGTTTTTACATTTTTAATTTTTAATCCTTTAACATTTTTGGGCTCGTTATCTCCAATAACATCTTCAACAACACTATCCCAAATAATTTCAATTTTTTTGTTAGCCATTAACTTCTCTTGAAGCATTTTCTCAGCTCTTAAAGCATTTCTTCTATGTATTAATTTAACTTTTGAAGCAAATTTAGTTAAAAACATTGCTTCTTCAACAGCTGCATTGCCACCACCAACTACTGCAACAGTTTTATCTTTAAAGAAAAATCCGTCACAAGTCGCGCATGCCGAAACTCCAAATCCTCTAAATTTTTGTTCAGATTCTATATTAAGCCATCTGGCTTGAGCTCCCGTTGAAATAATAATTGAATCTGCGGTATATTTTTGTCCACCATCTCCAATAGCTTCAAACGGTTTAGATTTTAAGTTTACTGATGCAATATGATCCTCAATCATTTCTGTTCCAACAGCTTTTGCTTGATCTCTCATTTGATCCATTAACCAAGGTCCCTGGATAACTTTTGAAAATCCTGGATAATTTTCTACATCAGTAGTTGTTGATAATTGTCCGCCAGGCTCCACACCATGTACAAGCATAGGCTTTAACATTGCTCTAGCTGCATAAACTGCAGCAGTATATCCAGCAGGACCAGATCCTATAATTAAGACTTTAGAATGTTTTTTTGAGTTATTATTCATACTTCAAACTAATATGGGTACTTTTAATAAAATTTAAAGATTTTAATTTTATTTAAAAGTATCATTAAACTGTTGGTTCACTCTTACAAAGGTTGTGCATTTACTGAGTTGTTTAAGAGAAGGGGCGCCTACATAGGTACAGCTGCTTCTTAAGCCACCCAGTATATTTTGGACAGTGTCTTTTATTTTACCACGGAATTTTAATTGGACTTTTTTCCCTTCACTACTTCTATAGTCCGAAAGCCCTCCATAATGTTTTTCAAGCGCTGTATCTGAACTTGAACCATAAAATTCAATAAGCTGAGATCCATTTTTTTTTACTTTTTTTCCTCCACCTTCTTCATGGCCTGCAAACATTCCTCCAAGCATTACAAAATCACCACCACCACCAAATGCTTTTGCTACATCACCGGGGCATGTACAACCTCCATCAGCAATAATATGAGCACCTAAACCATGAGCTGCATCAGCGCATTCTATAACTGCGCTAAGCTGCGGATAACCAACGCCTGTTTGAATTCGAGTTGTACAAACACTTCCGGGACCGATACCAACTTTAACTATGTCGGCTCCATTCATAACTAATTCTTGTGTCATATCTGCTGTAACAACGTTACCAGCTATTATAGTTTTAGTAGGATATTTTTCTCTAACAGAAGCAACAAATTTACTAAAGTGATCAGAGTAGCCATTTGCAATATCGATACATATAAAT
Organism: Pelagibacteraceae bacterium AG-414-E02; assembly: GCA_003214615.1. Lineage (GTDB taxonomy): Bacteria > Pseudomonadota > Alphaproteobacteria > Pelagibacterales > Pelagibacteraceae > AG-414-E02. Next base: position 113,269 of record QCLK01000002.1, read on the forward strand.
TCAAAAAAACTACATTCTTTCATTATTTCATTTAATCGTTTGTAATCCTCAGCACTTGTACCAGTGCTAAGAATTAAGTGCTGGTGAATTCCTTTTACAGATGAATTACGTTTAATTGTTTTTAGATCATGTTGCTTTGTTAAACATGTCATTATTTCAAATTTAGCCAAATTTTTTGCAACTTCTATTTCTCCAACACCATCCATATTGGCAGCCATAAGTGGGATGCCTGACCATTGATGATTACTGTATTTAAATTTATAGGTACGTTTTAGTTCTACGTCTTTTCGACTTGATAGCGTACTGCGCTTTGGCCGAAACAAAACATCGGCATAATCCAGTTTAATATCTTCCTCAATACGCATATTTCCATGAAGGATGTATAAAGGTTTATGATTTTAAAGAAAAGCTATTTATTATATGTGGATAAATAAAATTTAGGAATATATATAAGTATTTATGGGAAAGTTGAAAGCCTTACTTTTAACAGAGGGCATGCACGGAATGATTAGTCAAGTAGAGGGAATGGCTAAGGCGTTAAATACTGAGTATAGTCATAAAATTGTAAGATTAAATTTTCCTTGGAATTTTATACCACCTAAATTTACACCCGTTTCACAAGCAATTTTAAAAGATAAAATTTATATAACCAACAACGAAAAACCGGATTTAATAATTTCCTGTGGAAGAAAAAGTGTAATCCCATCAATTTTTCTCAAGAAGAAGAATCCAAAAATATTCACGATTCACATCCAGGACCCAAAAGTAAATTTAAAAAATTTTGATGCAATAGTAGCCCCAGAGCATGACAATTTAAAAGGAGAAAATGTCTATAATTCCAAGGGTGCAATCCATTACATAACTGAATTAGAAATAAGTAAAGCCAGACAATATTTAGCTGATAAAATTAAAAGTGAAAAAATAGTTTCACTAATTTTGGGAGGGCCAAATAAATATTATAAATTTGACAAAGCTGAGTTAGTTGAAATATTTAATGAGATAAAAAAAATTTTTGTTTCTGATGGTTATAAGATAATTATAATTCCATCAATGCGGACTCCTAAAAAAATTATTGATTTAGCAATAAGAGAAATGAGCTCCTGTGGTCATGTTGTAAATAAAGTAGATAAGCAAGCTTATTTATCTGCATACGCACTTGCAAATTATGTAATAGTAACATGCGATTCTACATCTATGATTTCAGAGGCCGCAACTTCTGGCAAACCTATATTTGTTGCTCACATGAAACCCAAAAAAGATAATTATAGATTTATAAGATTTTTTGAACTATTTAAACAAATGGGGATTACTAGAGATTTGGGAAAAAAAGTTGAAACTTGGACATATATTAAACACAATGAAGCGCAAAGAATAGCATTGGAGATAAAAAATAAAATAAAAAATTAATTTAATGGAATTTTTAAATTCTTTAAAAAAAAGATCTAAACATTACAGCACACCTTTTAGTCATTGGGAGCTAAATGAACCATTAACGCAAGAAACAATAAAAGAAATTTGCAAAGCTGAAATTATAGATTTAACCAAAATAAACATAAATTATGACGGAACCAGAGCCATTGATGGAGGTGAAGGAAAATTTAGAAAAGGCTTATCGCATGGGGGAAAGGCAATAAAATTTCGATGTTTTATTAACAAAGATAACTCGAATGATTTTCCTAATCTAAATAATTTAATAGAAGAATTAAGATCAAAAGATACACACGGCTATATTAGTGAACTGATAAAAAAAGATCTTTCCAATACTTATGTAAGAGTTGAAGTTATATGTGACCGTCAAGGTTTTTGGTTAAAGCCTCACTGCGATATTAAAGAAAAGTTAATTTCTTGTCTTTTGTTTGCAAACCCTTTTAATGAAGACGAAAGTTTAGGAACAGACTTTTATGATGAAAAATTAAATAAAGTCAAGACTGTTCCATACAAAGACAATTATGGATATTTTTTTACAAGTGGACCAAACACTTGGCATGGTATGGAAAAAAAAGAAATTAAAAAAGAGAGAAGGTGCTTACAAATTAATTACGTTTCGTTCGAAACTGATTGGAAAGTCAAAACCTAAAGTTCTTGAATAGCTTTTACATTTATTTTTTTTGATTTAAGTGATTTTATTCCTTCTAAACAAGCATAAGCAGTGGACATATTTGTGCAATAAGGAACTTTATTAATTAAAGTTGCTCTTCTTAAAGAAGTTGAGTCATAAACACGATAAGCACGTTTTCCTCCTCCAGTATTTATTACCAAAGAGATTTTTTTTGCATTAAGTATATCAACAATATGAGGAGATCCTCCGCTTACTTTATTTACTTTTTTGCATTTAATACCATTTTTTCTAATTGCATTTGCAGTACCTTCAGTGCCGCAAAGTGTAAAATTTAAATCAACTAATTTTTTTGCCAAATCTATCCCTTCTTTTTTATGTTTATCTTTTAAGGAGATAAATGCTAATCCTTTAGTAGGTAATGAGTTTCCGGAAGAAATTTGACTTTTTGCGTAAGCAAGGCCAAAATCTTTGTCCATTCCCATTACTTCTCCCGTGGATTTCATTTCAGGCCCTAACAACACATCAACATTTGGAAATTTGTTAAATGGAAATACAGCTTCTTTCACAGCAAACATATTCTTGTTTTTATTGGTCAAATTAAATTTGGATAATTTTTTACCGGTCATTACTCTCGAAGCAATTTTTGCTAAAGGGATACCCTTAGCTTTTGAGACAAATGGAACAGTTCTACTTGCTCTTGGATTTACTTCAATTATGTAAATTTCATCATTTTTGATTGCATATTGTACATTCATAAAACCCTTTACTTTTAATGATAATGCTAATTTTTCTGTTTGGTTTTTAATTTCAGCTATTAATTTTTTTTTTATAGCAACTGGGGGCAGACAACATGCCGAGTCGCCTGAGTGGATACCTGCTTCTTCAATGTGTTGCATTATTCCAGCAACAAATACTTCTTTTCCATCTGAAATAGCATCAACATCAACTTCCATTGCATTATTAATAAATTTATCTATTAATATTGGATTATTTTCTGCGGCTTTGAAAGCCTCCTCAACAAAATTTTTTAACTGATTCCTTTCGTGAACTATTTCCATTGCTCTGCCACCCAGAACATAAGACGGTCTAACAACCAAGGGTAAACCAATTCTGTTAGCAATTTTAATTGCTTCACCATAGGATTTTGCAATTCCACTGTCTGCTTGTTTTAATTTTAATTTAATTAAAAGTTTTCTAAATCTGTCTCTGTCTTCTGCAAGATCAATCGAAGAATACTGGGTTCCTAAAATAGGTAATGAATTTTCATATAAAAATTTTGCTAACCTAATAGGAGTTTGTCCGCCAAATTGAGCTATTATACCTATTAAATTACCCTTAGATTTTTCTTTTAAAATTATGTTGTGGACATACTCTTCAATCAATGGCTCAAAATATAATCTATCGCTAGTATCATAATCGGTAGAAACAGTTTCGGGATTGCAATTTATCATTATCGTTTCATACCCTTCTTCCTTTAGAGAAAAACTTGCCTGGCAACAGCAGTAATCAAATTCAATGCCTTGACCGATTCTATTAGGTCCGCCGCCTAAAATAATTACTTTTTTACTTGATGATGGATTGGCTTCACATTCTGTCTTAAGCATAAAATTTCTTTGATATGTTGAATACATATAAGGTGTAAAAGATTTGAATTCAGCCGCACAAGTATCTACTTTTTTATACAACGGAAAAATATTTAAAGCCAATCTTCTTCTTCTAACAATTTTTTCTTTTAAACCAGATAATTGAGATAATTTTTTATCTGAGAATCCTATTGATTTTATTCTATTAAATTCGTTAAAATTTTTAGGCAGACCCCTTTTCATGATACTATTTTCTGTATCTACAATTTCTTTTATTTGTTCTAAAAACCAGGGATCTACTCTTGATAATCTGTAAATTTTACTAATTTTAATTTTTTTACGTATTGCTTCAGCAATTAGTAAAATTTTATTTGGTATATTTATCTTTAATTTTTTTTCAATTTCCTTTTTGCTTAAATTAAATATTCTATCTAATCCTGAAAAACCAACTTCTAAAGAAACCAAGGCTTTTTGGAGAGATTCTTTAAAGTTCCTTCCTATTGCCATTGCTTCCCCAACTGATTTCATCGAAGTGCCTAGTATTGCAGGGGTTGTAGAAAACTTTTCAAAAGTAAATCTTGGAACTTTAGTAACCACATAATCTATTGTTGGTTCGAAGGAAGCGGGAGTTACTTTTGTAATTTCATTTTTTAACTCATCGAGCGTGTAACCTATAGCCAGTTTTGTTGCAACTTTAGCTATTGGAAAACCAGTTGCCTTGGAGGCGAGCGCTGATGATCTAGACACTCTAGGGTTCATTTCTATTACGACCATTCTTCCATTTTTTGGATTTATAGCAAACTGAACATTCGACCCGCCAGTTTCGACTCCAATTTTTCTAAGACACGCTATAGAGGCATTTCTCATAATTTGATATTCTTTATCTGTTAAAGTTAAGGCAGGCGCTATTGTAATAGAATCTCCAGTATGAACTCCCATGGGATCTAAATTTTCAATTGAGCATACAATTATGCAGTTATCATTTTTATCTCTCACAACTTCCATTTCAAATTCTTTCCAACCTTCTAGGCACTCCTCGACTAAAACTTGATTTACAGGAGACGCTTCCAAGCCTTCTTTTATAATTTTGAAAAATTCATTTTTGCTTTTAGCAATACCACTTCCAAGGCCTCCAAGTGTAAAAGCTGGTCTAATAATTGCAGGCAATCCTATTTTTTTTAAACATTTTTGTGTTTGCTTTAAGTTATTAACTATATTTGATTTTGGAAGATCTAGGCCAATGTCAGACATATTTTTTCTAAATTTTTTTCTATCTTCTGCATTTGAAATCGCTTTAGAATTTGCCCCAATTAATTCAATTTTATATTTTTTTAATAGTCCATTTTTTTCAGCTTCCATTGCTAAATTTAATGCAGTTTGACCTCCCATGGTTGGTAAAATTGCATCAGGTTTTTCTTTTATTAAAATTTTTTCTAAAATTTCTATCGTAATTGGTTCAATGTATGTTTTGTCAGCAACTCCAGGATCCGTCATAATAGTTGCGGGATTTGAATTTATTAAAATTACTTTGTATTCTTCATCTTTTAGTGCTTTACACGCTTGTGTTCCTGAGTAATCAAATTCACATGCTTGCCCAATGATTATTGGTCCAGCACCGATTACTAAAATTTTTTTAATATCTTTTCTTTTTGGCATTTTTTTTAATATTGTTAATGAATTCTTGAAATAAGTATACACTATCTTGTGGACCAGGATTAGATTCCGGGTGATATTGAACAGAGAAAACAGGTTTATTTTTTAATCTAATTCCTTCGATGCAGTTATCAAATAATGATTTATGAGTTATCTCTACATTTTTAGGTAAACTTTTTTTAACAATTTCAAAACCATGATTTTGAGATGTAATTTCTACATTACTGTTAGTTAAATTTTTGACAGGATGATTTGCTCCTCTATGTCCGAGTTTCATTTTTTTTGTTTTTGCACCAAGTGCCAATGCAAGTATTTGATGACCAAGACAAATACCAAAAATAGGCATTTCTTTTTTAATTAAAGTTTTAATAATTCCAATAGCATATTTTCCTGTAGCGGCTGGATCGCCAGGTCCATTAGACAAAAATACGCCATCTGGTTTCATTTTCAATATTTTTTCTGCACTTGTTTTGCAAGAAACTATACTGACTTCGCATTTGAAATCAGAAAAATATCTAAGAATATTTTTTTTTATTCCATAATCTATTGCTATAATTTTAAATGATTTGGTTTTATTTTTTAAAAATCTACTTTCTTTTTTCCAAGTTTTAAATCCTACCCACTTATAATTTTTTTTAGTTGTAACTTTTTCAGCTAAATCTAAGTTTTTTAAACCATTCCATTTATTTGACAAATTTTTTAGTTTATTAATATTAAATTTCCCCTTTTTGGAATATGAAATAGTACCCTTGGGCGCGCCCTTATCTCTTATAAAGTTTGTTAAACTTCTTGTATCAAGGCCAGTAATACCAACAATTTTATTTTTTTTTAACCAATTATCTAAATGTTTTAAAGCTCTATAGTTTGACGGGTTTGAAATTTCAGAATTAAAAATTACTCCTCTAGTCCAAATTTTATCAGATTCATGGTCATCGTTATTTGTTCCAACATTTCCGATGTGTGGAAATGTAAAATTAATTATTTGCCCAGCATAAGAGGGATCCGATATTATTTCCTGATAACCTGTTATAGAAGTGTTAAAACAAACTTCCCCAGTCGTTGTACTTTCAAATCCAAATCCATGTCCTTTAAAAAAACTGCCATCTTCTAAAACTAAAACGCCTGTAGGATTAATCTTTTTAAGATTATCTTGTGATGTATGGGTTAAATTTGTTTTTACCACCAAATACAACTCATGAGTTAAAGGCTTTTACAATAAAACAAGATTTTGCGCAAGATGTGAAAAAGGTTTTATAACGTCAAGATAGAATTTTTTTCTTTTGAAGAAATTTGATCAGTAAAGTAAATTGATATTTTTATAATTCATGTCATTACGAGAGAAAATAAACGAACAGTTTAATACTGCGCTAAAAAGCAAAAACAAGACTTTGATTTCTACTCTACGTTTAGTTTTAGCAGCTATTAAAGAAAGAGATATCGCTAATAGATCAGCAGAGAAAAAAGAGGATATAAAAGATCCTGAAATATTAAAAGTTTTGCAAAAAATGAAAAAGCAAAGACAAGAATCAGCAGATTTATATAAAAAAGGGGAGAGAATGGAGTTATTTAAGATAGAAGAAAATGAGATCAAAATAATCGATTCGTTTTTGCCTAAGCAGCTTAACGAAGAAGAAACAAAAAAAATTTGTGAAGAAACAATAAAGTCATTGGGAGCATCAAGTATGAAAGATATGGGAAAAATTATGGGAACCCTAAAAAAAAAATATTCTACCTCAATAGATTTTTCTAAAGTTAATTCAATTGTTAAAGGGCTGCTAGAAAAATGAAATATCCCAAAGAATATCTTGAAGAAATTAAACTAAGATTAAAAGTGTCACAAGTTGTTGGTAAGCATGTAAAATTAAAAAAACGTGGAAAAGAATTTGTTGGTTTATCTCCTTTTTCAAATGAAAAGACTCCCTCTTTCACCGTTAATGATGAAAAAGGATTTTATCATTGCTTTAGTTCTGCCGAGCACGGAAATATTTTTGATTTCTTAATGAAAATAAAAAATTATAAGTTTGGAGAAGCTGTAAGAACACTCGCGTCTGATGCTGGAATGGAACCTTATAGATTTACTAAACAAGATGAGGAAAAAGAAAATAGGTGGAAAATTTATAAAAATATTTTAGAAAAATATGTAAATTTTTGTCATCAGGAATTAATTTTAGAAAAATATCCAGAAGCAACGAAATACTTAAGCGAAAGAAAAATTACGAAAAAAGAAATTGACTTCTTTAAAATCGGTTATGCTTCAAAAGAAAATAACTTTTATGAAATTTTAAAAAAAGAATTTGATGATAAACAAATTAGTTCTTCTGGCATTTATTATTTTGATGAAAATAAAAAAAAATATGTGGATAGATTTAGAAACAGAATTATATTTCCAGTTAAAAGTTTAAACGGTTCTTTTATTGCTTTAGGAGGAAGAGTTATTTCAAAAACAACTTTTGCAAAATATATAAATTCCCCTGAGACTGAATTTTATAAAAAAGGAAACAACTTATATAATATAAGTGCTGCCAGGGAATTAAGAGATAAAAATGAAGAAATTTTTATAGTGGAAGGTTATATGGATGTTGTTAATTTGCACAAATTTGGCATTCAAAACGTTGTAGCAAATTTAGGAACAGCCATGACAGAACGACAAATAGATCTAGTTTGGAAATTTTTTAAAAAACCAACTATTTGTTTAGATGGCGATGTAAGCGGTCAAAAAGCAGCTTTACGTGCGGCTGAAAGACTTTTTCCATTAATGAAGCCAGATTTTAATATTTATTTTTTGACCTTGCCTGAAAATTTAGATCCAGATTCTTATATAAATCAAAAAGGTAAAGAATCTTTTTTAAGATTATCTGACAGCAAAATTGAAATTGAGAATTTCATTTGGGATTCTTATTATAAAGAAATCGATAAAAATAATCCACGCTCTCTTACTTTGTTTGAAAAAAAAATAAAAACACTTTGTAGTGAAGTAAAAGATAAAACATTAGCTAAGTATTTTCTTGAGAACTTTGCACAAAGAATGAGTGAGTTTACGCCAAATTTAAATTTTAATAAAAATAAATTTTCAAAATTTATTAAGCCACATTCGCCACTAAAACAAACGCGAGAAATATATCAACGAAGAAATAAATTTACTGAAAAAGAATTAAAAGAATTTTCTATTTTATTTTTAGTCATAAATAATTTAGATATTTTTAGAAAAAATATAGAGTCGCTTTCCGAAGTTAATTTTTCTTCTGATTTGATGAAAAGTTTTAAGGAAAAACTTATGAATTACTTATTATCTGAAAAATTTTTTGATAAAAAAAAATTAGATATAAATGATGTTGATAGAAAATTTGCAGAAATTTTAGATCTTATAAATCTTAATGCCCCTGTCAAAATGATTTCCACGAACAAGACAGAAGAAGAAATTATTACAATATTTAATGAAATAATTAAGGAAATTAGAAAAATTGATCTCCGTAAAAAAATAGAATCTTTGGAAGACAAGGTTTCCTTAAATCTTGATGAAAAGCTATATTCAGAGCTCTTATCACTGAGAAACCAATTAAAAGGAGGGTAAATAAGCTATAGATTTTTTTTTTTTAATTATTATATATATCTTTCCGCTTACAGTTAAAAGAAATGAAAAATACAATGGAAAAATTAATCACCAAATCCTTCAATAGATTGCTTGATAAAGGTATTCATAGAGGATTTATTACTTATGATGAACTAGGCAAATCTCTTGGTAAAAGACATTTTAGTCAAGAAAATATAGAAAAGGCTTTTTTTTATATTTTTGATAACAAGGTTTGTTTAGTTAAAGAAAAAAAAGAATATCGTTCATTTAAAAAGAAAGAATCTTCATCATCTGAAACAGATAAGAATTTAGAAACTGATAAAAGTGATGATCCTATAAGAATGTACTTGAGAGAAATGGGTGGCGTAGACCTACTTTCTCGTGAGGGCGAAATTGCTATAGCAAAAAGAATTGAAGAAGGAAAAAATGTTATGATAGGTGCTCTTTCGAAGAGTCCTCTAACAGCAAAAAAAATCTTTGAATGGAGAGCAAAGTTAGAAAGCAATGAAATGTTAGTGAGAGAGATTATAGATATAGACTCGAGCTATGTAGATATTGAATCAGATGAAACCAGTGCTGTTACAAAAGGAAAATTAAAAAATAAAAAAGAAGATGAAGATAAATCAGAAAAATTAACAAAAGATAAAAAAGAAAAAAGTGATGAAAAAGAGAACGAGGACAAAGATAAGGAAAAAGAAAATGAATATTCCGATGAAGATGAATTTAACCCTTCACTGGCTGTAATGGAAGAAGAAATAAAACCTCAAGTTATTTCTACGATGAATTTTCTTTTTAAAAATTATAGCAAATTAATTAAATATCAAAAAGAAAAATTAAATTGTGCTTTAAATGCTAAAGAGTTTACAAGAGCTAAAGAAAAAGGGTACCAAAAAATTCAAAGTGAAATAGTTAAAAAAATAAAAACACTTCAACTAAGCCAATCCGTACTAGAAGATTTAGTCCAATCCCACTATGACCAGAATAAAAAAATTATTTCTTTAGAAGGTCTTTTAATGAGAACTGCATTAGAAAACAAAATTTCAAGAGAAGAGTTTCTAAAATATTACTTGGGAAACGAAATTAATCCAAATTTTGAATCATTTCTTAGTGAAAATGATCAATGGAAAAGTTTTTTTAAAAAGAAAAAGAAAGAGTTTAATGAAATTAGAGAAAGACTGGTCGAATTTAGTAATTCAATTGAATTACCGGTAAGCGAATTTAAACAAATAGTTAGTAGAATACAAAAGGGCGATAAAGAATCAAGGGTAGCAAAAAAGGAAATGGTAGAGGCAAATTTAAGATTAGTAATATCAATTGCAAAAAAATACACAAATAGAGGTTTGCAGTTTTTGGATTTAATTCAAGAGGGGAACATAGGTTTAATGAAAGCGGTTGATAAATTTGAATATCAAAGAGGTTATAAATTTTCCACTTATGCTACTTGGTGGATTAGGCAAGCAATAACGAGATCAATAGCTGACCAAGCAAGAACAATTAGAATACCAGTTCATATGATTGAAACAATTAATAAACTTGTTAGGACATCAAGACAAATTTTGAGTGAGAGAGGAAGAGAGCCAACACCAGAAGAGTTAGCAAAAAAATTGGCTATGCCTTTAGAAAGAGTTAGAAAAGTTTTAAAAATATCCAAAGAGCCAATTTCCCTTGAAACCCCAGTTGGTGATGAAGAAGATAGTAATTTAGGAGATTTTATAGAAGATCAAAATGCTCTACAGCCTCTTGACGCTTCGATCAGATCAAACTTGGGAGAATCTACAACTAAAATTTTAGCAACACTTACGCCAAGAGAAGAAAGAGTTTTAAGAATGCGTTTTGGTATTGGAATGAATACTGATCACACATTAGAAGAAGTTGGATTACAATTTTCTGTCACAAGAGAAAGAATTAGACAAATTGAAGCAAAGGCTTTGAGGAAACTTAAACATCCAAGCAGATCAAAACATTTAAAAAGTTTCTTAGAAAAATAAAATTTTAATCTTTAATGATTAAATTATTTTGGAATACTCAAAATCAAAAAAACGATCCAAACAATAAAGAAGATAGAGCTTTAATTTGGGGTAAATATCACAGTGATTATTCGAAAGAATGGATCTATGAGATTCTTAATAAAATTCAATATGAAAAAATCGCAAATGAAAAAGATATAGAAAGTGGAGATATTTTAATAATAGTGGATTCTTCAGTTGAACAGAAAAGTCAACTTTATGAAAAATTACAATTAGTATGCTCAAAAATGTTTTTAATTCATCTCGGTGATGAGCATGGCACATATAATTTAGAGTCTGTTTATAACAATTTTAGTTACGTATGGAGAACATTTTGTTCAAGTAAATATTTTAATAATGATAAAATTAGGTGTTTTGGAATTGGATATAAATCTGGAATAATCCCAGTTAAAGAAATCAGTAAAAGGAAATATAAGTGGGCTTTTATGGGCACGCCTCACAAGTCGAGTAGGCACGATTTATTATTTCAACTTTCTAGCATAAAACCTTCATTTTCACACAAGACAAAAAAATTTAACGAGGGAATTTTAAATTCAAAAGAAATGAACGAAATATTAGCATCAACAGAATTTGTTCCTTGCCCCAACGGTTTTGTACACCCTGAAACTTATAGACTTTACGAAGCATTAGAATCTGGCTGTATTCCAATTGTTGAAAATGCATATAAATATTACGATCGACTATATCCACACAATCCTTTTTTAAAAATTGATAAGTGGGAAGAGGCTAAATCAATAATATTAAAATGGGATAGTAAAAAAATTGAAAAAAAACAAGAAGAATGCAAATTATGGTGGAATCAATATAAAAATGAACTTCAAGAATTTATAAAAAAGAAACTAAGCGATGAATGACAGTAAATTACAAAAAATAAATATATTAATTAAAGAAAAGAAAGTAGACGAAGCACAATCTGAGATAGCAAGATTAGGACCAGAATATTACAAAAATGCAGAGTATCTTTATTTAAGAAGCAAAATTTTTCATTCCAACAAGTTGTACTATTTAGCAATTGATACATTGCTTATATCTTTAGAATTTGAACAAAACGATAAAGTTTATAATTCGCTTGCTGAAATTTATGATTTTTTAGGCAATAAAGAATTAAGTAAAAAACTTTTAGATTTAAATTTAAGAATAACAACGGTAAATTCACTAAAAGATGAGTTATCAGGTATTTATCGAAAAGAATCTAAAGTAAATTAATATGAGCTTAAACAAATTTTACATTAAAAAAAAAGAAGGTATTAATTTTGCAAAAATTAGTGGAGATAATAACAGTATTCATATAGATGAGATTTATGGTTACAACTCGATCTATGGGGAAAATATCGCACACGGAGTTCTTGTAATTTTAAAATTTCTAAAAAAAATAAAAATTAAAAAAAATTTTTCTTACATTAAAGTTTTTTTTAATGAAGGTGCAAAATATAATCATAAAATTTCTTTAAAAAAAATTAAAAAAGGTAAAAAAAAATTATCGTATGAATTGGTTCAATTAAATAATACAATTGTTAGAATTGAATTGGGTTTTTTTCCAAATGATTTTAAAATTAGAAACCTTGAAAAAATATCTTTAGAAAGAAAGTTTCATACACCGAACATAAAAAAAAAAAATTTTTTTTCAAACTATATTCCATCTGAACTAAATATAGCTCTTTATAAACTGACAGAATATGTTGGGACTATTTTTCCAGGAGAAAATTCTTTGATATCTGAAATTAATATATCAAATTTAAATTTTAATCTAAGTGACAAAGTTATAATAAATTCTGACTCTACTTTATTAAAAAAAGGATTTCCAATAATCGAAAATAGACTCAAATATAAAAATTATAATATTCAATTTAGAACATATGTAAGACCTAAACTAAAAATAAAATTGCAAAAACCACCAAAAAAAATAATAAATGAAATAAATTCGATAAAGGAAAATGTATTAATAATTGGCGCCAGTTCAGGCATTGGAAATGATTTATTAAAACTATTTCTTAATAATAAAAAAATTAAAATAATTGCAACATATTATAAAAATAAAATTTTAATAAAAAATAAAAATTTAATTATAAAAAAACTAAATATCGAAAAAAGCGTTTCTTTAGTTTATAATATCATCAAGAGGTATAGTCCGATTATAATTTATTATTTTGCAACACCGAAAATTTTGTTCAAATCAATTAAAGATAAAAATTTTATTAAATTATACAATAAATATTTTATAGATATTCCTATTAAACTTATTAAGTTTTCCAACAATTACGAATGTAAATTCTTTTACCCCTCAACCACTTATAACAACTCATTGTCAGAATATTCTTTGATTAAATTAAAAGCAGAAAGAAAAATTAAAAAATTGAAAAATAATAAAGTAAGAATTAATATAGCTAAAATTCCAGGAATTAATACAAGACAAACCTTATCTATGATTAGCAAAAATTTACCTAACTTTAGAGATTTGATCTTCCAAGATGGGGAAATTTTTAAAAAGATATTTTTTAAAAATTAGGACAATCAAAGATTTATTGGGCCGTCTCCATCGCCGCGTGTAATGTGTTTATGACTTTTATCTTTTATTTTGTCGTTTAGAGATTTTGAGGAAGCAAAAATAAAATTTGATACACCTTTTAAGAAGACATTTTTTCTAAGAGCATTTTGCCAAAAAATATGTGATTGATTAGATACTATTAGGTTTGAACCTTTTTTTTCAAGAATTTCAGTAGTTTTGGCTATAATTTCACCTTCGTAATTTTTTAGAGATAAACAGTCAATTATTGAACCAAGCTGCATATTTCCAAACTGTTTATGATTATTTAGCTTTGTACATAAAGAAATTGACCAGCCAACAATTTGGTTTTTATAATAAAATTTAAGTTTAATAAAACGTTTTTCAGAATATAAAGCATTCAAATATTTAGAATTACGGACAGCTATAAAAGAATTATGTTTTTTTGTTTTTTCCCAAACTTCATCAAAATTTTTGTCAACTATTTTTATCTCTTCATAATTTAGTTCATTTTTTTTTATTTGAAAATTGAAAATGTAGTAAAAAAATGTGATTAATTTTATACACAACCAACCTAAGCCAGAAACTGTAAGAATATCAATAAAAATAGATCTTAATTTTGTGCTTCTAAAATATTTAATATTTTTTAAAAAACTATAAGGATTGATAATTTTGAAAAAAAATGGAATCTTTTCAAGCTCCCATTTCATTCCTTTTAAAAGTTTTGGTAGTGGCTCAGAAAGTCCACCCATGCCTAAGCTAAACAAATCAGATTTTTTTTTATTGGCGTCATTTAATAATAATATTCCACAAATATTATATTTTTTATTGAAAAGGCCTGCGGTAACTGGATTGTAATAATAACCCAACTGAACTAAATCATCGTTAATTTTAAACCATTGATATTTTAAATTATATCCTGCTCTAATTGTATTATTATTTTCGGTAAGTATAAATCTTCTTTCAAATATAAAATTATTTTCATTTGATAATTTTTTATCGTGTTGCGGCAGGTTAAAATTAAAACCATGACTCTTTAATTCATCATTAAAGTTTTCTATTAAATCCTTATCTTTAGGATCGTTTTCTCTTATTAAATATTGCATTTTAAGTTGAACCCAAAATCAATTTATTAAAAAGCCACTTCCATTCAAGCGCTCTTCTTTGATCTGAATTTATTTCCGTATTTTTATTTTCTGTTTTCAAAAATTCTAACAATGTGGATACTGTAACAAACCAACCATCTCTTTTGCTTAACTTGGTCATCTGTTCTTTAAATTTTTCCGATATTTTTCCATTTTCTGAAAACCCATCAGCAAAATGTGTATACATAATACACGCTCCTCCTTCTTGTTCTAATCGATCCTGATTTTTGTCAGAGATACATTTGGTAAACGTATTAACATTATTTCCTTCCGAAGAAGCAAACCAATAGTTAACATAAGGTTTTGTAATATCCTTGTAGGGCATAAATGGACAATTTTTTAATGTATTAATATCAGAAAAAACAAAGTTTCTTACATATGATATATTTTCTTTACATAAATCGCCCCAAAAAAATTTTGAATTTTTGTCATGACCTAAATAATATTTATTTTTTCTAAAAAGAGTTAAAATATTATAAGCTAGTCGCCTCGATCCTGACAACCTATGTGAACCCCAATATATGTTTTCTTTATTTTGTGAATGATTTGCCATTACAATTGGAATTTTTCCAAAAGTTTTTTTAAATTTTTCTAAACCATCCTTAATAACCTCTCGCTCTGAACTATTGCAAGTTGTATTATGGTATCCTATTTCAAAACCCTTTTTTTTTATTTCTAATAACCAGTCAATATAAAGTTTATCATCACATGTAATACCTTCGGTACTATTTTGAGTATTACTTTTATTAATCCAAACAGATCTAGTTGTTTTATATCCAAGATTATCTAGGCAATCATAGATTAATTGGCTATCTTTTAAATTTGAACGATCTGTGTCATCAAATATTGTAAAAGCGAATTTTTTATTATTTGGCCAGACTATCTTACGATACATTAGCTTTTTCCAACATTTTGGGTTTTGTAATTTTGATGTTAGGTATGTTAATTTTTTCCTTACTAGGTAAAAGTGTAAAAGAGTTTTTGTCTTTTTTTAAAATTTTTAATTTTTGTAAAAACTGATAACAAAGAGTATTTTTTTGCGTTTTTATATATGTACCATTTATTTTCTTAATATTATTTTTACGGCAAAAATCTTTTAGAAATTGAATAATTGTTTCTTCTATAAACCTTCCTACCACGCGGCAACTCATAACAAAATCGACTAAGTAGGCATTTTTTTCTTTAACCGAAATGCTTAATATACCAATTATACCATAATCGCCGAACTTATCTTTTGCTCTTACCGTCCATAAATAGTTTGTTTTTTTTTGTATCCATTTCTGGAATTCATTTTCTGTCATTCTGCGCGTAGATAAATTCATTTGGTTGGTTTTATTTAATAACTGGAGCGCTCTTGGGGAATTTTTGTTATTTATATTTTCAATTATTATTTCCAAACCAAGAGTCTCAATCCATTTTGATAAAGATTTATTATTTTGTTTAAGTTTTTTTCTTTTAAATTCAGATTTGTATAAATCACCTCTTATTTTGTCTTCCTCAGTTACATGTACAAGATCAAAACATCTTAATTTTGACAGGAAGTTAGAATATTCAGTTGGATCTTTAGGTAAATCAGGCACATATACTTCAGGCAATATTTCTCTTACCCTTTCCCTTTCAAATGGACTGTCATCAAAAAATACAACCGATTGTAGTCCTAGATTTAATTCTTTAACCATCTCAGCAATATTTTTAGCTTTATCATCCCAATTAATTCTATGCGTTACAAAATCATCCATAGTTAAAACCATTTCAGGATGTTTGCTGAAGGCTTCGGTTGCGTTAGACTCTTCATTTTTACTTGCCACAGCCAAAAGTATTCCATGATTTTTTAAAGATTTAATTTTTGTTTGAAAATCATGGAACGCTTCACCTATATAATCATGACCGCCAATTCTTAATTTTTTCCATCCTACTTCACCCACTATTCCTCCCCAAACTGTATCATCTAAATCTAGAATTAATAATTTTTTTATAAATCCCAAGCTAGACTTATAAAAGTTTAAAATATCTGAAATCGCTTCTTTAAAAAAATCATTTGAAAATGGACATTTCATTAAATACCAGAGTTTTGAATTGTAGGTATTTTTGACGCCACAATTTGAAACCCATTTGTTTGTATTAAGTATATGTAAATTTTTTTCACTATTTAGTTCTTCAGATAAAATGTAATTAATGAAAGATAGGTTATAATCGAGACCTCGACTTTTTGAATATCCCAGAGCAATATTGCTTTCGATAGGCTGTTTCAAAACCCAATTTGGAATCAGAACAAAATCGCTATTTTTTTTAATTGATTTCAAATAAGAGCAAAAAGAAACAACCTGTTCTTTCAAAATATCAGGATTGATTTTTTTGTTGTAAATTAGTTTTTTAAATTCAGGAAATATATCTTCTGGTGTCGTCCAGACCAAAGATATATTACTTTTCTTTTTCCATATTTTATCTTTAGGATTAGTTAGAACTTGGAATACTTGGTTATAATTAACCTCATTAATCTCGAAATCATAGCTTTTATTATTTTTTAACAAACTAACAAGATTAGAGTGATTAAAACTCGAAATAATATTTATTGATATTTTATTTTTTTTCATTTTTCTTTCTAATTATAAAAGCTTCAAGCGACCCTATAGTTTTTAATTTACTTGCGTTTTGAAGAATTTCATCAAAAGTTAAAACTAAGTTGTTTTTTTCTTTTAAATTTTTTTCTAAATTTACAAATAAATTTACTATGTCAATAGACTCTAATTTTGATTTTTCGTCAATTAAGGGTGTAGAATTTTTTATCACAAGTTTCTTATCTTTTGTTAAAACCTCATTTAACTGTTCAATTGATTTTTTAATTACATCTTGCATTAGAATCAGATTTTGCTTGAATTAGTTTTATGATATTACCTTAGAGTTGAAATTCTTTCAAATTAACTGTAATTTGACGCTAATTTAAATGGGCCTGTAGCTCAGCTGGTTAGAGCAGTACACTCATAATGTATTGGTCCCAGGTTCGAATCCTGGCGGGCCCACCAATACATAGTTATTTGACTTTTTATTTATATGAGCAACATATTCGCAATGGTTACGTTAAAAAGCTCAAATTTTTATACAGGCTATGCTCTAAAATCATTTTTTAACAACACTGAGATTGATCATAAAGATGAATTTTTATTAATTGATAATGATGGATGTACAACTGACAAATTTTCTACTTTCAAAAAAATCAAAATAATCAAAAATAAACATCCTTTAAATTTTGCTGAGAATGTTAACCAAATTATTGATATTGCTTTAGAAGCTAAGAAAGATCTTATTTTTTTAACCAATGATCTTATTTTTACAAAAAATTGGGTAAAACCACTTTTATTAAATTCAACCACAATTTCCATACCTTCAAATAATCAAATTTTTCAATATCACTCGGATTGTGGAAATTTAAAATTAAAAATTACAATGAATTTTGATGATTTCAATGAAAATTATAATCTATTAGATGATATAGCAACAAAACATAAAAAAAAATTTAAATCACATCAAAAATTTCAAACATTACTAATGCCTTTTTCTTGTTTTAAAATACCTTACAAAATTTTATGTGAAGTAGGTCATTTAGATACTTCCTACGGCAATGGAGGCGGTGAAGATGTAGATTACAGAATTAGATGTGCCATTAAAGGACATGATGTAAATTTTTTGATTGATTCATATTTGCTCCATTTTCATGGAAAATCAACTTGGGAAATTGAGACCAAAGATCAAACCGAAGAAAGAAATAAAAAATATATTAAAGTTTTTTCAGAAAAGTGGGGTAGTGATATGACTCAAATTTTTATATTAAGAAGAGATTTTTTTAACATTTTAGAAAAAAAAGGAATTAAAAATTTATTTAATGAAGGAAAATTTGGCGATTTGATAAGGAAAATGTTACAGAAAAGTTAAAAATTATTTTACAATTTTTCTTGCCTGATTTAGAAAATTTTTCCACTCAATAGATCGTACATCCCAAGAATAGTACATATTAATTACATCACTTTGTATTCTAAGTTTTTTTTGATTTTCGTCTGACCAAAAATTTTTAATGCGGTTACCAAGAGCAATGCTGTATCTTTTTTCTAAGTCATCTAAATTTTCACTAAAACCTACAAGAGTTCCAAAGGGGGCACAGGTTTCAAATAAAGCTCCCATGTTTGTTGCAACAACCTCGCAACCAGCTGCCATTGACTCGATCGCAGCAATGCAACTTGTTTCTGGCCAAATACTCGGGTAGGCAAAAATATGCATTTTTTTTAAGAGCTCGATAATTTTATCGTTATTTACAAAACCAAAATAATTAACATTTTTTGTATTTTTACATTCATCAAAAATGCTTTCATATTTTTTTCCTAAAATATCGTCAAATTTTTTCCCATATATTTTTGTTGATGTACAAATATTTAACTCTACATTTTCTAGATTTAATTTCTTAAATACTTTTAGGATATGTACCAACCCTCTCCAAGGAGTGGTGTGATAAATTAGATTTATTTTGTCAGTCGGCTTTTTTTGAAAATCTATTTTCTCAATAGCATTTTTAATTACTATAGATTTGCTTCCTGGTATCTTATACTGATAAACAAATTTTTCAAAATTCCAATTCGAATTAAAAACAATAAAATCAAGTTTTTCAACAAAATCTTTAGACCCTAAATTTTGAGCTTCTTTTTGGTTTACAAAATGATGCATCCACAAAACATTAATTTTGTCTTTTTCTATAAGATCATAACTTGCATTGTTAAGGATTAAATTAATGTCTTTAAAATTTTCATCTGGTAAATATTTTAATAGAAGTCTAAATTGATTTTCGCTACCGCCAAATGATTCTTTAAATGAAACCGCTCTTGTCTCGTCATCACTGGCTTTTTTTAAAATTCTAGATTTTTCGTCCACAAGATAAGTTTTATTATTTATTTATCAATAAATTTTCTCAAAGTATCAAATAATTTTGTGACATCTCCATTGTTAGATTCTATTACTGATGCAAATTCTTCTTTTTGAGTTCTTGCTAAGCTTAATCCTTCAACTATTAAATCTCTTATAAGTGGTTTATTTTGGTTTTTAGTATAAACCCTCCAATCAATTTTTACTTCAGGCTTTTTGTCAGTGGCAAGCAATAAGCTTTTAACTATAGTATATTTTTCATTTTTAACATCTGCAGAAAGAACTTCTATTTTTGGATCAGAATAGTCAGAAAGTCTTGAAGTAAAGCTTTTCAAAAAATATTTTTCGAATAAAGTATCGTATTCTTTTAATTGCTTTTCATTAAGTTCTTTTCTGTAGCCTCCAAGCGTGTATAAGCCTATTCCTTTTATATCAGCAACCTTTAAGGCAATTGCTGATAACTCTTTCTCTCTATTTTCTTTACTATTAGAAGCAACCAGTATTTTTTTTGCCTCATCTACCACTTCTTGGATAAATTGTTTAGGATCACTACTATAGGCGCTAACTGAATTTTGAAATAAAAAAATAGAAAATATAAAAAAAACAAAAATGAAAAATTTTTTTTTCATAATATTAATATTTTTTTCGATTATTAGTTTTCTATTTCTTCCCAATCACTATCGTCTTGAGTATCGACTTTAGATTCGGTATTTAATATTTTTTTGCTTCTATTTTGTAAATATAAACTTTTCAATGAAGCGTAAAAATCAATAGAATTTTTTTCTAAACTATCAAACGATTCAATATTTTTAGCTCTAAAATCTACAGCACTTGTTGTTCTATAATAATAATAATTATGTTCTGAATAAGTTGAATTACCAATTACTCCATTATCTATTTCAGTGTTGTGAGTAATTTGAAATACGGGGTCTAAAAATACATTACCAACTTTACCAATTGCATCTCTTGCAGTTGTGGGCCCAAGAATTGGTAGAACAAAGTAGCAGCCAGGGTCAGCACCCCAAACACCCAATGTTTGACCGAAATCTTCTTTGCCTTTTTCTTTAAGGCCAAGAGCTGAAGCTGGGTCAAAAATTCCTAAAATTCCAACCGTAGTATTAATTGCAAATCTTCCAGCGGTATTACCAGCTGCACTAAAATCTCCCTGTAGCAAGTTGTTTGACAGAGTTAATAGAGAACGCAAATTATCCATAGCATTACCAGTTCCTCTTCTTATTGGTACAGGAAGGGCTCTATATCCTTTTGCGACTGGTTTGAATACAGCCTTATCTAAACCATGGTTAAATGTGAACATAGCTCTGCTAAAGCCCTCAAAACATTCATCAGCAGTTATTTTAGTAGGACTCTTTAAATCTTCGCTTCCTGTTGAACCTGCATTTGCAGTATTTGCCTGAAAAAACATTGCAAATATTGCTATGTATAAAATTTTTCGTATCATTATATTCCTCAACATTTATGCTATATATATTATTTGTTAACAATAACTAGCTTTAATTGTATCAACAACAGGTTGTATTTATAAAATTTTGATGACAGTTTAACAACATGAAAATTAAGAAATATTTTTCACCAAACTTTGATAGAAAAAAAAGGTCAATATATTCAATAAAAATAATAGTATTACACTATACAGGAATGCAATCTGAACGAGAATCTATAGTTAGGCTATGTAATTCAAGGTCTAAAGTAAGCAGTCATTTTGTAATTAGCAGAAATGGTAAAATTTATAGATTAGTTAAAGATAATTATATTGCTTGGCATGCTGGAAAATCCTGTTGGGGAAATTTTAAAAATTTAAATAAAAATTCTATTGGTATCGAACTTGTAAATAAAGGTCATCGATTTGGTTATACGAATTTTGGCAAAAAACAATTATTAAGTTTAATAAAAATTTGCAACAGCCTTTCAAAAAAATATAAAATTAAAAGCAGAAATATCATTGGCCATTCTGATATTGCTCCATTAAGAAAAAAAGATCCTGGAGAAAAATTTCCATGGAAAGAGTTGGCAAGTAAAAAAATTGGAATTTGGCACAGCTGCAATTCTGGAGTATTAAAAAAACTTAGAAAAGATAGAGATTTAAAGAAAAAAGAAAGAGAAAAATTTAGAAAAAATTTAATTAAAATTGGATACTGTTTTTCATCGAAAAAAAAATACTTCACTAAAATTTTAAAAGCCTTTCAAATGCATTATAGGAAAGAGCTAGTTAATGGTATTTTAGATAAAGAGTGTTTGGTTATTGCTCAAAACCTATCAAAAAAGCTATAAAAACTTCTTGATTTTAGGGCTTTTTTTGCTTAATAAGCCTATTGCCAGACAATTGATTAGTCGCTTTTGTTGATTGTTCGACAAAAGAGGAAAGTCCGGGCTCTATAGGAACGCGGTGCCAGATAACTTCTGGCGAGGGAAACCTCAGGGATAGTGCCACAGAAAATAGACCGCCTTATCGAGGCAAGGGTGAAAAGGTGCGGTAAGAGCGCACCGGTTTTTTGGTAACAAAAAACGCATGGAAAACCCCACCGGGAGCAAGACCAAATAGAGATGGCAAGGCTCAAAATATAGCCGAAAACAGTTCTTAGTTAGCCATCTGGGTTGGTCGCAAGAGGTTAAGTGTGAGTTTGACCCCAGATAAATGACTAATTTAAATGACAGAACCCGGCTTATAGATTGTCTGGCTAATTTAAAACAAATCATTTAGTTGATAATTATTGAATGTTCTTGGTTTGACTCCAGAATGATTCCAAAATGTACCAAAAAATCAACTTTTAGGACCTCATTCAAAATTAAAGAAAATTACCGAAAAAAGGGTAAAAATTAAAGTATTGACGTATAGGTTGAAAACCCATATTATCCCATGTATTCCCAAGGGAGGGGGATATGGTGCCTAAAAAGCCAAATCATAGATTAAATCGTGATTTCTTTGAGGGTGCTGCTGACTTAAAAAAACATGTTTTTATCGACTTACGAAAACAAATTAGACAAAAAAATGAGGGTGTCAGTGCCAGCTAGCTTTAGATCTTATTTAGCAAGTATGGGTTATAACGGGGTAATTTGCTATCCTTCATTCAACAATCCTTCGATCGAAGGATGTTCGCAAAACAGAATAGAAAAATTATCAGATTCAATTGATTCACTAAACCCATTTGAAGAAAAAAGAGATGTTTTTGCAACTTCTGTCTTAGCAGAAAGTGTCAACCTTCAGTTTGATGGTGAAGGAAGGATATCTCTCCCAACTAAACTGTTAAGTCACGCAAAAATTAAACAATCTATGCTTTTCGTTGGCCAAGGAAAAACTTTCCAAATTTGGGAGCCAAAGCTTTTCGAAAAATTCAAATTACAAGCTAGAAAAAAAGCTAATTTGAATAGGGCAAGTTTAAAATGGGAAACACAATTTAAAAAGGAGGTTAAATGACAATTAATGTAAATGTAGCAGAATTAAGAGAATTAAAACCACGAATTTTAGTACTTGGTATTGGCGGGGCTGGCGGAAATGCAATAAATGGAATGATTGATGCTGGATTACAAGGCGTAGAATTTGTTGCGGTGAATACAGATGCCCAAGATTTAAAAAATAATAAAGCGCATGCAAAAATTCAATTAGGTTCAAGTTTAACAAAAGGTTTAGGAGCGGGTGCTAAAACTGACATAGGACAAGCTTCTGCTGATGAGTCTTTAAATGAGATAATTAATTTTATACAAGGTAGCAACATGGTTTTCATAACTGCTGGAATGGGTGGCGGAACTGGAACTGGAGCATCACATGTTATTGCAAGAGCTGCTAAAGAACTTAATATACTCACAGTAGGAGTGGTGACACTACCTTTCTTGTATGAGGGTCCAAGTCGAATGAGAAGAGCTTTGCATGGATTAGAAGAATTAAAAAAACATGTTGATACAAATATAGTTATTCCAAACCAAAATTTATTTAAGGTGGCAAGTGAAAAAACTACCTTCGAAGAATCTTTTGAACTTTCTAATAGAGTTTTAAAACACGGAGTTCAAAGTATTACTGACTTAATGGTAAGACCTGGATTAATTAATTTAGATTTTGCTGATGTCGAGACAGTAATGAGCGGAATGGGTAAGGCCATGATGGGAACTGGTGAAGCAGAAGGTGAAAAAAGAGCTCTGGATGCAGCTGAAGCAGCCTTAAAAAATCCTTTAATAGATGAATATTCTTTAAAGGGAGCAAGAGGACTTTTAATAAATATTACTGGAGGAAAGGATCTAACACTTTTTGAAGTAGATGAAGCGGTAAATAAAGTTAGAGCAGAGGTAGATCCCGAAGCAGAATTAATTATTGGCGCAATAACAGATACGGATATGCAAGGCAAGATGAGAGTATCTATAGTTGCCACAGCCCTAGATAATCAAGGTCCACAAGTAAAACCTATTGTCAGTATGGTTCATAGAATTCAAAACAGAAATACAGGTTACAAAGAAAATGTAATGAAAACTTTAGAAACTAATCAATCTGTTTTAAATGCAACTGAAGGAGCTACTGCTTTGGACATGAATGCAGCTATAGAACAGACAAAAGTTGTAGAAAATCAGAATCAAAACAATGATTTACCTATTGAAAATATTTCTATGGAAAATGCTAATTATCTTCAAAATATGGAAGAAAACGCCAATAATTTCAACGATGAATCTATTAATCAAGAAAGTAAAGAACCAACTTTTGAAGTAGATAGTATTGAATTGGTAACTCCAGAACTATTTTCTCAAGATGAAGAAAACAGATCAATAGAAAATGAAAATAATGAAATGAAAATGTTTGATGAATCAACTTCGAGCGAAGATTCTAAATCAATTGAAAATGAAAAAGCTCAAGAAATGTTTAGTGAAACAGACTTAGACGAAGATTTTGAAATACCAGCTTTTTTACGAAAACAAAAAAACTAAATGGAAGAAAGTAGAAAATTTTATGAATGCCACCATGTCATCGGAACAAACAAAACATTTTCCGGTGATGCTAAATCAAATATTAAGCATTATATCCCCTCAACATGGTGGCGTGTTTATTGACTGCACATTTGGCGGTGGCGGGTACTCTAAAGCAATTTTAAAATATCCCAATACAATGGTTTTTGGTATTGACAGAGACAATTTAGCAAGAGAACAAGCCGACCAATTAACAAAACAATTTCCCAAAAGATTTAGTTTTTTGCATGACAAATTTAGTAATTTAAACAAACTTATAAAATTTAATTTAAAACCCAAAGCGATAATATTTGATTTAGGAATTTCTTCACTGCAGTTAACAGATAATCAAAGAGGTTTTTCATTTAAATCTAAAGACTCACTCAACATGCAAATGGGCTTTAATAAATATTCTGCTTATGATGTTGTAAATTCTTTAGATAAAAAAATTTTAGAAAACATAATTAAAATTTTGGGCGATGAAAAAGATGGTAAGTTAATAGCAAAGAAAATCGTTAGTTGTAGAAAGAAAAATCCAATCAAAACTTCTCAAGAATTAAGCTACATTATTAAAGGTGCAAAAAAAAATTATGGCAATTATAAAAAAAATCCTGCAACTAAGACTTTTCAAGCCATAAGAATATTTGTTAACCAAGAACTAACAGAATTAATTTTAGGCCTGATCGAAGCTACCAAACTTCTTTCTAACGGTGGCATTTTAATTGTAGTAAGCTTTCACTCGCTAGAAGACAAAATAGTTAAATATTTTTTTAATATATATTCAAATATAATAAAAAACCCTTCAAGATATTTACCAGTAGGTAAAAATAAAGCCGGCTTATTTGAATTGATTAGCAAAAAACCATTAGTACCAGACGAAAAAGAAATTTCTAATAATATACGTTCTAGATCTGCCAAACTTAGATACGCAGTTAGAAATAATAACTCTTTTTTTTACTTAGATGAATTTAAAAAAAAATTTGAAAAATATTTAAATATTGAAAGAGGTAAAATATGAGTATAGATCCTGGAAGATGGATAAAAACTCTTCCAAATAATAAAAAAGAGTTTAATAGTGAAAATTTTAATTTGGACAACAGTAAGTGGATAGACACTCTTCCAAAGAAAAATAAAAATATTTCCTTAAAAAGTTATTTTATAACAGCAATTTTCTTTATTATTGGCTTAGCTGCAGTTTCAGTAATTAAGGATCAAACCAGAAATCTGCAAAAAGAAATTAATAATTTAGAGGCGTCAATTAATGCAATTAATCAAGATCTATATAGGGCCACTTTAGACCATGATGTAATTACTTCACCAAAAAATTTATTAATTCTAGCAGAGAAACATTTAGAAACAGATTTAATTTCGTATAAAAAATCTCAAATTCAAAACTTAAACGGAAAAAATGAAGTTTTTTATTTAAACAAAACGTCAAAAGAAAAAAATGGAAAAAATATTAAAGAAATATCAAAAGAGGTAAAATATAAAATAAAACAAAATGTTGAAGCAAAAATTAAAGAGAAAAAAGTTGAGTTAAAAAAACTTAAGGAAATGTATTCCAAACCAGAAGAATTGCCAGTTGCATTAAAAGCAAAAGTTGAAAAAAAAATTAAACAAACAGAGGAAGGTTTACAGCAACTATATTCTGATCCTGAAGGTGTAATTCGTTCAGGAAGAGTTCAAAAATGGGCAGCCATTCAGGTAGTAAAAGCGTTTTTTGGAATGCCTATCATACCGGGAAAATGACTTTAAATGAAGAAAAAGCAAAAGAAATTTATTAAAAAAAAAAGTTTCTTTTTTAAAGACTACCCAGATCCAGAAATTAATTTTGATAATATACAGCACAAATCTGTAAAAGTTTCTTTAAATAGAACAACTTTTTTATTTTTTATTTTTTTTAGCTTAATATTTATTTTTAGCATAAAAATAATTTATCTTTCATTTTTTACAGAAAAAAATGTTTTTTCAAAAAAAAGTAACTATGATTTTGTAAAAAAAAGAGCTGACATAATTGACAGAAATGGAATAATTTTAGCTAGGAGTATTGATGTATATTCGGCAGGCGTTAGGAGTAAATTAGTACAAGATAAAAAAAAACTTTTAATAAATTTAAAACTTATTTTTCCTGAATTAGACGCAAATAAAATTAGAGAAAAACTAAATTCAAATAATTTTTTTTACATTAAAAAAAGATTAACCGAAGATGAAAAAACAAAGCTCTGGTTAATCGGAAATAAGGCAATAGTGTTTGAAAAAAAACAGTTTAGAATTTATCCTCAACAAAACCTATTAAGTCATATTTTAGGACAAATAGATGATAACAATAATGGAATTTCCGGATTAGAAAAATTCTTTGATTCTGACTTGAAAAACAAAAAAATGATCGAATCTCCACTTCAATTAAGCTTGGATTCAAATCTACAGTTTTTGATAAGAGAAGAATTAATTAATGCTAAAAAAGATTTTAATC
This sequence comes from Pelagibacteraceae bacterium AG-414-E02, assembly GCA_003214615.1. Lineage (GTDB taxonomy): Bacteria > Pseudomonadota > Alphaproteobacteria > Pelagibacterales > Pelagibacteraceae > AG-414-E02. The sequence continues at coordinate 140,135 of QCLK01000002.1, forward strand.
AAATAGGAAGCGCAGCATTTCTTATGGATATAAATAGTGGACAGGTATTGTCTTCAATATCTTTACCTGACTATGATCTAAATAAAAGAATATTAATTGACAAAGATATTTATACGAACAAAATCACCAAAGGAGTTTATGAATTAGGTTCTGTTTTTAAGACATTTACTCTCGCCGCAGGTTTAGAAAATAAAAAAATTAAATCAAGTACTATTTTTAAAAACTTAGAAAGTAAAATTTATTGTGCTGGAAGAAAAATATCTGAACATGATGATTTACCAAAAGATTTAAGCGCCGAGCAAATTTTAATTAGATCATCTAATATAGGGGCAGTCCGTATAGCTCAAAAAGTTGGAATTCAAAAATATAAAGATTTTTTAAATTCTTTAGAGCTTTTTCAAAAAATTAATTTTGATCTTGAGGAAATTGGAACTCCCCTTCCTTTTCGTTGGGGTAAATGTAAGTTGGCTACAGCTTCATTTGGGCATGGTATCACAACCACACCATTACAACTTGCTAAGGCCTATGCAATTTTAAGTAATGGAGGATACAGAATAGAACCAACAATTTTAAAAGGAAATTCATTAGAATTAAAAAAGCAAATTATTTCTTCTGAAACAAGCAGAACAATTAATTCAGCTCTTAGAAAAGTTGTTGCAAATAAAGAAGGTACTGCAAATTTTGCCAATATAAAAGGTTATGAAGTTGGAGGAAAAACTGGCACAGCGTTAAAGTCTGTTAATGGCATTTATACTGACAAAAAATTAAATACTTTTATTTCAGTTTTTCCAACAAGCAAACCAAAATATATTTTGCTAGTAATGTTAGATGAGCCAAAACCTGCCCCACAGTATGTATATGAATTTCCAAATGGTTATAAACATAAAGGAGAAATGCGTAATACTTCTGGCTGGAATGCTGTAGTGGTTGCCGGCAAAATTATAGAAAAAATTGGTCCAATTTTAGCCATAAATAGTCTACAAGCTTCTAAATAATCTTAAATGCAATTAGGAAGCCTTCTTAAATCTGTTAATAAAAGTTATAAAAAAATTCCTGTAAAAGGAATTAGTTTTGATAGCAGAAAAACAAAAAAAAATGATATTTTTTTTGCTATAAAAGGAAAGCAAAAAACTGGATATCAGTTTATTCAAAGCGCAATATCAAAAGGAGCTTCAGCAATTGTTACTAACAAAATCAAAAAAAACAAAAAAGCAAAAATTTCTGTAATTAAAGTAAAAAATGTTAGAAAAAGTTTATCAGAAGCATGTTCAAATTTTTATAAAAAAAAACCTCAAAATATTATTGCAGTAACAGGAACTAACGGAAAATCTTCAGTAGCAGATTTTTTTTATCAAATATTAAATTTAAATAAAAAATCAGCAGCATCTATTGGTACACTAGGAATAATTTCAAAAAAATATAATAAAAAAACAAAACTTACATCTCTTGATCCTTTGACTTTGCATAAAAGCTTAGAAATTTTATATGAAAAAAAAATCAAAAATGTAATTTTAGAAGCATCGAGTCATGGATTAGATCAAAATAGATTAGATAATTTAAAAATAAAAATTGGCATATTTACCAACCTAAGCCATGATCATCTCGATTATCATCGGAATATGCGATCTTATTTTAATTCGAAAATGTATTTGTTTAAAAAATTATTAAAAAAAAATTCCAAAATTATTACCGATGCAGATAACAAGGAATTTTCAAAAATTAAAAATATTGCTTATAAACATAAATTAAAAAAAATAACTATTGGCTCTAGTTCAGGAAATTTGAGAATTTTAAATCATAAATACAAAGGCAATAAACAGATAGTTACAATTTCTATTAATTCAAAAGTTTTATTATTGACAATTCCCCTTATTGGTTATTTTCAAATAAAAAATTTGCTAATGGCAATTTTAGCAGCAACTCATTGTGGATTAAATGAAAGTAAAATTTTCAATGTAATTCATAAAATAAAATCCGTTCCTGGTAGACTTGAAAGTGTGGCAAAGTTGAAAAATAATTCTAATATTATAATAGACTTTGCTCATACTCCTGATGCTTTAGAACAAAGTTTAATAGCTTTGAAAAAACAATTTAGAAAAGAAATTATTTTAGTTTTTGGATGTGGTGGTGATAGAGATAAGAAGAAACGTTTTGCTATGGGAAAAATTGCTAAAAAATATTGTAGAAAAATTTTTATTACTGATGACAATCCTAGAAATGAAAATCCTAAAAAAATAAGAAAAAATATTATGAAAGCTTGTAAAAAATATGCAGTTGATATCGGTAACAGAAAAAAAGCTATAGAAACAGCTATAAAAGAATTAGGGCCAGAAGAAATACTTTTAGTTGCTGGCAAAGGCCACGAAGAGACGCAAGATTATGGAAGTAGAATAATAAATTTTTCAGACAAAAAAGTTATTAAAAAAATAATTAAAAATAAAAATTTTTCTTTCAAAAAAAGTTATTTATCTTCTACTGATATAAAAAAAGTTTTTGATAATGCAAAAATTACAAACGCAAACTATGATGGCGTCTCAATTAATTCTAAAACTGTTAAAAAAAATAATTTATTTTTTGCGATAAAAGGTAAAAAAACTGATGGACATAAATTTGCAAAAGAAGCTCTAAAAAAAGGAGCTATTAAACTGGTAGTAAGCAAGAAAATAAAACGAATTCCTAAAAAAAATTTAATTAAAGTTAAAAATACTTTTTCATCATTAAATCGCTTAGGTAAAATTACAAGAAATAATTCTTCTGCTCAAATTATTGGAATAACTGGGAGCGCAGGCAAAACTACACTTAAAAATCTTGTTAGTTTTACTCTTAAAAAATACGGGGAAGTTTACCATTCTCCACATTCTTATAATAATAAATTTGGAGTTCCAATTAGTTTATCTAATTTAAAAAAAAACACTGAGTATGGTGTAATTGAAATTGGTATGAGTAAAAAAGGGGAAATCGATTATTTATCTAAAATTGTTAGACCAGATATAGGTATAATTACCAATATTTCAGAAGCACACATTGAAAATTTTCGTGACTTGAAGGGAATAGCAAAAGCTAAAGCGGAAATAATTGATAACATTTCAAAAGGTGGAGATATAATTTTAAATAAAAATAATAAGTTTTTTAATTTTTTTTCTAATAAAGCAGCCAAGAATGGCATTAATGTTATTTCTTTTGGAATTAAAACAAAATCTGATGTTTCTTTGTATAGTATTAATAAATATAAAAATATTTATAGATTAAAAATATTTGTAAAGAATAAATTTTTTTATTTTGACGTTAAGCATAATTCTACCAATTTTATAAACAACATATTGGCCTGTATTTCTGTACTTTTGGTTCTTAATTTAAATTTAAATAAAATGAGAAAAAATTTCATTAATTTTCAAGTTCCAGATGGTAGAGGCGATATTAAAATAGTAAAGAAATTTAATAAAAAATTCAAATTTATTGATGAAAGTTATAATGCAAATCCATTATCTATGATTTCAGCTATTGAAAACATGAATCTTTATAATAGGAAAAAAAATGAAAAAAAATTAGTGTTTTTAGGAGATATGTTAGAGCTTGGTAAAAAATCTAAGAAACTTCACAGAACATTATCAAAAACAATTAATACAAGTGATATTGATCAAGTTTTTGTTTATGGAAAGCATATTAAAGAAACATTTAATTTTTTATCTGAAAATAAAAAGGGAAAAGTGTTCAAAAACCTTAAAGAAGCCTATGATCACTTTGGTAAAATTGTGCACAATAATGATTTACTTATGGTAAAAGGATCAAATGCAACAGGATTAAATAATTTTTCAAAAATTATTAAAAGAGGTCATATCAGTGCTATATAGTTTTTTAATTTCTTTGGTGGATCAATTTTCAGCACTTAATGTTTTTCGATATTTAACATTTAGAACAGGACTTTCTGTCATGTCTTCCATGGCAATAGTGTTTTTAATTGGAGGTCCTTTTATTAAATTTATTGAATCTCATAAAATTACAGGACCTATAAGGGACGATGGCCCCTTGGACCATATAGTTAAAAAAGTTGGAACTCCTACTATGGGAGGAGTTTTGATTTTAATAGGAATTATTTTTGGTACTTTATTGTGGGCTGATCTAAATAATTCATATATTTGGGTTTTATTATTGGTTGCTACAAGTTTTGGTTTGCTGGGAGCATTTGATGATTATCTAAAAATAAAGCGAAATAACTCAAGAGGAATATCTTCTGGAATGAAAATAATTTTTCAAATTATTCTTTCCTTAATAGCTATTTTTTTATTAATAGAATTTGAAAACAGTAGCCATCTTAAAAATCTCTACTTCCCTTTTTTTAAAAATTTAACGCTTCACCTAGGTTTATTTTTTATTCCATTTGCCATTTTTATAATTGTTGGATCTTCTAATGCAGTAAATCTTACAGATGGTTTAGATGGATTAGCTACTGTTCCTGTAATGTTAGTAGCATTATCATTTACTCTTATTTGTTACGTTGTTGGAAATACAGTTTTTTCAGAATATTTACAAATACCCTATATAGCTAATGTTGGTGAAGCTTCTATTTTTTGCGGATCAATAGTTGGTTCATGTTTAGGTTTTTTGTGGTTTAACGCGCCGCCAGCTAAAATTTTTATGGGCGACACAGGCTCATTATCTCTTGGAGGTTCTTTAGGAGCTGTAAGTATTATTTCTAAACATGAAATTGTTTTAGGAATCATAGGAGGTTTGTTTGTATTGGAAACAGCTTCGGTTATTATTCAAGTTATTTCATTTAAAATTACCGGAAAAAGAGTTTTTATGATGGCTCCTCTTCACCATCACTTTGAGAAAAAAGGATGGGCAGAATCAACAGTAGTAATAAGATTTTGGATCATATCAATAATTTTGGCTCTAATAGGGTTAGCCACGCTCAAATTAAGATAGTGAATGCCAGTTTTACCAAAATATCAAAATAAAAAAATAGCCATTTATGGCATGGGTTTAACAGGATGTTCTGCCGCAAAGGTCTTAAAAAAAGCTAAAGCCAAAGTATTTTGCTGGGATGATGATAAAAAAACAAGACAAAACATACAAAAATTAAATTTTACTATTGATAAATTTTGGGTAAATAAAAAAAAAATAGACTCCATAGTTGTTAGTCCAGGAATTGATATTTATAAATGTAAAATAAAAAATTTCTTAAAAAAAAACATAAAAAAAATTATTACCGATTTAGATTTATTTTTTGATCTTAACAAAGATCTAGAAGTTATTTCAATTACAGGTACGAATGGAAAATCAACTACTTGTAAGATTATAGAAAAAATACTACAAACCGCTAAGCTGCATGCTAAAACTGTGGGAAACATAGGTACCCCAATTTTAAATACGGCTAAAACTAAAAAAAAATGTTTTATTATTTTAGAAGTGTCTTCATATCAACTCCAATATTCAAAATTATTTAGATCTAGACACGCTGCGATATTAAATATTTCACCCGATCATTTAGAAAGACATAAAAATATACGTAACTATACAAAAATTAAATCTAAAATTTTTTTTGCACAAAATAGTTCAGATTATTCATATATTAATTCAAGAAATAGACATTCTAAACTTATAAAAAATATTTTTAAATCTAAAAAAATAAAATCAAAGATGTTCTTAATAAATAATTCCAATTCTAATTTTTTGTTAAAAAAAGTTAAAAATAGTTATTTTAAAGGAAAAGGTAACATTGAAAATTTAAACTTTGCTTATCAAATAGCGAAAAATTTAAATATAAGCGATAAAGTGATAATAAAAGCTTTAAATAAATTTAAAGGACTCCCGCACCGGCAAGAAATTATAATTTCAAATAAAAATACTATTTGTGTTAATGATTCAAAAGCAACCAGTTTTGAAGCTTGCTCACAATCGCTGTCAAATTATAACAAAATTTTTTGGATAGTTGGTGGAAAACCAAAATATAAGGATAAATTTAACTTTAAAAACTTTTCTAAAAAAATTATTAAGGCTTATATAGTTGGAAATACAGCTTCTTTTTTTACTAAAAAACTAAAAAAAAAAATACCTTATAAAATTTCCTACAATATTAGAAATGCTTTGAAAAATATTTATAAAGATTTGGAAAAAAGAAAAGATAAAAATGTCACAATTTTATTAAGTCCTGCTGCTGCGTCATATGATCAATTTAAAAATTTTGAGGAAAGAGGAAATTATTTTAAGACTTTAATTAAAAAAAAATTTAATAAAAATATTAATGTTTAATTTTAGTAGAGAAAATACAGGTACTATTGCCAAATGGTGGAGAAATGTAGATAGACAAATTTTATTTTCTTTTATTTTACTTTTTTTATTAGGATTATTTTTTTCCTTTTCTTCAACCTCATCCATTGTTAGTGAAAAACTAAATAAGGAAACATATTTCTTTTTTATTAAACACTTTGTTTTTGTTTTAGCTTCTTTATTCTTATTAATTTTTATCTCAATACAAAGAAAGGATAAAATAATTAAATTATTAATTCCTTTATTTGTAGTTTCTATTTTATTTCTTTTTCTTGTCCCTTTGATTGGTGTAGAAGTTAAAGGATCAAAAAGATGGATTGATTTAATAGTTCTTCCGAGATTTCAGCCAATAGAATTTGTTAAACCTTTGTTTATAATATTTGTAGCAAAAGTAATAATTTTAGATGAAAAAATGAATATTTATAATAGATATTTAATTTCTTTTTTTAGCTTATTTCTTATAGTAGCTTTATTGATTAACCAACCTGATCTGGGACAAAGTTTTTTACTAATAGCATCTTGGATAGCAATGGTATTTGCCTCAGGTTTCAATATGATTATATTAATAATATTAGGTGTTGTATCTTTAAGTATATTTTTTATTTTAATTTATTTTTTTCCATTAAAATTTGGTTATATATTTTTTAGAATTCAAACATTTTTTAATCCTAAAGCCGGAGATAATTTTCAATCCCAAAAAGCTTTAGATGCTATAAAGCAAGGAGGGTTGACAGGACAGGGAATGGGAGAAGGAATTTTAAAAGATAGAGTACCTGAAGCTCATACTGACTACATAGTAGCTGTAATCTCCGAGGAATTTGGAGCTTTATTTGTTTTATTTATAGTTATTGTTTTTTTATTTATTAGTTACAGAGTTTTAAATAAGGTGTTCACAGAAGAGGATGAATTTTTAAAATTAACGTTAATAGGATTAATTTCTCTGCTAATTATTCAAACTTTTATCCATATAGGTGTTAACACGAGATTACTTCCAACCACCGGAATGACACTTCCATTCTTAAGTTATGGCGGCTCATCATTGACCGGAAGTGCAATAGTGGCAGGGGTTATTTTAAATTTTACAAGAAAAGATTCATCGAGATATTTAACTAATGAATAAAAAAATTATTTTCTCATCCGGTGGCACCGGTGGCCACATATTTCCAACAATTAATTTGATGGAGTATTTTTCAAACAAGGGATATGAAGTAATATTAGTAACTGATAATAAAGGGAATAATTTTTTAAAAAATTACCCAAAATTTAAATCCTATATTATAACAACAGACACACCAATGAAAAAAAATATCGTAAAACAATTTTTTTCCTTAATAAAAATTTCTTATTCAATATTAGAGTCAATATTTATTTTAAAGAAAGAAAAACCAAATTTGATAATTGGTTTTGGTGGATATGTATCTTTTCCAATTTCTTTTGCATCAAAATTTTTCAATTTTCCATTGATAGTTTATGAGAATAACCTGATATTAGGTAGGGCGAATAAATATTTACTTTCGACTGTAAAAAAACTTTTTGTAGCAACGGCAATTCCAGAAAATCTTCCAGAAAAATATAAAAGTAAAGTTGAAAAAGTAGGTCCTATTTTAAACAAAAATATAGCTAACTATTCATACAAAAAAAAAAGTAAAAATGAAATTTTTTCGATTTTAGTTATGGGTGGTAGCCAAGGAGCAGAAGTTTTTGGAAAAATAGTGCCATCTACTATTAAAATGATTAAAGACAAAGGGTTTAACTTAGAAATTCATCAACAATGTCTAGAGAATCAAAAAAATTCTATAGAAAAATTTTACGAAAAAAATAAAATAAAAAATAATGTATTTGTATTTGAGAGTAATATTCTAAATTTAATTTTATCTGCAGATTTGGCTATATCAAGATGTGGAGCATCTACGACAGCTGAACTGGTTCATACATGCACACCATTTATCGCTGTCCCTTATCCGTATTCACTAGATAATCATCAATATTTGAATGCCAAATACTATGAAGATAAAAATTATTGTTGGTTATTAGAGGAAAATAACTTTAGTTCGATTAATCTATTTAATTTAATAGTGAAAATTATTAATGATAAGAAAAAATTAGAAAATATTCGAGAAAATATGAAAAAAAATTATAGTGGAGATACGTACAAAAAAATTGAAAATTCAATTAAGGAAATAATAAAAAATGAAAATTAATATTGCTATTAATGAAATAATTCATTTTATCGGGATTGGGGGTATTGGCATGAGCGGTTTAGCTCAAATCATGAAAAACATGGGATTTAAAGTTCAAGGAAGTGATTCAAGCGCCAGCAAAAATACAGACCGATTAAATGAATTAGGGATCAAAGTTAATATAGGACACGATAAAAAAAATATCAAAAAAGCAACAATGGTTGTTATTTCTTCAGCAATTAAAAAAAATAACAAAGAATTAATTGAATCAATAAACAGAAAATTACCCATTTTTAAAAGAGGAGATATGTTAGCTAATATTGTTGCTCTTAAAAAAAATATAGTTGTGAGTGGCTCACATGGTAAGACCACGACAACATCATTAATTGCAAATATTTTAGTTGAAGCAGGATTAGATCCTACAGTAATAAACGGAGGCGTAATTAATTCTTTTAAAAATACAGCTCATTTAGGTAAAGGAGAATGGGCTGTTATAGAGTCAGACGAGTCTGATGGAAGCTTTTTAAAATTACCCATAACGTATTCAATTGTAACTAATCTAGACAAAGAACATTTGGATTATTACGGCAGTTTTAACAAATTAAAAAATAGCTTTCTTTCTTTTATAGAAAAAACCCCGTCAATTGGAAAATCACTAATTTGTATTGATGACAATAATTTAAAATCGTTGTTAAGAAAATGTAACAAAGCTAACTTTTTAACTTATGGATTTAATAAAAAATCGAATTATCAAATTATCAATACAATAAAAAAAATAAATTATTCAATTTTTGATTTAAAAATAAAATTATCAAATGGAAAATTTAGCAAAATAAAAAATATAAAGGTAAATCTACTTGGAGATCATAATATTACTAATGTCACAGCATCTATTGCCCTTGCGCTAAATATTGGGATTAAAATTAATACAATAAAAATTGCACTTAAAAAATTTTCGGGAATACAAAGAAGATTTACCAAAGTTTTTTCAATAGGTCGCAGGGAATTTTATGACGATTACGCTCATCATCCAACAGAAATAAAAGCGGTTATAAATAGTGCACGTCAAGTTTACAAAAATAGGAAAATTATTTGCGTTTTTCAACCTCATAGATATTCAAGAATTCAATTGCTTGAAAAAGAATTTGCGTCTTCTTTTAAATTAATAGATGCCGTTGTTCTATGCCCACTTTATCCTGCTGGAGAGAAAAAAAAGTACAACTACAGTCAGAATAGTTTTGCAAATTTAATTTCTAGAAAATCAAAAACCCAGGTAATAAATATAAAAGATAAAAATGATCTAAAAAACTATTTAAAAAAGAATTTAATAAATGATGAAATGATTATTTGTATGGGAGCAGGAAGCATATCAAATTGGATCAGAGAAATTGGAAGTGAATTAAAATGAATCTAACATCACAAATAGAAAATATAAAAAATAAAATATCAGGGAAGATCATTCTTAATGAAGATCTTTCAAAACTTTCATGGTTTAATTTAGGTGGTCCCGCCAAAGTATTATTTAAACCAAAAAATTTAAATGAACTTTCATTATTTTTAAAAGAAATTAATAAAAATGAAAAAATAAAAGTTTTAGGAGCGGGGTCTAACACCTTAATAAGAGATGGTGGTTTTGAAGGCATCATAATTAAACTTGGAAAATCATTTAATCATTTATCATTATTTGACCAAGATACTTTAATAGCTGGAGCCTCCGTTCTAGATAAAAATCTTTCCAGTTTTGCACTTGAAAATTCATTATCAGGATTTGAGTTTTTATCTTGTATTCCAGGCACCGTAGGTGGAGCTATCAGAATGAATTCTGGTTGTTATGGTGAAGATATTTCAAAAATTATTATTTCAGTTCAGGTTATGGATTTAGATGGTAAAATGAGAGTAATTTATTCACCAGATATAAAATTTTCATACAGGAATTGTAATTTAGATGAAAATTTGATTTTTATAAGCGCAACATTTAAAGGAAAAAAAAATAAAAAAATAAATATTAAAAAAAAAATTAACACCTTAGTTAAACAAAAAAATGAAACTCAACCTTCAAGAATAAAGACTTGTGGAAGTACTTTTAAAAATCCAGAAAATTATAAAGCCTGGAAATTAATTAAAGATTCTGGCTGTGCAGGAATGAAAATAGGAGATGCTTATATTTCTGAAAAACATTGCAATTTTTTTGTAAATAAAGGTAAAGCTAATTCGAAAGATTTAGAAACTTTAATTAAAAAAGTAAGAAATAAAGTTTTTGAAAAAACAAAAATAAATTTAGAGCTTGAACTTCAAATCATCGGAAAAGAAAAATGAAAAAATTTGTTGTTGTCCTCATAGGAGGGCTATCTGGTGAGAGACAAATTAGTTTTTTAACAGGGAAAGCATGCGCCAAAGCTCTAAAAAAAAAGGGCTTTAAAGTAAAATATATAGATGCCAAAGGTCATTTTGTTGAAAAACTAAAAAAGTTAAAACCAAAAATAGTTTTTAATGCATTGCATGGAAGATACGGAGAAGATGGTTTTGTGCAAAGTATATTAGAGACACTAAAAATACCTTATACACATTCTGGAGTTCTTGCTTCAAAGCTGGCAATGGATAAAGAGTTATCCAGATTAGTTTTTAAAAAAAACAATATGAGAGTTCCTAATTATTTTTTATTAAAAAATGAACAAAAAAAATTTTTTAATAAAAAAATGAAAAATAAAAAAATTAAATTTCCAATTGTAATTAAGCCGATTAACGAAGGGTCTAGTTTAGGAGTTTATATTTGTAAAAATAATGAGCAATTCATTAAAAATTATAAAAAACTAGAAAAAAATTATGACAAAATTCTTATTGAAAAATATATTCCCGGAAGAGAAATTCAGGTTGCTGTTATGGGAAGAAAAGCTTTAGGGGCCATAGAACTTATACCAAAAAGAAAATTTTACGATTATAAAGCTAAATATTCTACAAAAGCTAAAACTAAACATATTATGCCAGCTGAACTAACAAAAAGAAAATATAAGGAAGTTCTTGACCAAGCAAAAAAGGCGCATAAATTATTAGGCTGCCGAGGTATTACTAGATCAGATTTTAGATTTTATAAAAATAAATTTTATTTGCTAGAGGTAAATACTCAACCAGGAATGACAAAATTATCACTAGTTCCAGAAATAGCACAGTATCGTGGTATAAAATTTGAAGATTTGGTTGTTTGGATGACTAAAGATGCAAGCACTAATAGATGATAAATATTTATAGAATAATTTTATTACTTATTACTTTCATTTTATTATCAACATATAACCCTAGTGATATTAATTTATCGCATAATAAAAAAAAAGTTTTTTTCAAAATAAATGATATTGAAATAACAAATACTAGAATAATCAAAGAAAGTGAAATTTTTGAAAAACTTAATTATTTATATAACAAAAATATTTTTACCATTAACAAACAGGATATAGAAAACCCTATTTCAGAATTAGACTTTTTAGAAAGAATTGAAGTAAAGAAAAAATATCCAAACAAAATAATTATAAAAATTTATGAGACAGAACCTGTTGCAATTTTAATTAAAAATGAAAATAAATACTATTTAGATAGTTCAGCAAATTTAATTATTTTTAAAGAAAATTTAGGTTTTAGCGATTTACCGAATATTTTTGGAGATGGAGGAGAAAATCATTTTATAAATTTTTTGACACAATTAAAAAATAACAATTTTCCAAACCAAAAAATTAAAAGCTACTATTATTACAAAATAGGAAGATGGGATTTGCAACTTTTAAATGATAAAGTTATAAAATTTCCTGACAGTAAAATTGTTGAAGCTATCCAAAAGTCTGTTGAATTGTTAAATCGTGAAGATTTTAAAAACTATAATATAATTGATTTACGGATCCATGATAAGATAATAGTAGAGTAATGGATTCCAACAATTCAATAGGAATAATCGAACTAGGTAATATCAACATAAAATGTCTTATTTTTAGAATCAATAACGATGATACTTCAGAAATTTTATCATCATCATTAGTTAAATCTGAAGGCATCCATAATAGTAAAATAGTTAACCCTGTAAAAGCTGCTAATGCAGTTAGATCTTGCATAAGCATTGCAGAAAAAAAAGCTAAGGTTTTTTTGAAAAAAATAAATGTGGTTATAGAACAACCAGAATTTTTATGCACTAAATTTTCTAAACATAAAAAAATTGATGGATCAAAAATACAAAAAGAAGATATTGAATTTCTCTTAAAGGAAGCAAAAAAACAGGTAACACTTAATGATAGAACTCAAAAAATAATTCATATTTTTAATCACAACTATATCGTAGATAACAAAACATTTATTGAAGAGCCAATAAATGTTTATGCAGATTCTTTAAGACATGAGATGACTTTTATTACTATGCCAAAAGATAACTTAAAAAATATTAATCAAGTGTTTATTGACTGTGATATTGAAGTAGAAAGGTTAATCTCATGCATATTTTCTCTTGGTGTAGAATTATTAAATTATAAACAACTTCAAAAAGGTTCAATTTTAATAGATTTGGGATTTGAAAAAACAAGTTTAGGAATATTTAAAGATTTAGCATTGATACACATTCTTACCTTACCTATTGGGGTGAACCATATTGTAAAAGATATTTCAAAAGTCTGTTCTTTAAATTTAGATGAATCTGAAATTATTAAAAATAATATTGATTTTTCTTTTATTGATAATGCAAAAGTATTTGATGACAGTGATTATTTAAAAAAAGATTTTTTTAATACTTCACATTTTAGAAAAATAAAGAAAAGTTTAATAGCAAATGTTTTAAAAGCTAGATTAAACGAGATTTTGGAGATTGTAAAAAAACAAATAATTGTAACTGGATTAAACACAAACTCAGAAACTAACATTTTTATTACTGGAGGAGGTTCTAATATTTTAAACCTAGAAAAATATTTTTCTAATTTTTTTGATTTAAATGTCAAAAAAATAGGGGTGAAAAGCAATGAAGGAAAAAATGAAAAAAATTCTTATGCCAATTTTTCTTCATGTTTAGGAGCTTTTAAAATAATCAAAGATGGTTGGGAAACTGAAGCTATTCCTGAAAGTGTTAATAAAAATGAGGGTAAATTAGGATTTTTTGCAGGAATTTTTAAAGGACGATGAGTAAGTAGGGTCGTATTCTTTGGTAATATAATTTGTCTTTTAAGGTTTTTAGCCCTTTTGTATACCGGTATTTATGGGGACTGGCCTACAAAAAACAATAAGCGAACCAATAGAGTTTAATGGTGTAGGACTGCACAACGGTATTAAGGTAAAACTTTGCTTAAAACCCGCAGAAGCTAACTCAGGCATTAAATTTAAAAGAACAGATATTGAAGATTCTAAGAATATAATTGAAGCAAATTATAAAAATGTAACTTCGCCAATACTCTGTACTAAAATAAAAAATTCACACGGAGTTACAGTTTCTACAATAGAACATCTAATGGCAGTTTTTTATGGAGAAGGTATTGACAATGTGTTGGTTGAAATTGACGCTCCAGAAGTTCCAATTATGGATGGTTCATCTTTTGATTTTGTTACAGCCATAAGATCTTTTGGCACTCAAGAACAAAACCATACTAAAAAATTTATAAAAGTTTTAAAAAAATTTGAGTTAAAAGATGGATCAAAGTATATTTCCATTGAGCCACTTAAAAATGATTTAATAATTGATTTTGAAATAGTATATAAAAACCCAATAATTAGAACTAGAAGAAAAGAATTTAAATTAAGTAATGGAGATTTAACCTCAATATATAACTCAAAAACATTTTGCCTGTATGAAGATATTGATCAAATAAAAAGTCAAGGTTTAGCTAAAGGCGGTTCCTTAGAAAATGCAATTGTAGTCAAAGAAGATAAAATTCTTAACGATGATGGTTTAAGATATAGAGATGAGTTTATAAACCATAAAATATTAGACTGCCTCGGAGATTTAATGCTATCTGGATACAGAATTTTTGGTCATATTAAAACTTCACGTGGCGGACACCAGCTTACAAATGCTTTATTGAGGGAGTTTTTATCAGATAATTCAAATTGGGAACTTGGAACTATTGATGGAAAAGAAAAAGATAGTAAAGACAGTAGCTACACAAGACCTATAGCTGTTAGCGCTTAAGCTAACCGATAATTAAGAAAATTGTAAAAGTTAAATATTTTGGTAAAATGTTTTTTATCCAAATGTTTAAAAAGAATCTAATTTTATTGCTACTAACTTTTTTAGTATTTTCTTGCGCAAAAGAAGAGCAAGTTTCATTGGAACCAACCGATGAAGAAATGGCCATTAGCACTTATGCTGAAGCAATTGAGTCTTTAAAAAAAGGAGATGCTTTTTATGCTGCAAAGAAATTTAGAGAAGTTGAAAGTTTACTACCGCAGACTGAATGGGCAGCAAAGTCTAGTCTTCTAGCAGCCTACGCGGAATATTCTAGAAATGCCTACACGAAAAGCATTTTCTCTTTTGAAAGACACATTAATAATTATCCTGCAGATAGAAATATACCTTATGCACATTATTTAATTGCAATGTGTTTTTATGAACAAATTTTAGATGAAAAAAAAGATTTAGAACCTCTATTAAAATCGAAAAAAAAGTTTGAATTTTTAATAGCAGAATTTCCAAATACAGATTATGCAATTGATGCACGTTTTAAATTAGATCTTATACAAAATCAATTAGCAGCTAAAGAAATGTCAATAGCAAGATACTATATGAAAACAGAAAAATGGATACCAGCTCTTAATAGGCTAAAAAAAGTTGTTAATAAATATGACAGAACAGTTTTTGTGGAAGAAGCTCTGCATAGGTTGGTTGAGGTTTATTATAAAATTGGTTTAGTTGAAGAATCTAAACAAGCGGCACTAATATTAGGATATAATTATGGTTCCAGCGCATGGTATGAGCAAAGTTATAAAGTATTTAATAAAAAATACCGACCACAAAATATCCAAAGAGATAAAAAAAGAGAATTGGGTTTAGTGAGAAGAACCATAAAAGGCTTATTTAATTAAACGTACATGAATAAAAAAGAAATCGAAAAAAATTACTTAAAAAAAATTGATGAAATTAAAAAATATAACAAGGCTTATTTTGAAAAAGATGATCCTCTTGTTTCAGACAAGTATTACGATGATATCAAACAAGAAATATTACAATTAGAAAAAAAGCACAAATTTTTAAAAAACAAAGATTCACCAAGTAAAAAGATAGGTTATAAACCGTCTGGAAAATTTAAAAAAATAAATCATGAAATTCCCATGCTATCACTTTCAAATGCATTTTCTGTTATAAATATAAAAGATTTTATTAAAAAAATTAGAAATTTTTTAAATTTTAAAAATTCTGAAAAAATAATTTTTTCTGCAGAGCCAAAGATAGATGGTATTTCAGCTTCACTCAAATATAAAGACGGGATATTTGTTTTAGGTTTATCTCGTGGTGATGGAAAAATAGGTGAGGATATTACAAATAATCTTAAAACAATTTCTGATATACCCAAAACAATTAAAAAAAAGAATTTTCCTGAAAATTTAGAGGTAAGAGGCGAGGTTTACATTTCAAAATCTGATTTTAAAAAAATCAATAAACAGTTTGCAAACCCAAGGAATGCAGCGGGAGGATCATTAAGACAAAAAGACTATAAAGAAACTAGCAAAATACCTTTGAAATTTATAGCTTACGGTTTTGGTTTGGCTGATCCTATGAACTTTAAAAGGCAGTCAGAATTTTTAAAACTTCTTAAAAGTTGGGGTTTTAAAACAAATCCTCTTAATAGTTTAGTAAGTAGTTTAGAAGAAATTGAAAGTAATCATAGAATTATAGAAAAAAAAAGATCAGAAATAGATTATGATTTAGATGGATTAGTTTATAAAATTGATGATTTAAAATTACAAACTAGACTTGGTTATGTATCAAATTATCCAAGATGGGCAATAGCTCACAAATTTTCTGCTGAAAAAGGTTTCTCAAAAATAAAAAATATAGAAATTCAGGTTGGACGAACTGGTGCTTTAACCCCAGTAGCAAAAATTGATCCAATTACTATTGGTGGTGTGGTTGTATCAAATGCGACACTTCATAACGAAGACGAAATTAACCGTAAAGATATAAGAATTAACGATACAGTTTGTATACAAAGAGCAGGCGATGTTATTCCCCAAGTACTAAGTGTCGATTTACTAAAAAGAGATAAAAACTCTAAAAAGTTTATTTTTCCACAAAAATGCCCTTCTTGTGGATCAAAAACTATCAAAGAGTTTAATATAAATACGAAAAAAAAAGATGCAGTAACCAGATGTCCAGATACCAACTTTGATTGCAAAGATATTTTGAAGGAAAAATTAAAGCATTTCGTATCCAAAGATGCGTTAAACATAGAGGGTTTAGGAAAAAAATTAATAGACAATTTTTGGAACAAAAAGTTAATTAAATATCCGCATGACATTTTTAGTTTAGACCTAAGTATTTTAAATACGCTTGATGGCTGGGGTGAAAAGTCTATTGATAATTTAAAAAATTCAATAATTAAAAGTAAGCAAATATCATTGGATCGTTTTATCTTTTCTCTTGGTATTCGGCACATAGGTGAAGAAAATGCCAAGGTACTAGCTAAACATTTTTTGGTAGCAAAGCAATTTTTTGAATTAGCAAAAAATTTAAATGATGCCAAACAAAAATATCTTGAAGAACTTAAGGCAATAGATGGAATTGGCAACTCTCAAATTGAATCTTTGAAAAAGTTTTTTTCTAATAATCAAAACTTGAAAGTTGTATCTAAATTAATTGATGTTCTTAATATTAAGGATTATAAATTTATTAGCAAAAAAACTCCTATAAGCGGAAAGTTAATTATGTTTACCGGAGGTTTTGTTGACAAAAGTAGATCTGAACTAAAATCATTGGCCGAAAGTTTAGGGGCCAAAATTGTAAGCAATGTTAGTAAGAAAACAGACTTTCTTATTACCGGATCTCACAAACCTACAACTAGAAAAATTAATGAGGCAAAAAATCTTAATATTAAAATAATAAACGAAGACGATTGGAATAAAATTATCAATTAGCAAAAGATTTGAGCCAATTCTTTTCTTTTTCATTTAAAAAACGATGAAGGGCTAAAAAAACTTTTTTATGATAAGTTTTTAAATATTTTTTTTCCTTATTATCTAAAAGCTTAAAATTTATTAAATCTTTATCGATAGGAGCTAAAGTCAAATTTTCAAAAACAAGTTTATTTTTATTTTTTTTTGTATAAAGTAAATTTTCAATTCTAATTCCAAATTTGTTTGTCTCATAATAACCTGGTTCATTAGAGACAATCATTCCTGTATCTAACTTTATTTGACTTTGTTTAGACAAGGATTGAGGACCTTCATGTACATTTAAAAAATATCCAACCCCGTGCCCGGTACCGTGTGCATAATCCAAACCTATTTTTTTTAATGGAGCTCTAGCAACTCGATCTAGTTCTTTACCAGTTGTTTCCTTTTTAAACTTATAAGTTGCTACACCAATATGACCTTTTAAAACTTTGGTAAAAATATTTTTTACGTTTTCAGGTTGCTTTGAAAAGCACAAAGTTCTGGTTACGTCTGTTGTTCCATAATGATACTGACCACCGGAATCACAAAGGTAAATATCATTTTTTTTTATATGACGATTAGTATTTTTGTTTGCCCGATAATGTACTATTGCAGCATTAGGTCCTGATCCTGAAATGGTATTAAAGCTAGGAAACTTATATTTAAAATTTTTTTTTCTGAATTTTTCAAGTTTTTTCTCTGCACTGATTTCTGTGATTTTAATTTTATTAACATTATTTTTAATCCAGTAGATGAATTTTGTTAACGCTACACCATCCAAGATATGAGATTTTATTGTATTTGAGATTTCAACATTATTTTTTTTAGATTTCAAAATATATATTGGGTCTACTGCTTCATAAAATTTAAATTTTTTCTTTATTAATTCTTTGTAAAAAAAGGAGCAAGAAAATTTATCAATTAAAAAAATTTCTTTTTTATTTAAACCTTCTAAGCATTTATGAATTGATTTAGGATCTATATAACTTACAATATTTTTAAAATAAGATTTAAATTTATAATTAATTTTATTTTTATTTACTATAAGGGTTATTTTTCTATTACTATCGAGTATTGCATGACAATTTGGTAATGGTGAATACTTACTATCTTTTCCCCTTATATTTAGTAACCAAGCCAAATTTTCAGGGGCGGTAATTAGTAGTTTGTTTATTTTCCTTTTTTTTAAAACATTGCAAACAAAAATTATCTTTTTCTTGAAAAATTTACCTGTATTTTTAGTATTTAATATAAAGAATTTTTTATTACTGTTTGTTGTTTTTTTAGGCCAAATTTTATCAATTAAATTTTTTTTAATTGGAACTAAGTTAACATTCCGACTTTTAAAATTATTTATTAAGTTTGCTTCACTAAATAACGTTGGGTCAAAACCAATAAACAGTTTTTTTCTAATTTTGCCAAGTGTTTTCAATGGTTTTTCTTTATGAATTTCAATTATTTTAAAATTCTTATCGCACTCTTTTTTAGCTTGTAGAGTGTATCTACCGTCAACAAATAAATAACACTTATTTTTTAAGATTATTGCATAACCAGCTGAACCCGAGAAGGAACTTATATAATTTAACCTATCGTTTTGTTTATCAACATATTCACCAAAAAATTCATCGTTTTTTGGCACTATATAGCCATCAAGTTTGTAAATTTTAAAAAATTTTCTTAACTTTTTTATTTTTTTCATTTAATTCTTTTTAATCTTTTTTTTTGTAATCTTGCCCATCCAGGACTTCTTATACCTTCCTCATAATCTATATCCTGGTTGAAAAAAAAATCTTCACTGTTTTGTTCTTTTATTTCCTCTTTTTTAATATTTTCTTCTGGAAGTTCATCTATGAATCTTGATGCTAAAGATTCTACCCAATCTCCTCGATACATTCTGTTCATTACAAAAGATATAAAAGATTCTTTCTTTGCTCTTGTAAGCCCTACATAAGCGAGTCGTCTTTCTTCTTCCAAAGCTAAATCACCTTTCTCTTCCAAAGATTTCTGATGAGGGAATAACCCTTCTTCCCACCCCGGTAAAAAAACTGCATCAAATTCCAATCCTTTAGCAGCATGCATAGTCATTAAATTTACTTTCTCGCCATCCCAATCCTGATCTATTGATGTAGCTAATGCGACATGTTCTAAGAACCCTTGAAGATTATCAAAATCATGCATTCCTCTAATTAATTCTTTTAAGTTTTCCAGTCTTCCTTCGCTTTCTAAATCTTTTTTATCTTTTAACATTTTAGAATATCCGGACTCATCCAAAATAATTTCCATTAATTCATAATGCTTTTTAATTTTTAAATCTGATCTCCATTTATTAAATAGATTTAATATTTTAACTAGACCTAATTTTGTTTTTGGCTTAATTTTATTTAATTGTAATAGTTCATAAGCCGAATCTTCCAAGCATTTTTTATTTTTCCTTCCCCAATCATATAGTTGTTTAATTGAGCTATCTCCCACAGATCTCTTAGGAACATTAATGATCCTTTCAAAAGCTAAGTCATCATTTTTTTGATTTATAATTCTTAAAAACGCGACACTATCTTTAATTTCAGCTCTTTCATAAAATTTTGTTCCTCCGACCACCCTATAACCCATCCCAATTTTTAAAAATCTTTCTTCAAATTCACGTGTCTGAAAAATTGCTCTAACTAAAATAGATATATTATTTAAGGAGTATTTTTTTTTAAGTTTTTTTTCAATAATATCGCTAATTCCTACCGCTTCTTCCCTTCCATTTTTGTAACAGGTTAATTTTACAAGCTCCCCTTCTTTACCATCTGTCCATAATTTTTTTCCCAACCTATCACTATTATTTAAAATTAACCCTGAAGCAGCACTAAGTATATTTTGTGTGGATCTGTAATTTTGCTCAAGTCTGATAATTTTTGTGTTTTTATATATTTTGCTAAAATCTAAAAAATTTTTTATTTCTGCTCCTCTCCAACTGTAAATTGATTGATCATCATCTCCCACACAACATATATTATTTTTTTTCTTAGCAAGTAGATTAAGCCATTTGCTTTGAATATAATTTGAATCTTGATATTCATCGACTAAAATATATTTAAAATTATTTAGGTATAACTCTAATATGTTATTGTGATTTTCAAAAATATTTACGCACAATAATATTAAATCACCAAAGTCGCATGAATTTAAAATTTGAAGTCTTTCTTGGTAAAATTTGTAAACATTTAATATTGTCTTTTCTAAAGGGATTCCTTTTTTAGCAACTACATTTTTTGGAAGTAAACCTTTATTTTTCCACTGATTAATAAAAGATAAAATAAATTGAGGTGATATTTTTTTTGTATCTATATTTTCAGCTTTACATATGTTTTTTATTAATCTTAGCTGGTCTTCTTGGTCAATGATTGTAAAACGTGAGTTTAGACCAGCGGCCTCAGCATGCCTTCTCAAGATCTTGGCACTTACAGAATGAAAAGTTCCTAACCATGGTATTGATGATTGTTTTTCCTTTAATAATTTTGCAATTCGATTTTGCATTTCTCTAGCTGCTTTATTAGTAAATGTGACGCAGAGAATTTGGTTAGGCCAAGCTTTTTTTTCTTTTATAATGTGTACTACTCTTGAAGTTATAACTTTTGTTTTTCCAGATCCTGCACCAGCTACTATTAAACAAGGTCCATCCAGATTTATTATTGCTTCTTTTTGATTTTTATTTAAGTTGCTTAAATAATTTTGTTTGATAATTTCCATGAAATTTATAATTTACTAATTTAAATTAAAATAAATGAAATACATCAATTTTAAAAGATATTATTTTTCCACAGTAGCAAAAAGCCTTAATACATTAAGATATAATTTTATAAAAATTTTTAAATTTGTAAATTTTAGCGGATACAATCTTAAAACAATTTACAAGTATCTAGATGTTAGAAGATATAACTTTACAAAAATTCTTAAATACTTTAATCCAAAAACATACAGTATTAATCGTTTCAAGAAAATCAATTTTATAGGAAATAAATTTTTAAAAATACACCTTCCTGCTTCAATTATTTTTTTTGGTTTTCTTTACTTAGTTATACCAACTTTTTATAATTACGATAAATCTGATATAGAAAAACTTATATGCAAAAAACAAAATATTGAATGTATAATACAAGGTAAAGTAAATTATCGTTTTTATCCAACTCCAAGAATCCTAATAAAAGATTTAATAGTAAATGATTTTTTTAAAAAAAAAAGAACTCTAATTACAGCTGAAAACACTGCAGTAAAACTTTCTATTAAAAATTTATTGGCTAAAGAAAAACAAAAATTTAAAAAAATA
This sequence comes from Pelagibacteraceae bacterium AG-414-E02, assembly GCA_003214615.1. Classification (GTDB taxonomy): domain Bacteria; phylum Pseudomonadota; class Alphaproteobacteria; order Pelagibacterales; family Pelagibacteraceae; genus AG-414-E02. Next base: position 162,005 of record QCLK01000002.1, read on the forward strand.
GAGTTAAATAATTTTGAAATTAATTTAAATTTGGAGAATTGGAAAAAGTATAAAAGTATTTTTAGCAAGAAAACCAATCTAATTCCTGTAACTTTCGTTAAAGGAAAAGTTTTACTTTTTGATAAAAATGATTATGTAGCTACCATAAGTGATTCAAAAATAAATTTAAAATTTGTTCCGAACTCTATTAATTTTAAGTTGTGGGGCAAAATCTTAAATGATAAAATTCATATTAATTTAAATAGCGAAAGGATTGATAATTCTACTTTCTCAGAATTTTTATTAAAAATGTCCAATTTAAACTTGCTTACAAAAGCTAGTTTTATTAATTCTGAAAAAGATAAAAATGTAGTAAGTGGTAATGTTTTAATAAAACAGGACAAGAATAAAATCACCGCAATTATAGACTATAAGGATAATAAAATAGTAATTAATAAATCTAATTTAAGAAACACTTTTATAGATGGAAAAATGGAAGGTATAATTACGATATTACCCTATTTTAATTTCAATTTAGATGTAAATTTAAACAGTATAAATTTTACAAAATTGTATAGTTATTTTTTATCTCTAGATAATAATCAAAGAAAAGAAATATTTAAAATAAATAAAAAAATCAACGGAGAGTTAATCTTAGCTTCTGATAAAATATACTCTAGTTATAATTTAATAAAATCCTTTGAATCTAATTTAAAATTTAATAATGGAAAAATTTCAATTAAACAATTTTTAATTAATTTAGGTAAATTAGGTGCGGCCGACATTTTAGGCACAATTAATGATGATAAAAAATTTAGTAATTTAAAATTCGAGAGCAATGTTTTTGTAGATAATCAAAAAAAGTTTTTGAGCAAATTTGGTATCTATAACAAAAAAAATATTTCATCTAACTTTTTTGTTTCAGGAAATTTTGATTTGGATAATTTAAGAATGAGTTTTTATGAAATATCTAATGATGAAAAACTTAGTAATGAAGATGTTAATTATGTAGAAAAAGAATTTAATGATTTAATGCTAGGCGAAGGTTATAAAAGCTTATTTTATTTTCCGACATTTAAGGAATTTATCCGATCAATATCAGATGAAACGAATTAACTTGGCTTAATCATTTTTTTGGGATTTACAATTTTATTGTATTCTTTTTCTGTTATTAACCCTGATTTTATAGACTCTTCCTTCAAAGTAGTTCCGTTTTTGTGAGCTTTTTTTGCTATTATAGCAGCATTATCGTAACCAACTTTTGGAGACAATGCAGTTACCAGCATTAAGGAATTGTCCAAAAATTTTTTTATTCTTTTTTTATCTGCTTTAAGATCTTTAATACAATAGTTTGCAAAACTTTTTGAAGCATCAGCCATTATGTGAATTGATTGCAATATATTATGTATGATTAGTGGTTTAAAAACATTTAACTCAAAGTGTCCATGAGATCCAGCCATAGTTATCCCATTATGATTTCCAATTACTTTTACACAAACCATAGTGACAGCTTCACACTGTGTTGGATTTATTTTTCCTGGCATAATAGATGAGCCCGGCTCGTTTTCTGGTAAAATTAATTCACCATATCCAGCTCTTGGACCTGAGCCTAAGAATCTAATATCGTTTGCTATTTTCATTAAACAAACAGCTGTTGTATTTAACGTCCCAGAAAAATTTACTATAGCATCATGTGCTGCTAGTGCTGCAAATTTGTTTGTAGCCGGTTTAAAAGGAAGTTTTGTAATTTTTTTAAGTTCAGAAACAATTTTTTTATCAAAACCTTTTTTTGTATTTAAACCTGTTCCAACAGCCGTTCCACCTTGAGCTAAAAAATATATTTCTTTAAGAGCTAATTCTATTCTTTTAATACATTTACTTAATTGTGAGTGATATCCCGAAAATTCTTGTCCTAAGGTAATAGGAGTAGCATCTTGAAGATGTGTTCTCCCAACCTTTATAATTTTTTTAAATTCTTTAGTTTTTTTTCCCAATTCTGAATTAAGCAATTTTAGAAAAGGTAATAATTTCCCCTTTGTTCTAATTGCTATAGCCATATGCATTGCAGTTGGAAAAACATCATTTGTAGATTGAGATTTATTAACATGATCATTTGGGTGAACAGGTTTCTTGCTGCCCAATTTTCCACCAAGAATTTCAATCGCTCTATTTGCGATTACTTCATTAACATTCATATTTGTTTGTGTGCCTGAACCAGTTTGCCAAACTTTAAGGGGAAAATGATCGTTGAGCTTTCCAGTAATTACTTCATCAGCTGCTTTAATAATCGATTTACTTATTTTTTTATCTAAGTTTCCATTTCTAGTATTTACTATCGCAGCAGCCTTTTTTATCATAGCAATAGATTTGATTACTATTGGTCTAACCAAGAAATCTCCAATATCAAAATGTTTATTGGATCTTTGAGTAGAAGCTCCCCAGTATTTACTGTTAGGAACTTTAACAACTCCTAGGCTATCGTGTTCTTTTCTAAATTTCATATGTTATAACGAATTTTAATATATTAATTTAATTTACATAAAAAACCATAAAATTAGCGAAACTAAGGCAATGATGATAATTAGGATTCTGACACCAAATAAATATCTTGTAATCTCTGGAGTAGGTGAGGATTTATTTCCTATTCTCGCTCCTAGCCGAATAATTAAATAAAATGCCAAAAGAAGAGCAAAAATTACAATTAAAATTTCAATTTTTCCTAGCACTAGTGTAATTTAACATAATTAAACAAAAAAATACAAAATAATATGAATATAAAAAATTATAAAGTGAAAAAAATTTCATTAGTATTTTTGATATTTTTTTTGTTTTCTGCAGCATGTTCAAATCCAATAGATCAAACAAAACAAAATGAACTTGTACAAAGTAATCAAATTAGAATTGGAATGGGTTGTCGAACTTTGACTGAAATGATCGGTGGCTATAGAGCTATAACGTATTTATATTTGGAAAAAAAGAACTTGCCTCAGAACTTGGCAAATAGTTATTTATTAATGTCTACTGCATCTAAAAGTGCTAATAAAAATTTTTTCTTATGTGAAAGAAAAAGGATTGATAATATTCGCATCAGACAAAGAATTAAAAAGCATATTTACGACTATGACTTAATAAAAATATATAAGGACCCTAATGACATGATCAGATATGTATTAAGCGTATCTTCAGCGTATACTCGGATGCATATTTTATCGAGAGTAAATCTTATTGACTATAATTTAAGTCGTCCTGAAGTGAACGTGATTCTAGACGAAATTGTTGTAAAAGAAAGGAAGTTACTTGATGAGGAAGCTAAGAGGGCAGAAAAAATTTTAAAAGAAGAAATAAAAAAAGAAAAATTAAATGTGCCTGAGGATGAAGATCAAAAAATACTAAGGAAAAAAATATTAGAAGAAATAAACAATCAATAAGTAAGAAAAATAATTAAATATGGAGCTACAAGCCAAAAAAAAATCTTTATGGGGCACTTTTAAGAATGCCTATTTAAGGCAAAAGAATCTAAAAAAATTTTGGAATAAGCTAGATAAATCAAAATTGCCAAAAGATTTAATTGAGACATTCAATTTATATATAAACTCTCCCAGTTATAATTGGTCTTCAAAATTTTGGCGTCATGTAATGATGCTTCACTTAAATTTAATAGCAAGTGGAAAATATAAAAATTACGAAAACATAATGTCTAGACTTTATTTTACCTGGGTTGAAATGGAAGAAGATTTAATTAACAATTCTTGTAAGGAAATTCAAAATAATAAAATTGATCTAAAAGTGAATTTATTTAAAAAACAAGAAAATTTAAATTGGACAGCTTCTATAAATCATAATTTAATTTTATTGCTTTTATATGAAAATATTAAATCAAAAAAAGTATTTAAATATTTAAATAAAATAAACAAAAATAGCTCTATAGTTGAAAATTCTTTAAATATAAATGACTTAGAAATTACTCAAGATAATCTAAATTCATTAAGTGAATATGAAAAAATCGAAGATTTATTGGGCAACTTATCTTCAAGAAAAAAGAGATTTTTGGAGGTAGGAGCAGGTTCTGGTAGAACGGCTAAAGTTATATTGTCCATTAACGATGATGCGAAGTATGTTATTGCCGATTTGCCTCCAGCAATAGATGTTAGTTTTAAAAATATAAAAGCGAGTTTTCCAAATAAAAAAATAACAAAAGGTTTTAATCTTAATGAAATGGATTTAAAAACAGCTTTCGAAAAAAATGATATTTTATTTATTTTTCCTCATCAAATTAAATTTTTTACAGAAAAAACATTTGATATATCTATTGCGATTGATTGCTTACATGAAATGGATAAAAAAATTGTTAAGGATTATATGTCCAGTTTTGAACAAGTATCCAAACTGTTATATTTTAAAGTTTGGGAATACGCGGGACTACCTTATTCCTTTTACCAACATTATTCAGTTCACAAAAAGGAAGATTATTTTATTAAAAATTCTTGGAAGGAGCATCTTAAAGAAAGATGCATTTATCCTGCAAAATTCTTTCATCTTGGTTATGAATTTTGAATAATTTATATTTAATGTTAGTTTAATTTTATCATGTATTTAATTAAAACGTTTATAAAGTTTTTATCTTCTAAAATTTTAACTCTAAAGTTTTCAGAAAGACTTTCTCAAAATATAATTAGAAGAAATATTATCGCTCAGAAAAATCCTAAAATCGTTTCAACTGCCGCTGGAAATCCAAAATCTTTTAAAATTAATTCTTGGAATGAAATATTAAGATATAAGGTTTGGAAAAAAATCCCCGAATATATTGATACTAGCAAAGATATTCTTTATTTAGAATTTGGTGTTTGGGAAGGGCATTCCATTAAATTCTTTGCAGAAAAATATAAAAGTAAAAATTCTGAGTTTTATGGTTTTGATACTTTTTATGGTTTTCCCGAAGATTGCCTAGATATGAAAAAAGGTCATTATTCTACTTCTGGAGATATACCTAAAACAAGCGACTCCAGAATTAAATTTATTAAAGGACTTTTTCAGGAAACACTTACTGATTTTTTAGAAAAACTTGCAACAGAATCAAAAAAAAAAACAGTTCTGATTCATTTTGATGCACCTTTGCACTCTGCTACTCTTTTTACTTTATTTAAATTAGATGAAAAATTTAAAAATTATTATTTTATTTTTGACCAATTTGGAACTGATGAATGCAGAGCTTTTAATAGTTATAGTCAATCAACGATGAGAGAGTATGATTTATTTTTAGCAAGTATGTGGAATCGTGCCCCCGAAGTAGTTTTCGGCAAATTTAATAGTTAGTTTTTAATTTAACTTTCTAAAATTGAAACAAGATCTTTTATATTTAACTTTTCTTTTTTTTCAAGAAAAACTTTATCCATCAGATTTATTTTTATATTTAGATCTTTAAGAAGTTTCTTTTCTAATAACATCAAAAAATTAACAATAGCCATGGAGTCCAAAGTGCTGTTCTGGCCAATTAATTCAAAATCATCTATATTTTGAATTTTAAATTTGTCTTGGGATTTATTGAATTCTTTTATTGAACTATCAACCGCTTCTTTAATATCCATGTTTACAAACTAAATATTGCATCTCCATCTGTCAATGATAAGTCCAACATAGTTTCATTATTAAATAGGATATTTTCTATTTCAGGATTTGAATTTTTAACAAGAAAGCTAAAGTTGTTAATTTTTTTATCTACAAAACCTATTTTTTTAAACAAATTTTTTTTATATTTATTAAAGCCAATAACATCTACCAGATCACAATTTAATTTTTTTGAAATTAAAATACACTTCTTTATCATCTCACTTATTTTAAGTTCATCTTCATTAATAAATGATAACTCTACCACAGTTGATTTTTTCAACTTGTAATTTTTTTCATAGTTAACAACAAAAACTAAAAATCCCGTAAGTTTATGGCTATCATAATTTTTAATAACCCATAAATTGTCTGTATTTATTAGTCTTGCGTATTTCCAATTGAGCCACTCACAATCTTTCGAAGAATACAAAATTTCTTTTTTTTTTAAATTATTATTGAAATCATCAAAATCTGAACCAAAATTATTACTTATACTGAAATTATTACTTATTCCTAAATCGGTTTTTTTAAATAAAATATTTTTAAAACTTTTTATATCTTCGATTAGACTTTTGTTAAAAGAAAATTTTTTTATATAATTAATTATGATTTTTCTTTTATTTAGCATGTAGACCATTCTATTAAAATATTCGTATTGTGAAATTTTTTTAGCTTTAAATGCTTCCATCACCTTTTCCGAAATTTCATTTGCTGTATTGGTAATATAGAGATCTATGTTTTTTTGATTAAGAAATTTTGATCTAATGTCTAGGGCAAATGACCTATATTTATTATCAATGACCCAATTACCACAAATAGCTGCTAAATAATTTCTATTTTTGTAATAAAAGGTAAACGGTATATTATGTATAAGCCCAACTATCTCATTTTTTGGATCTACTAATTTCCAACCAATTGTCCAATCTTTTTGTGATTTAATTATAAATGGATTTTTTCCCCATATACTAGTCCAATCATTTTTTTTTAGTACATCTAGTTTATATTTTTTTGAAAGATTTTTAACTTGCTCATAATCCTCAAGTGTCAATTTTTCCAAATTCATAAGATATTTAATATATATTTATACTTAAATTTTGGTTGCGGGGGTAGGATTTGAACCTACGACCTTCAGGTTATGAGCCTGACGAGCTACCAGACTGCTCCACCCCGCGATAATGTTTATTTTAAATAAATTTTATATCCTAAAGCAAAAAATTAATAGTTATTTTTCATTCTTTGAATTTTTCTTGATCTTTTAATATTTTCTTGCTTTTCTCTCTTTTTTCTTTCTGAAGGTTTTTCGTAATTGCTTTTGATTTTTAAAATTTTAAAAAAACCTTCTCTTTGAAGCTTTCTTTTTAAAATTTTTAAAGCTTGATCAACATTGTTATCTTTTACCTCTATTTTAATAACTACCTCCTAGTTTAAAGTGGACTAAGTATCATTAATAAAAAAGATTGTCTAGCAAGAACTAAAAGGGTTTTTTTGGTACCTTTTTCTCAAAATTTTTTCTGTAAATTAAGAGTCTTTTATGAATTTTTTCGTACCTTGTAGACAAAATTGAAACTGCCAATAAAGCAGCGTTTATTGCTCCAGCTTTTCCAATAGCAAGAGTTCCAACAGGTATCCCGCTTGGCATTTGAACTGTCGAAAGTAAACTGTCTAAGCCTTTTAACTTACTTTCTGTTGGCACCCCAAGCACGGGCAATGTAGTCAAAGAAGCTGTAACCCCAGCTAAGTGTGCAGACATTCCCGCTGCAGCAATTATTACTTCCATTTTATTTTTTTCAGCTTCTTTAAGAAATTTGTGTAATCTTTTTGGTGTTCTGTGAGCAGATATAACTCTTACATCATGTTTAATTTTAAATTTTTTTAAAGTGTCGCTGCAATGTTCCATGACACCATTCCAATCAGATTTGCTACCCATTATTATACCTACTAAACTTTTTGACATAATGTTTTTATTTATAACAATTTTTTTTAAGACTCTATTTTTTGATTCTCTTTTTCTTTCTTTTTTCTTGCAATTCTTCTTTCAGCTTTTTCGTTAGCTTTTATAATATCAAATTGAGAGCATAAATTAGAAGCAACGGGGTCTTTTTGTATTAAATTTGAGGAGTTCCAATATTTATTATTTTTAATCAAAGTAACTGTATTTTTTGTGCTACCGATAAGTTTTCCTATTTGTCCATCTGAGAGCTGAGGATAATTTTTAATTAGCCACAGGGCAGCATTGGGCCTATCTTGTCTTTTTGATAACGGGATATATTTCTGTACTTTTTTTTCTTCTTTTATATCTATGGTTTTTTTTGTTATTACAAGAGGCTTACTAGTATCATTTGAACAAGCTTCTATTTCTTCTCTGGTTAATTGACCTGCTAAAATTGGATTATATGCTTTTATTCCTTTAGCCACATCACCATCAGCAATACCTTTAACTTCAAGTTCATGAAGGTCACAAAAATCAGCAATTTGTTTAAAACTTATTTTTGTATTTTCAACGAGCCAAACAGCGGTCGCCTTTGGCATAAAAGGTTTTTCTTTCATTATTATTTTTTAGTTTCAGAACGCAAATTTTTAAATTTTTTGAAAAATTTACTTACTCTGCCTTTATCCAAAACCTTTTGATTTCCACCTGTCCAAGCAGCATGTGATTTTGGGTCAATTTCAAGTTTTAATGTTTCACCTTCTTTACCCCAGGTTGACATAGTTTCAAAATGACTACCATCGGTCATTACAACCTTAATTTTATGATAATTTGGATGTGTATTTTTTTTCATATCGGACCATTTAATATAATAAAACAAAATAATTAACAACAGTAAATTAACTACTTTAAAATCTCAATCATTTCTCTATTAATTTTGGAATTGCCAGCCAAAAGAGTTTTATTTTGATTGTATTTATTTTCTCCGTTAAAATCAGTTACATATCCTCCGGCTTCTCTAACAAGGATTATTCCAGCAGCAATATCCCAATAATTTAAATCTCTTGACCAAAAACCATCACATCTTCCCGCAGCGACATATGCCATATCTAATGAACCGCTACCAAATTTTCTTATGGGAATACCTACTTTTAATGAAAATTTTTTGTATTCTTTAAAAGTTAATTCTCTATTTTCAGAATCATATCTAGGACCTCCAGAAAAAATAATACAATCTTTCAAATCTGATCTAGAAGAGACTCTCATACGCTGATTATTTATATAAGATCCATTACCCTTCTCAGCGGTAAACATTTCATCTTTGATAGGATCATAAACTATCCCGCAAATTATTTCTTTATCATGCTCTAGACCTATGGATATTGCAAAATGAGGTATTCCATGTAGAAAGTTTGAAGTTCCATCAATGGGATCAATAATCCATCTAAAAGACTCATCGTTATTTATTTCTCCGATTTCTTCACTTAAAATTGAATAATTCGGTCTTGCTTTTTGAAGCTCTTCAATCAAAATTTTTTCTACCTTTTTATCAGAGGCTGTTACAAAATCTCCTGGTCCTTTAAGAGAGACCTGCAGTTTTTCAATTTCTCCAAAATCTCTTATTAAAGTTTTGGCAGCTTTCCTGCATACTTTAATCATTACGTTTATATTTGCGGAAGTAAGTTTCATTTATTTAATTTTTTTTATGTATTCCAAAGTTCTTGTATCCAATAAAATTTTATCTTCAGAATTAATAAATGGCGGAACCATAATATTTATTCCATTTTCAAGAGTTGCAGGTTTATAGGAAGATGAAGCGGTTTGACCTTTGATAGCAGCGTCTGTAGTAACAATTTTTAGCTCAATGGATAATGGTAGATCAACAGCTAAAGCTTGATCATCGTAAAACTGTACATTCACCTCCATATTTTCTTTTAGTAGTTTACTTTTTTCTCCCAGCAAAGATTTACTGATTTGAATTTGTTCAAAATTAGCTTGATCCATAAAATGGCAATTTTCTTTATCTTCATATAAAAAATTAAATTTTTTATCTTCTAAGATAGCCCTTTCGATTGTATCGCTTGATCTAAATCTTTCATTTAATTTTGTTCCCCTTTTTATGCTTTTTAATTCTAGCTGATTAAACGCACCACCTTTTCCAGGTTTTACATGTTGAGCTTTTACAACTGACCATAAATCATCTTTATGTTCAATTATCATTCCTGGTTTAATTTCATTTCCTGATATTTTCATTTTTATTTAAATTTTTTTATTGCTGAAACAGGATCCAATTTTTTGTTATTCCAAACATAATTGGAGCAAGCAATAAAATTCGCTCCATTGGACAAAATTTTTTTATAATTAGAACTATTAATTCCACCTATTGCAACGGTGGGCATATTAATTTTTTTTTTAGTCCAACGCAATATTTCTAAGTTGGCTCTAAAGTTAGTTTTTTTTGTTGAAGATTTGAAAAAAGATCCAAAGGCAACATAATTTGCTCCATTTTTTTTTGCTTTAAGAGCTAATTTTTTTGAGTTATGACAAGTTATTCCAATAATTTTATTTTTACCTAAAATTTTTCTACTATTAATAAAATTCATATCTTTTTGACCAATATGACATCCATCAGCACCAACCTTTTTTGCTAAAAGTGGCTTGTCGTTGATCAGAAATTTAACATTGTTTTTTTTAACTATTTTTTTAACTTTTTTGGATATTTTAAATAAGTTTGAATTAGATATGTTTTTTAATCTTAACTGAAAATATTTTACTTTATTAGTTTTTAATACATCATTAAGATCTTTATAAAACTTCGCTCCCCTTATTTTTTGAGGAGATATCAAGTAAATATATTTTTTCAATTTAAATTAGGCCGTTAATTGTTTTTCTAAATTCAAGTTCCATTTTGCTGAAGTAGAAAGCCCATTCATTTTAGATCTATGATTAAAGATTTTTTGAGTTTTATTTATATCTTTAATATCTCTTGCCCAACTTTTCAGTGCACTTTGTTGTAACGCTCTACCGTATGAAAAGCTCATTAAAAAACTTGTATCATTAATTTTATTTATTTCATTTAGATTCTGCGTTGCTTCAATTTCGGTCTGTCCGCCTGATAAAAAAGCAATACCAGGAACTTCACTAGGCACATTTTCTTTTAAACATTTGAGTGTCATTTTGGCTATTTCCTGAGAGTTATTTTTAGTTTTTGATTTATTTCCAGGCAATATCATATTTGGTTTTAATATTGTTCCTTTAAGATTGATATTGTGTAATTTTAACTCTTTGTAGCATTCCTTCAAAACAGAAGATGTAACATCATAACACCTATTAATATCATGTTCGCCATCCATTAACACTTCTGGTTCAACAATTGGAACCATTTTTGCTTCTTGTACTAAAGCAGAATATCTTGCTAGAGCATGAGCATTAGATTTTATTGCTAGCGCAGAAGGATATTTTTTGGAAATAATGTATACAGCTCTCCATTTTGTAAATCTTGCGCCTAAGTTGTAATATTCAGCTAATCTTTCTCTAAGACCATCCAACCCTTCAGTAATTTTTTCGTCGGGAGAACCAGCTAGTTTCTTTGCGCCAGTATCCACTTTAATTCCAGGGATTGATCCAAAACTTTTAATTAGTTCTGGCACAGTTTTTCCAGAAGAGGTTTTTTGTTTTATAGTTTCGTCATAAAGTATCACACCACCAATATGATTTTTCATTCCTTCAGCAGAAAACAATGTTTCTCTAAATTTAAGTCTATTTTCTGGAGTAGATTCAACATTCACACTAGATAATCTTTTTGTCATTGTTCCAGTACTTTCATCGGCAGCTAATATACCTTTACCTTTAGCTACCATTTGTTTTGCAATATTTTCTATTTCATTCATTTATTTCTAAAGCTTTTATACCAGGTAAATTTTTACCTTCAAGAAGTTCTAAAAAAGCTCCACCTGCAGTTGATATATATGTAAATCCATTAGAACAACCAAATTTATTTATTGCCGCCACAGTATCTCCTCCACCGGCAACTGATGTAAGAGATCTATTTTTAGTATTTTCAGTTATTTTTTTTGCAATTTTGTTACTGCCTAATGAAAACGCTTCCTCTTCAAAATAGCCTGCGGGCCCATTCCACAAAACCGTTTTTGACTTATTAATTATTTCGCAAATTTTTTGCACAGTTTTATCACCAATGTCTAAAATTAAATCTGAGCTATCAATATTATTTATATTTTTTAAAGTACCTTGTGATTTATGATTTTTTGCAACTATTACATCTTCAGGTATTAAAAGATCACAATTATTTTTTTTACATTGTTCAATTATATTTTTTAATACATTTTCCTGATTTTTTTCGAACAATGATTTTCCAATATTATAACCTTTTTGATTTATAAAATTGTTTGCCATTGCTCCTACGATAACAATAGTTTGAATTTTTTTTACAAGATTATTAATAATACCTATTTTGGTTGAAATTTTTGATCCACCTATTATACAGACAACAGGTTTTCTGGGGTTATTTGTTAGCATTTTTATTACACCCACTTCTTCGCAAAGCAATTTTCCAGCATAAGAATCGACATGTTTTGTTATTTCAAATACTGATGCATGAGCCCTGTGAGAACAAGAAAAAGCTTCATTTACGTAAATATCACCCATTTTAGAAAGCTCTATGGCAAAAGATTTGTCATTTAATTCTTCTTCTTTATTAAATCTAATATTTTCGAGTAATAACACCTCACCAGGCTTGATATTTTTACTTTTTTCCATAGCTGCGGGTCCATAACTTTCATTAGAAAAATAAACATTGGAATTTAATACATCTTTCAAAACAGATGTTATTGGCTTTAAAGATAACTTCTGATCAATTTTTCCCATAGGTCTTCCTAGATGAGAGATCAAAATTATTTTAGCTTTTTTATCTATAAGATTTTTTATTGTAGGAACAATTTTTTTAATTCTAGATTTGTCAATTATTCGGCCTTCTTTGATAGGTACATTTAAATCTACACGTAAAATTACTCTTTTATTATTTAAATTTAAATTTTCATCAAGAGCCTTTAATTTGCCCATGATTTATTTTAGATTTCCTAGGTATATTGCTAAATCGCACATTCTGTTTGCGAAACCCCACTCATTGTCATACCAAGCTGAAATTTTTGCCATTTTACCATCAGCAACTTTTGTCAAAGAAAGATCTACAATAGAGGAATGGGAGTTGTGATTAAAATCTGCAGAAACAAGCTGTTCGTTAGTAGTATCAATTATATTTTTTAATTCAGATTTCGAACTTTTTAAAAATGAATTATTAATTTCCTCTACAGTCATATTCTTCTTTGAAGAAAAGATAAACTCAACTAGCGATACGTTAGGAGTCGGGACTCTAATTGAAATTCCTTCTACTTTGCCTTTTAAGTCAGGAATAACATCTCCAAGGGATTTTGTTGCGCCCGTAGTTGTTGGTATTATTGAATTAGGAGCACTCCTTGCTCTTCTTAAATCTTTATGGGAATTATCCAACAATCTTTGATCTGATGTATATGAATGAATAGTTGTCATGAAGCCTCTTTCAATTCCAAAATTGTCATTTATTACTTTAGCAACAGGAGCTAAACAATTTGTGGTACAAGAAGCAGCAGAGATTACCTGATCGCTATTTTTTAATATTTTTTGATTTACTCCAAAAACAATATTTATTGTTCCCTTACACGGAGCGGAAACCAAAACTCTTTTGGCTCCCGATTTAATATGTTGTTCAGATTTTTCCTTGGTGTTGAATTTACCTGTGCATTCTAAAACAACATTAACATTATATTTCTTCCAATCTATTTTAGAAATATCTGTTTCACGAATTAAACTTATTTTTTTTCCGTTAACTTCGATTGCTTTTTCTGAGTGATTTATTTTGGCTTTTAACCTCCCATGTATGGTATCATGTTTTAGTAAAAAACTACTAATTTCAGAGTTGCCCCTATTGTTAATAGCCACAACTTCAAGATCTTTTATATTATTTTCAATTATAGATCTAAGAATCATTCTTCCAATTCTACCAAATCCATTTATTCCAATTTTTATAGCCATAATTATTTACTCAACATTTTTTTAGCAATCATAACTACATGATCACTAGTTAAATTAAAATCTTTGTATAACGTTTTATATGGAGCGCTTTTTCCAAAAGATTTTATACCTAAGGAGGCTCCTTCAGAACCAACATATTTTTCCCACCCAAACACACTACCAGCTTCTATGGATATTTTTTTAGACATTTTATCAATAACTTTTTCTTTATATTCTTTTGACTGTTTATCAAACAACTCCTGACAAGGCATAGAAACTACTTTTGAATCAATATTTACATCTTGCAATTTTTTTTGAGCATCTATGGCAATTTGAACTTCTGAGCCAGAAGCAATTAATGTAACTGCAGGATCAGAGCTAGTTTTTTTAAGCTCGTAACCACCTAGTTTGCTCATATTTTTTTTAGAGAGCGATTCAGTTATAAACGGAATTTTTTGTCTTGATAAGGCTATCACGCTGGGATTAGTACTACTTTTTAAGGCGATTTCCCAACATTCAAGTGTCTCAATTGTGTCTGCTGGTCTAAATACATTTAAATTTGGTATTGCTCTTAAGTGTGCCAAATGTTCGACAGGTTGGTGTGTTGGACCATCTTCTCCCAATCCTATAGAATCGTGAGAAAAAATATATATAACTTTTAAACCCATTAAAGCAGACAATCTTAAAGAAGGTTTGCAATAATCTAAAAAAATTAAAAAGGTTCCACCGTAAGGAATAACACCTCCGTGAAGTGCCATCCCATTCATAATTCCAGCCATTGCATGTTCTCTCACACCATAGTGGATATAATTTCCTAGAAAATTAGAGGGTTTTATTATAGTTGAATGTTTGGTTTTTGTGTTATTAGAGCCACTTAAATCTGCAGATCCACCTATTAATTCTGGTAATTTTTTTGTTATTGATTCTAATACCGAAGAAGAAGATTGTCTTGATGCTATTTCAGGTTTTAAGTCAAAAAATATTTTTTTTTGTTCATCTATAAGCTCATCAAAATCATCAGGTAATTTATTGTTAATTACTCTTGAAAAATCATCTTTTATTTTCCTACTTTTCTTACTGTAAATTGCATTCCATTTTTTTTCTAACAAAGATCCTTTTTCACCAATTTTTCTCCATTCATTAATAATTTCTTTTGGAATTTGGAAAGCATCAAATTTCCATTTTAATTTTTTCCTAACAAGAGAAACTTCTTCTTCTCCAAGAGCTGCTCCATGTGAAGAAGCTTTCCCCGATTTATTTGGAGAACCATATCCAATAATAGTGTTGCATGAAATTAAATTTGGTTTATTTGAAGTCAAACTTTTTTTAATAGCTTTTGATATTTGTTTTTCATTATGTCCATTAACTTCTTGAAAAGACCATCCGTAGCTTTCAAATCTTTTTTTGTAATTATCCGATACTGTTAAGTTTGTAGAACCATCAATAGATATCTTGTTATTATCAAATAGAACTATAAGATTTTTAAGTTTTAAATGTCCAGCTAAGCTCATTGCCTCATGACTTATTCCTTCCATTAGATCACCATCACTTGCGATGACATAAGTTTTGTGATTAATTAAATTTGAGCCATATCTTTTTTTTAAAATCTCTTCTGCAATTGCTATACCGACAGCATTCGTTAAACCTTGTCCGAGTGGGCCAGTTGTAGTTTCTATTCCAGAATTTTTTTCATATTCAGGATGTCCAGCACAAATAGAATTAAGTTGTCTAAAATTTTGAATATCTTTTATGGATACACTTTTGTATCCAGTTAGATAAAGCAGAGAATATAAAAGCATTGATCCATGCCCCGCAGAAAGTATAAAGCGATCTCTATTAATCCAATCGGGATTTTTTGGATTAAACCTTAGGTAGTATTTAAATAATACAGTAGCTACATCCGCCATGCCCATGGGTAAACCTGGGTGACCGGAGTTTGCTTTTTGCACAGCATCGATCGAAAGAAATCTAATTGCATTTGCTAAATCTTTGAAGATTGGACTCACTGTAAAACCTATATAGACTTGAACCTATCAAATCAATAATATGATTTTTAGATAAATCAAATGAAAAATTACGAAGAAAAAGAAAAAAAGTTGGAAAATGTTCTAAAAAAATTAAACACAATGTCAAATGAAGTCGTAAAAATGAATAATGACATTAATTCACTTACTATAGAGAAAAATCAATTAATAGGTGAAAAGCAGGAATCGGAAAAAAATTTCCAAATTTTAGTAAAACAGCACGAAAAGCTAAAATCAGAGCTAGAAAAAGTAAATAGAGATTTGGGTGATAAATTTGGTGGTCAAAATAATTTTGATCAAAAAATTGACGAATTAAATCAAGAAACAGAGACGCTAATAGGTGAAATCGAAAAATGGCAAACGTAAACATAAAATTTAATAATAAAGATTATTTGTTGTCCTGTGATGATGGGCAGGAAGAAAGCTTAAAAGTATTAGCTAGTCATTTAGATAAAAAGTATAGCGAGTTAAAAAAAAATCTTGGAAATATAGGTGAAAATAAACTTTTATTAATAACAACTATTAAAATTATCGATGACTATTTTGACCTATTTAAAAAAGTTAAAAATACAAAAAATGATTTTGAAAAACTGTCTATTAAATTTAAGGAGCTTAAATCTTTAGCAATTAATTATAAGGAAGAAAAAGAGTTAGAAATTCAAAAATTAACAAACGAGCTAAATGAATTTAAGAAAAAGGCGGAAGAAAGTAAAGATTTATATGAAGAAGTTTTAGACAAGACCACAAAGTCGATTGAAAAATTTATTGAAAGTGTGGAAGTAAAGTCAGAAACAAAAATACAATAGATGAGATACGACAAGCCTTTCTTAAGGGGAAAGTTACTTCTATTAAGAAAAAAAAAATACTCTACAGTAAAAAAATTTAATTATAATTTAATATTTCAGTTAATAAAAAAACATTTTAATAGTAAAAAAATTATTATTGGCGGATACTACCCTGCAAATTATGAGGTGAATATTTTGAAATTTCTTGAAGAAGCTTCAAAAAAAAAATTCAAAATAACATTGCCAGTTATAAAATCTCAAAACAAAATGCATTTTAAACTATGGACTTTTAACGAACCTCTTAATGTAAATAAATTTGGTATACTAGAGCCACAGAATACTAAAAAAAAAATTATTCCAGATTTAATTTTGGTGCCTCTTGTGGCTTTTGATCGTCATTTAAATCGTATTGGTTATGGAAAGGGATATTACGATAGAAGCTTAAAAAAAATTATTAAAACAAAAAAACATGCGATCTTTTTGGGAATTGCCTATTCTTTTCAAAAGTGTAGAAGAATACCAGTAAACAAATATGATTTTAAATTAAATTATATTTTTACTGAAAAAGGAATTATAAACTCTAACTAATTAAACATGAATATTTTAATACTTGGTGATATCGTAGGACCTTCCGGCAGAAAAGCAGTTGTTAATACATTACCTAACTTAATTAGAAAAAAAAAATTAGATTTTGTAATTGTTAATGGTGAGAATGCTGCAGATCCTGGAGTTGGAATAACTAGAGAAAATACCGAAGATTTTTTTCAAGCAGGGGCCGATGTAATTACGACTGGTAATCACGTCTGGGACCAAAAAGAGACAATGGAATTTATCAATTCAGAAAAAAGATTATTAAGACCTGAAAATTTAAACAAAGGATCTCCTGGTACCGGAATAGGTATTTTTAATTCCAGAAATAATAAAAAAGTAGCAGTAATAAATTTAATGGGAAATATTTTTATGAAAAAGTGCGAAGATGTTTTTGAAGCTGCAAAAAATTTTATTCAAAAAGTGAAATTAAAAAAAGATGCAGACTTTATAATAGTTGATTTGCACGGGGAGATTACTAGTGAAAAAATGGCTATGGGATATTTTTTTGATGGAAAAGTTACTATGCTTGTTGGAACACACACTCATGTTCCAACTTCAGATCATAGAATATTAGAAAAAGGCACAGCATATCAAACCGATGTAGGGATGTGTGGGGATTATAATTCCGTCATAGGAATGAATAAAGATAATTCCTTAAAAAAATTTTTTAAAGATCCTTCAGCATCAAAACATTATCCTGCGCTTGGTGAGGCGACTATTTCAGGATTAATGGTAGAAGCTGATGACAAGACTGGTTTGGCTAAAAAAGTTGAACCTATTATTATTGGTGGCGTTTTAAAAAATAAAATATAATTTATGGCTGGTCATTCACATTGGGCAGGTATTAAGCACAAAAAGGGAAAAGCGGATAAGCAGCGGTCAAAAATTTTTTCTAAACTTTCCAAAGAAATTACTGTCGCAGCAAAATTGGGCTCAAAAGATCCTGACTCAAATCCAAGATTAAGATCTGCAATGCAAGCAGCCAGATCAGCCAATATGCCAAAAGAAAATGTAGAAAGAGCAATAAATAAGTCGGAAGTAAACAAAAATTTAAATTATAATAGTCTTTTATATGAAGGTTTTGGTCCTGAAAAAATAGCGATTATTGTTGAGGCTCTAACTGATAACAAAAATAGAACAGCATCAAATATCCGAACATTATTTCAAAAATTTGGAGGAAATTTGGGAGAGTCAGGTGTAGCTTCTCATCAATTTAAGCAGGCAGGAGTTATTAGAATTGATAAAAAAAAAATTTCTGATAATGACATTTTAGAATTAGCAATTAATGCAGGAGCTGAAGATTGTTCCTCGCATGAGTTTTATCACGAAGTGATTACCTTGAAAGACAATTTTTATAAAGTTAAAATTAAGATTGAAAAAAAAATTGAGGAGTTTATCTCATCTGGTATTGAGTGGTTACCTATAAACAAGGTTTCTTTAAACAAAGAAAAAACCAAATCTGTGGTAAATTTTTTAGAGGCGCTAGAAAACGAAGACGATGTACAACATGTTTACGCAAACTTGGAAATAGATAAGGATTATTTAGATAAAATTTCAACATGATAGTTTTTGGAATAGATCCTGGAGTTAGTGGAGCCATCAGTATTTTAGAAAATAAAAAGGTCATAGAAGTTTTTGATATGCCCACCATGATTGATGGAAAGAAAAATAAAAAGCAAGTAAACGGCTCTCAAGTATCAAATATTATTAAAGAGAGACTAAACGATAACAAAGAAATTATTGTTGTTGTTGAACATGTTAATGCAATGCCAGGACAGGGAGTAACTAGCATGTTTAATTTTGGTCAGTCTTTTGGTGTAATTAAAGGGGTTTGTTCAGCCTTAAGTTTACCTATTTATTTTGTAAGACCAACTAAATGGAAAAAACATTTTAACTTAATTAAAACAAATAAAGATGCAAGTAGGACAAAAGTGATCGAAGTCTATCCTGAAATATCAAGTAAACTTTCTAGAAAAAAAGACTCAAATAAAGCTGATGCAATTTTAATAGCCAGATATTTCAGCGATACACAACTTTAATTCTCATAAAAGCTTAGTTTTAGTGCCAAATTCATGACACATTTAAATGCACATTAACCTGAATGGAGCAAGAAGTAGTATCACAGGTTGTTGGATTAGGCGGATCAACAGATTTTTCTTTAATGCAGCTTTTCCTAAGAGCTGATTTTATTGTAAAAGCGGTTATTATTATTTTAATTTTAGCGTCAATTTATTCGTGGGCTTTAATTTTTGACAAATACAAACTTTTTAGAAAGATAGATAAAAGCACTTCTGTTTTTGAAGATAAATTTTGGAAATCTAAATCTGCCGTAAGTTTTTATAATACACTTTCAAATAAAGATAAAGATCCTCTAACAAATATATTTCAGTCAGCAATGGTTGAAGTAATAAAAACTAAATCCAAATCCACAACCGAGCAAATTTCTAGAGTAAGTAGAGTTATCGAAATTTCAAGCGATAAAGAAATTAAATTAATTGAAAAACATTTTACATTTTTGGCAACTGTAGGTTCTACAGCACCATTTATTGGTTTATTCGGTACGGTTTGGGGAATAATGAATTCATTTCAATCAATTGCAATTTCTAGAAACACTAGTCTTGCAATAGTTGCGCCCGGAATAGCAGAAGCTCTTTTTGCAACAGCGTTAGGTTTGCTGGCCGCGATACCTGCTGTGGTTGCTTATAATAAATTTAATAGCGATTCAAAAAAATATAGTGCAAGAATAGAAAATTTTTCTAAAAGATTTTTATCAATTATTTAAAATAATTTTATGGGTTTTCAATTTAATCGTTCATCCAAGGAACCAATGAGTGAGATTAATGTTACACCTTTCGTGGATGTGATGCTTGTTTTACTTATAATTTTTATGGTAACAGCTCCACTATTGACCGTAGGAGTTCAAGTTGATTTACCAGAATCAGCAGCTGATTCTCTACCTGATGATCAAGAACCCTTAACTTTATCAATTAATTCTAAAGGTGAAGTTTTTATTCAAGAACACCAAGTTGGCTTTGATAAAATAATACCTAAAATTTTAGCTATTTCAAACAACAGAACCGATACAAGAATTTATGTGAGAGGAGACAGAACCATTAATTATGGAAGAGTACTTGAGGTTATGGGCATGCTGTCTGGGGCAGGGTTTTCAAAAGTGGCATTAATATCTGAACCTTATAAAAATTAGCATGACTAAAAATGTTTTGTTATCTATAATCTTTCATTCCGTAATGATTGTTATAACAGCATTGAGCTTGCCATTTATGAAAAGAGTTCCAATTGATTTACCACCAATTTTATCTGTTGATTTAATTCAAATTACTGACAAAACTAGTATTCCCTATGCAGCTAAAGCAGCGGAAACCTTAAAAAAAATAAAAGAGGACGAAAAAAGACTGGTTTCGGAGCAAGCACCTCCGTCTGAGAAAAAAAAAGAAAAACCGGATAGGATTCCATTACCAGAAGATTTAGATAAAGAAAAAAAAAAATTAGTTAAAAAAAAACAAAATCCTGAAGAAATTAAAGAACAAATTAGACAAGCTTCTGAATTTGAAAAAAAAGAGCTTTTCGACCCTAACCAAATAGCTGCACTTATTGATAAATCAAAAGAAGAAAGTGCAGAAACACTAAAGAAAAATGAAAAGTTGACACAAAGTAGTGTAAAAACTTCCTTTGCTACCGGGTTAACGTTAAGTCAAGAGGATGCTTTAAAGGCTCAAATTTTTGGCTGTTGGAGTTTGCCTCTAGGTTTACCTTACAAAGAGAATTTGTTGGTAAGAATAAAATTAAGACTAAAGCCTGATGGTAATGTTTTAAGGTCTGAAATATTAGATCATGCACGCATGAATCAACCTGGCCAAGGTTTTTATAAAGTTTTGGCTGAGAGTGCTTTGAGAGCAATAAGAATTTGCCAACCACTTAGAGTTCCACCAACCGGATATGAAAAATGGAAAGATTTACAGTTGAATTTTGATGCCAACGAAATGCTAAAGGGGTAATATGAAAAAATTATTTTTAACTATTTTTTGTTTATTTATTTTTAATGTTAAAGCAATTGCATTAGTTGAAATTGATATTACAAGGGGAAATCTTGATCCTTTGCCAATTGCAGTTTCTCCACTTTATGTAACACCTGGATCGTTAGACATAAAACAAGGCGATAAAATCATTAAAAATGTGGGAGAAGAAATTTCTAAAGTTATCGAATTAAATTTTAAACGATCAGGACTTTTTAATCCTTTAAAAAAAGATTCTTTTGTTCAAAAACCGGATATAGCTCATGTGAAACCAAGATTTGAAGATTGGAGACTAATAAAGGCACAAGCACTTATTACAGGCAAGGTTACAGTTTCAGAAGAAAGATTAAGAGCTGAATTTAGATTATGGGACACTGTTGCAGCAAAAGAAATGACTGCTTTAGCTTTTTCCACAACTCCTCAAAACTGGAGAAGAGTAGCACATATAATTTCTGATAAGATTTATGAAAGATTAACAGGAGAAGAAGGTTATTTTGATACTAGAATTATTTATGTTTCTGAAACTGGTGAAAAAACTCAAAGATTTAAAAAATTAGCTATAATGGATCAAGATGGAGCAAATGTTAAATATTTAACATTAGGAAACGAATTAGTTCTTACACCAAGATTTAGTCCAACAAATCAATTAGTAACTTATTTATCTTATTTTAGAAATTTACCAAGAGTATATTTACTTGATATTGAAACTGGAGTTCAGGAAGTTGTTGGTGATTTTCCTGGAATGACTTTTGCTCCAAGGTTTTCTCCTGATGGAAAAAAAATTATTATGAGTTTTGCTAAAGATGGAAATTCAGATATTTATACAATGAATTTAGAAACAAGAGTTGTTGAAAAAATTACTGAACACACTTCTATAGATACTTCGCCTTCGTATTCACCAGATGGCAAATTTATTTGTTTTAATTCTGATAGAAGCGGGTTACAGCAGATTTATGTAATGAGAAGTGACGGTTCTAATGTGAAAAGAGTTACTTTTGGAAAAGGTTTGTATGGAACTCCTGTATGGTCACCTAGAGGGGATTTGATTGCATTTACAAAAGTCCATAAAGGTAGATTTTATATTGGTGTAATGAGACCTGATGGTAGTGGTGAAAGATTGTTAACAGAAAATTTTTATCAAGAAGCTCCTTCATGGTCACCCAATGGCAGAGTGTTAATTTTTTATAGAGAAACCAAAACAGATGCTGAAGGAAAAGGTTTTTCAGCTAAGCTATGGTCAATAGATTTAACTGGTTATAATGAGCGTTTAATAGAGACCGAAACCGATGGGTCTGACCCATCCTGGTCTTCTTTGTTGTCAAAGTAGGCCTTAATTTAAGGCAAATTTAACTTGCAACTTGAACGTTATTTTGAAATATTAGTTGAGATTTTTATTAATTTTTGAAAAGATTAAAATAAATAGGGAGAATTATCGTATGAAATACGCAGCACATATAAAAAGAATTTTATTAGTCATCTTTGCAAGTATGGCACTGACGGCTTGCGCTACGCAAAAAAAATCAACAGGAATGATGCAAGGTGATGTTTATACAGGAACAGATACAGTAGAATATTTAGCTACTGGAGTTAAAGACAGAGTTTTCTTTGCAACAAACAAATCAACATTAACAACTGCTTCAAGAGACACGCTGCGTAAACAAGCAGCTTGGATGAGAAAAAAAGGCAAAAGTCTTACATTTACAATTGAAGGTCATGCCGATGAAAGAGGCACAAGAGAATATAACTTAGCGTTAGGTGAAAGAAGAGCAAACGCTGTTAAAGACTATTTAATGACTTATGGTATTTCTGGAAACAGATTATCAGTAATAAGTTACGGAAAAGAAAGACCAGTAAACTCTGGATCTAATCCATTAGCTTGGTCACAGAACAGAAGATCTGTAACGGTTAAAGCTAATTAACTTATACAACATAATATATAAAAAAAAATGACCCCCAGAATCAGTTTTGGGGGTCTTTTTTTTGCCATTTTTTTCTATAAGTATCAAAAATCAAGATGAACAAAACTTTAATTTCTTTAACAAAAATATTTTTGTTTTTAATCGTATTTATATCTTTTTCAAATAAAATTTATGGAGAAGAGTCTGACTCAATTTTAGAGACAATTGAAGCTTTGCAACAAGATATAAAAACACTCGAAAAAGCAGTTTATGCTCGAGATTCGGAAGTTGGTAGTTCAAATATAGCTTTGAGCGGTGACAGCAATGATGTGTTAACTAAGCATTTATTAAAATTATCAGAACTCGAAGAACAATTTAGAATTTTAACAAATAATTTTGAGGAAATTAATTTTAAATTGGACAAATTATCAAGCAGAATAACTAAAGCACAAACAGATAATCAAATGCGTTTTCAAGATTTAGAGAGATCAGGCGTATCACAAGGTGAAGGTTCTGTTTCTAAAAAAAAGAAATTACCTGGTTCAGATGAAC
Organism: Pelagibacteraceae bacterium AG-414-E02; assembly: GCA_003214615.1. GTDB lineage: Bacteria > Pseudomonadota > Alphaproteobacteria > Pelagibacterales > Pelagibacteraceae > AG-414-E02. Next base: position 185,465 of record QCLK01000002.1, read on the forward strand.
CTAAAGATCTTGGAGGAGTTTCAGATGCTGACGTTGCTTCTCTAGAGCAAGTTCAAAAAACACAATCGGTAGAATCTGTTGGGACTGTAGTCACTGAAAAAGCAGAAAGGGCTGAAAAAATTATTCCAGATGGTTCACCCGAAGAACAATATGAGTTTGCAACAAGCTTTTTAAAAGTTGGTGATTATGAAACAGCAGAATTTGCTTTAAGACAATTTATTGATATTAATCCAAAACATAAGCTTGCCGGTAACGCACAGTATTGGTACGGAGAAACTTTTAGAGTTAGACAACTTTATCAAGATGCAGCTACAGCATATTTAGATGGATATCAAAAATATCCTGAGAGTGGCAAAGCTCCTATTAACTTGTTAAAGTTAGGAGTTATGTTAGTTCAGATAGGTGAAAAAGAACAAGGATGTTCTATGATTACTGGTCTCAAAGTGCAGTATCCAGAAGCTAATCAATCCGTTATACAGAAAGCGGAATACGAAAAGAAAAAATTTAATTGTGAAAAGAAAAGTTAGGAAAAAGAAATTATTAATTGATAATTCAAAAGTCAGAGAATTTTACTCAAAATTTAAAGCAGTAATTTGCAAAAATATTAAAAATAAGGATTTTGCACTAGCAGTTTCGGGTGGGCCAGATAGTTTGTGTTTAGCTTATTTTGGTAAAATATATCAGTCAGAATTTAAAAATAAGGTTCATTATTTAATCGTTAATCATAACTTAAGAAAAGAATCATCAGCGGAGGCTTTAAAGGTTAAAAAAATTTTAAAAAAAAAATATATAAATAGCAAAATTATTGAATGGAAAGGAAATGTACCAAAAAGCAATATTCAAAAAAATGCTAGAGATATGAGATATTCTCTGCTTTCTGATTTTTGTATAAAAAACAACATAAAATATTTAATTACAGCACATCATTTAGATGATCAAATTGAGAATTTTTTTATAAGGTTATTAAGAGGAAGTGGATTAAAGGGATTATCTTCTATGTCAGAAATTGTCAATTATAACAAAAATTTAAAAATTGTTAGACCTCTTTTAAAATTAGAAAAAAAACAATTAAAATATGTAACGTTAAATTATTTTAAAAATTATATTAAGGATCCTTCAAATAATAATAAGAATTTTTTGCGTGTAAGAGTGCGAAAATATAGACGTGATATGGAAAGAGAAGGATTGGATACTAGAAAAATAATTAAAACAGTTAATAATCTTTTATCAGCTAGTAAAGCTATAAATTTTTATAAAAATAAGGCTATTAATAAATATGTATCATTTTTGTCAGGACAAAAATGTATTATAAACAAAAAGATATTTTCTGAAGAAGCAGATGAAATTATTTTTAAATCATTTTCTGATGTTTTGTCACTTGTTTCAGAAACATATTATCCGCCAAGATCTAAAAAAATTTTAAACTTGATTGGTCGCCTTAAAAAAGGCAAGTTCAATAAATCCACTTTAGGGGGATGTCTTGTGGAAAAAAATGATAACTTTATTTCAATTTCAAAAGAACAAAAGGTCAAAAAAATGTCATTAAGGCTATAAAACCCAATATTTTCTTAGACAATGTGCTTAAATGCTACTTGTTTAGTTAAAAATAATGATTATCTTTATTATCATATGAATCTGAAGAATTTAATGATGTGGGGTGTCATAATCTTTTTAATAGTTGGTCTTTTTCAACTATTTCAAAACCCTGATCGTGTTGTTTCCGGAAACAAAATTGCATTTTCAAACTTTTTAAAAAACGTTGAAGATGGAAGAGTGGTTCAAGTAGAAATTAAAGGAAATAATATTGATGGAGTTTTGTCTGATGGAACTGTTTTTAGCACTTATGCTCCCAATGATCCAAATCTTGTTGAAAAATTAACTTCAAAAGGAGTTAGCATAACCGCTTCTCCACAGGAAGATAAAATGCCATCCTTGCTTGGAGTTCTTCTGTCGTGGTTCCCAATGCTTTTGCTTATTGGTGTGTGGATATTTTTTATGAGACAAATGCAAGGAGGAAAAGGTGGAGCTATGGGTTTCGGTAAATCAAAAGCTAGACTTTTAACCGAAACAAAAGGAAGAAAAACTTTTAATGATGTTGCTGGAATTGATGAAGCTAAAGAAGAAGTAGAAGAAATAGTCGAATTTTTAAAGGACCCAAAAAAATATAGAAGATTAGGAGGAAAGATTCCAAAAGGCGCGCTTTTAATTGGACCTCCTGGTACAGGAAAAACTTTGCTTGCTAGAGCAATAGCAGGTGAAGCAGATGTACCTTTTTTTACAATTACAGGATCAGATTTTGTTGAGATGTTTGTAGGCGTTGGAGCTTCAAGAGTAAGAGATATGATGGAGCAAGGAAAAAAAAATGCCCCTTGCATTATTTTCATAGACGAAATCGATGCTGTAGGAAGAAGTAGAGGAGCTGGACTTGGCGGAGGAAATGATGAAAGAGAGCAAACATTAAACCAATTACTTGCCGAGATGGATGGTTTTGATACTCATGAAGGAGTAATAGTTATAGCAGCAACTAATAGACCTGATGTTTTAGATCCTGCTTTATTAAGACCAGGAAGATTTGACAGGCAAATTGTTGTACCCAATCCTGATATAGTTGGTAGAGAAGCTATTCTAAAAGTGCATATTAAAAGTATTAATACTGGACCAGATGTTAAGTTAAGAGTGATTGCTAGAGGAACCCCAGGATTTTCTGGAGCTGATTTAGCAAACTTATGTAATGAGTCTGCTTTATTAGCTGCAAGAAAAAATAAGAGAATAGTAACAATGTCAGATATTGAAGAAGCTAAAGATAAAGTAATGATGGGAGCTGAAAGAAGATCTATGGTTATGACAGATGAGGATAAAAAATTAACAGCCTATCATGAAGGAGGTCATGCAATTGTTGCCTTAAATGAACAAGCTTCTGATCCTATACATAAAGCCACAATTATACCTAGAGGAAGAGCTTTGGGTGTAGTTTGGACGTTACCAGAAAGAGATAAATATTCTAACACTAGAGAATATCTAGAAGCTAATATTTCCAAAGCTATGGGTGGAAGAGTTGCGGAAGAAATGATTTTCGGACATGACAAGGTGACTTCCGGCGCTTCATCTGACATTCAAATGGCCACAAAGCTTGCCAAAGATATGGTTACTAAATTTGGAATGAGTAAAGATCTTGGTCCGTTAACTTATGGAGCTAACGAGGACGAAGTTTTCCTTGGAAGACAAATAACTAGACAAGAACATATGTCAGAAGAAACTGCAAAAAAGGTTGATGCAGAAGTTAAAAAAATTGTTGATGCTGGCTATGAAAGAGCAAAAAAAATTCTTTCAGAAAAACTTGATGATTTGCATAAGCTGGCAAAAGCTCTGCTTGTATATGAAACATTAAGCGGAGAAGAAATAAAAGATCTAATATATAAAGGTATTAGCCCACAACTTCCAACCGCAGAAGATAAAGATACTGAAGAATCTTCAGTTTTGGGATCTTTAGGTTTGAAACCAAAACCTGCACATTAAACTTTAATGCGAAAATATTACACAAGACCGTGTAATTTCCACTATGGAAATTATGCGAAGGATCTAGTTAAAAATAAAAAGGCGCTACCTTTAGCGGGTAATTCACATATAGTATTTGATCAAATAGAGATTTTTAAAAGAAAAAAAGGAAAAATAACTCAGAGTAAAACTTATTCAATCAATGAATACAAAACTTTAAAGAAAGATATAAAATCTTCTATTGAAAGTGATTTAAAAAAAATAATTTCAAAAAGGAAAGATATTTGTGAAATTAAATTTAATGAACCACAAATTATGGGTGTTCTTAACATAACACCAGATAGTTTTTCTGATGGTGGTTTATTTTTTGATAAAACTAAAGCATACAATCAAGCAAACCAAATGGTTAACGATGGTGCAAAAATCATTGATGTTGGAGGAGAATCAACTCGACCTGGATCAGAAACAATTGATCAAGAAGAAGAGTGGAAAAGAGTAGCTGATACTATTTTTAAAATTAAAAAAAATTTTCCAAAAACAATTATTTCTTTAGATACAAGGAAATCGTATGTAATGAAAAAAGGTGTAGAATATGGAGTTAATATTATCAATGATGTCTCTGGTTTGAACTTTGATAAAAAATCTTTTGATATTATTAGTTCAAAAAAAATTCCTTTTGTTTTGCACCATATGCAAGGTACACCAAATACGATGCAGAAAAACCCAAAGTATGATGATGTATTATTAGATATTTATGATTTTTTTGAGGAAAAAATTAATTTTTGTATAAAAAAAAATTACAAAAAAGAATTTATAATAGTGGATCCAGGTATTGGCTTTGGAAAGAATCTTGATCATAACTTAAGAATTATGTCCAAAATTTCAATATTTCACAGTTTGGGGTGTCCAGTATTAATAGGAACTTCCAGAAAAAGATTTATTGAACATATAGTAACAAAATTTGATACTCCAGATCGAACTGGAGGTACATTAGCATCAGTGTTGTATGGACTTTCTCAAGGAGTTCAGCTATTCAGAGTTCATAATGTAAAAGAAATAAATCAAGGTATTTTGGTTTTTAACAAAATTTTAAATACAAATTAATTCATGAGCAATAAATATTTCGGAACAGATGGTATTAGAGGTACCGTCAACCAAGGTAATATTACAGGTGAAAAATTTTTTAACTTTGGTCTTGCTGCAGCAACTTATTTTAAAAATCAAAAAAAAAGTAAGCAAATTGCAATTATAGCTAAAGATACAAGATTATCTGGCTATACCTTAGAACCAGCATTGGTTTCAGGATTAACCTCTGGAGGAATGCATGTTTTTACATTAGGGCCTTTACCAACCAATGGACTTGCTATGTTAACAAAATCTATGAAAGCAAACATGGGCATTATGATTACCGCATCACATAATCCTTATTATGATAATGGACTTAAATTGTTTGGGCCAGATGGAATGAAACTATCTGATAAAATAGAACACAAAATTGAAAAATTAATAGATGCTAAAAAAACAAAACAACTTGCAAATCCAAAATTGTTTGGCAGAGTTAAAAGACTCGAAAATGGCAATGATAGATATATCAAAATATTAAAAAAAAATTTTCCAAATAATTTTAAGTTAAAAAGAACAAAGATAGTTTTAGATTGTGCTAATGGAGCTGGATATATAGCTGCCCCAAAATTATTAAAAGAGCTTGGAGCCAAGGTTTTTTCAATTGGTGTGAATCCTAATGGGTTTAATATTAATTATAAATGTGGATCTACTTATCCATACAAAATTCAAGCTGCTGTAAAAAAATATAAGGCACATGTTGGCATCTCCTTCGACGGTGATGCTGATAGGATAATCATGTGTGATGAAAAAGGTAAAATTATCGATGGTGATCAAATCATTGCAATGCTTGCTCGTAGATGGAAATTAAAAAAAATTTTAAAAGGTGGGGTGATTGGAACTTTAATGTCTAATTATGGATTACAAAATTTTCTAAGAAATGAAAAAATTAAATTTTATAGATCTAATGTAGGAGATAGATATGTCAAAGAAAAAATGAAAAAATTAAATTTTAACCTAGGAGGAGAGCAATCTGGACATATAATTCTTGGGAAATTCGCAACAACTGGAGATGGTTTAATGGTTGCATTGGAAGTTCTTTTCTCATTGAGAAAAGGGAAAAGAGCAAGTGAATTACTTAATATTTTTAAGCCATTGCCACAAATTTTGGAAAACATAACAGTTAAAGATAAAAATGTTATTAACAAATCTAAATGTAAAAAAGCAATTAAACATGCAAATAGGTTAATGAATGGCCATGGAAGATTGTTGATAAGAAAGTCTGGCACAGAGCCGAAGATAAGAATTATGGGCGAGTCCAACGAAAAAAATTTAATTTTAAAATGTATAAATATAATTAAGAGATCAATAAAAAGGTGAAGATTAGATCAAAAGTTTTAATAATTGCTGGCTCTGATTCTTCGGGAGGAGCAGGTATACAAGCTGATATTAAAACTGTGACAGCACTTGGTTCCTATGCAATGACTGCTATAACAGCAGTGACAGCTCAAAATACACAAGGTGTAAAAAAAATTATCCCCATTTCTAAAGCGGTTGTAGAAAAACAAATTAAAATGATTTTGGATGACATTGGTACTCACGCAGTAAAAATAGGAATGTTACATAATTCAGAGATAATACAGACTGTTTACAAAACTTTGAAAAAATACAAATCCAAAAATATTGTTCTAGATCCGGTAATGATTGCCAAAGGTGGCGCAAAATTAATTAGCGATAATTCAATTAAAAATTTAAAAAAAATAATTTTTCCTCTGTGTACTTTAGTTACACCTAATATTCCAGAAGCGGAAGTATTAACTGGATATTCAATTTTAAATAAGGAAGATATGATTAAGGCAGCAAAAAAAATTCTCAGCATGGGACCAAAAAATGTGCTATTAAAGGGCGGTCATCTGAAAAATAAAATGATTTTTGATATTTTAGCAACAAAAAAAGGAATTAAGGTTTTTAAAAAAAGAAAAATCAGGACAAAAAACACACATGGAACAGGTTGTACTTTGTCTTCTGCTCTTGCAACGAATTTATCCCAAAAGAGAAATATAATTAAATCATGTAAACTCTCTTTAAAATATGTAGACAAAGCAATAATTTCAGCACCTGGTTATGGAAAAGGATTTGGGCCACTAAATCATTTAGTTTCACTTAATTTAAAAAATATCAATGTCTAATGTAACAGTTATAGGCTCCCAATGGGGAGATGAAGGAAAAGGTAAAATTGTAGATTGGCTTTCAGAAAAGGCTGATGTGATAGCAAGATTTCAGGGAGGTCATAATGCGGGTCACACACTTGTTGTAAACCAAGTTACTTACAAGTTAAAATTACTGCCTTCGGGAATAGTTAGAAAAAATAAAATTTCAATTATTGGCAATGGTGTGGTTATAGACCCGTGGGCGCTGTTAGATGAAATTAAACAATTAGAAAAATTAGGGATTAAGATTACAGAGAAAAATTTATACATAGCTGAGAACGCAACTTTAATTTTACCTATGCATAAAGAATTAGATGGAATAAGAGAAGACACAAAAAATACAGATAAAATAGGAACAACAAGGAGAGGAATAGGTCCAGCATATGAAGATAAAGTAGGACGAAGAGCTATCCGAGTAATGGATCTTGCGAATAAAAATAATTTATCAAAGAGACTAGACATGATGCTATTTCATCATAACTCTATTAGGAAAAGCTTGGGCAAAAGCAAAATAAATAAAAAAAGATTAATTAACGACCTAGCAAAAATTTCTTCGAAAATTCTTAAATATTCAACTCCAGTCTGGAAAAAAATAGAAGAATTTAAAAATAAAAAAAAGACAATCCTTTTTGAAGGAGCTCAGGGTTTGCTTCTAGATGTCGATCATGGAACATATCCATTTGTAACATCTTCAAATACAGTTGCTGGATCAGCTTCTACAGGAACAGGATGTGGTCCAAACACAATTAATTATATCCTTGGCATAGTTAAAGCGTATACAACAAGAGTTGGCGAAGGCCCATTTCCTACTGAATTAAAAAATGAAATAGGAAATAAAATTGGAAGGAAAGGGAAAGAGTTTGGAACTGTTACAAATAGAAAAAGAAGATGCGGTTGGTTTGATGCTGTATTGGTTAAACAATCTTGTATAATATCCGGTATTAGCGGTATAGCTTTAACTAAAATTGATGTTTTAGACCAATTTAAAGATTTATATATATGTGTGGGCTATAAACTTAATGGAAAAAGAGTTAATTATTTGCCAAGTGCTTTGAGCGATCAATTTAAAGTAAAACCAATATACAAAAGATTTGATGGTTGGTTAGAAAATACACAAGGTATAAAGAAATGGAAAGATCTTCCTGTAAAAGCTAAAAAGTACGTTAATTTTATTAGGGATTATTGTGGCGTAAAAGTATCTAGTATTTCAACTAGCCCTAAAAGAGAAGATACTATACTTTTGGAAAATCCTTTTAAAAAAAATTAAATTCTTGGAAGCAAATTATTTGATTTTGCTGCATTTAACATAGCTTTTTGCAATTTTTCAAAAGCCTTTGTTTCAATTTGTCTAATTCTTTCTCTGCTTACTTTGTATTTTTTACTTAAATCTTCGAGAGTTGAAGCATCATCCGATAATCTTCTTGCCGTTAATATCTCTTTTTCTCTCGGATTTAATATACTCATTGATTCGTCCATTAACTTTTTTCTTTTAGCGAGTTCTTGATCTTGTGAAAATTTTAACTCTTGATCAAGTTTACTGTCCACTAACCAATCTTGCCACTCGGTTGAACCTTCATCACCAACTGGTTCATTAAGTGATTTTTCTTTTCCATACAGTCTTCTATTCATTGAAACTACTTCTTCTTTATCTACATCTAATCTTTTTGATATTTCATTAACATGATCAGGAGTTAGATCACCAATTTCAGAAGCTGATAATTGATTTTTAATTTTTTTTAAATTGAAAAAAAGTTTTTTTTGAGCTGTTGTAGTTCCCATTTTTACTAGACTCCAAGATCTGAGAACATACTCTTGGATTGAAGCTTTTATCCACCACATAGCGTATGTGGCTAGTCTAAATCCTTTTTCAGGATCAAATTTTTTAACGGCTTGCATTAGACCGATATTACCTTCAGAAACTAACTCGCTTACAGGCAGTCCATAGCCTCTGTATCCCATTGCAATTTTTGCGACTAATCTTAAGTGGCTGGTAACTAATTTTTGTGCTGATTGTAAATTTCCTCTTTCCTTCCAGCTTTTTGCTAACATATACTCTTCCTCAGAGCTGAGCATTGGAAATTTTTTTATTTGAGCAAGATAACTATTAAGACTTCCTTCTGAAGCTATAGATGGCAAATTTGTATTAATGGTTTTTGTATTCATAATTTTAAATGGATATGTATTATTAAATTAAGGCAAATACAAGACGCCTAAATACTAATTTTTGTAAGGTTTTTGATGAGCGCGTTGAAATCTTTAGGTTTTTCGGCTTCAAAAAAAATATTTTTACCCGTTTTAGGATGAGTAAATCCTAGACTTTTTGCATGTAATGCTTGCCTATTAAAATTATTTATTTTTTTTTCAATATCTGCGTCGATATTTTTAAATTTTCTCTTCGATTTTCCATAAGATCTATCGCCCAAAATTGGATTACCTTTAAAATTCATATGAACTCTAATTTGATGAGTTCTTCCTGTTTCTAATTTACATTCTATAAGACTTATTTTAGGTAAATTTAAATTATGAAAAACTTTTAATGTTTTATAATTTGTAATAGCTATCTTTCCTTTATCTTTTCTTACAGCCATTAGTTGTCTATTTTTTGTGCTCCTTGAAATATTCTCATTTATTTTTCCATTTCTAGGCTTTAAGACTCCCCATACCAAAGCTTCATAAGATCTTTTTATAGAATGGTTACTAAATTGTTTTGATAAATTAATATGAGCATTATCATTTTTTGCAACAACAATTATTCCGCTAGTATCTTTATCAATTCTGTGAACTATTCCTGGTCTTAATTTTCCACCAACATTTGAAAGTTTATTTTGATATTTGAATAGTAGTCCATTTACAATCGTCTTTTCGTAATTTCCTGCGCCAGGATGAACTACTGTTCCAGGAGACTTGTTAATAACTATTATATCTTCATCGTCATATAAAATATTCAAAGGCATTTTATAAGGTTTAATCGAAGTTTCTTTTGGTTCTGGAAAATTAACTTCAATTTTATCTTCTTTTCTTATTTTTTTTGACGTTTCGTAAATATTAGCATTATTTAATTTTACATGACCTTGTTTAATTAAATTTTGTATTTTGGTTCTACTTAATTCTTTTAATTGTGATTGTAAAAATTTATCAATACGCCCAGCATCAATATCTGTGTATTCGATTATATTAAATATTTTTTTTTTCATTAATTACTCTATATACTGTATAAAATTTTTGATAAAGTAAAGTTGTCGGCCGATAGCTCAACGGATAGAGCGCCCGGCTTCGGACCGGGAGGTTGCGGGTTCAAATCCTGCTCGGCCGGCCATTTGAGAGAAAGTATGATTGTACAAAATCAAGCAACGGAATATAGTAAAAATCGTAAAGTAATGTTTATAGAACCACCTTTCTATAGGCTTTATCATGATCAATATTGCTTAGTTAAATACCCTTTGGCCCTAGGGTATCTTTCGGGATCTGTTATAAAAAATACAAATTGGTCTGTCCAAACATACAATGCTGATTTTAACGCAAAAAAGAAAATTTTTGTTCCAGAAAATGATTATATTTCTGAAAAAGGTTTCAAAAGATATTTATCCTCGATAAAGGATTCTTCCTTACCTATTTGGCAAGAAATAAAAAATTCTATAGAAGAATATAATCCAAGTGTTATAGGAATTTCTGCCAAAACCCAGAATTTTATATCTGCAACTATTATTTCAAAAATAGCAAAAGAAATTAACCCAAAAATTAAAATTATAGTTGGAGGAGTGCATCCAACAATGAATGGGCCAAAGGTGCTCGATTGTAAAGATATTGATTTTTTATCAATAGCTGAGGGAGAAAATACAATAGTAGAACTATTACTTGCTCTTGAAAAAAATACAGATTTAAATTTAGTTAACGGAATAGTGTTTAGAAATAATGGTAAAATTATAAGCACTAAACCAAGATCATATGTAGAAGATTTAAATTCATTAGATTTTCCTCTTACAAATGCTCCAAAAGTTCTAAAAGATTTTGATAAATATCCTAAAGAAGCTTTTGGTTATGTCTTTGCTTCTAGAGGATGCCCATATGCATGTACCTTTTGCGAGTCAAAGTCTATGTGGACCCGGAAAGTTAGATATAGATCTCCTGAAAATATAGTTGCCGAGTTAAAACAAATGTATGAGTTTGGAATTAAAAAAGTAAATTTTGATGATGACACTTTTGGTATAAGTAAAAAAAATATAAAAGCTATGAACGATCTAATGCATGATGAACTTCCGAACATGACCTATACATGTGAAACAGTTGTTCAACTAGCTAAAGACGAGGATGTTGTAAAAAATATGAGAAAAGGAGGATGTACAGCAACATTTGTGGGAATAGAATCTGGAAATAACGAAATATTAAAAAAAATAAAAAAAACCCAAACCACCGATGAATGTGTACAGGCAATGGAGAACTTAAGAAAACATGGAATAGAATCTCATGCATTTATAATGGTTGGTTTTCCAGATGAGACGGAAGAAACTTTTAAGCAAACCATGGACTTTATCCCAAAACTTAAACCAGACGGTGTAATTTTTAGTATTTTTACTCCTTATCCAGGCTCTGATATTTATAATGAATGCAAAGATAAAGGAATCATCAAAGGTGATTTTGATTTAGCATTGTATAATCATCAAAGCCCCCTTAACTGTTTTACAAAAAATATAAAAAAAGAACGTTTCTATGAATTAAGAAGAGAAGCTTTTGAATTTGTTGATAAATATAATAGTAGGGCGAAATTTAGAAGAGGAATAGCATCATTGCGCAATCGTGGAATAAAAGCTACTTGGAAAAGAGTATACAGCCATTTTTATAGTAAATTTATAAGTTATACTAATACTTAGTAATTAAATTTTAAGAAATAATCCAATCTTCAAATTTATTTATATTTTCTAATATATATTTAGGAAAACCATCATCAATTTTAATTTTTTTGTATTCAATATCTCTATTAAATAAATCTTGTCCATTTTTGATTTTTGTTTCTATTTGTTTTTCATCTATAAAGTCATCTTTATTGAACTCTTGGTGAGAATAGGCCTTAATTTTTTTTACAATATCTTTAGGTTGTTTTAAAAAACTAAAATGCCACCCCCCATTAAATATAAGCTGAGGTTCTTTAGGTTTGTAAAATTTCCAAAAGGGTCTTTTTTTCGTTTTAATATCCCTTAACCACTGGGGGGATTTAAGATGTTTTTTCTGGCAAATTTTTGTACCCATCCAATATTTGTCTGTAATATTTAGTAGATTTAACTTTGATTGAAAATTTTTTTGCATAAAACATGCATATTTATTTTGAACTTTGAATTCAGATAATTTATTTGGGTCTGGAATTTCATCGATGTCAGAAATCATTATTAAATCATTTTCATCACAATTTTTTAATCCCCTAGCTAAAGCATCCCTTTGATATTGATCTCGCCAGTGGTTTGCATCCCAATTCTTTTTTTTTGATTTTACATTTATTGGAAGATCGTCAATTATTAAGTAATTAATTTTATCTTTAAATTTAGAAAAATTTTTTAAATCAAAATTTAATTTTTTTTCTTTTCCTGAATGGTCTCTAGTAGCTTCTGCTATTATAAATTTATCTACATGCTCATGGAGAATATTTAAGCGTAAATCTAAGACAAGATCTTCATCAAAATACATGCAGCAGTCATATAATTTCATTAAAAATCACTCTCCCATATTAACCAACGTACCTTTTTTTCGCGCTCCATAAAAAGCCAAATAAAAAATAATAATTGCTGATATAAAATAAATTAAATTTAACATTAAAGCGGTCATTATATTGCTATAATTTACTACATTATTTACTAAAATAGATCTTGCTTCTTCAAAAATATAGACCAATGGTAAACCTTTAGCCAATATTTGTAGCCATTCTGGCAAAATTGATAGTGGATAATAAACACATCCTAAAGGAGCTAAAAGAAAAAGTGACGACCAAGCTGTATTTTCAAACGCTGGACCATATCTCAAAAGTCCAGAAGTAACTAGTAAACCTAAAGTAGTTCCAAAAAGATATAAACTTATAAAAAGCAAAAACAAAGGTGGCCCCATTTTTAATAAAGAAACTCCAAATAAAGGATTCATTAAAATTATTGCAGGAATTATTCCAATTAACGTTCTTAATAGTGCCGTAGATGTCAGTGCTGTTATTATTTCACTAATTTTTAAGGGAGCTACAAATAGATTGGTAAAATTTCTACTCCAAATTTCTTCTAAAAACAACATATTGAAGCTTATGCTTGATCTGAACAGAAAATCATAAAGAATTGCACAACTTAAAATAACACCTATTGTATTGTTATAATAGTCACTATACATGGTGAAAAATTGAGAAATAAATCCCCATAGAATAATTTGAATTGTTGGCCAATAAATTAGATCTAGTATTCTTGGAAAAGAACCTTTGATTAAATAAAGGTGTCGTAGGGACAGCGCAAACATTCTGTTAAATTTCATATTACTCTCTAACTATTTTTAAAAAAGTTTCTTCTAAGTTTTTTCTACCATGTTTATTTATTAAACTTTCACATGTGCCTTGATCTATTATTTTACCATTCTTCATCATCATCACTTCATTACAAAGTCTTTCCACCTCATTCATATTATGTGAGGCCAATAAAATAGTTGTACCTTTTTTTGATGCAAAACTTTCTATATACGTTCTAATGTAATCACCTACGTCTGGATCAAGGCTTGCTGTTGGTTCATCCAAAAGAAGTATTTCAGGATCATTAATTAATGCTTTGGCCAGAGAAACTCTATTTTTTTGTCCAGAGGAAAGTTCACCAGTCTTTCTTTTTTTAAAATCATATAAATTTAGCTCGTTCATTAAATCTGAAATTTTTTCTTTTAAATTGCTTACACTGTACATTCTCCCGTAAACTTTTAAGTTTTCTTCAACTGTAAGTTTTTTTGGTAGCTCTACATAAGGAGAAATAAAATTTACTTTTTCAAGTATTTTTGTTCTAATACTTTCGTTTTCAATATTTTGACCGTTAACATAAACACTACCAGACGTAGGTTTAATTAATCCCAAAATCATGCCTATCGTTGTAGTCTTGCCACAACCATTTGGTCCCAAAAGGCCAACTATAGAACCTTTGTTAATTTTAAAGTTTATATTTTTTACTGCTAAAATATTATTATATTGTTTATTTAAATTTTTTATTTCAATCGTCATTTATTAGAAGCTTTTTTTAATCTATCATTAATGGCTATTCCTATTCCAACATTTGGTATTTTATTTACCACTATTGATTTAAAACCACTATTTTTAATTTTTCTTAATGTTGTATATAGATTATTTGCAGCTTCGTGCAAGTTACCTTTTTTACTCAGGTTAAAATATTTTTTTCCTTTTTTAAATTTTTTTCCAAAACCAACTAATGCTTCATTTTTCTTTGAAATTCTTTTTTGGCTCATTTTAACAGGTATTCCTGGTGAATAGTGAACTTTAAGTTGGCCTGGACTTTTAATTTGCTTGATATTTTTATAAATTTTTACCTTTTTTTTTAAAATTTTGCTTATTCTTTTTGGTGAAATGCTACCTGGTCTTAATATTTTAGGTCTTTCAGTTAAGTCTATAATAGTGGATTCAAGACCAACTTTACTTTTTCCTCCATCCAAAACTATTTTGATTTTATTTTTAAATTCCTCAACCACATCATACGGAGAGGTTGAACTAAGTTTTGAAGCCATATTTGCGCTTGGAGCAGCAAGGGGAACTTTAACTAGGCTAAGCAATTTTCTGGCAACTTTATGTTTCGGAAATCTTATTGCTACTGTTTTCTTTTTTGAAGTTGCAATATCAGAAATTTTAGAATTATTTTTTTTTTTAAGTACAAATGTAATCGGTCCAGGACAAAAAACATTATAAAGTTTTAAAAAACTATTGTTAAAAATTACATCTTCTTTAGCATTTTTTAAATTTTTAAAATGCACTATCAATGGATTATATAAAGGTCTTTTTTTTAAGCTGAAAATTTTTTTAACTGATTTGTTAGAATATGCATTACCTGCTAAACCGTAAACCGTTTCTGTTGGCAATCCAATTACATTATTATTTTCAATGTTTTTTTTTGCTTTTTTCAAATTTGCTTTATTTGGTTTATATATATTTAAATAGATATTTTTCATAAATTAATTAGTATACGGATATATTATGAAATCAAAAAATATTCCAGCAGATATAAAGTCAAAATCAATAAAAGAAGCGCAAAATGAAATTAAAGAAATTATAACAAATCTAGAAAACAAAGAAACTAACCTAGAAGAATCGATCGGTAAGTATAATAGAATGATGCAACTAAATATTCATATCCAGGAGGAATTTAAAAAAAGAGCTAAAGAAATCAAAGATACTAATTTAAAAAAATAGCCAATTCTTAAAACAAAATTTAATGAAAAGATTTTCTAAAAAACTAAGTATAATTGCAAAAGATACTAATAATTATTTAAAAAAAATATTATCAAAAAAAAATAATTCATATTTAGTTAGACCAATGAAATACGGTATTTTTTCTGGGGGTAAAAGATTCAGATCAGCGATAATAGTTAATACAGGAAAAATTTTTGGCATTGATTATAAAAAACTAATTGCTGTTGGTTCTGCTGTCGAATGTATTCACACATATTCTTTAATACACGATGATTTGCCAGCAATGGATAACGATGACATGAGAAGAGGCAAAAGTTCAATGCATAAAAAGTTTAATGAATTTACCGCAATACTAGCAGGAAACGCTTTGCTTACTCTAGCATTTGAAATTTTATCCAGTAAGAATTTAAAACTTTCAGAAAAAGTAAAAAATGAATTAATAACAACTTTAGCAATTTATTCAGGTTTTTCCGGACTTGCGGGCGGTCAATATTTTGATTTATCTTACGAGAATAAAAAAGTTTCTAAAAAAAAAATTATTGATATGCAACAAAAAAAAACTGGAAAATTATTTTCTTTTTGTTGTGAATGCGCAGCAATTATTAAGGGCCAAAACTTTAATGAAAGAAAAATACTAAAAAAATTAGGTTCAGATATAGGTCTACTGTTTCAAATAACAGATGATTTAATTGATTTTAAAGGAGATAGTAAAATCGTTGGCAAACCAACTAAAAGTGATAAGAAAAAAGGCAAACAAACACTAGTTAACCTATTTGGTTATAAAGAAACTTTAAAGTTTGCGCACAATCTTAAAAAAAAAATAAACAAAAAAATTAAAAAATATGGTATTAAATCTAACGATTTAAAACAATCAGTTGAATTTATATTAGATAGAAGATTTTAAATGATAAAAAAAACCTTGCTTGATCAAATTAAGTATCCTGCTGATCTAAGAAAATTAAAAAAAGAAGAACTAAAACAATTTGCCAAAGAACTTAGGGAAGAGTTAATCGATGTTGTTTCTACTACTGGAGGACATTTGGGTGCTGGCTTAGGTGTAGTAGAGCTAACTGTAGCACTACATTATGTATTTAATACACCAAAAGACAAGCTTGTTTGGGATGTTGGACACCAAGCTTATCCTCATAAAATAATTACTGGACGTAGAGATAATATTAGAACTTTGAGAAAAGGTGGAGGCCTGTCTGGTTTTACAAAAAGATCAGAAAGTGAATATGATCCTTTTGGAGCAGCACATAGCTCTACTTCAATTTCCTCAACTTTAGGAATAGCTGTAGCAAATAGTTTATCTAATAATTTTAATCACGTTATTGCAGTAATAGGTGATGGTGCTATGAGCGCTGGTATGGCTTATGAAGCCATGAATAATGCTGGAGCAATGAAATCTAAATTAATTGTAATTTTAAATGATAACGACATGTCTATTGCACGTCCCGTTGGTGCTATGAGTTCATATTTAGCAAGATTATTATCAGGAAGAACTTATTTTAGTTTTAGAGAAACCATAAAATACATTACTTCTGTATTTTCAAAAAGATTTAAAGATAAAGCAAGCAAAGCTGAAGTATTTTTAAGAGATATGGTTTCGGGCGGTACACTTTTTAATGAATTAGGTTTTTACTATGTCGGACCAATTGATGGGCATAATTTAGATAGCTTAATTCCAGTTTTAAATAATGTTAAAAATTCAAAATATGAAGGACCAATTTTAATTCATACAGTTACAAAAAAGGGCAAAGGATATAAGCCAGCTGAAGATTCCAGAGATAAGTACCACGGTGTAAGTAAATTTGATGTTGTAACTGGAGAACAATCTAAGTCTAAAACAAACATACCGTCCTATACCAAAGTATTTGCAGATACCCTAGTTAAACACGCCGAAAATGATACTAAAATTGTAGGAATTACTGGAGCTATGCCATCAGGAACCGGTATGGATATTTTTGGAAAAAAATTTCCAGACAGAATGTTTGATGTTGGTATTGCTGAACAACATGCAGTAACATTTGCTGCAGGTTTGGCTACCGAAGGTTACAGGCCTTTTGTAGCAATTTATTCTACTTTTCTTCAAAGAGCATATGACCAAGTAGTGCATGACGTCGCTATACAAAGCCTCCCAGTTAGGTTTGCAATTGATAGAGCGGGATTAGTTGGAGCTGATGGCCCTACACATGCAGGAGCTTTTGATATTACATATTTATCTACTTTACCTAATTTTGTAGTAATGGCTGCTAGTGATGAAACCGAGCTTGTTAGAATGATTAATACTGCAGTGAATATTAACGACAAACCCTGTGCCTTTAGATATCCCAGAGGTAATGGTCTAGGAATGGAACTTCCTAAAATTAATGAAATTTTAGAGTTAGGAAAAGGTAAAATTATTAAAGAAGGAAACAAAGTTGCAATTTTAAACTTTGGAGCAAGATTACAAGAGTGTATAAAAGCTGCAAAAAATTTAGATAGCAAAGGAATCTCTACAACAATTGCTGATGCACGATTTGCAAAACCATTAGATTCTAAATTAATAATAGACCTATGTTTACATCATGAAGTTTTGATAACGATTGAAGAAGGATCAATAGGTGGATTTGGCTCACATGTTTTCCAATTGCTTTCGGAAAGAGGTATTTTTGATAAAGGTTTAAAAATTAGATCAATGATTTTGCCTGATCAATTTATTGATCAAGATACCCCAGAGAATATGTACAAAACAGCTGGTCTTAATGCAAATTCAATTGAACAAAAAGCACTCGATGCTCTCAAATCAAATATTGTTATACCTAAAACTAAACAATTTAGTTAGTGGTTCAACCACACTGTGCTCGGTTTAATAGGTAATGATCTAACAAAACGCAAGACATCATCGCTTCACCAATTGGTACAGCTCTGATTCCTACACAAGGATCGTGCCTACCTTTAACAGATATATTTGTATTTTTTCCTTTTTTATCAATTGTTTTTCTGTTGATCAAAATTGACGAGGTAGGTTTTACAGCAAATGAGGCTACAATTTCTTGACCAGAAGATATTCCTCCTAATATTCCTCCTGCATTATTGGATTTAAATTTTGTCTTACCTTTAACATTTCTAATTTCATCAGAATTTTCAATTCCATTTAAAAATGCTGCACTCATTCCAGCTCCTATATTTACACCTTTGACAGCATTAATGCTCATCAACGCACTTGCAAGATCTGAATCTAGCTTTGAATAAATGGGAGCACCTAAACCCGCTGGTATACCAGATGCTCTTAATTCGATAATTGCACCACATGACGAACCAGCTTTCCTTATGGAAAGTAAATATTTTTCCCAAAGTTTGACTGATTTTTTATCTGGACAAAAAAACGGATTTTTTCTTATTACTTTTTCGTTCCAATTATTTTTGTTACAACCCAATAAACCTAGTTGTATAACCCCTCCAACGATTTTAAATTTTTTTCCTACCAACTTATTAAGGGCAGTTTTAGCTATTGCACCTGCTGCTACGCGCGCAGCTGTTTCTCTTGCAGATTGTCTTCCACCACCACGATAATCTCTTATTCCATATTTTAAAAGATAAGTATAATCGGCGTGACCTGGTCTAAATTTATTTTTAATAGTTTCGTAATCTCTAGATCTTGCATCTTCATTATAAATAATCATAGAAATGGGTGTGCCCGTGGTTTTTCCTTGAAACACACCAGATAAAATTTCTACTTTGTCAGATTCTTTTCTTTGAGATGTGAATTTTGATTTCCCTGGACGCCTTCTATCCATATCTACCTGTATTTGTTTTTCAGATAAGGCAATATTAGGAGGGCAACCATCGACCACACAGCCAATGGCAGGACCATGAGATTCTCCCCATGTTGTAAAACGAAATATCTTTCCAAAAGTGTTAAATGACATTAGATTATATTATATAGAATATTTTGACTATTTTATGAATCAAAAAAACTCACTAGGTCTGGACTTTTGTTTTAAGGATTTAGATGATCCTTTAGAATTATTTAAGATTTGGATGTCTGAGGCTGAAAAAAAGGAGATAAATGATCCAAATGCTCTATCTTTGGCCACAACGAACAATAACAATGAACCCAAAGTAAGGGTGGTTCTTTTAAAAGGATTAAGCGATAAAGGATTCGTTTTTTATACGAATTTAAATAGCCCAAAAAGTAAAGATATTACGAAAAATCCAAAAGCGGAGATGTGCTTTCACTGGAAAAGTCTTCAAAGGCAAGTAAGAGTTTCTG